>CAZUXT010000007.1:0-9682 GCA_964624145.1 uncultured Eubacteriales bacterium | reverse complement strand
GCATGGTGTTCCTTATTGGTGATCCATCTCACTAATTGATTGTAATTAAGAGAAGCTGTTTCATTTGAGAGATGTTGTATTTCGTTTATAGCTTTTTCTATGGTTTGTATGTGTTCCATGATCATTTCAAAGCGCATTTCATCATTATATATCCCGCACGGAATCTCACAGTGAGGAAATACAACGGATTTTAAAAAAAACAGAAACACCATGCATAGAACCATTGAATACATTTTTTTCATTTTATTCTCCCCTATTTTTTTACCAGATTTTTTTATGGATCCTGCCTTCATACTATAGCAAATACAATGAATAAGTTAAAATGTATTTTTGCTCTCTTTTTCCGTTTTTGTTACTATATCTTTAGCAAGAAGTTATGTAAGCAAAACAAAATATTTCATCCAAAGGAATATCAAAATGGATATTTTTGAATACGCCATGAAGATGGAAAAAGACGGAGAAAAATACTACCGTGAATTATCAAAAAAAATCAATCATCCCGGGCTTAAAAGCATACTCACCATGCTGGCTGATGATGAAGTGAAACACTTCAACATTTTCAAATCCATGTCTGAAAAAACAAAGGTCTCCATGCATGAGACAGATATCTTAAAGAAGAGCAAAAATATCTTTACAGATATGAGAGGGGAAAAGGTAGATCCGGATATAGGACAGAAAGATATGTACCGAAAAGCTCAAGACATTGAGAAGAAAAGCCAGGAATTTTATGAGAAAAAGGCTTCTGAAGTGGATGAGCCTGACCAGAAGGACTTGTTTTTAAAGATAGCCGAGGAAGAAAAACGGCACTATTTCCTGCTGGAAAACATTATCAATTTTGTTTCCAGACCAGAGACCTGGCTGGAAGATGCTGAATTCAATCATTTGGAAGAGTATTAACGGACAGGTCAGGGCTCTTTTTTGTCTTCCATTTTAAAAAACAGCCAATTTTTGCCCTCAGAATTTTTTGGTTTCAGTTTTATAAGGCAGTACTCTCCCTGAAGCTTATCCCCTGATAGCATAAAAATTCTTTTCTCAGAAGTTTTTTCAATGGGAACATAAGTGCCTTTATCCCAGATCTCAACCTGGCCTGCACCGTACTGCCCTTCCGGGATGGTCCCTTCAAAATCTTCATAACCCAGGGGATGGTCTTCTGTCTGAACCGCAAGCCTTTTGATTCCATATTTCATAGGAGGTTCTTTAGGGAAAGCCCAGCTTTTCAAAACACCATTCTCTTCAATACGCAGGTCATAATGAAGATGTGAAGCGTCATGACGCTGGATAACATATACGAGATTTTTCTTCTTCTTAGGCCCTGAAGCTCCATCAGGTTCTGTGGTCTTTTTAAAATCTCTTTTCTTTTTATATTCTTTGAGACCCATTGCGATAGAACTCATTTATACCACTTGAAAAAGAGATGTTCAACATAAAATCAATCCATTACTTTGATTTGCAGAACAATGATAGTATAATTCTATTTCTGGTTGAAATTGTTCTATTCTAAAAAAGGATTTTCATTGTCTGTGAAAATACATGGAAAGGGAGAACAAAATGCCTGATATATCAGCTTCTTATATGGGCTTAAAGCTGAGAAATCCGGTCATTGCCGCGAGCAGCGGATTTACGGATTCTTTATCCGGGATCCTTAAGTGTGAAGAAGCCGGTGTGGGGGCCGTGGTTTTAAAGTCAGTCTTTGAAGAACAGCTTATCTCACAAGAAGATGTGTATGATAAATATATCAATATATATCCAGAAGCTGTTGATTATCTGCGTGAAGGAGGACTTTTAGAATACGGACCTCAGAAAATATACCAGATGATTGAAGAAGCAAAGCAAAAATCAAAGATTCCGATCATTGCAAGCATCAACTGCCGGTCTCCCAAGCTGTGGCCTGCGTTTGCCAAGCAGTTCCAGGATGCCGGCGCTGACGGACTGGAACTGAATATATATTCCCTGCCGTTGGAGCTTGATAAACCGTGCGCTGAATATGAAAAACAGCACCTTGAAATCCTTAAAAGTATTAAGAGCAGTGTCTCTATTCCTGTCTCTATAAAATTGAATAACCAGATAACCTCTGTTCCCTACTTGGCCAGAAGGCTGTCTGAATCAGGATGCGACGGGCTTGTCTTTTTCAACTGGTTTATCGAACCTGATATTGATCTGAAAAACCTCACCACAAGAACCATAAAAGGGAAGGGCGACTTCAACCGGACTTTGAGATGGGTGGCTCTCGTTGCGGGCAGAATAGGCTGTGACATATCCTCTTCAGGTGGGATCATGGATGGAAACGGACTGATAAAACAGCTCCTAGCTGGGGCTTCAGCCGTACAGGTTTGTTCTCTTTTTTATAAGGGTGGATTGGACACTGTCAAAGATATGGCAAACGAGCTTGAATCCTGGATGACCGCCCATCAGTATGAATCGATTGAGGATTTCAAGGGTGAATTGAGTTTCAAAAACCAGGAACTAAGCTTTAAAAACATGGGAGAAGCCAAGTCTTACTTTCGTTCCCAATATTTAAAAACATACGAAAAATGACTTGCCTCTGGAAAATGTCCAAAAATAAGTATTCATCCGGGAAGGGGAAAGAAATCTATTATAAAAAGCTGACCCTGCGCAATGCCCTGATCACTTTGTTGCTGTTTTTCACTCCTTTTTTGCTTTTATTTTTTATTTTCAACCACGAGATCTCATCACTTATAAAAAACCAGATTTATGATCGCCTCTCAGAATCCGTGGATGAAAACATCAAAACCATCAACACTTTTCTCACTGACAGAGAATCTGACCTTAAATCTTATTCCAAACTTAATATCCAGGATGCGTATCAATCCTCACAGTATTCGGACTTTTTAAGTACTTTAATAGAGCAGAAAAAATGGTATGACTTTGTCATCATTGCTGATCTCAATGGAGACGTCTTTCTGTCAATAAACATCAATGTAAGGGAAAATATTTCCAGTAGGGAGTATTTCCAGCAAAGCAAAAAAGGGCATACCTACAACTCAGGAATATTTTTTTCCGATATTCTTAATGAACCCGTTATGATACTGTCACACCCCCTATTAAACAAAGAAGGTAAAATCATGGGAGTGTTGGCCGCTTCCATTAATCTGGAGAATTTCTTTGACCTTCTTTTTGATTTGAGAATGGGTGATACGAGTGAGGTTTTCTTAGTCAACAAAGAGGGAACCCTCCTTTCACCCACTCGGTTAGGAGGAAAACCTTTGTCTGATATAGGACATTTTATGGAAGAAAAAAACCCCCATACAGGCGATGCAGGAGTTAAAACCCACTTTGATTATAGAGGAAAGAAAGTCTTGTGTGCTTATAAAAAGTTAACAGACCAAGATTTCTATATTGTATCTGAGATAGATTTGAAGGAAGCTTTGCTTCCTGCCAAAGAAGTGAGTCAGGTCATCATTTTTATTTTTGTCCCTTTTTTCCTCCTTGTAATTGTGATATCCGGTTTTTATTCCAGAAGGACGACCTCACTTCTGCGCAACCTAACCAAAGACCTTAAAAATTCTGAAGAATATATATCAAACCTCATTGACAGCATCTCACTGGGAGTTATTGCTCTGGATACATCATATAAAATCACACATTACAACAGAGAATTCATTAACTTATTCAAGCTGGACAAATTAGAAAAAGGAGATGATCTTTTTACAATACTTCCCTGCCTTGACCAAAAGGACATAAAAGAGGTCTTCGAGAAAACCATAAAAGAAACACGCCCCCATCACATCCGTGAAAAACAGGTGAATATAGAAAACAGAGAGGAATACTTCAATTTTTCCTTTTTCCCTATACTAGCTGATGAAAAACATGTTTTAGGAGTGACTCTCTTAATAGAGAATGTGACCGAACGAAAAAGGCTTCGTATACAACTCGCTCAATATGAGAAATATTCAGCCCTCAGTCAGCTCGCTTTGGGAGCGGCCCATGAAATAAATAACCCGCTTTTAGGTATTTCCTCTTATCTCGAGAATTTGGAGGAAGAAGCTCAGGAAGAAAAGTCAAAAAAGGAAATCGCGTTGGTATTGGAGAATGTCTATCGAATATCACAAACAGTAAGAGGTCTTCTTAATTTTGCCCGTCCGGCTCCTCCTCAGTACACTAAAATCAATCTCAATCAACTGATTGAAGAGACGATCTCTTTTATCAGTCATCAACCGATATTCAGAAAAGTCAACTTTGAAAAAAAACTTTCATCTTCACTCCCAAATATCACGGCGGATCATAACCAAATCAGGCAGGTCCTTATAAACATGTTCTTGAACGCAGCCCAGTCAATACCGGATAAAGGACAATTAGTCGTGACCACGACCAAAGTAAAATTTAAAGAAACGGTGCGCATCGATATTTCAGATACAGGCCAAGGAATTTCTGAAGAAAATATCAAGAAAATATTCGATCCTTTCTTTACCACAAAAAAATCAAAAGGAACAGGATTAGGTTTGAGTATTAGCATGAGTTACTTAGAAAATCACAAAGGAGATATATCTGTAAAAAGCGAACTGAACAAAGGGACCACATTTTCAATATTTCTTCCTATCCGGCAGGAAGGGAAAAAAGCTGAGAGAGATGAGGAGACCATTTTATGACCTCTTACTCCATTCTTATTGTCGATGACGAAACACTGACCCTTAATAATTTAAAGAAAGCCCTGGAAAAAGAAGGATATGAAATACACATTGCTGACTCAGGGGAAAGCGCCTTGGAGATCATGGGACAACTGAAACCAAATCTAATACTTCTCGACCTGATGCTTCCTGGAATTTCAGGACTTGAGGTATTAAAAAGAATAAAGGAAAAGAGAAACGAGACCATTGTCATCATGATGACCGCTTATGAAATCCTTGAAAAAGCCGTCGAAGCCATGAAACTGGGCGCGTATGACTACATTTTAAAGCCGTTTAAGATAAACGACTTAAAGAATACTATCCGGCGCGCACTGGAAACTCTTTATCTTCGCATAAGAATTCAAGATCACCTCAAGTCAGAGAAAGGCCGTTATTATTTTGGCAACATAGTCGCGGAAAGCAAAGAGATGACCGGAGTGTTGGAAACAGCTAACAAAATCTCATTTGCTTCTAAAACCACAGTGCTTCTGCAGGGAGAAAGCGGTACTGGTAAAGAGCTTCTCGCAAAGGCTATCCACTACCAAAGCCCTCGATCTGACAAGCCGATCATAGAGATCAATTGCGCGGCCATTCCGGATAATCTGTTGGAAAGCGAATTGTTCGGATATGAGGCAGGTGCTTTTACAGATGCCAAAAAAAGAAAATTAGGTCTTCTGGAAAAAGCTGACGAAGGAACGGTTTTTTTTGATGAAATAGGAGATATGAGTTTTAATCTCCAGGCCAAACTGTTGAGAGTTCTGGAAGAAGAAACATTCAAGAGACTGGGAGGAAACAAAAACATAAAAGTCGATATAAGGATCATAGCCGCTACGAATAAAGACCTTGAAAAAGCTGTCAAAGAAGAGCGGTTCCGCTCGGATCTGTTCTACAGGCTCAATGTGGTCCCCATCAAAATACCTCCTTTGAGAGAGAGAAAAGAAGACATACTGCCTCTTGCGCTTCATTTTATTCAAGAGCTAAATCAAGAGCTGAAACGTTCCTATAAGAGAATAACTTCTGAGGCAGCAGCCTGTCTGGTCAACTACCCGTGGCCGGGAAATGCCCGGGAGTTAAAAAATATAATGGAAAGAATCATGTCTCTTCATATTTCCGATGAGGTAAAAATGCTTCACCTTCCTCTTGAAATAAGAAATTATAAAAAATATACAAGCTCGGCTGTGATGGAGCAAGCTGAAAAAAATAAAGACCTTCCCACTCTAGAACAGCTTGAAAAACAGTACATAGAAAGAGTGCTCGAACATACGGATAATAACAAAACAAAAGCCGCAAAAATACTGGGAATCCATCCCACCTCACTTTTCAGGAAAATAAAGTCCTGGGAAAAATAAGCCTTTAGTCTTCCCTAAAAACACAACTATTGCAAATTGCAGTGATGCAAAATGCTATAGTGCCAGCATGTGAAATATCTAACTAACTGATAATAGTATAGTTACAATTTGGCACATACCTTGCATTGATTAAAGTCGCCTTGAAAAGGAGGTCATTATGAATAATTATTATAACGCATCAGCTAAAAAGAAAGAAAAAGAAAGTATCTATGAAAAACACAAAGCAGAGATCATTCCATGGCCTGACATGGAATCCATTTTAGAAGAAAAAGAGGAAAAGAAAGACAAACCAAAAAGAATCAGGCTGGATCAAAAGTTTATTTATTACAAAGGTCAAAAATACCCAATTCTTCAGTTCAAAAAAACAGGTTATGACAAATTATTGAAGCTCCTTGTTAAAGAAATAGGAGATTAAAATGGCAAAACCGGAAAAAATTAGATATATAGAACCGGTCATTAAGAAAAAGGAAGGGGAATACGATCCTTTTATTGAAGCCACACTGCAGTTCGAGAATGCTGCGGATTATCTGGACCTGGAACCATGGATTTACCAGAGGCTCAAATATCCGGAAAGAGAGCTTACGGTCCATATTCCTGTTTCTCTGGACAATGGAAATGCGGAAACATTCACCGGCTTCAGGGTTCAGCATTCTACCATCAGAGGCCCTTCAAAAGGCGGCATTCGGTACAGTCCGGATGCTTCTCTGAGTGAATGCAAAGCGCTTGCTTCCTGGATGACGTGGAAATGCGCTGTGATCAATATCCCCTTTGGCGGCGGAAAAGGAGCGGTGATCTGCGATGCGACAAAAATGTCTGAAAACGAATTGAAAAAGCTGACCAAGCAGTACATCTCAGCTATCAGGGACATCATAGGCCCTTTTAAAGACATTCCCGCACCGGACATGTTCACCAATTCACAGACAATGGCATGGATTGCCGATGCTTACCAACAAAACGGACAGATCGAACCGGCTGTGGTTACGGGAAAGCCCATACTTCTGGGAGGTTCCCTCGGTAGAGAAGAAGCCACGGGCACAGGTTTGTATTACGTGTTGAGAGAGGCTTCAAAGCACCTTGACTTTTCACTGGCTGGTAAGAAAGTCGCTGTTTTAGGTTTCGGCAATGTTGGATCGTCTATTGCAAAGCTTGTTCACAAAGCAGGCTGCAAAATTACTGCAGTCACGGATATTTACGGCGGCATTTATAGTGAAAAAGGCATTGATCCTGTGGCTCTTAAAGAGCAGGTCAGCAAGACCGGCTCTATCGTCGATTTTCCTGAAACAGAACCTATTGACAATGAAAATCTTATCAGCCTTCCTTGCGATATTCTCATCCCGGCAGCCGTTGAAGGACAGATCCATAAAAACAATGCAGATAATGTGAAGGCGAAAATCATTCTTGAAGGGGCAAATGGTCCCACAACATTGGATGCGGATGAGATCTTAAAAGAAAAAGAAACTCTTGTGATCCCGGATATCCTGGCAAACGCAGGAGGAGTCATGGTTTCTTATCTGGAGTGGGTACAGGACTTACAGAGGTATTTCTTTTCAGAAGAGGAAGTGCTTGCTAAAACGGAAAAGAAAATGAATCAGGCGTTCTGGGATGTTATCAAAACCATGAAGGACTATAAAGTGTCTATGAGAGAAGCGGCCTATATATTGGCTGTAGGAAGAGTGGCTGAAACATCAAGAGTATTAGGTAGAAATTAATAAAAACTCTTTTCCTTCCGTTTAGAGTTTACTGTCACATCGTTTTGTGACGCCGTAATGCAGGGGAGTCTCCAACAAGGAGACTCCCCTTTTTTTACTCGCTATTTTTCTAATAAGTCAGGTTAGTTATGTCGGGATAAAAGGATAAGGAGAACCAGCAGAGCAAGGAAAAAAGTCCATATAATGATCGCATTTCGTGCCGCTTTTTTCGCTTGATGGGCTTTCCACCAGGATAAAGGGCGAATGCCCTGGACCAAAAATGTAAGAACACCCGCAAGATTGACACAAATGAAATTGACAAGAAAAAGGTACAACGCGCCGAGGGCTAAATCCCATTGACCTGAGCCTACCAGCATGCCCAGTGTAACAAGAGGAGGCAGAAGAGCCACAGCAACCATCACGCCGATAAGAGCCGTGACCATACCTGAGGACAAAGACAGCACAGCCGCACTTCCGGCAGCCAGAGCAAGGGCTATGTCCCCGAAACTGACCTCTGTTCTGGAGACCAACTCGGGGATCTGCGTGTCCACATGAAAAAGAATGCCAATGAATGCTGAAAAAACAAAAGCAGCACCTGTTCCCAGAGCAATGGACTTGATCGCTCTTCGAGTCAGTTCTACATCCCCCAGGGTGGCGGCCAGTGACAAAGCAACGTTAGGCCCCAATGCCGGAGCAATCACCATAGCACCGATGATGAAGACGACATTGTTCCGCAAAATCCCTACAGCAGCCACAACAGAGGCAAGGATCATGAGTGCCATATAAATCCAGGACATTCTGGTCATCATATCCACATCAGCATATAACTCCTCCCTGGATATCCGCGCTCTTTTCTTTTCCTTGTTTTTCTGAGCTGAAAGAACCTCTGATTTTTTATCGTCCTCTTCCTTTTCATCCGGTCTTGGGACAGAGGCTTCCACAGCAACAAGGATCATCCGGAATTCTTTGACACTGTTAAAGCGCTTCTTTAGCGCATCCATGATTGGCTCGGTGTTTTCCGTGGGAACGAGCACCTTTATTTTTATCTGTCCCTCCGAGACCTCTTCGTCCCATACATCCAAAAGATTTTGTTCCTTAATCAGCGTCTCGATCTCATTCTTGAATTCTTGAGGAAGCACAATATCTATCATTCGAAGCGACATCAAAAACTCCTTTTCTCCATCTTTCTCCCTTTCTCAATCGTAAGGAATTTTCTCTATTATATCAAACTCTTCTTTTTGCTAAAAAAAAAGTTATTTTTATATTGATTTTAACATACGTACTATTTCTTTGTTGATTTAGGTATTCCTATCCATCTGGGAGTTCGTGCTGTGTATTCATCGTAAGCGCTTCCAAACTTCTTCGCGGTCGCACTCTCTTCAGAAATAGACGACATTTGAGATACAACCATCAATAAGACTGAAAAAAACAGGAAAAGCCACGAAGCAGAAGCAATGCCCACTCCTATTACAGACAGCAAAGTGCCCAAAGATATGGGATGTCTGGAGTAACGATATATACCTTTAGTGAACGGATCACCGGGTTTTGTGGCGCCAATACTAAAGAGGGCTGCAGCAGAGACAATCAATCCTAAAACATAAACAGAAAGTCCTGCATAGAACCATATACCCCCTGTTTTAAGAGGCAAAAAGATAGAATATATCATCAAGGTAAAAAAGATGACCAGCATCATATTTCTGGTCTTTTTTGCCTCTTTGGCAGGTGTTATTCTCTTTCCAATATCCTTAGGGAGGAGTCCTGATAACATCATAAAAAGGAACAGAAGAGCCATAAGAATCCATGCGTTCCATACCCCTATCCTGAAAATTGGGACAAGCGACATAATGATTTACCTCCTTTTCCTTATCTTTCAAAAGTCAATACGAATATTATGGATTATAATCTGAATTTATTCTTTTATCCCAGTGATGTCAATGAAAGGTAAGATAGGATTCACAAATAATAGAAAAAAAGTTGGTAGCGGGGGTTGGATTTGAACCAACGACCTCCGGGTTATGAG
>CAZUXT010000006.1:0-127348 GCA_964624145.1 uncultured Eubacteriales bacterium | reverse complement strand
TACGCAGGAGCCGAGAAAAACGAAGGAGAATGGCGTTAAAAATCTGAAGGGAGCGACCAGCTATACCTGAATTTCATCCCAGGAGGCTTGACTCTTGATGAATCCAGGCTAACATAAAGAAGGGAAGGAGAAGTGAATGATAGGCATAATGTCGGATTCTCACGATAACTGCGATGCGATTAAGCAGGCGGTGTTGTTTTTTAACAACGCGGGATGTGAACTGGTGATCCATGCCGGTGATTTTATAGCTCCGTTTGCAGCCGCGGAATTGAAAGGACTCGCATGTCCTGTAAAGGCTGTTTTTGGAAATTGTGATGGAGAAAAAAAAGGTCTGAAAAAGGTATTTGAATCACTTGGAACGCTTTGTGAAGAGCCGTTCAGGTTTTCCTATAAAGGAATGAGTTTTTTAGTGACCCATACTCATTTTAATATCAAAAACTATATGGCAGCCGGAGATTACGACGTTATCATATACGGACACACTCACAAGCCGGATATAAGTAAAGAAAGGCACACGCTTGTGATAAATCCCGGTGAAACCGGAGGGTGGCTGACAGGGAGGCCTTCGGTGGGACTTCTTTCTCTTAAGGACATGAGAGCCGAGATAGTCAATCTCTGAGTTTTCTTGTGTCCTATTTTTATTGACAGAGTCAATTCAAACCTTTAATATATATAGGCTTGTGAGGTAAGGAAAAAGGCGCGTAGCTCAGTGGGAGAGTGCTTCCTTGACGCGGAAGAGGTCGAGGGTTCGATACCCTCCGCGCCTACCATTTGAGAAAAACAGATGTTGATTTACAGAAAATTAAAATGTACAGATTGCTTAACCTTAAAATGAAGATTGATTTTTTTTGTCACATAGAAGCGTTCAAAACAAGTTGAAAAATCTGTCCTCTTCTTTGGGGGTTAAGTCGGGACATAAAAAAAAGAAAAATACCAAATGGATTGTAAAAAATGCATAGAAACAAGAATAAAAGACTCGATTTCAGTCTGGATACTTTAAGACACAGCGCTGCTCATCTTTTGGCTCATGCTGTACTTGATCTTTTTCCTGGGACTAAAACCGGAGTGGGTCCGGCTGTTGAAGATAGCTTTTATTATGACTTTTTAAGAGACGAACCATTTACCCAAGAAGATTTGAAATCAATAGAAAAAAGAATGAGGGAGATTTCAGATCAGGACATACCTCTGGAAAGACTCGAATGCTCAAAGGAAGAAGCCATTAAACTTTTCAAGAATTTGAATCAGGATTTGAAGGTTGAGTTGATAGAGGAGAAGGGTGGTGAAAAGGTTTCCTGCTACCGACAGGGAGATTTTGTGGATTTTTGCCTGGGCCCCCATGTGCCCTCTACCGGGGCTATAAAACATTTTAAGCTGCTTTCTGTTTCAGGAGCCTACTGGAAAGGGGATGAGAGCGGCCAGCAGCTTCAGAGGATTTATGGTACTGTCTTTTTTAAAGAAAAAGAGCTAAAAGATTTTCTGCATATGCAGGAAGAGGCCAGGAAACGTGACCACAGGAAGCTGGGGCCGGAACTGGATCTTTTCAGCACGAATGAACAACTGGGGGGAGGTCTGATTTTATGGCATCCAAAGGGTTCTGCATCCAGAGCTGTTATAGAAGATTTCTGGCGCAAAGAACATTTTAAGGAAGGATATGACCTTATTTACTCCCCTCATATTGCAAAGCTCGATGTTTGGAAAACAAGCGGCCACACCGAATTTTACGATGCACTCTATCCGCCGTTGATCAGTGATAGCGTTGAATACCAGTTGAAACCCATGAACTGTCCTTTTCACATAATGGTCTATCAATCAACCCAGAGGAGCTACCGGGAGCTTCCCTTAAGATGGGCTGAGCTGGGAACGGTCTATAGATATGAACGGGGAGGTGTTTTACACGGTCTGCTCAGAGTCAGAGGATTCACTCAGGATGACGCCCATATTTTTTGCCGTTCCGATCAGCTTGAAGAAGAGATCAGGAGGGCTATTTCCATGGCTCTGAGGTTTCTGAGGATATTTGGGTTTGAAGTTTTTGATGTTTATCTTTCAACACGTCCTGAAAAATTCAGCGGATCTGTGAAAGACTGGGATGAAGCAACGGATGCACTTGAAAAAGCTCTGAAAGCGGAGAAAATTGATTTTAGCGTGGATGAAGGGGAAGGAGTGTTTTACGGGCCTAAAATAGACATAAAAATCAAGGATGCATTGAAAAGGGCATGGCAGTGTACGACCATTCAACTGGATTTTAATCTATCAGAAAAATTTGATTTAACCTATGTAGGAGAAGACGGCGAATTCCACCGTCCTTTTATGATTCACCGAGCCCTGCTCGGTTCCTTAGAGAGGTTTTTTGGAATATTGATAGAGCATTATAATGGAAATTTTCCTTTCTGGCTTGCTCCTGTCCAGGCCATGATAATCCCGATTGCTGACAGGCATAATGATTATGCGAAAGGTCTCTATCAGAAGATGAGAGAAAAAGATATAAGAACCGAAGTGAATACAAGGAGAGAGAAAGTGGGATACAAGATCAGAGATGCCGAGAAAAACAAGGTTCCCATAATTCTTGTGGTGGGTGATAAGGAGATCGACCAGGAGAGTGTATCTGTTCGGATCCATACGGAAGGAGACAAGGGTCAGTTTAATTTCAAAGAGCTTCTTGAAAAATTGTTAGATTTAAATGAAAATAAGGATTTGGAAATCATTCTTTAAAGGAGGATCATCATCGTAAGACCTAAGTTTTATCATAGGAAAATGGAGAGAAAACCTCACAGGACGAATGAAATGATAACGGCCAAGAAAGTAAGATTGATCGATGAAAATAAAGAACAGATCGGAGTAGTCCCTATTGAAAGAGCGTTATCAGCTGCTGAGGAGAAAGAACTGGATCTTGTTGAAGTGGCACCAAACGCAAAACCTCCGGTATGCCGGATTCTGGATTATGGTAAATATCTTTATGATTTGCATAAAAAGGAACAGGAGGCGAAGAAACACCAGAAACAGGTCCAGACGAAGGAGATTAAATTCAGGCCAAAGATCAGTATCCATGATTACAGCTTTAAAGTAAGACACATAGAAAGATTTCTAAAAGAAGGAAATAAGGTGAAGGTTACTGTCATGTTAAGGGGACGCGAAAGAGCAAAACCGGAACTTGCGGATCAAATCCTCAAAAGAGTTTTTGAAGATGTCAAAGACCTTGGGAAACAAGACGGGAGAGTAAGGAGACAGCCCTGGGCTGTGTCTGCATTATTAAGCCCTATTAAATCAGGAGAGAGAGATGCCAAAGCTGAAAACACATAAAGGCGCTAAGAAAAGGTTTAAGATAACCAAAAATAAAAAGGTCATTTATAGTAAAGCCTATAGAGGACATATGCTTACGAAGAAGTCAGCAAAAAGAAAGAGAGACTTAAGAAAACCCGGTCAGATACATCCTGCTGATCGAATGCGTATTAAAAGGATGCTGCCTTACGATTTTTAATAAATAGATAAATATCTACAGGGTAGTTTGGACAGGATAAATGGGAGAAAACAAAGAAATAATTTTACACTAGAGGGAGATATAAAATGCCTAGAGTTAAAAGAGGAACAAAAAGAAGGAAAAGAAGATCAAAAGTACTTAAAGAAGCTAAAGGCTACTGGGGAGCCAGAAGTCATAATTACAAAACAGCCAAAGAGGCTGTGGAAAGAGCCTTCCAGTATTCCTATAGAGATCGAAAAAACAGGAAAAGAGATTTCAGAAGGCTGTGGATCATAAGGATAAAGGCAGCGGCGAACAGTTATGATATTTCATACAGCCAGTTCATTAAAGGCTTAAAAAAGAAAAACATAGAACTGAATAGAAAAATTCTGGCTGACCTCGCGGTGCATTCTCCGGACACATTTTCTCAGATCGTTAAAATGACGAAGGAAGCTTAAACTTAAGGATCCAGCTTGAAATGGTTGATTTAAAAAACAAAATCAGAGTACTTCGGAACAATTTTGATGAGGGATTGGCCAAAGCAGGGGATAAAGATTCTTTAAAAGACCTTAGGAATACTTATCTGAGCCGAAAAAAAGGCCGCATAACACTTCTTCTTAAAGAGTTGAAGGATGTCTCTCCCCAAGAAAGGCCTGAGGTCGGGAAGCAGGTCAATGAGTTTAAAGGATATGTGGCGCAGAAGCTGGAAGAGTATGCAAAGAAGCTCGAAGAACCAAGGTACATTAAATCTGAAATAGACCTGACCCTACCCGGGAAAAGAAGAT
Organism: uncultured Eubacteriales bacterium; assembly: GCA_964624145.1. GTDB lineage: Bacteria > Acidobacteriota > Aminicenantia > Aminicenantales > Aminicenantaceae > WJMT01. The sequence continues at coordinate 123,109 of CAZUXT010000006.1, read as the reverse complement.
ACAGGGGAACGCCTCATCCTATTTTGCTTTATAAAAAGAGGATTGAACAAATTTTTTTATTAATGGGCTTTTCCATTGAGGATGGGCCTGAGATTGAAACGGACTATTATAATTTTGAGGCTCTCAATTTCCCTCCTCACCATCCTGCCAGGGATGATTGGGATACTCTCTACTTAAGTGACGATTTATTGCTCAGAACGCATACATCTCCGGTTCAGATAAGAGTTATGGAAAAGAAAAAACCTCCCATAAGAATGATAAATCCCGGCAAAGTATATCGAAGGGAGACTCCGGATCCCACGCATATTCCCATGTTCTATCAAGTCGAAGGATTGGTGGTTGATTTAGGCATAACCTTTGCCCATCTCAAAGGAACTCTAGAGTGCTTCCTGAAAGCGCTTTACAACGAAAAGATTAAAATTAGGTTTAGGCCCAGTTATTTTCCTTTTACAGAACCTTCTGCAGAGGTGGATATAGGCTGCACGGTCTGTCGCGGCGAGGACAGACAGTGCCGTGTATGCGGCGGAAGCGGATGGATTGAGATTCTTGGAGCCGGCATGGTCGATCCTCAGGTTTTAAAAAACGTGAACATTGATCCTGAGAAGTACTCCGGATTTGCTTTTGGGATGGGTATCGACCGAACAGCCATGTTCTCTTTCCGGATACCTGACCTGAGGAATTTTTATGAGAATGATTTAAGATTTATAAGGCAGTTTTCCTAAAATGAAGATAAGCTTGAATTGGTTAAAAGAATTTTTAGACATAAGGTTGTTTCCAAAAGAACTCGTGGAGAAAATGAACAGTATAGGCCTGTTAGTTGACCATTGGGAGGAAAGGGACGGAGATGTTGTTCTTGAGCTCGAGACCTATGCAAACAGGCCTGATACCCTCGGGCATTTAGGTGTCGCAAGGGAGTTGGCAGCCAGTATGGCGATCCCTTTGAAGGATCGAAAATTCCCCCTGGTCGAGGCCTCTGAGAGCATTTCTGATGCGTTTGATGTGCAGGTTTTGGAAGAGGACCTATGTCCCAGATACTGTGGTGTGATTGTAAAGGATCTAAAGGTAGGCCCTTCTCCCGCCTGGCTGATGAGCAGAATAAAGGCTATGGGATTATCCCCGGTCAATAATGTTGTCGATACAACCAATTATATTTTATTTTCCACTGCGCAGCCGATTCACGCGTTTGATTTAAATAAACTCAGAGGCGATAAAATAATCGTAAGAACAGCGAGGAACGGAGAAGAATTAAAAGTTCTGGGAGGGGATGTTGTCACCCTCTCTCAGAGTATGCTGGTCATTGCTGATGAGAAAAAGCCGGTGGCTCTTGCAGGAATCATAGGAGGAGAAGATACGGCGGTGACAGAAGAAACAAAGGATGTGTTCATTGAAAGCGCTTGTTTTGATCCGGTCTCTGTCCGTAAGACGTGGAAAGAAATCGGAATCCAGACGGATGCTTCTTATCGTTTTGAGAGGGGTACGGATATTTCCTTTCCTCCGGAAGCTGCCTGTATGACCGCATCCCTGTTGACTCAGATAGGAGGGAAGGCACTGAAGGGAATGATAGATATATATCCTAAGCCCAGGAAAACGAAGACGGTTATACTGCGGCATCATCGCGTCTCAGAGCTGCTTGGGATTGACGTTGACGAAGGTTTTATTATTGATTTTTTAAAGAGAATGGAATTTAAATTGGAGAAGCAGAGAGAAGGGATATGGAGAGTTCAAGTTCCCTACTTCAGGGTGGACATAGAGCGGGAAGCCGATCTCATAGAGGAAATAGCGCGTTTTTATGGTTACGATAAGATTCCGTCTCATATCCCCGTACTGCAGGGGATTAATCTGGAAGTCAATAGAAGAAAAGAAATTGAAGACAGGATCAGAGAACTTTTGTTCCACGAAGGATTTGATGAAGTCGTTAATTACAGCTTCATGGATCCTGAGAAAGAAAAACTTTTCAAGACCGGACTGGATGCGGTTGAGATAAGAAATCCGGTATCACTCAAAGCATCCCTGTTGCGAACGACACTTATAGGGGGGCTGCTTGGGAACATAGTATGGAATGTGAACAGAGGTGCTGAAGGAGTTCATGTTTTTGAAACAGGCAATGTATTTTTCAAGAAGGATGAGAAGTATTTTGAGAGATACTCACTCGGTTTTGCTACCACGGGCCAGTTGGATCCTGTTTTTTGGAAGAAGGAACCGGAGAAATCCGATTTTTTTCATTTAAAGGGGACTTGTGAAGAACTGCTGAGGTATCTGAAGTTTGAGGATTTCTCCTTTACGGTAGAGGAGAATCCGTTTTTTGAGCAAAATTATTCCCTTTGTTTGAATTTCAAGGGGGAAAAGATAGGATTCCTGGGGGGATTAAAGCGGTCCATAGTCAGTGCCTATTCTATTCAGGAATATGTGTGGGCTGCGGAAATAAACCTGGGGAGTCTGTTAAAAAAACAGCCCAAACCTTTTGAATATTCTCCTGTAAGCCGGTATCCAGGAATAATCCGGGATATTTCTTTTATTGCCGGACGGGATGTTAGCTATCAGGAAATCAAGGACTGTATAGAAAAGCTGATGATACCCTATCTTGAAGATTATGTTTTGTATGATAGATTTTGGGGAAAAGAAATGTCTAAAGATAAGGTCAGTTTGTCTTTTCGTTTTATCTTTCGTCATCCGGAAAGGACCCTGCTTGCAGAGGAAGCAGACGGTTTCCAAGAGAAGATAATAAAAGCTTTGAATACAGAGTTTGGGTTAAACTTAAGGGGAGGAGGTCAAGATTGACAAGTGAATTGGAAAGAATTAAAATCCTGGAAGGGAAAATAGGAAAGATCATCGATTATATAAATGAGCTTTCCGCTGATAACGAGAAGTTAAAACAGGAGTTAGATGAGTTAAAAAAAGAGAGAAAAAGTCTTTCCCTAAAAGCGAAAGAAGCGGGAAAGTTGAGTGAAAATTTAAAAGGATTCCAAACAGAAAGAGAAGAAATTAAAAAAAGGATAGAGTCGATAATAAGCCAGATCGATAAAATTGGGATATGATTGATAAAGTCATTGAGATTGAAATATTTGACCAGAAATTTAGAATAAAGGTCAAAGGCGCAGAGGATGAAAAGTATGTCAGTCACCTTACTTCTTATGTGGATAAAAAAATGCGTAAGGTGGCTTTAGAGTCCAAGTCGAATGATATGGTTAAGATAGCGGTTTTGGCAGCTTTAAATATTGCCGATGAATTTTTTCTTTCACAGAAGAAATTAGATAAATTAAATGAAGCCATAGGGAATATGGAGAGAGAAATAGAAAGTCTGGAGGAACGCATTTTAAGAGGCGTGAATACATATAAAGATACAGATCGTGCAAGAAAATAAATTTAGAAAAAGGGAAATAGAGTAAATAGATGAGATATTTTTTTTTAGGAAAAACATTAAGGTTATTGATGTGTAGTCCCATTCTGACAATGAATTCTCTATTTTGATTTCAGTTGCCTCCCGACGATTTTCTCCTCTAACATCCCTTTGTTGGAGGTGATAGAAGTGAATTTGGGTATAACCATCGCTTTTGTTTTTTTTGTTCTCCTCAGTGGATTCCTGGTGTTTTTCTTTCTTAAGAAAAAATCCGGAGTCCGGGCAGTTTTAAGGGCCAAGGAAGAGGCAAAAGAAATCAATGAAAAGGCCAGGGAGGAAGCGGATAAAATCAAAAGAGAAGCTTCCATAGAGGCCAAGGAAAAGTTAATTAACTTAAAGTCCGATTTTGAAGATCAGACTCGGAATCAGCGAAGGAAGCTGAGTGATATGGAAAGGAGGCTTGTCCAAAAGGAGGAAAATTTAGAGAGAAAGTTTAAAAACATGGAAAGCAGGGAACGAAACATTTCAAATAAAGAACAGAGGATGTATACAAGGGAGCGGGAGCTGAATGAAATGGAGAAGGAAAACCAGGAAATAAAAAATAAAGCCATAGCCAATTTAGAGAGGATAGGAAACCTCACAAAGGAAGAGGCAAAAAAAGAACTCATCCGTCAAATAGAGGATGAAGCCAAGCTTGAATCCGTACAAATAGTGCGGGAAATAGAAGAAGAGACAAAAGAGAAATGCCAAAATATGGCAAAGGATATCATAAGCCAAGCCATACAGAGATCTGCGGCTGAACATGTTGTGGAAACCACGGTATCGGTTGTTGACCTTCCTTCTGATGATATGAAAGGGAGGATTATCGGAAGAGAAGGAAGGAATATTAGGTCTTTGGAGTTGGCAACAGGAGTTGACATAATCGTTGACGACACACCTGAGGCTGTGATCCTTTCCAGTTTCGATCCTATCCGCAGGGAGACAGCGCGGTTGGCTATTGAAAAGCTTATTGCTGACGGCCGGATCCATCCGGCAAGAATCGAAGAAATAGTTGAGAAGGTTAAACAGGAATTGGATGAAAAGATAAAGGAGGAAGGAGAGTCAGTGGTGCTGGAACTCCGGATTCAGGATCTGCACCCCGAGCTCATTAAGCTCTTGGGGAAGCTGAAGTACAGAACCAGTTACGGCCAGAATGTTCTCCAGCATTCCAAGGAAGTCGCTTATCTTTCAGCTCTTATGGCTAGAGAAATAGGCGCCGACGAAAAAATTGCCTTGAGAGCCGGTTTGCTGCACGATATAGGAAAGGCTGTGGATAGAGAAGTCGAGGGGACCCATACAGAACTCAGTGTGTCCCTGACTAAGAAGTGCGGAGAATGCAAGGAAGTGAGAGATGCGATTGCTTCCCATCATAGGGATGTGGAATTTTCCTCTGTAGAAGCTGTTTTGGTTCAAGCGGCTGATACTCTCTCAGCAGCCCGTCCGGGGGCAAGAAGAGAGCTCCTTGAGACATATATAAAGAGGCTGGAGAAACTGGAAGAGATAGCCCATTCTTTTAAAGGGGTTGCAAAGGCGTTTGCTCTTCAGGCCGGACGTGAAATAAGGATCATAGTCGAAAGCCAGAAAATGTCTGACGAAGAAGCTTCTTCGGTGGCTAAAGACATTGCTAAAAAGATAAAGGAGGAACTGGACTACCCGGGTCAAATTAAAGTAACCGTTATACGAGAAATGAGAGCTGTTGAATATGCAAGATAGGATAACCATATTATTCCTGGGTGATGTGATTGGCAGGCCTGGTAGGAACAGCGTAAAAAATTGTCTCGCTTCTTTAAGGAGAGAGTACAAGCCTTCCCTCATAGCAGCAAATGGTGAGAATGCAGCCGGAGGAATTGGTATTACCGGAAAAGTGGGAGAAGAGCTGCTCACAAGTGTTGATATCATTACTTCCGGCAACCATATATGGGATAAAAAGGAAGCATTGGATTATTTAGATCAAGAGCCAAGGATTATCAGACCTGCTAATTATCCACTGCCCTGTCCTGGTAGAGGCTCTTGTGTTATTAAGGATTCCGGGGGCAGAAGTGTCGCTTTTTTAAACCTTCAGGGGAGGGTGTTTATGGAGCCTATTGACTGCCCTTTTAGAATAGCTGTACAGGAAATCAAAGCCCTGAGAAAAAAAACTCCTGTTATTGTGGTTGATTTCCATGCGGAAGCCACCTCTGAGAAACAGGCTTTAGGCTGGTATCTTGACGGAAAAGTATCAGCTGTGTGCGGAACACACACTCATGTACCCACCGCAGATGAAAAGATCCTTCCCCGGGGCACAGCATATATCACTGATATAGGCATGGTGGGTGGATATCATTCGGTCATAGGAATTAAAAAAGAACAAGCTGTTGACAGGTTTCTCTCTTCAAGACCACAGCGCTTCAGCCCTTCAAAGGAAGGATTTATCCTTAATGCTGTTTACCTGGAGATAGACTATCAAACAGGAAAAGCTTTATTAATCAAAAGGGTTAAGATGGGTGGAGAAGGTGAACGATAACAGCGCAAAAGAAAAAAAGAAGGTTTATACCGTTACAGAGCTCACAAGTATCATAAAAAATGAACTTGAGAGCAAGTTACCGTTGATATGGGTAGAAGGTGAGGTTTCTAATTTCAAGCGCGCCCATTCACAGCATCTGTATTTTGACTTAAAAGACGAGCACAGCCAGCTGCATGCCGTGATGTGGCGTTCCAATGCTGTAAAAATACCATTTAAGATGGAGGACGGGATCCAGGTCGTCTGCAAGGGATTGATCAGTGTGTATGCGCAGAGAGGCCAGTACCAGATCCAGGTTGAACAGGTGGAACCGAAAGGTAAGGGAGCTCTCCAGCTTGCCTTTGAGCAGTTAAAAAAGGAGCTTGAAAAAGAGGGCCTTTTCGATCCTGAAAAAAAGAAGAAAATTCCTTTGCTCCCGAAAAAAGTCGGATTGGTTACATCTCCAAAGGGAGCGGCTATCATTGATATCTTACAGACAATAGAGAGAAGGTTTGCACGGCTTCATGTCCTCATTTATCCTGTGAGAGTTCAGGGAGAAGGAGCAGCAGAGGAAATCGTCAAGGCTGTGGATTACCTGGGGACTGTTCCTGATTTAGATGTCATTATCGTCGGGCGGGGAGGCGGATCCATCGAAGATTTATGGGCGTTTAACGAAGAGGAAGTAGCCAGAGCCATATTCAGGTCCTCTGTTCCCGTTATTTCAGCAGTCGGCCATGAGATAGACTTCACTATCGCTGATTTTGTTGCGGATAAGCGGGCCTCTACACCCTCGGCAGCAGCTGAAATACTGATAGAAAAAGAGCAGGCTTTCCTCGAACGGATTGAGAATTTCGAAAAGGTGATGGAGCACCAGATGAGATACATGACCCAGGAAAGAAAGAGCAGGGTCATGGACTTAATAAGGCATCACGCCTTTCAAAGATTCAAGGAGAGGTTGTATCAACTGGCTCAGATTGTGGATGACCTTGACATCAGGGCTGTCAATTTCATGAGGGCAGAACAGAAAAAAATGGCTGAATACAGGTCAGATGTGAGGTTTACGGAACAGAGAATAACGACTCTCATTAAGGAAAGATTCAGCAGCCTTCAGAGTAAATGGGAAATGTTGGCTTCTCAATTGCACAACCTCAGCCCTTTAAATATATTGAAAAAAGGCTATACTCTGTGCTGGGAGGATGGAAGTGACTCCCTTGTTAAAACCATTGATAAAGTTGAAAAGGGAAAAAGCCTGACTGTTTCTTTTTTTAAGGGAGAGTTCAGATGCGAGGTCAGTTCGGTTGATCAAAGGAGAATGATTGAAGACAGATATAAGAAAAAACAATGAAACCTGATCCAATGGATTAAATAGGAGAATAAAATGAAAGAACTGAATTTTGAAAAAGCACTGAAGGAGTTAGAGGCAACTGTAGAGAAGTTAGAGCAGGGAAATCTGTCTTTAGACGAGTCTTTAAAATTTTTTGAAAAAGGGATTAAGCTCGCTAAATTTTTAAGAAAGGAGCTTGAAAAAGCTGAAAAAAAAGTTGAGATTCTTCTCAAAGATGAAGAAGGAAATATCTCGGCTGAGCCTTTTGATATGGATGAAAATGATGAAAAGCCTCCGGAAGATGATGAAGAAGACAAAGAGGACCCTGATAACGGAGGAAACGAGCCTCTTCCATTTTAGAATGAAAATAGAAGAAAAAATTCAAGTAAAGAAAAGCTTGATTGAGAAAGAGCTAAAAAAAATACTTGAACGCTATAAAGGAGGACTGGCGGACGCGATGAAATATTCCGTTTTCTCCGGAGGAAAAAGATTCAGGCCTCTTCTCGTGCTGTGTGCAGGGGAAAGTTTCGGATGTGATTGTGATATGGCCCTTCCTTTTGCCTGTTCCATTGAGCTCATTCATAACTATTCTCTGATACATGATGACCTGCCAGCTATGGACGATGATGATTTCAGGCGGGGAAAACCGTCCTGTCATAAAGCGTATGGAGAAGATGTCGCTATTCTTGCGGGAGATGCCCTACTCACCTTGGCCTTTGAGATCCTTTCACAGACTTTTGTTCAAAGTGAAGCTCTTGACAAAAGAATAAAAGTCATAGAAGAGATAAGCCGCTCTGCCGGACTTTCAGGCATGGTGGGCGGACAGTATCTGGATATTAAAGCGTCAAAGAAAGATTTACAAAGAGAGGATTATTATTCGTTAGTGATGAAAAAGACAGGCAGTCTTATATCCGCTTCGGTGAGAACAGGGGCTCTGCTGGGACAGGCTTCTCCTGATGAGTTGGATGCAGTATCAAAGTATGCCGAGAATCTGGGATTTGCCTTTCAGGTAAGGGATGATATTCTGGATTCCTATGAGGATATCAGGGACGGGAAACCGTTCAGCCCCAACGAGGTTTTTTTTAGCGGTCGTGACAGCGCAAGAAAAAAGCTTTTTAAATATGTCAACTCAGCGGTCAAAGCGCTGGATGAGAAGCCAATAGTATCTGAAGAGCTGAGATACTTGGCATTAAAGCTTTTGGAGGTAAGGAAGCACAATGGAGAATAGAAGTATCATTGAACAGATAAAAGATCCCCGGGATCTCAAAAATCTTTCCTTTAAGCAGCTTTATGCTCTCGCTGGGGAGATAAGGAGCCTGATAATCAGGGTCGTTTCAAAGAACGGCGGTCACCTTTCCCCTAATCTAGGTGTTGTTGAGCTGACTTTGGCTCTCAATTATGTTTTTGATTCGCCCAAGGATAAAATATTATGGGATGTGGGTCATCAATGCTATACGCATAAAATACTCACCGGAAGAAAGGATGACTTTTATAAGCTCAGAAAAATGGGGGGACTTTCAGGCTTCCCGGTTAGAGAAGAAAGTGAGCATGATATTTTCAACACAGGGCATGCCTCAACAGCGCTGTCAGCAGCTATGGGCATGGCCGTTGCCAGGGATAGAAAAAATCAAAACCACAACATAATAGCGGTCGTTGGGGATGGAGGCCTGACCGGAGGAGTGGCATGGGAAGCCTTGAACCAGATAGGACATCACAGAGAAAAGATAGTCATTGTTTTAAATTATAATGAGATGTCCATTTCTCCCAATGTCGGGGCCTTGTCCAAATATTTGACTTATCTTGTATCCGGGCAGCACTATTTGAAGATAAAGGATCATGCAAAGACCTTTCTTAAAGCTATACCGGTCATAGGATGGCCGTTAATAAAGGCAGGAAGGGCTTTTGAGGAGGCCATCAAAAAGACTTTTTTTCCCGGTCTTCTGTTTGAAGAACTCGGGATACGTTATATAGGAGCTGTAGAAGGGCACAGCCTGAAGTCTTTGATCGAAGCTTTTGAAGAAGCCAAATATTATGACGGACCTGTGATTGTTCTCTGCGCCACTAAAAAAGGAAAGGGCTACCTTCCGGCTCAGAACGAGCCTTCCAGGTTTCACAGCGCCCACCCGTTTGATATAAAGACAGGCAAAATGGAGAGCGGGGATTCACGGCCGACTTTTTCATCGGTTTTTGGAAAAACCATGGAAAAGCTGGCAGAAAAAGATAGAGATATAGTCGCTGTCACAGCTGCAATGCCGGGTGGAACAGGGCTTAAAGATTTTGCAGAGAGGTTTCCCGAACATTTTTTTGATGTGGGTATTGCCGAACAGCACGCCGTGGACTTTTCTGCAGCGCTGGCCTTGAGTGGATTTAAGCCGGTTGTCGCCATTTATTCAACATTTCTTCAGAGGGCTTATGACCAGCTTTATCATGATGTCAGCTTGATGGATATTCCAATAATATTTGCTTTGGACCGGGCCGGGATTGTGCCTGATGACGGTCCCACGCATCAGGGAATCAATGATATTGTCTATTTCAGGCATCTTCCGAATATGATTGTCATGGCTCCCAAAGATGAAAATGAGCTCCAGCATATGTTGAGTTCCGCCTTTTCTTATGGACATCCTGTCGCTCTCCGGTTTCCGAAGGGGAAAGCCTTCGGAGTTCCCATGGATAAGGATTTTAAAGATATCCCTGTCGGGAAAGGCGAGCTTTTGAAAGAAGGGAAGGATCTGCTCATTGCCTACGGTCATATGGTTCATCCTTGTCTGGAAGCAGCGGATAAACTGGAAAGAAAGGGAGTAAGCCTTGCTGTTATGAATGCACGGTTTGCCAGTCCCCTGGATGGAGAGATGATTCTTAGCTTTGCTGAAAAAGGGAGTGCGGTCATTACAGCAGAGGAAGGCGTTGTTACCGGTGGGTTTGGAAGCGCGGTTAGGGAATTTTTAGACAACAGGAATATTTTTAATATTAAATTCAAGAGAATAGGCATACCAAAAAAGATTTATCCGGTAGGAAAAGTGGAGCAGATAAAAAAAATGTTCGGACTGGACCCGGATGGTATTGTTGACCATATAGAGAGTCTGTATAAAGCATAGAATTGCAGGTTTTTTCACAGAACAATGAAGGAAAGGGCTGATAAACTTCTTGTTGACAGGGGGCTTGCAGAAAGCCGCAATAAGGCCCGAGCCTTGATTATGGCCGGGCTTGTGAGGGCGTCAGGGGAAAAAATAAAGAAAGCTGGGGATTTCATTGACAAGAGCATGGATCTTTCCTTAGATCAAAAGCCCGTTTATGTGGGGCGTGGGGGTATTAAATTAGAGAAAGCCCTGGATGAATTCAAGATTGATGCCAGAGGGATAACAGCAGCGGATTTAGGGGCTTCCACAGGGGGATTTACGGACTGTCTGCTTCAAAGGGGAGCTCAAAAGGTATTCGCTGTTGATGTTGACACAAGACAGATCGACTGGAAGCTGAGAAATGATCCGAGAGTTATGCTTATACAGAAGAACGCTCGATTTCTGGAAACAGAGGATTTTGATGAGGAGATCCAGCTTGTGACCATGGATCTGTCTTTTATTTCTGTCTTAAAGGTGCTTCCGGCTGTCCGGAATATTTTAAGGAGAGGAGAGGTCATTTCTTTGATCAAGCCTCAATTTGAAGCGGGAAGAAGCCAGGTGGGGAAGAATGGAGTCATCAAGGACCCAAATATTCATGAAGACGTGCTGAATAGGATTGTAGGAGAGGTCCTTGATTTGGGGCTGGATGTCCGGAATGTAACGGGAAGTCCTGTTAAAGGTCAGAAGGGAAACAGGGAATTTTTTATTTTGTGTTCTGTAACAGGGAAGGATCCTGATTTAAAGAAATTAAAGACATTGATTAAGGAGGCTGTTTGGAATGAAAAAGATTAAAAAAGCGGGATTTGTCATCAAGCCTCATGCACCTGGCATTAAAAAAGTCTTGAGAGAGCTTACGCTCTATTTTGAAAAAAACGGCATTGAATGTGTTTTAGAAGAGTTTGCAGCGAAGAAACTGAGGAAGAACAAGGGGCTGCGCAGAGAAAAGGTGCCTGGATTATCTGACATGGTGATTGTATTGGGTGGAGACGGAACAATGCTGAGTATCGCTTATTTAGCTGCAAAGTCGGGAGTCCCTGTTATGGGAGTGAATATGGGAAGTCTTGGATTTTTAACTGAAGTTCCCCTCGACGAGATGTATATCACTCTGGATGAATATTTAAAGGGAAATGATTCCATTGTCAGCCACAGACAGATGCTGGAGGTTTCTCATCAGAAGAAAACGTTTCTTTGTTTGAATGATATCGTCATAAATAAAGGGGCTATGGCAAGGATGATCAGGTGTGAGATATGGATCAATGAGAAGAAGATAGCTGTACCGCGTTTAGACGGGATCATCATATCTACCCCCACTGGTTCCACAGCTTACTCACTTTCAGCAGGCGGTCCTATTATACAGCCTCATATTCCCGCCATTATCATTGCTCCTATCTGCCCTCACACGCTCACATTTCGTCCTATGGTCATTTCATCAGAATCAAAGGTCATGATCAAGGTCCTTTCAGGAGGAGAAAAGACCTATCTGACTTTAGACGGGCAAAGAGGGAATTTAATTAAGAAGAATGAAGGAGTGGAGATAAAGAACAGCAACTATGCGCTTTCTTTGATTTCCTCACCGAAAAGAAATTATTTTGACCTTGTCCAGGAGAAACTTGGTTGGGGATGATCGATCAGGAAAAGAAAGGAATATTCAGACATGAAACAAACATATGATGTGGTGATTGCAGGAGCCGGACCTGCGGGTTTATCAGCGGGGATTTATACGGGACGAGCTCTGTTAAAAACCCTTATTTTAGATAAGGGAATTCCGGGGGGGCAGATCTTGCTGACAGATATCATAGAAAATTATCCTGGTTTTTCCGAGGCCGTGCCGTCTTTTTCGCTTGCGGAGGGATTTAAATCTCAAGCCTTAAGATTTGGATGTGAGATAAATCAGGAGGAGATAAATAAAATTGTAAGAACAGATGATATCTGGACTGTGATGACCGCGGAAAAGGAATATTCAGCCAGAGGCCTCATTATTGCAACCGGATCAAGTCACAGGAAGCTGGATGTTCCCGGCGAGAGCCAGTTTACAGGACGTGGAGTATCCTACTGTGCCACTTGTGACGGAGCTTTTTTTAGAGATAAAGTCATCGCTGTTGTGGGAGGGGGAAGCTATGCTTTGACAGAAGCATTGTTCCTGACAAGGTTTGCGAAAAAAGTGATTGTCATTCACAGGCGGGATCAATTCAGGGCGGAAAAAGTACTCCAGGCGAGAGCTAAAGATCATGAAAAGATAGAGTTTAAGCTGGATTCGGTTGTAAAGGAGATAAACGGGGAGCAAAGGGTCCGGTCAGCAAGGATATTAAATATAATAAACAACAAGGAATCCGAGATAGAAATTGAAGGAATTTTTGTTTCTGTAGGCATGATCCCCAATACGGATATTGTAAAGGGGCTGGTGGATTTGAATGACAAAGGGGAGATCATAGTCACAAAGAACATGGCCACGTCCGAGCGGGGAATATTTGCAGCGGGCGATGTGACGGATGCCTGCAGCAACCAGGTCGCAACGGCTGTGGGAGCCGGAGTGGAGGCCGGGCTTGCCGTAAATAAGTATATCGAGGAAAATAACCTGACTTATTCATAAAAAAATGGCGATGTTCATTTTTTTACCATTGAGGCAAGCCGATTTGAAATCCAGATATAGCTTATGCTCCCTTCAGATTTTTAACGCCATTCCTCGCACTGTGTTTTCGGCTGCTGCGTAACTCCCCCCGTCCGTGGGTCAAACATACTCACAGCTCGGCTTTGCCGAGTTCCCTCAAACACAGCACTCGAAAGGCTAAATCTTCAATGTCGCTTCAGCCACACCTGAATTTCAGTAAGCTATCCTAAACATTGACTCGTTCATCATCCAGGATAAATAACCAGGATAATGCTTGGTTTTATTTTTCTTTGTTTTCAAGTTTTTCAAGGCGCTTCTTAAGGCTCTTGACCTCTTTCATCAAGGGGCGTAGTTGAGATAAGGAAGCCCATATTTTTTTCCATGTCATAATATCCTGATGGGGATAACCGGCAATGATCACATCTGGTGGGACATTACCCGAGACCCCGGATTTTGCAGCTATGATCACGTTATCGCCGATTTCTATATGGTCAGCTATGCCGACCTGTCCTCCCATGATTACGTTTTTCCCCACCTTGACGCTGCCGCTGATGCCTGTTTGTCCGGCAATGATTGAGTTTTCCCCTATTTTGACATTATGTCCTATTTGAACCAGGTTGTCTATTTTGACTCCCCTGTGAATAACAGTGTTATCCAAGGCAGCTCTGTCCACAGCTGTATTTGCACCTATCTCAACATGATCTTTAACGATGATTTTTCCGATTTGTGGGATTTTCGTATAGGAACCGTCTTTTTTCTTTACATAGCCGAAACCATCCGAACCAAGGGTTACTCCGTTGTGAATGATAACTCTCTTTCCGATTTCCGTGGAACTTCGGATAGAAACATGTGAATGGATAATACAGTCTTGTCCTATTGTAACCTCCGGGTAGATAGTGACAAGGGGAAAGATGATGGTTCTGTTGCCTATTTCAACATCATCTCCTATGTATGAGAAGGCCCCTATGGAGACATGAGTTCCGATTTTGGCTGAGGGAGAAACCGAAGCGGTAGGGTGAATTCCTGGTTCAGGGAGTTCAGGATGATGCAGAAGTTCAATGACTTTGATAAAGCTCAGATGCGGATTTTCTGATTTGATGACAGGAATCCGGTTGAATGTTTCCTTGGTTGGGATGATGGCAGCAGAAGCACGAGTGTTTTCCAAGGATTTCCTGAATTTTCGTTGAGAGAAAAAAACCAAATCGCCTTTTTTGGCTTTTTCGAGGCTGGAAACTCCTTTTATTATGGTTTGACCGTTTCCTTCAAAAGGACAGTTCAGGTATTTGGCGATCTTTTTTACCGTGAAAGGCGGAGACGGTTTATCAAGCTGTTTTTTCATGAATCCTCTCGTTTAGCACGGCCGCCAGCTCTGCACACCAGAAAAAGATTATCAGAGAAAAAGATATCCACAGTAGAAAGAATATTATTGAAGTCAGGGTTCCTTGAAGCAGTTGTGATAGGACTATTCCGATGGCTGAAAAGTGGGCCACATAAAACGCGAACAGACTTTTAAAGACTTCCCATAGTAAAGTGCATATGGCCGCGGCTATGACCGCTGCTTTTGTATGGACTTTGATCTCCGGAATAAACTTATAAAGGATAAAAAAAACAACAAATGTCAGAGTGAGCGGAATGAGATACTGGAGAAGGAAATTATCCGTTATGGACACGATTTTGGGATTTATATGGTTGGCAATGACTTCGCTCTCTTTCAGAGTTCTGTGCAGCGCGGTCCATATGGCGGTAATGGAAAGGGATATCAGCATTATTATTCCCAGAACGAACATGATCAGGTACTCCATAAGCCGGTTGTAAAAAAATGATTTTTGGTAATTGGCTTTAAATATAAAATTGATGGAATAGATGAGATTGGAAAACAGGAAGCTACCCGCTATGAAAGATCCGGCAAGTCCGAACCAGCCAAGATTCCCTATGTTTCTAGATAAGGCTTGAACCCGTTCAAAAAAGAGGGGGTCCATCTGTGCAAAAAATTCGTCGGATAAAATGTTAAGGCTGCGGAAGGCAAGCTCAGCGCTCCCTAATACTTTTGTTGTGATGAAAGCAAAAAGAGCAACCAGGGGTATGGCGCACAGTAATGTGAAATAAGAAACAACTATGGAAAAATTCCCGCATTTGTCTTCGTTGAATCTTTTAAATGTCGTTTTGACGATACTGAAGACAGAATCATGCATTAGCTTGATTGTTTAATCGTTATGATCAAACGTACTGTCCCCACTTTACCATGAGTATAATTATAGAGATAAGAAGAGCATAGATGACAAGGGTTTCGATGAGAACCAAGCCGAATATCAGCAAAAACCGGATGTGGGGCCCTGCATTAGGATTTCTAGAGATACCTTCGCAGGCGCTGCTAATAGCTTTGGCTTGGCCGAAAATACCTGCGGCCGAAGCAAGGGTTATCACAGCTGCGCCTATGATCAAGGATAGTTTAAACAGAGAAGCTCTGTTGTTAGACAGGTCCGCATCTTGGGCTAAAAGAGGCGCGCTTGTCACGACTAAAAAAAAGAAAAGTAAAATCAATGGTTTTAAATTTTTATGCATTTTTTTCTCCTTTAATTTAATGTTCTTCCTCCTGAGCTACTGCACCTGATAGATAAATGCATGTGAGCAATACAAAAACAAAAGCCTGTATAAATGCTGTAAAAATAGCTACTGCCATAAACGGGAGAGGGAGAAAGAAGGGAATTATGGATAGCATGACAACAATGAGGAGTTCTTCTGCGAATATGTTGCCAAAGAGACGAATGGATAGGGAGACAACTCTTGAAAAGTGGCTGATTATTTCTATAGGTACCATAAGGGGAGCAAGAAGAGGGATGGGTCCCATAAAATGTTTTAAATATTTAAAAAAACCCTGGCTTTTTATTCCCTGCCAGTGGTAATAAATAAACACGACTAGAGCACATGCGGCGGTCACATTCAGGTTGCTTGTTGGTGACATGAGGCCGGGTATGAGACCGAGAAGATTGCTGCTGAAGATAAATATCCCGATGGTCGCCACCAGAGGAACGTATTTTTTTCCCTGCTCTCCTACTGTCTCAACCAGTTGGTTTTCAAAGGTCTGGATCAGTAATTCCAGGAAACTCTGCATCTTAGAAGGGACAGGTTTTAATCTTTTGGAAGAAAGACGGAAGAAAATAATGAGGGCGATGACGACAATGATACTCATCACCACATAGTTGGGTACAAATTGCTCTGGATTTTGAATGTGAATTCCAAATAAAGACAGCACCCAAGCCAGAGGTTTACCGAACAACTTGTTGAACAGCTCTACGATATATAAGCTGTGTTCTAACTTTTCCATTTCATTATTTTCAAAGCGGCAGCCGCACCTTCAATCAATAACACAACGATTATTGTCGAAAAGCCTGCTGCAAAGGCTAATACCTTATTTTGAAAAAAGAAAATTATAATAAATATTATGGCAATAATCAATACAAGTCTGATCCCATAAAGCAAAGACGCTGATTTCACAGCCTTTTTTTTCTCTTGATCCAAAAGCCTTGTGATGGAGCTTTTTAACCAGATAAAACTTAAAACAGCTGTGACTCCTCCGAACAATAAAAGAACCGCGCTCAGTAGGTCAAAAATGATAAAAGCACCTATAGACAGAGCTATGGAGATAATAAGGATCTCTTTTGGTATCCGCTTGAATATTTTTTCTTCAATGTCCTGGTGATTCATGTTCATTTCATTATGCTGTGGTTTGATCGGGTTCTAATCATCTTTGTATTTATTAACTCCCCGTATAAGGGATATTATACCCGATGCAATACCAAATAACAGGAAAATGATCAGCAGCCATGGATGTGATCCGAACACCTTGTCCAGATAGTAGCCTAAAAAAAGGCCTATAGCTATAGAAGAGGGAAGGGCGAGACCGATAGAAGTCAACTCCAGGATTTTGCGGTAGTTTTCTTTTTTTGGAGGGGTTTTTTCTGGCTGCATCTGGAATGCTTTCTGTTTTTTTCTTTTGTATGAATGTTTTTCTCTCTGGATTTGACCTGAAATCATTATCGGTTGAATACGGACACCTGTCAAGCCCGCTGTATTGATTTGTACAGGGGGTTGTGTTAAATTTTGTTTTAAATGGTGAAAAAGAAATCTTTCTGCTTGTCAGTAACGCTCCTTTTTATGGCCCTCGCAGCTGTTGTGTACCCAGCTCAGGAAAACAATCCGTCCCAGATAAGAGTCATTGCCCAATATAAGGAGAGAGTCAATGAGAAGATTACAGCATCCGGGAATGTTGAGATCCATTATAAAGATGTTACGCTATTTGCTGATTGGGTGGAGTTGGATACTGAAACAAAAAATATCATAGCAAGGGGGAATGTCTCTATTCACCTTCCCGGGGAAGTCATAAGTGTGGAACAGATAAACATCAACCTTGAAACATCTACAGGAGATTTAAAAGATGCGCATGCCATAGTGAAACCTACCATTACTTATGAGGCAGAACATGTGGAGAGGGAGAGTGAAGACTTTTATAGATTGAAGAAAGCATGGATCACATCATGCACCCAGGAAGTCCCAAGATGGAAATTCTCTTGTTCCAAAGCAAATTATAAAAAAGACGAATACATTGAGATGTGGAATTCTGTGTTTTCCATCAAAAAAATACCGGTTTTTTATCTGCCTTATATGAAATATCCGGTGGGCGAGGACAGAGCCACGGGATTTTTAATGCCGAGTATAGGTTATTCAGGTAATAAAGGGATGATCCTTGAGCAAGGATTTTACTGGGCTATGAAAAGAAACATGGATGCCACAGCAAATTTTAATTATTATTCTGCCAGGGGTTTTGGAGGCGGCCTTCAGTACAGATATCTTTTTTCTCAGAATTTACAGGGTCAGATGGATTTGTTTTATTTCCGCTCGAACAATCCTGATTACCAGAATGTTGGAGAAAATGCGTATATCATTCGTTTGAAGCATTCAAATCCCCTGCCCTTTAAGTTTAAACTTACAGCGGATGTTGACTACCAGAGTTCTTTTGATTTTTTGAGAGAGTTTGATAATAACTTCAACAGAGCTGTAGTGGCGAACAAGCGTTCAGAAGCCTACATAACCAAATCCTGGTCTTATTTCAACTTCAATGCCCGTGTTTCTCGTTTTGAGACCTATTTCAGGGAGAGGGATAAATCAATAATCAAGCACAGTAAGCCTGAGATGTCTTTCAGTTCTTCGAAAATCAAAATTTTCTCTCCTCTCTATTTCTCTTTTTCAAGTGGTTTTAAAGCATGGGAGTATGGTTATGACTCTGCTTATGAAGAAGGCACTCAGAAAAAATCTCAGTATTTATCATTGAATCCGAAACTAAGTCTTCCCTTTAACAGTGTTCCCTGGTTCACGCTCAATTCAGATTTTTCCTCAAATGCAGTGTATTATTTTCAGACATATAAAGAAGGCACCCAGGAAATAGTCAATGAGCCACTTTTTGTTAATAACTATACTCTGAGTATGGAATTTTTAGGCCCTGTCTTCAGTAAAATCTATTATGATTCAAAAAACAAACCGAAAGTCAAACACATTATTGAACCCTCTCTAGTTTATCGTTTTGACAGCCCGATCGATGTTTCTGAGAGAATCATTGCAGCCACTTATTTTTACACGAACCACTATATCCGTTACGGCCTGACAAATCGCATTCTGGTAAAAAAAAATGATATGCCCAGGGAAATCTTGTCCATGGGACTAAACCAGACGTTTTATTTGTCTCCTGAGGACGGCCCCTTGAGGGTTTACCAGGTGAATGGAGAAATTCCCGAATTCTCAGATATAAGCGCAAGCCTCAGGTATTATCCTTCAGGAAAGTACAATTTGGATGCTTCCGCTTCTTTGAATCCCTATTACGGGACTTTATCGAGAATAAGAATGGGAGCTAACATAGGAACCCCCAATGACGATTGGTTTTTTAGATTGAATTGGTATAAAAGCGTAAATCCTTACAGAGAGACATCCTTATTGGCAAGACACCAGATAAGTGTTTACGGAGGATGTAAAATACCGGCCCTTTCTCTTGAGGCGAAATCTCAGGTCGATTATAACCTGAAGGAGAAAAAGCTTCTTTATTCTGCGGTCTCTTTAGTATACCATTATCAGTGTCTTGATTTTACAGCAGACCTGAGGGTTTTGTATTACCGAGACGAACCAGAGATTCAGTTTTCCTTTTCGCTGGTTTTAGGCAGTATCGGGAAAACGGAGAATTTTCTGGGAGGGTTTGGATTTTAGGAATGGATAGGGTGTGAAATGAAAGGACTCATACTGAGCGGAGGGAAAGGGACAAGACTCCGGCCGCTGACTTTTACCCAGGCAAAACAGTTGGTTCCTGTGGCAAACAAACCGGTGTTGTTTTATGGGATTGAAGCATTGAGGGAAGCAGGGATCGGGGAGATAGGAATCGTAGTCGGAGAGACAAAGAATGAAATAATGCGTGCTGTGGGGGATGGTTCGAGATGGGGAGTTCACATATCTTACATAGAACAAAAAAGTCCCCTTGGCTTGGCACATGCTGTGAAAATTTCCGAGGGCTTTCTGCAAAAAGAGAATTTTGTTATGTATCTGGGTGATAATATCCTTAAGGACAGCCTTAGATCCCTGGTAAACAGATTTGTTCAGAGCCGGCCAAATTCCCTGATTTTGTTGACGGAAGTTCCTAACCCTCAGATGTTTGGTGTGGCTGAACTTAATAAGGGGCGAGTGATCAATCTGGTTGAAAAACCCAAAACCCCCCCCAGCAACCTGGCTCTGGTGGGTGTGTATATGTTTGACTCCACTATTTTTGAGGCCGTAAAATCGATCAAACCCTCATGGCGGGATGAACTTGAGATAACAGATGCCATCCAGTATTTGATTGACAATGGATTCAGAGTCGAATCGCATAAAGTCAAGGATTGGTGGAAGGACACAGGTAAGATCGATGATATTCTGGATGCGAACCGGTTGATACTCGAGTCCATTTCCAGCCGCATCCTCGGGGATGTTGATGAGAAGTCGAATTTAAAGGGCCGTATTGTGCTGGAGAAAGGAGCGGTTGTAAAAGAAAGTGTAATCCGGGGGCCCGCGATAATCGGAGAGAACACATTGATACAGGATTCCTATATTGGTCCTTTTACCTCCATTCAAAACGACTGTAAGATCAAGGGGACTGAGATCGAGAACAGTATCATACTTGAAAAAAGTGAGATCATTGATATTCGAAGCAGGATTGATAAAAGTCTGATCGGGAGAGAAGTCCGGATACTTAAGTGTCCCACTAAACCATCTGTGAACAGATTTACCGTAGGCGATCAAAGTGTGATAGAGATTCGGTGAGTGTCTTTGAGCTGTTTTTAATAGAGAGAGGAAAATTTTAATGAGGAGAAAGACATGATCAAAGGAGTTAAGACAAAAAAGTTAAAAGTGATCCCGGATGAGAGAGGCAGGCTTATGGAGATTCTCCGTTGTGATGATGATGTTTTTCTTAAATTCGGACAGGTCTATATGACCACAACGTATCCGGATGTCGTCAAGGCTTGGCATATGCACAAGAAACAGACAGATCATGTCGCCTGTGTGAGCGGAATGATCAAAGTGGCTCTATATGACGGAAGAGACGGATCCCCCACTTTCGGAGAAATCAGTCAATTTTTTATAGGTGAGCACAATCCCATTTTGGTTCAAATCCCACCCGGGGTCTATCACGGGTGGATGTGTGTCAGCCAGAATGAAGCGGTCGTTATCAATATTCCCACAGAGCTTTATGATTATGAAAGTCCTGATGAATACAGGCTTGATGCGCACACAGATGAAATCCCTTATGACTGGGAAAGAAAAGATGGATGAGAGATCCCTGAATGATAAAACAATTCTGGTGACCGGCGGAGCCGGTTTCATAGGAAGCCATTTCATCCGTTATATACTCGAAAAGTACAGTCAATGCAGGATTTTAAATCTGGACAACCTGACCTATGCAGGAAATCTTGATAATCTTAAAGACATAGAAAAGAATCCCAGGTATGAGTTCATAAAGGGGGATATCAGGGATAAGAAGCTGGTGAACGGCATCTTTAAAAAAGTCCAGATTGTGGTGCATATGGCAGCGGAAACCCATGTAGACCGCTCGATCGTAGATGCGGGAGAATTTGTGTTAACGGATGTGTTTGGTACTTTCGTTCTGTTGGAATCTCTGAAAAAATCAAATATCGAATTTTTTGCGCATGTTTCAACAGATGAGGTCTACGGCAGCACAGATGCGGATTCTTTCAGGGAGGGAGATGCCTTCAATCCCTCCTCCCCTTATGCGGCTTCTAAAGCCGGGGCCGATCATCTGGTACACTCCTATCATGTCACTTTTGGTTTACCGGTCATAACAGTGAGGCCAAGCAACAATTATGGTCCGTATCAGTTTCCGGAAAAGTTCATACCTTTATTTATTACCAATGCACTGGACGACAAGAAACTTCCTTTATATGGGGAAGGAAAAAACCGCCGGGATTGGCTTTTTGTCAGGGACAACTGCAGGGCCATTGACTGTATTCTGAGAAGAGGGAAAATCGGAGAGGCGTATAACGTTGGGGCTCAGGAAGAGAAAAAGAATATTGAGGTAGCGGAAAAGATACTCGAACTTCTTGGAAAACCGAAAAGCCTGATAGAGTTCGTGAAAGACAGGCCAGGCCATGATATGCGGTATTTTCTAGACTGCAAAAAGATTCATTCTCTGGGGTGGAAAGCCGAAAAAGAATTTTTTGAGGGATTGCAAGAGACCGTGCTTTGGTATGAACAGAATGAGGATTGGTGGAGGAAGCTTAAACAAAAAAATCGAGAGTTCAAAAAATTTTATAGAAAATACTACAAGAAAAACAGATAAAGCTTTAAGAGGAGGTATGATGAGAGTTTTGATCACTGGGATAACAGGATTTGCAGGGAGCCATCTTGCTGATTATATATTATCAGAGCATAAAGATGCAGAGGTCTTTGGATTTGTACGATGGAGAAGCCGGAGGGACAACATCCATCATATTCTGGACAGGATACATCTTTATGAGGCTGATTTAAAAGATATTGTTTCTTTGAAGAAAGCCCTATCACAGATAAAGCCTGACCGCATATTTCATCTGGCAGCACAGAGCTTTGTGCCTACTTCATGGAAGTGTCCTTCGGAAACTTTTTCAATCAATGCCATAGGAGAAATCAATTTGTTTGAAGCCGTGCTGGGTCTTGGGATGAAGCCGAGAATTCAAATTGCGGGTTCAAGTGAAGAATACGGCCTTGTTCACCCGGATGAAGTGCCCATGACAGAGGATAATCATTTAAGACCTTTAAGTCCTTATGCTGTCAGCAAAGTGGCCCAGGACCTTCTCGCTTATCAGTACTTCAAAAGTTATGGATTGGATACGGTTAGGACCAGAGGTTTTAATCATACCGGTCCCCGGAGGGGAGATGTCTTTATTTGCTCGAATTTTGCCAAACAGATCGCTCTGATCGAGAAAAAAAAGCAGGAACCGGTCATCTTTGTAGGGAACCTGGATGCACAAAGAGATTTTACTGACGTGAGAGATATAGTGCGTGCTTACTGGTTAAGCCTGGAAAAAGGAAAGAAAGGGGAGGTTTACAATATCGGAACAGGGAAAGCCTACCGGGTCAAGGATATTCTTGATATGCTTCTTTCTCTGGCCGGCGATGATGTAGAGGTCAGGGTGGATCCGGACAGGCTGCGGCCATCGGATGTGCCCATTCTCCTTTCTGACAGCACAAAATTCAGAAAAATTACTGGCTGGGAACCCAACATCCCCTTCACTCAGTCTCTGAAAGACCTTTTGGATTTTTGGAGGGAAAGAGTCTAACATTGCGGATATTAGTGACCGGTGCCACAGGATTTGTAGGGAACCACCTCATTGATCTGCTAAAAAAGGAAAAAGCGGAGTTTTTTGGGATCTGTTTTCCGGACGAACCGGAACCAAGAAAGTATCCATCAGAATTTCAAATGCATAAGGCGGATGTGCGTTCTGAGAAGGAGATTGAGGAATTCATTAGAATCTCTAAGCCAGAGCATATCTTCCATCTGGCCGCTGTTTCTAATGTGGGGCAGTCATGGAAAAAGAGAAAAGAAACTTTTGAAGTCAACATAATAGGGACTTTTCATCTTTTTGAAGCCGTTAGAAAGTATGCTCCTGAGGCGAGGGTTCTTTTTGTCAGCTCTTCAGACGTATATGGTATGCTGGAGCCTTATTCTAAACCTTTGACGGAAAAGGATCCCGTCCATCCGGTGAGTCCCTATGGATTTACGAAAATGAGCGGGGAAAACCTGTGCCGGTTTTATTCTGAAATCGAGGGTCTGGATATCATTATTGCCAGGTCCTTTCCTCATACAGGGCCGGGACAGAGTCCTGATTTTGTGTGCTCTGACTGGGCAAGTCAAATAGCAAGAATTGAAAAAGGGATGTCTCCCCCCATAATAAAAGTGGGGAATATTGAGGCGGAAAGAGATTTTATAGATGTAAGGGATGTGGTTAAAGCCTATTTTTCTTTAGTCACAAAAGGAAGAACAGGGCATGTCTATAATGTCTCATCAGGCAAAGCCATCTCCTTGACAAAAGTATTGGATACGCTCTTGGGACATTCCACAGTCCAAATAGATGTAAAGACAGACAAAACAAAAATAAGGAAAGTCGATATCCCGGTTTTAGTGGGGGATAACAGGAAGATAAGGGAAGAGATATCCTGGGTTCCGGAAGTGCCCATGGAACAGACTCTTTTGGACTTACTCCAATACTGGCGGGACGTATATCATTCATAAAAGCTGCCTAACTGAAATTTCACGAAAATCCATTTATACGTTATAATACGTAGTTATTTTTTAATGGAGCGAAACGATGTGCGGGATTATTAGTATCTTTGGTTCTGAGGATGTGTTTGAGGATCTCTATCAGGGGATGCTGGCTATTCAACACAGGGGCCAGGATTCGGCAGGGATCATCACGTATGACGGCCGATTTCACACAAAAAAGGGAAACGGACTGGTCAATGATATCTTCGACGAAGAAAATGCCCGAAGATTGAAAGGTCATATCGGCATAGGTCATACCCGTTATCCCACTATCGGAGGAGGCAGAGGCGAGGATGCACAGCCATTTTTTGTGAATTCACCTTTTGGCATCATCATGGCCCATAATGGCAATGTGATCAATTATCCGGAACTTAAAAAAGAGCTTTTTGAAAAATACCGCCGGATTTTGAATTCGGATAATGATGTAGAGGTCATTCTGAATATATTTGCAAGTGAGCTGGATAAACAGAGAATCAAAGCACTCAAACCGGAAAATATTTTCAAAGCGGTCAAAGGTATTTTTGAAAAAGTAAAGGGAAGCTATTCGGTGGTCGCCTATATTGCAGAACAGGGAATGCTGGCTTTCAGGGACCCTTTTGGGATCAAACCCCTTGTTTATGGAGAGCGAGAAAAAGGTGGCTTTACCTCTTATGCATTTGCTTCCGAAAGCGTCAGCTTGAACTTAACCAATTTCACAAAGATACGGGATTTAAAACCAGGCCAGGCCGTGTTCTTAGACAACAAAGGGATAATTCATTCAAAAAAGATCGAGACGAAAAAACATGCTCCCTGTCTTTTTGAGTGGGTGTATTTTGCAAGGCCTGATTCGATCATAGACGGAGTCAATGTGTATAAATGCCGCATCAACCTGGGGCGCCTTCTGGCAGAAGAAATCAGAAAAAACAACCTTAATATAGATGTGGTCATCCCTGTTCCCGACTCAGCGCGGGATGCTGCTATTGAGATCTCCCGGATTCTCAACCTGAAATATAGAGAGGCCCTGGTAAAAAACCGCTACATCGGGAGGACTTTTATTATGCCCTCAGATAAGTCACGGAGAGATTCTATCAAGCAGAAGCTCAATCCCATTGCTTCGGAATTCAGAAACAAGAATGTATTGATTGTTGATGACAGTATTGTAAGAGGAAACACATCCCGTTCCATCATTGAAATGGCGCGAGGATGCGGGGCAAAAAAAGTATATTTTGCTTCCTATTCCCCTCCCTTGAGACATCCTTGTGTCTACGGGATAGATATGCAGACACACACAGAATTTGTTGCCAGAGATTTGGACGAGGAAGAGGTGGCGAAAAAGATAAATGCGGATAGGGTGATCTATCAGTCGATTGAATCCTTAAAAAAAGCGGTCCATATGGAAAACAAAGAGCTGACTGAATTTTGCGGAGCCTGTTTTGACAGAAAATATCCTACCGGAGATATCACATCCGATATTTTGGCTCAGATAGAAAAAGAGAGAAGCGGTGTTCATAAGAGTCAGATGGATCTCAATATATAGTCTGAATAGGAGCTGTTACTCTTTGATCAGGCTTGACAGCTCTTGGGGAGTAACCACGGCTGTACCTATCTTTCCGACCACGATTCCTGCGGCTGCGTTTGCCAGAAAAGCAGCTTCCTGTATGGAGGCGCCGGAGAGAAGAGCCAGACTTGCTGCGGCAATGACTGTATCGCCAGCTCCTGTCACATCATAGACTTCTTTGGCTATGGTGGGAATGTGGACAGACTTTTTATTTTCATCTATCACAGTCACCCCCTTTTTCCCCCGCTTTATGATCAAATATTTCACTGAGATCTGAGAAAAGATCTCCATGCCTGCTTTTTCCACTTCCTCGTCCTTCTCACAGGGATGATTGACCATGGCTGCTGTTTCAAAGTGGTTTGGAGTGAGAAGGGTTATGGGAGTGAAAAGGGCTATGTTTTCGATTTTCGGGTCCACAAACACAGGGATATCTCTTTTTCGGGAAAAGGACAGAAGGCCCTTCATGATATGTTCATTGACAACGCCCTTATTATAGTCGGATATTACGATACCTTCATAGTCTTCTTTTTGCAGGAACTTGAGCATCCGGTTGTTTGTTTCTTGGGGTATGGATTGGTTGACTTCTTTGTCCACCCTGACTATCTGCTGCTGGTGCGCGATGATCCTTGTCTTGGTGGTGGTGGGCCTGTTTTTTATCGTGTAAATACTTTCTTTATAGCCCAAATTCTTTTTGATCCATTTCCCGCTTTCATCTTCACCTACTGTGCCCATTAAAACAGGGGAGGACCCAAGGCTTTTTAAGTTATGGTAGACATTTCCGGCCCCTCCGAGACAGAGTGTATCTTTGCCGACACGGACGACAGGAACAGGAGCTTCAGGTGAGATACGTTCCACTGTTCCCCATGTGTACCGGTCAAGCATTATGTCCCCGAGGACAAGCACTCGCCGGTTTTTGAATTTGCTTATGATATCTTCCAGTCTTTTTCTATTGATTTGTTCCATGTGTTTTCTCCTGAAGAAAAATCGGATTGGAAAGGATCCAGGGGCATTTTTTGCTCAACGGAGTTTTTTCCTGAAGATAGACTTCCACACGGTACACTCCTGGTTCAAGGGGGTTAAAGGAAACAGAGTTATTGGAGTCAATGAGCACAGGATTTCCGTTATGGATTAGAACGGTTCTGCAGGCTCTGGAGTCCGGAGTTTTTATAAAAAGAGAGATGGATTTATTAAATGAATGAGATTCACCCATGTATATCCTCTTTTTTCCTTCCTCTCCCCAGAAACGGAAGCCGTCCGCCGGTGCTGCTGCGTCAATGCTGTTATAGAAACAGCCGTTTCGAAGAGCATGGAAGATTTGGTTTTTTGCTTTTACAAAATCTGTAGATAGGATTTCTTCCAAAGGCACATGGATTCTAAGCAGAGAGAAAAGTGGTTTATAGAGCAGGTGAGCATCCGTACTGTAATAACCATACACAATGAACTCCTTATTAAGCATGTCCCATTTTCTGAGATTTTTATTGGGATACTTCATCATTTTCAACAGGGGAAGCTCAGGCTTGATGAGCAGTGCGGGAAGGTAAGCAAGGAGGTAAATATAATTTCTTTTAAACATGGAATCGGCATTGATAATTTCTATGCCTGAATAGCCGGCATGTTTCCCCCAGGTCCAGTGTGTTTTCGAATAGGGATGTGCGATGATAGAGAATCCATTAAGCTGGTTTATCCTGTATGAGGCGGATTCCGCATTCTGGGAGAAGTTTTCCGGGGGTTCCTTAAAGTCCAGCGCCACGAGGTGTCCCCTGTTTACGGAAAGCTCGCTTCCTGCCAGAACGAGCACTCCATTTTTCCATCCCTGGCTGTTCATGCTTTCATAATTGGGGCTCCCATGGTCTGTCAGAATGCAGAAGTCGAGGGATGACCGGGCGGCCGCCTCCGCGATTTTTTCCACGCTTTTTTTACCGTCAGAAAAAGTGGAATGGATATGATAGGCTCCCTTTATTTCGAGCGTGCTGGATGGCTCTTCAGGAGTCTTATACGTCCTAAAGCTTATGAATTGGAAAGAGAGCCAGACAATATACAAAGCAAACAGACAAAGGAGCGACAGAAGAACCTTTTTTCGTATTTTTGCCATTTTATTTGTTTTCTTGTAACTTGAGTATCCTCTCGGCGGCAAACGGCATGGTTATCAAATACAGAAAAAGTGTGACGACTTCTGAGTCACCGAAGTTGTATTCAAAGAGTCCTGCGGCAAAAAGAGCCAGGAGGCCGGCTAAAGCAGCGGCTGTGAATGGGAAAAGGGAAGGATCCCTGTTCTTGGTCAATTTCATCAGGGAGATGAAAGCCCATATTAGAAATGCCAGCCATGCCAGAACGGTAAAAAGGCCTCTTTCGGCAGCGATCTGAATGATGTTATTGTGAAGATGAACATTGTTGCGGGCATCCTCTGAAAGGTCGTATTTGGGATTTTGAAAGATCACATCCACTGTATCAGGCCCTGTACCGAAGAGAGGATATTCCTTTATGATTTCCCATCCTGTTTTTATATATTCTATTCTAATGGCGTTTGAGTAGCTTCTCAGGCTGAAAACGCTCAGCGCTCTCTGCTTTATGCCTTTCGGGCATACAAAAAATGCCAGCGCCAGGACTATGGGAAGCAGTGCCACAAACTTGGGTTTGTAGAGAAGCAGAAGCACAAAGGCAGCGACCACTAGGCCGACCCATGCGTTTCTGGTCAGAGTCAGCACAAGGGCTATGGAGGAAACAAAAAATGCGGCGCCCCAGAGGTATCTTGTTTTATTATGAGAAAAAAGAAGCATGCTGAGCGCCAGGGTGGCAAACAAAAGCAGAAGGCCTGCCTGTGTCATATAATGCCCCATAAATCCGGATATCCTTTCTCCCGGTTCATACTTGAACAGGAAGATGAAAAATGAAAACAAGATACTGACCAGTCCCGATGCAAGAAGGGCCAGGTTTGACATTCGGATATCTTTTATCTTTTGGAAGCCTGTATAGATAATGGGGACAATGAGAAACAGAAGCAGTTCGCGGCTGTCTATGAAACTGACCTCGGGATTATCAGAAAAGACACAGGCCACAAGGGAAAGAAAACTATAGGCAAGGAGAGCCCAGAAAAAGCCGGGGAATGTAATTTTTTGTTTTGATTTTATCATATAAATGATCCAGAGTATGAACGCAATACCGAGCATTGCCTGGCTGACTGAAATAGAGACCATAGAGAAAAGCAGATAAAAGGAAATAGCGGCAGGCACAAGGTATGATATTTTCATTTGGCTTTCTCTCCGTTTTAAGAATAAAAGGATGATATAACAGAACTGTAAAAACTTCAAATATCAGTTGAGAAGCTTCTCTGATTGGCTCATATTTTTTTCCGGAGTGATCTCCAGCAGGAAGACAAAGCCTTGAGCAAAGAAAATGTTGACTCTTTTTCAAATAAAAGCATAATGTAGTATTGCTCAGAAAGGAGGCCTCATCATGTCTAAAATCACTTTGGAGAGACGGGAATTTCTTAAATCTTTTTTAGCCGGTATTCCCCTTATAGCCTGGGATTGGAATGTGTTTCCCAGAGGAGATCAGGAGAAGTCCGATAGCGGAAGCTATGATGCCATCATCATCGGAGCTGGCCTGGGTGGGTTGAGCTGCGCTGCAGCCTTTGCCAGACAAGGATTCAAACCCTTGGTCTTGGAACAGAAGTATATTCAAGGAGGGTATGCCACTTCCTTTCAGCGGGAGGGTGGTTTTACCTTTGATGTTTCGCTCCATTCTACGACTGTGGGTTTAAGAAACGGAATCCCCAATTTGATCTCAGGATTTCCCGAGATACAGGACATCACCTTTGTTCCGCATAAAATACTGTACCGAACGATTTATCCGGAACACGACATCAGGGTCCCTCATAGAGATGTCCCGGGTTATATCAAAATCCTCCAGAATCACTTTCCTGAAGAAAAAGAAGGCATCAAAGGTCTTTTTGCGGATATAGAAGGCCTTACTGAGGATTTGAATAAATATCAAAGCTCAGGGGGCCAGGTGGATATGAACACCTTTCCTCAGGAATTCCCCTTTCTGTTCAAAAATTTTAACCGGACATGGGGAGCCATGGTGGATGAGCGCATCGAAGACCCAAAGCTTAAAACCATTATTTCAGCTTTGTGGGGATATTTTGGCCTCCCCCCGTCTAAGCTTTCGACGTTCTATTATGCCATGCCGCTCATAGGATATCTGGAAGAAGGAGGGTATTATCCCATCGGCACTTCCCAAAAGATCAGCAATGCTTTTGCCAGTCTCATTAAGAACAAAGGAGGGGAGATTAAGTGCAACACGAGAGTCGCCAAAATACTCACAAAAGACCATACCGCCTATGGAGTCCGAACCGAGGATGGAAAGGAATATCTGGGTAAATTCGTGATCTCAAATGCAAACTCTTTTGACACCTTCACAAAGATGTTGGATGAAAAGGATTATCTCGAGTCCTATCTGAAAAGAATGGATTCTTTTTCTGTGAGTGCCTCGACTCAGGAGCCTGGACCTATCCGGGCGGAGGCTACGGAGCCTGTATTCCCAGCGGCCTGATCTGCTTCTCCAAAGTAATGGAGGACCTGCAGAAAGGGAATACGTAACCGTCAATTTTCTCTGTTTAAAAAGTCCAGGCTGAAAGATAGGAAATTGGTTTTTTTGTTGATGATAATTTTCCCTCCATTTCATCAAATTTTCGCCCTCTAAGCAACTTCATCATTAATAATACACACAAAAAACACGTCCGGTCAACAAGCAACCCACAAAAAGAGAGAATATCAGAAAATCACTCTAATAGTGCCACACAAAGAATAAAGATCTCCCTTGGGCTTGAATTAGAGGGACAAGTGCATCAAATGTATTCGAATCTATCCTCAGCTGCTATTCGGAGCTGAGCTTGAGGAGGCGGGGGTCGTTCAGTCTTAAAAGTCAGATTAAGATGTTTGATGATCTTGTCTATGACTTTATGGTCTTCAATAAAGGTAACAAAAAAAGTTGCATCATATCTGCTCGATGAGGATAGGAAAATAATGATAGATTACAATTAGCCTGGATAATTCCTGAGTCGATATTGGCACTCCTCAATTGTTAAATTATTACTAAAAAACTTATATTATGCACATAAGTGCAATATAATAAGCATGTGACTATTAGGAATAATTGTTAAGGCTAAAATATGGCGCGTTCTAAAAAACAGAAAATGGTACATTGTCCGCCATTGCACTCCTCTTATAAAGCGGCTGGAATTATGAGAAGCACTTTGCAGCGACTTCCGCTCGCTTTGGATGAGTATGAAGCCATCAGGCTGGCGGATTACCTAGGGTTGGATCATGCAGAAGCTGCTCTGGAAATGGAAATATCCCGTTCTACTTTTTCGCGTCTTATTAAGAAAGCACGCAAGATAATCGCCCAATTTCTTATTGAAGGGAAAGAGCTGTACATTGAAGGAGGAAACATTCATTTCCGTGATAACGTAATTTTTTGTCAAAATTGTAGGTATATGTTCAAAATAAGCATAGCAACATCTATGACCGAATGTCCGGAATGTAATTCTAAAAACCTGTTGAGTTTGGCAGCCGGAATTACAGGTTATTTAATAGGTTCTTAGGAAGAGTAACGAAAACAATAAAACATATTAATGTTCAGGTTGTTATAAATAAAGATTAATGTAGAGATAAAATGGGAAACATAGTAGATTTTTTAAAAAATTTTCATCCTATAATTCAGGCTCTGTTTGCAACCGTCTTTACCTGGGCAGTGACTGCTCTTGGGGCAGCAACCGTATTCATGGCTAAACAGGCGAGCAGAAAACTACTCGACGGCATGCTCGGCTTTGCCGGCGGAGTGATGATTGCTGCTAGTTTTTGGTCATTATTGGCTCCAGCTATCGAGATGTCCGCAGGCAAAGAAATTCCAGCTTGGTTTCCGGCTGCGGCAGGTTTTCTCGGAGGAGGTATCTTTTTAAGGATTGCAGATAGAATACTTCCTCATCTTCACCTTAGCCATGCTTTGGAGGATGCTGAGGGTCTTAAAACGAGTTGGCGAAAAACTACCTTACTAATTATGGCGATAACTTTACACAATATACCCGAAGGCCTTGCGGTTGGAGTTGCCTTTGGCGCTCTTGCTGCTGGTTTTCCTTCTGTTACTTTGATCGGTGCAATTACACTGGCAATAGGTATTGGGATTCAAAATTTTCCAGAAGGGCTTGCGGTTTCCATGCCTCTCAGACGGGAAGGAATGTCCCGCTTGAAAAGCTTTTGGTATGGACAGTTATCCGGAATAGTTGAACCGATCGCAGGTGTTATTGGAGCTGCAGTAGTTATTCTGGTAAATCCTATACTTCCTTATGCTTTGGGATTCGCTGCTGGAGCCATGATTTTTGTCGTGATCGAAGATGTGGTTCCTGAGTCTCAAATTTCAGGCAATATTGATTTAGCAACTATGGGTGCAATGATTGGTTTTTCGCTAATGATGATACTTGATGTTGCCTTTGGATAGTCGTAATAAAGCTGTAGTTTTAAAGGACTTATTAAGTGGAATTAAATAAACAGATATCAAAACGCAATTATTATTCCTTTTTATGGCACGCTGTTTTCCTGGCGCTGGCTAAAAATTTCATGGATGTGGACATCATTATCCCCGCTATGATGGTTGATGCAGGCGGCAACTCACTTCAAGTTGGAATACTAACAGCAATCATGTTAGGTGGAGGAAAATTTGCCCAACTATTTTTTGCCCCGTTTTTGAATAATCGATCTTCAAAGAAATGTTACTTATTAGGAGGAATTAACACTCGTGTTTTTGCTCTTGCTGGAATGGCGTTATTATTTTATTTTTCATCTTATGTAAATGATAGTTTTATCGTTTGGTCCATTTTTATTTTGATTTCCCTATTTTCATTAAGTGGTGCTTTTGCAAACATCAATTATATTGATATTTTGGGGAAATCCGTATTGCAGGAGAAAAGAAAATCTTTTTTCTCTATCCAACAAGTCATTTCCAGTATCATTGTTTTTTTATCAGCATTTCTTGCAAGGAGAGTCCTGATAGCATACGGTTACCCCCTGAATTATTCCACATTATTTTTCATTGCTGCCGTACTCCTGGGGATAGCATCGTTGGGCTTCTGGAAAATCAAGGAAATTCCTGCACCCAATTTCAAAATTAAGGGGCTTGTGAAATTTATACAAATTATTACCCATGAAATCCGCCTCAATAAAAAATTAAAAAATTATGTTTTTTTGATAAATACTCAGGGAGTTTCTCTAGTTTTGATGCCTTTTTTAATCCTTTATGCCAAGGAAAATTTATCTGCGGGGAGTCAAGACATTGGTAACTTTCTGCTTCTAAAGGTAATTGGGGGTGTTCTAGCTGGCAGCATACTTTTTTATTATTCTAAAAAAGTAAAATACCGATACATGTTGTACATTACTTCCGTTATTGCTATCCTTATTCCCTTGTCTATCTTAATGCTGCCAGGATCTATACTTTTCCCGCACATTTTTTTGGCGGGGGGCCTTGTTTTTGCCATTCATACTGTTGCGAGCAATGGAATTTTATTAGAAGTTACCAATAATAAGAACAGGGCATTATACACTGGATTGTCCGGCGCGGGCAACATCCTCCCTGTTGTATTTCCACTTCTAAGTGGCTGGATCATTACTGGATTCGGATTTAGATTGTTTTTTATACTATTTATGCTTATTATTTTTTTGTCATTCTATTTTATTTATAAACTAGACTGTAAGAAATGAAATTAAAAAAAGATAAAATATATCCTGACTCAGGGGTTGAATTAACACCCTTTACAGCAATAAATTATGACAAAGTAATGAACATTGCTACCCTGGGTCTTTATCGCGGCTTTATTCACAGGGCAATTAAGGCAATGGATATTCAGAGTGGAGATAAAATTCTCGATTTAGGGTGCGGTACGGGACGTAATGCCTGTATTATGAAAAAATATCTGAGTGATAATGGAAAAATAACCGGTATGGATGTGTTGTCTATAATGGAAAGGCAGTTCAATAAGAAATGTGCTAAATATCATAATGTTGATTTTGCCAGGCAAAGAATTGACCTGCCATTTTTGATATCAGAGAAATTCGATAAGATATTTATTAGCTTTGTGATTCATGGCTTCCCTCATGAAGTCCGCAAAACGGTTCTCAAAAATATTTATACCCATTTAAAACCTGGCGGTGCATTTTTTATGCTTGATTTTGCTGAATTTAAGATGAATGAAATGCCTTTCTTGTATCGCTTTGTTTTTAAAAAAATTGAATGTAAATATGCTTTTGATTTTATCGAGCGAGATTGGAAACAGATACTGTCAGATCATAATTTCGTTGGCTTTGAAGAGTTTTTATTCTTCAAGGATTATGTAAAATTATTAAAAGCAAAAAAATTGGATGTCAATAAAGAAAACCACATAAAAATTGCCGTTCCAACCAACGATGGGATAAGCATCTTCCCTGGGATGTTGGGCATGGCAAAAAAGATGTTTATTTATGAGATTGAAAATGGAGGGCAATTTTGGCTCATTGAAAAGAGAAATAATCCTTATGAAGAAACAATGCAACATTTAAAGACATTAGATGTATATGAATCAATTCGTGATTGTGGGATGATCATATCGGCAAAAATCGGTAAAAAGGGAATAATAAGACTCCAAGAAAGAGGAATGAAACTCTTTTTTAGGAAAGGGAAGATACAGGAAGCATTGATTAATGTCATCAATTATGTGCAAAATTCATGAGGGGAAATGTCAAAAACTAAGCCATTTGATAAGCATTCAGATGAATACGAAAGATGGTTTGTTGATAACCAGTATGCATTTCAATCTGAATTGAATGCCATCAAAATGGCTATGCCGGTCATAGGGGAAGGAGTTGAAATCGGGGTGGGAATAGGAGCTTTTGCCGAACCATTGGGAATTAAAGAGGGAATAGAACCTTCCAAAGCAATGCGGAAAAAAGCAAAAAAAAGGAATATCAAGGTTATTGACGCGGTTGCTGAAAAGCTGCCTTATCCTGATAAAAGTAAGGACTTTGCTTTAATGATAACAACAATCTGTTTTGTTGACGATATTTATAGATCGTTTAAAGAAGCGCATCGTATTTTAAAAGAGAGCGGCACTTTAATTATTGGCTTTATTGATAGAAACAGCCCGATTGGAATAAAATATTCAGAACACAAGGAGAAAAGCGTTTTCTAAAAGATAGGAAATTGGTTTTTCTATTGATGATAATTTTCCCTCCATTTCATCAAATTTCCGCCCTCTAAGCGACTTCATCATCAATAATACATACAAAAAACACGTCCGGTCAACAAGCAACCCACAAAAAGAGAGAATATCAGAAAATCACTCTAATAGTGCCACACAAAGAATAGAGATCTCCCTTGGGCTTGAATTAGGGGGACAAGTGTATCAAATGTATTCGAATCTATCCTCAGCCGCAATAGAGAGCTGAGTCTGAGGAGGCGGGGGCCGGGTGGCCTTAAAAGTCAGATTAAGATGTTTGATGATCTTGTCTATGACTTTGTGATCTTCAATAAAGGAGACAATTCGCATGGTTCCCCCGCATTTGGGACAGATGAGGGGATCGATTGTGAGCATTGGCATAGAGGCCGTAATAGCGGACCATAACCTGTCCTTTATCAGGGATGTGTGAGGTCACTCGGGCAATAAACTCCAGATAATCCATAGACTCTGTCTCAGAGCTGTGTTTTCCGTATTGATAGACCACCTGCCCCTCTGTCTTGTCCAGGGATAATCTTTTTAAAGAAAGGATAGGTCTTAACTGTCAGTTTTCTCTCTGTAAATACTCCAGGCCGGCTTCATACACTTGTTCCGGAGTGATACTCTGAAGGCACCTGAAGTCTTCATGCACACACTGTCTCTGTCTGCAGGGACGGCAGTCAAGATTTTTCTGGATGATCTTATGTTCCGCACGCCAGGGACCGAAGTGGGCAGGAAGGGTGGGGCCGAAGAGAGCCACAATGGGAGTTCCGGTGGAAGCGGCGATGTGCATGGGGCCGCTGTCAGGGCCTACAAAAAGGCATGAATAAGATATAATGTCTCTGACTTCCCTCAGACCTAAGTCCCCTACCAATGATAAAGGGGAGAATGCCGCCTTTTTTATGATCGTATCTGCGGATTTTTTGTCTTCACGGGCGCCTATGAGCACCACTTTTACTCCGGATTGTTCGGAAAAAAGGTCGCACAGTTTGATATAATTTTTGATATCCCAGCTTCTGAATCTGTTTCCCGCTCCGATGTGCATGGAAATAAATTTAGAATCAGACAGATTGTGTCGGGATATTATGCGTTCGATTTTTTTGTTTTCTTTTTCTGTGGAGGAAGGAACGTAAAGGGGAGGGATGGCGCCTGATTTTATGCCCAGTGTTTTTACAAGATTGACATGGTTTTCAACAGAATGGATAGGCCCTTTTTGAGCGCTCCGCGGGAGCTTAATGTGATAGATGAAATGTCTGTATTTTATCTTATATCCGATTTTAACATCCGCTCCGGAAAACAGGGTCATAAGGGATGACCGGGGGCCTCCATGAAAATCTATCACAGCATCAAACTTCTTTTTTCTGATTTTACTGACAACAGAAAAAAAGTCTTTTATCCGTGCATGAGCGGGGAGGATAAAAGTCTCTTTTATCTGGGGATTGTCTGTGATCAGATCCGCATAGGGTTTTTCAACCACATACGAGAGATCTATCTCTGGAAAATTTTTCTTTAGGACCGAGACAGCAGGAGTGGTCATGATGACATCCCCTATCCGCCTCAGTCTTATTAAAAGGATTCTCTTGATTTTCTCGGTATCAATCCTTGGTTGGTCTTTCTGGTTCAATGGTCGCCTCATCAATGAGCATAACCGGAATGTCTTCTTTTATGGGATAGACGCGGTGGCACTTGACACATTTGAGGCCTTTTTCGTCTGAGGTCAATTTGACTTCTGTTTTGCAGACCGGACAGGCTAGGATTTCAAGTAAATGGGGATCTATACTCATATTTTTTCTCCGGGAGCTTATCATATAACACGTGTGCGTGTTTGTCCAGGCTCCTTAAAAGCAGTTGTTTGTTGTAAATTCTGTTTTTATTTCCAGTCAGGAAGGCGTCCGGGTGTGTAGGGGGCGCCTATTTCGTCGAGCTTCTTTTCGATATTTTTGACGTCTTCTTCCATGATTTTCTTCAGGGTTTGATAGATAGGGGCAAATTCATCCAGCACGATTTGGTAGCTGTCTCTCTGGGTTTGAGTCGGAGCTGATGTCGAACCCCACTGCTCATAAATAATAGAATTGATCCGCCTGGCAATACCGGGTTCTGTATCAAGGTCCAGTCGGCTCAAAATGCGATCTCCGAACATCCGGCGCTGGAATTCAGCCAGTTTTTTCTCAAGGTCCGTGATTTGAGTAAAGAGTTCCTTATGGGGAACGGTCACGCTTTTTAACGCGACTTTATAGTGGGTGACCCTTGTTCCCAGTTCTCTCAGTATGCTGGAAGCCGCATTGACCGAATGGCTGAGTTTCCGGACTTTTCCTTGAAACTCCACTAGGGCCGCTTTATCTTCAGCCGGCAGTGAGGTGTTCCCAAGAAGCTTGGCTTTGAAAACCACGGGATCGGTCAGCTGTGTGATTTCTCCGTTGACCCATTTAGACATGAAAACCTTATATGTTCCCGGGAGAATAAAAGTGGAAGAGGGTCCGGATGAAGTCGGATTTGCGTCTCTGACATTGGTCGGATTCAGAGCCGGATAGCAGAGGTCCCAGGTTATGCGGTGCAGCCCCTTTCTTGCCGGGGTCCTTAAGTGTCTCACCACATGGTCGTCTTCATCCAGGATTGTGAACAGAAGGTAAGGAGTCATTTCCTCTTCTTCTGCCCGCATCTGCTCATAGGATGGATAATACACGGGCTTTTTCTGCTTGGCCTTTTCTTTTTCTTGCTCATGCCTTTGATCTTTCAGGGTTTTAACGCTCTCCTTGAGATAATAAGTGAAGGTGGCAGCCACAGGAGGATTGGGAACAGTAAAGTAATTTTCGCCCTGAAAGCCTTTGCTTCTGGACCCAAGGGTTCCCAGAGGCGTTTTTTCGACGAACATGAGGGCATCCTTGATGGAAAAGATGTGCCCCTCTTTTGCGAGGGTGTTTTTGGTCAGGGTTCTCATCGGGGAATAGTCATCCAGGATATAGAACCCGCGGCCAAAGGTAGCCAGAACAAGATCATTTTCTCTTTTCTGTATGGCCAGGTCACGCACAGCAATGGTGGGCAGACCGTTTTTGAGCTGCTTCCAGTTTTTCCCTCCGTCAAGAGAGGCGAAGACTCCGAATTCGGTCCCTGCAAACAAAAGGTCTTTGTTGATGTGGTCTTCAGCTAAAGCGTAAACAGAGCCCCGTTCCGGAAGGCTGGAGGATAGGGAAGCCCAGGTTTTTCCGGCATCCGTGCTTTTGAGGATATACGGTTTGAAATCTCCGTTTTTATGGTTGTTAAAGGCCGCGTAGACCGTGTTTGGCTCATGATGAGATGCGATGATGTCATTGGCATAGGTTCTTTCGGGAACACCAGGGAAGCTTTCTATCTTTCTCCAGTTCTCTCCTCCGTCCTCTGTGACCTGAATCAGGCCGTCATCCGTGCCCACATACACCATGTCTTTCTTTACAGGGGATTCATCCAGAGCCACGATGGTTCCGTAGGGAGATGTGGAGGCATTCTTGGCCACAGCCTCCATAGGCCAGATTTTTCCCATCACTTCCAGTTTGTTCCGGTCGATCTGTCTGGTCAGGTCCGGGCTTATGACTTTCCAGGTGTCTCCCCTGTCGTCGCTCCGGAATAATTTGTTGGCCGCAAAGTACAAACGTGTGTGTGAGTGAGGACTTATGAGCAGGGGAGCATCCCAGTTCCAGCGGTATTCTTTTTCTCCTTTTCTGGGTTTAGGCTGTATCCCCATGCTTTCTCCGCTTTTTTTGTCGAAACGGTTAAGGTTTCCATACTGAGACTGGGCATAGATGATGTTCGGGTCTTCGGGATCCACCTGGGATTCAAATCCATCACCTCCCTGGGTCGTGTACCAGTCAGCATTCACGATCCCGTGGGCGCTGTTGGTACGGGACGGTCCTCCCAGACTGTAGTTGTCCTGAGTGCCGCCGTAGACATTATAGAAAGGTGTGTCATAATCAACCGCGATTTTATAGAATTGGGTCACCGGAAGATTGGGCATGAACTTCCATGTTTTACCCCTGTCAAAAGATTCATAAACCCCTCCGTCGTTTCCGTTGAGGTAATAATTCGTATTTTCCGGATTGATCCAGAGGGCATGGCTGTCCCAGTGCTTGCTGCGGTCACCCAGGGCTGTCCAGGTTTTTCCGCCATCGTCAGTAACCTGAAGAAAGGTATCCATGGAGTAAACGCGGTCCTTGTCTTTGGGGTCGCATATGATCTCCTGGTAGTAGTTACCCGAAGAGGCATAGCCGCTCTGTTTTTCCCAGGAAGCCCCTCCGTTTAAACTGCGGAAGAAGCCGGCCCGGCCTCTTTGTGCTTCCACAATAGCATAGAGATAATCCGGGTCAGCCGGGGAGATGGCCAGTCCTATTCTTCCTTTATCTCCGGGAGGGAGCCCTTTGTTGATTTTTTTCCAGGTTTTTCCGGCATCAACGGATTTGTAAACACCTGACTCAGGACCTCCGTCAACAAGAGTGAACACATGCCTCCGGCGCTGATGAGCGGCCGCATAGATGACATCCGGATTCCTTGGGTCAAAATGAACTTCATTCACTCCTGTGTGCTCGCTTATGGTGAGGACAGGGGTCCAGGTTTCTCCACCGTCTGTGGTCTTGTAAAGCCCCCTGTCGCCTCCGGCACACCATAGAGGGCCGCAGGCAGCCGCGTAAACCACGTTGGAATCTCGGGGATCTACAGTGATCATTCCGATGTGTTCTGAATTTTTAAGACCCATATGCTTCCAGGAGGCACCTCCGTCAGCAGACCTATAGATTCCGTCTCCGTAAGCAACGCTTCTTTGATTGTTGTTCTCTCCTGTTCCCACCCAGATTATGTTTGGATTACTGGGATCCATGGTGATGCAGCCTATGGAATAAGATCCCTGATGGTCAAAAATAGGAGTGAAAGTCGTGCCGGCATTGACGGTTTTCCAGACACCCCCTGAAGCGGATGCCACATAGATTTCGCTTGTGTTTTCCGGATTCACAGCAAAATCAGATATTCTTCCGGATGTGAGGGCCGGCCCAACGGATCTGAGTTTGAACGCATTGAGAGAAAGGGATGCCAGAGGGTCCGTATCGCTGTTATCTGCGGGTTTTTTTGTCTTTGAATCGCTGATGAGAGGAAGGCAGAGCAAAAACACAAAAATCCAGCAGAATGATATAAATATTCGTTTTTTCATAAGTTCCTCCTTTTAGGGTTGTTTTGGGATTTGTGAAAATAAGGGGATAAAAAAATATTATGTACCATTATTATTATTTTTGATGTGTTACTCTTACCAAACGTCCGGTTAAGTGTCAAGAAGAAGTTCGTTGGCAGAGTTCATTCTGAGGGGATCATCATGTGAGCCTGTGGCTAAAGGTTATTACGATGAGACAGTGTGAAGGATTTTTATGATATTATCCGATTTCTGAAACAAATCGCTTGACAAATGAATTTATATGTTCCAGAATATGGAAGTAATAAAGATGTCACATGAATGAAGTGGAAAAATCATTATGATCTATTCAGATAGGAACAGGTATAAAAAAAGATTATTTACATCCATATCAATGGTCATATTTTTGTCCTGCTGCCGTTTATTCTCATTTGTAAGTGGGGATTCTGAAAGCCCTGCTCAAGTGGAAAAAGTTAAGAGATACGGAAAAGGTGGATTAAGGATTATCGAAGGAATTCCATTCTTGAAATTATCCGGAAGCTATTATGAGATGGGTGAACAATACGGTGTTCTGCTTAAGGATATGTTTCAAAAAATATATCATGAAGTATTGCCTTATAAACCAATCATTTTGTCAAAGCAGCCGGATGATATATACAGTAAACTCGAGAGATTGACATCCGATAAATTCATTCATCAGTTAAAAGGAATGTCAGCCGGTTCAGGGTTGCCTTATAATGATTTACTGTTAGCTGCATATTTTGGAGTTTTAGAACGTGGGGGCTGCTCTTCCATACTTGCGAAGATTAAGGGTGAAAATGGTATTCTTAGATTGCTTCATGGGAGGAACTATGATTACGGCAAAGGAATGGGAAAATATCCTATAGTTGTGGAGTATCAACCGGACGGAGAATGGAAGCATTTGGCTATCGGAACCATTGCTTCTGCTGGTTTGGCTGAAGGAATGAATGAGAAGGGAATAACGGTTTCAGGAAATTTAGCCCCGGGGGATCTTAAGAATAATACCATTCAAAATGCTTCTCCTGATGTATTTTTTAGAGAAATATTAAGCGCGGCTTCATCCTTGAAAGAAGTCGATGCATTGATGAAAGGATATGCATCGGATGTTGGGAATACGTTCACTATTGGAAGCGGCACTGAGACAGATGGAATTATTTATGACATGAACTATGACAAGGTGAAAAAGAATTATTTTAATGATCAAAATTATCTCTTTGCAACGAATGGTTATGTGCACAAAGATCTGAATTCGGTAAAAGATGACCTCAGATACCAGGTTATCCGGGGATATGTGGATGATGGCAAGATCAGCACAGTCGATGGAATGATTGAGGTTCTTGCGGATCCGGGCACATCGTTTGGTGTCAACAATCCCGGCACCATTCATTCAATTGTATTTGACCCGGTGAACAAAACTGTTTATATGGCATTCAATACAAAATTTGCAGCCTGGAGTCAATGGTTAAAGTATGATTGGAATAAAGGATCTGTAACTGTTTACAAAAACGCGGATGAAGACAAATTACAAAACACCGACAGTGTTGAATTAACGGAGGTCTATATAATCGGAGCGTATTGGAACGGACATCTGCCTATCCGGGGCGGAGGACAAAAAACAAAGCAGCCGTTTTTTTGGATTTCAATAA
The DNA here is from genome assembly GCA_964624145.1 of uncultured Eubacteriales bacterium. Classification (GTDB taxonomy): domain Bacteria; phylum Acidobacteriota; class Aminicenantia; order Aminicenantales; family Aminicenantaceae; genus WJMT01. The sequence continues at coordinate 81,790 of CAZUXT010000006.1, read as the reverse complement.
AGGAATGGCTTAAAGAAAAAAATGTTGAACAGCTAAACGAATTCAGGGAGCGGGCAGCAAAAGAATTAGTATTAAGGGCTAAAAATCTGCCTGATATTAAAGCGACTGTTACAAAGGGGATGATCGCTATGGAAAATTTCCGTGGATTCATGTTTAAAATAAATGAAGAAGATGTTCCAAAGATGGTTTCTAACACACCTTATACAATCCATTTTGAAAATACAAGTGCCATTTACAAATGGATTATTGAAGAAGGAGTCACACTTATCAAACCTGAAGATAAATAATGAATATATTTATTTCAGAATATGAAAGCAAATGATTTAAAGGAGAATGAAATGAAACTTTTATCAAGGTCCGAAGAACTGGTTCTTCTGACGGTCATGAAACTTCAGGAGAATGCCTACTGCATTCCCATCCGTGAGGAGCTGATTAAAGTTACCGGGAGGAAATGGTCTTTTGGTTCTGTTTACGATCCCCTGGACCGCCTTGAAAAAAAGGGACTTCTTAAATCCTATTTAACCAAGCCTGTAAAGGAAAGAGGCGGAAGAAGCAAGAGAATTTATCAACTGACCTCTCTCGGGAAAAGGTCTTTGATTGAAGTCCGCAGTATCCAGGATGCCCTGTGGGACAGGATCCCTTCTCTGGAAGCTGATACGGAAAAGATGTGACAATGGGCCGAAAAAACCGCTTCACTCCCCCGGCTCTTGCAGAAAAAATACTCGGTATCATCTATTCTGATAAGGGGCAGTTCACTCATCTTGGGGATTTCGAAGAAATGTTCCTCAACATCTGTGAAAGCAGGGGTCTCAATTACGCCCGGATTTGGTACTGGATTCAGGTTATGAAGTCTTTGCCGGGATTCATAAAAAACAAACTGTACTGGAGTACGGCTATGCTGAAAAATTATATTTTTATAGCGGTCAGGAATGTCATTAAAAATAAGGGTTTTTCATTTATCAATGTCACCGGGCTTGCCGTGGGAATGGCCTGTTTCCTTCTCATCATGGCCTATGTCCAGCATGAGTCAAGTTATGACCGGTTTCATGAAAAAAGCGGACGAATCTTTCGCCTTCTTGCTAAAGAGTCCGGCCAGGACGGACAAAAATCTGTGGAGGAGTATGAAGATTCTTTTCCCGAGGTAATGACTCCTCTTCTCGTTTCTGATTTTCCGGAAGTCAAAAACGCCACCTGCTTTATGGGCGCTTTTCAGGATAAAGCTGTTTTGAAAGCCGGGGAGAAACTCTTTTATCAATCCGGCTTGTATGCGGACAGAAATTTTCTGGAGATTTTTAATTTCCCGCTTATCCATGGAAACAGCCAGAGTGTGCTCTCTGGACCCAACACCATTGTGATCACTGAAGATGTTTCAAAAAAGCTTTTTGGGAATGAAAACCCTATAGGCCGACGCATCAGTTATAAAGAAACAAGACGGCAGTATGATGTGGTGGTCAGCGGAGTGGTTGAAAACATCCCCCAAAACTCCAGTCTGAAGTTCGATTATCTGCTGTCGCTGGAGACTTTAAGGTCAGATAAATCAAACAGCTTCATGTTTGATAATTGGAATGTGGCTAACTTTCATATTTTTGTAGAGCTGGCAGAAACAGGTGATAAAGCCGAAGCGGAAGAAAAGCTCACTGAATTTGCACAAACCAAAAGAGACGGGACAAAACTGGCTCTCCAACCCATAGAAGGTATCCATCTGAGGTCTCAAATCAGGGAAGAACTTGCCACCAACAATGAGGTCCGCTATGTCCGCCTTTTTTCTTTCATTGCTGTCATGGTTCTGCTCATAGCCTGTGTGAATTCCATGAACCTGGGTGTGGCCTGTTCCACAAAAAGGGCTAAAGAGATCGGTGTGCGAAAAGTCAACGGAGCCAACCGCAGACAGATCCTGCATCAGTTTTTGGGAGAATCTCTGTTTCTATCCGTACTGTCTTTGTTTGCTGCGCTGCTTCTTATGAAGATGCTTCTGCCCCGCTTCAGTCTCATCCTGGGTGTGGAGTTGAAACCGGATCTTCTCAATAATGTTTTTCTCCTCCTTGTGATGGCCGGGACGACTCTGTTTGTCGCTCTGGCATCCGGGAGCTACCCTGCTTTCCTGCTTTCCGCACTTTCCCCTGTGAGATCCATGAAAGAGCATTCCATATCAGGAAGCCGGAGTGGGAAGTTAAGGAACATCCTCATGGTTTTTCAATTTGCGGTTTCAGTGACCCTGATCATCTGCACTGTGGTTGTGTTCAGGCAGATGAATTTCATAAAGACCAGGGAATTGGGGTTTGACAGGGAGCATGTGGTTGTGATTCCCATAAAAGAAAAAGAGACCTTGGACAAAAGACAAGTCTTAAAGACATCCTTTCTTGAACTTCCCCAGGTAAAAGGCGTTTCCGTATCCAGCGGCCTGCCCATAAATATACGAAGCCGGCTCATCAACTACGTTTTTATGAGAGATAATGGCGAAAAAGTCACAATGGATATCACGTTTGACTATGTGGATGAGGACTTTGTGGATGTGTTCAAAATCAATGTTTTAAGAGGAAGGAACTTTTCAAAGGATTTTAGTGAGGATAAATATGGAATTCTGATCAATGAGACCGTTGCAAAAAAGATGGGATGGTCTGATCCCATAGGGAAAGAATTCTCATTCATGAGAAACAAATACCATGTTGTGGGTGTGGTTAAGGATTTCCAGTTTGCCACTTTTCACCATCAAATCGAACCTATGGTGTTGTTCAATGAAATAGGTTCCAACATTTCGGTCCGGATCTATCCGGGGGATGTTCCGGCCATTTTGGGTTCTCTAAGAAGAATCTTTGAAAAAACAACCCAAAGCCAGCCTTTTGAATTTTATTTTCTGGATGATGCCTTTAATAAACTCTATCAGAAAGAGATGCGCACAGGTGAGATTTTCGGGACCTTTGGCGGGATCACGGTTTTTATCGCCTGCATGGGACTTTTCGGATTGGCTGCCTTTATGATTAACAAGCGGACCAAAGAGATCGGTATCCGAAAGGTACTCGGCGCTTCTGTGGCTCAGATTGTGACCCTATTGACCAGAGAGTTCGCCGGACTTATTCTGCTTTCAAACGTGATTGCCTGGCCTGTTGCTTATATTATCATGCGTCTTTGGCTTCAGGATTTTGCTTTCCGCGTAAATATAGGCATCTGGGTATTCATCCTATCCAGCGCTCTGGTGATTTTCGTCTCTTTTGTAACCGTAAGTGTCCATACCTTCAGGGCTGCTGCATCAAATCCTGTCGATACCCTGAGATACGAGTGATCTGTCTTAAGCGTTTTTATTTATGGTAGTTGACCGCAATGCCAAAAGCCCATGTGGTTCTATCATAAGATTGGTCATATGAACCAAATAGGCCATAATCAATTGTAGTTTCTGATTCCATATAGCTGACAAAGGTACTGCCGATGTCAAAACTCAGATTTTCATTGAGTATATACCGGCCCCCAAAAAAGAAAGAATGACTGGACAATTCATGAGAGAAGTCAGTCTGATAATCATCAGAAACATCGATTTGAGACCAACTATAGCCGGCACTCAATTTAATTTTATCAGTCAAACCGTACTCCAGGGCAGGAGCAATCTCAATAGAATTGGAATTGACGAGATCTTCCTGGCCTTCCCAGTCTGCGTTTTTATCAAAGCACAAAGTGAAAGAAACGCCTGCTTTAAGGGCGGGTATGATATCGTATTCGGCTCCTACGGCAAGGATGGCAGGAATGTCACTTCGAAATGTTTCACCATCCGGAAACATGCCTGTATCATCTGTAGTGGTCTGATTTTCGAATTCAAGCTTGGTGTTGAATTCATAACGAAGGCCTATATTCAGGTTTTCAAGGGGAGAGATGTGGGCGCTTAAGATGGGAGTGAGTCCAGAAGCGGTTTGCTTGGCATCGACTGTTTTATCGGAAACCATTGCGGCTTCATCGGTCAATCCAAACAAATTAAAAAGTTGGTAGGCAGACATCATGTTACAGCTGGGGTTGATAAGCGGTATGCAGGGATTGATCATGATATTCTTAATCGATCCCTCATAGGTGTCTTTAGCAGAAATATAGCGCAGTCCCGCAGCTACAGAGATCATCTCATGAATTTCATAAGAGGCATTCAGCTGAAATCCGAAATAGATGGAGCTTCCTTTGAAAGAGATATCAGCAGAATACTGGGTGGTGGGAAATCCCAAAAGGGATACAAGTAGGGGAAGCGTAGAGAGGCCTGTTTCAAAGGAAGGCAGGCCTTCTTTGAACTCAGCAGATCCCCCTCCGGCATTGGGACCGAATCCAAAAGAGAAGGCCAGCTTGTTTTTTTTATAAACAGCAAAAACACTGGGAAATAATGGGGCCATCACATCACCGACGAAAGTATCGTTGTTGAGAGAGGGGAATTCATTTTTGACTGTTTTTTCTTGAAAGATGGATTGGTTGTTCAATGAAAAGTGCCAGCCATCGGATAATCGTGCGGTACCTGCAGGATTATAATACACAGCATCGATATCTGTGGATGCATTCCGAGCAGGAAACCTGAGAAACAGAATGCTTTGATTCGTGTTTGTCACAATGCTCCCAAAGACCATTGGCGTTGCACACAGACCGATCAATAAGACAGTCAGGATTTTTTTCATATACTCTCCTCCATAAAGTAAATTTGAAGTACCAAATTAAGTGGAATATATAAAAAAAATACTGTTTTGGCAATAAGTTTATTTTTTATCTGTATCGCCCGTACCGGGACCTTCCTCCGAATCGAGGATTGACCACATTGCTGTAAACAGAACCAAAGGTGTAGCTGAATCCGACATCTAGAGAGTACTCATAATTTGTGGCCAGTTCCTTTCTCTGAAGAAGGATCTCATCCAGTGAAGCCCCTTCAACAGGAAGTGACAGTTGGTCGCGGATCCGGTCATACCTTCCACTGAGGTTTATGGAAAAACCCTTGAAAATTCTGAAGGAGAGAAATCCTCTGAGCTCAAGACGGTTTTTTGATAAGTCATGAAAATAATGAGACCCTTCCAGAGAAGTTGAAGCGCTTCCCCAGGGTTCCCTTATTTCCAAAGTCAAAGTCAGAGATTCATTAAAGAGATTTTCCTTTGTCTTATTAAAGATAGTCTCTTCTATATAATTCACTGAATGAAAGCCAATCCTGTACAGGCAGCGGAGTTGTCTTCTTGTGGATTGCGAATAAGGGAAAAAATTATACTCAAGGGCTGGAGCAATCATATAATGGGAATCAATATTGCTGTATGTGGACGAAGAAGCTTCTATCCAGCTTCCTATTGACCAGTGTTCATTCAAGCTTTTTACAAAAAGCCCTCTTAAGTTTTTTTCTTCGGAAATGCTTTTGATGGAGTATTCTTCATAGTCATAATTGTCTTCTTCATAATCGCCGGAAACTCCCAATTGGATTTTCCATTCAGGGGTCACTCTGTTTATAGAAAGGTCCAAGCTGAGCTGTGTTGTTTGCTGGCTTGTCTCTTCCTCTAATTCTCCGCTGACACGGATATTAAAAACCCAGGAATCCCATTTATCTTTGACCGCAGTCGGCTCAAGGACCTGTTTGCATTGGATGGAGAGCAGGTCTGCTATGGGGGTTTTCATGAGAAAAGGGAAAAGGCCTTTTTTCATGACCTCAAGCATCCCTTCACGGATTTCATCCCAGGTTTCGGTTTCGTTTGATGAATAGGTTAAGGTGTTTTCCATATCCTCAAATTGATTTTTTCCCATAAATGTCAGAGTGTATTTATTCCCTCCGCTCCCAGTATTTTCATCCGTAACGAGAATATGGATATCCGCATCTGTTCTGTCGCGGACAAAATTCACATAAGTAATTTCTTTCCGGATATAATCTCTGTCGCAGCGCCAGCAGTCCAGAAAGACCTTAGGTGCGTTTTCCTTCAATTCATCCATAATCGTCCGGCCGGATTCCGAATAAACTTTTGGAATAAAAGTGAAAATGCTTATGATGAGTATAAGAGCTGTGATTCCATTTTTTTTCGTCATAAAATATCTCCTTACTTCTCGTCGTTAGGAAAGGATAATCTAGGTTCGTTGTTTCCTTAGAGACAGAATCAAAAAAGATTATAACAGACAATTATTAAATATAAATTAATAAAATGTTAAAATTTTTTAATATTTCTTTTCTCTTGGACTAACGGCTGCCCGATGACAGCCCTTTAGAATTCTTGAATGAAGAATATTTTAAAAACACTTTTTGTTGCCGCGCAGTCCTCATTGAGGATGGTTCCCTTTCTGATGTAGCAGTCATACCCTAAGTTTACCTTTGAGTTCTTGGTTACAGCCAGCCTTATATTAAATGAAGATACAGACAATGATTCTTGGGCATCTGAAAAGAGTGAATTAATCCAGTACTGTGAAAATTTAGCGAGAATGCTGCCGATCCCTTTTCTCCCTACTTCTATTCTGAATCTGGACATTAAGCCGGGTCCGAAATAATAGGGCTTCTGGTTTTTTTCGCCAAATTGGCATTTTTCGATATCAACCGAGGGACTGGAGCCTCCAAGTATAAAGGAAAAAACACCGGAAGCTTCAGTGAAGAAATCTGGTTCGGAATAATAGGATGAGACCGCTCCCATCCCAATTCCTGTTGTAGAGATCATCTCGATGACCTGTGTGTCTATGTAATCGTACACTCCGAACAAGCCTCTCAGACCGTTTTTTGTTTTGGCGCCGCTCAGCAGTACTGTGGCGGATATCTCCTTATCCCAGGTATCACTCTTACGGAAACCCAACTTTCCGTCGATGAGAAACCAGTCATATGGTTTGATATATTCCAGGTCTTTTTCTCTAAAATCCTTATTTTCAATACAGATTCCCAACAGGTATTTTTGTTTGTTTGTTGCTGACCAGTAGGTTCCCAGTGGGAATTGAAAGTTGTAATAGTGTTCTTCTGTAAAGAAGTTTAATCCTGACTGGTCCTTTGAAAATAAATTGAAACTAAAAGAAGGATTTATGATAAGCATTAAAGATTTTTGAAACAGCCCTTCGAGCCCTCTAGAATCCTGGCTGTACAGTGTGCCCGCCATTTGAGAGAGAGGCCCTCCAAGGATGAATCCCCCGAGGGTGGTCATGATTATGTCGTTTATAGAGGGATAGTTTGATTCAAAAAAGAGCTCCCACATAAGACTCCCTGCAGATGTAAATAATGTAGACTCCCCAATGTCTAGACCGTTCAGCCGGGCCGCTGAAAAATACAGGGCCCCATGATAAAGATGAGTTAGGTGATTGCTTACAAAAATGCCCCTGTCCCATTCGAATCCGTGGTCGAGATTGTTATATATTGACTTGAGTGATATTTGAGCCCAGGATTTTTTTAGGATAAAGCTGTCCAAAGACCATACTGCGACATTTATCCCGCTGATGTCCAGGACTGCCCCCGAATATGATTTTTTCGCTTTGCGGTGCTGGAGCACATAAGAAGGCAGCCTGAAATCAAACTGACTGAATTCATGTGTATCCAGCTTGAATCCACTGACAAGCGCTTTTATTTGCGGGGAATAATCACTGGTTTGTAAGGGATTCATATTTAGGTTTTTTGTTTGCAAGGAATAGGCAGGACTTTTTTTCTTTTGAGCGGAAGGAGCTAGAGAGAAAGATTCGATGTAAAAAGAATAAAGAGTGAATCTGGCATCCGTCTCCTTTTTGTGAGCTGCTTCGTTAGCAGATAGAGGAGAGAAACTGAATAGGAGAGTTATAAAGAGTATTAATGCACTTTTTTTCATTTCCCTTCCCATCCTCGCTGTTTATAAGGGGGAAATAGGGCCATAATTTATAAATATGTCATCAATAATTGTATTTGATTTATACCATGTTTTCTGTAAGAAATCAATAGACCGGGCAGAAATGGAAAAGGATGGATACCCATATTCCTTAGGATAAATGGGATTTATTTATAGTGTTCAAAAACCTGTTTCAAGAGTTTATAATAATAAACGAAGAAGGTTTTCTTATTTTTTACATGACCCTATAAGAAAGAGAAAAGATTGAAAAGAGAAGAGTTCGGAATTCCCCTTTCAGGTTCAGAGTTTAAGGGAAGGTTAGATGCGCGTTTCAATCAGGAGGATTTCATTCCTATTCTGTCCTGCCCCAAAAAACTATGGAAGAATCCTTCCATGAAGATGTTGCTTGATGCGAGAAACCGCGTAGGTGCTGTGGATATTGAGCTCAACGGTCACGTATTTAGAGCGGTTGTCAAATCATTTCGCATCAAAGGGATCAACAGGTTGAAAAGCACGGTCTTTCCATCTAAGGCTCAAAAAGCCTGGTTTGGAAGCCAAATTCTAAGTAAAAACAGTATAAGTACCCCTTATCCCATAGCGTTTTTTGAGAAGAGAAAAGGGTGTGCGGTCAGAGAGTCCTATTTTTTATCAGAATGGATAAAAGGGACTCGGGAGATCAGGGCACTTTTTAAAAGCCTCAAGGGCAAAGACATGGAAAAACTGCTTAAAGATCTGGCTGGTTTTCTTTCTTTTGTCAGAATCAAGGGGTTGCTTCACAGGGATTTATCGGACGGCAATATATTGGTCAGCGGGTCCCGGGAAGAAGGGTATCAGTTTTTTCTTATTGATACGAACCGGGTAAGAAAAATAAAGGTTTTTTTTGTTTTGAGAGGCCTCAAAAGCCTCATACGTCTAGGCATCCCTTTTGTTTATCAGCGCTCTTTTCTCAAACTCTATTTAAGCCCCATGCCTCTAAACTATGGGTATTGGCGCTGGTACAGAGTCAATAAGATACTCTTTTCAACATATATTCAGCTCAAGAAAAAGCTTCGTATCAAAAAGATAGCGGATAGACTGAAGATACAGTGAGAATGAAAATGGATTCAAGCAATTTTAAATGGAATCCTTATGCGGACCAACCGCATAATGTGGCATCCAAATCAGAGCGTTTCAAAGCCCACTTCTCTTATACAGGGAGTTATTTAAGGATGTTAGCCGCGAACCTGCAGAAATTGATCCCTATCCTCATTCGTTACAGAGCATCGAGGAAAGCGCTCTATAAAAAGTGTGTGTCTATCGGAGATCCTTTTGCCGTTTCGGTCTCTTTATCAAAAGGTAAGGAAGATGATACTTTGAAGGCATTAACAGAGACAGGGGTGAGCCATACCTTGGTGCGTATTCCTTCCTGGGAAAAGAACCGTCTCCCTGAATACGAAGTATTTGTCGATAGGCTTAAAAACAGCGGGATGGATGTGGTCATTGCCTTGATACAGAACCGCCAAGACGTGCTTGATAAGAGAAAATGGATTGATTTTCTCAACCGTGTCTTTTCCCGTTTTTCTGACAGGAGTCTGTTTTTTGAGGTCGGCCATGCCTGGAACCGGACAAAATGGGGATTGTGGGATTACAGGGAGTATCTGGAGCTTGCGGGACCTGCTTTCTCAACCGCACGATCCTACGGGGTAAACTTATTAGGTCCCGCTGTCATTGATTTTGAGTTTCATCTATATCCTCCTGTTTTAAAAGCAGTCCATTTTGATAAAATAACGTCTCTTCTTTATGTAGACCGGGTAGGAGCACCTGAAAAAACTCAGTTCGGTTGGGACCTTTCAAAAAAAATTGCCTTATTAAAAGCAGCGGTTGACAAATGCAGCCGTAAAGGAAAGGAACTGTGGATCACTGAGTTCAACTGGCCTTTAAAAGGAACTGGAAAATATTCACCTGCTTCAGGAAAACCGAATGTTTCTGAGGAACAACAGGCAAATTTTATGGTCCGCTATTACATATTGGCTTTAGCCACTGGGATGGTCAAAAGGATATACTGGTGGCAGCTTGCAGCTCCGGGATACGGTCTTATAGACAACCGCGAGCATCAGTGGAGGAAAAGGCCTTCGTTTTCGGCTTTTAAAACGCTTGCGGCACAATTAAAAAACAGTGAATTTGTAAGAAAAGAAAATGATGCGGATGCAGAGATATTCCTCTTCAGAAAAAACAAAAACATGTTTGCCGTGTGCTGGACCAAAACAGGATGTTTAAGCCATTCATTTGCTGACCCTATTTTAAGAGTGCTGGACAGGGACGGAAAAAAGGTTGGTTTTTCAGGAGGCAGTCTTGTGCTAACGGAAAAACCAGTATATGTATGCTTTGAGTCATAAGAATGACCTGCGTTAAAAAACCCGAAAAAAGAATAAAAAGAGAAGATGTGAGAGAAAGAGGCACGTTTTTTAAAGACCATGAGGTCCTTGATTATGAGAAGAAGAGATACAGAGGTTTTGACCAGAAAATAGTGGACTGGAGAGAGAGAAGGGTTATAAAAAAGCTTTTAAAGGAAACGAAGAGGGAAGCAGGAAAGGTTCTTGACCTTCCGTGTGGATATGGAAGGTTTTCTGAGTTACTCACGGAGGAAGCTTCCTGTCTTATTAGCGGAGATCGCTCTTTTTCCATGGTCAAAAGAGCTTTGGACAACCGGGCCGTCTCAGGCATGACTAACGCGCCAGGTGCTGTGTGTGATGCTGTTGAAGGCCTGCCTTTTAAAGCGGAGGCCTTTGACGGAATTTTTTCCATGAGGTTTTTTCATCATCTCCACAGCAGGAGTTCGCGAACAAGGGTGTTGAAAGAATTTTTCCGCACCTCATCGGATTGGATTATCATTTCTTTTTACAGTCTGAATCCGGTACACAAACTTCAGAGAAGGATGAGAAAAGCAGCGGGGAAAAGCAGGACCAATATAAACATGATGTCACGCAAGGATTTTGTTTCGGAAGCCGAAGAAGCAGGACTTCATGTGAAAAGGATATGCCCTTTGTTCAAGGGACTGCATTCCCAGCATATAGCTTTACTTAAAAAGGCTGAATTTTATCCTTATGCCGGCCTGGAGAGAAAGACCGGATAAATCAAGAGAAGCCCTCTCCGGATTTGAAACTCCGTATCCGGAGGGTGTTTTATCCCTTACGAAAACAAGGGGAAAAGTATCCTTATTAGGCACTTCTCCCTGATAAATATAGAGGTATCCTTTTTCCTTATATTCATAACCGGTGGAATCTCGATAAATACCTTCTCCCTTTAGGTCATTGATTACGGCATAACGGCCGGAGGCTTCTATGAACACACTCAAAAGACGGCCGAAGTCATGGACAAATCCCAGACCCAACAATCCTCCGATCTGACCGGAGTCAGCTTTCCCGCTCCATTCCTGCCAGGTATCGTTTTCCGTTAATCTGTATAGATAGGAGCAGTCAGTGAAAATGTATTCAATCCCTCCTTTGATATAAAACGCTGGACTGACGTGATAAGAGAGAAAGATCCTGACCGGAAGAACCTTTATTTCAGGTTGGGTTTGAATATTAACGGAGGCAGGCTGTGAAAAATTGATTGAAGTCTCTTTCTTCCCCAAAAAATAGTCAGCTCCGATCCCGAAATGAAATCCTGATCCTAACGGCACACTGACATCCCCACCGAATATATAGTACAGGTGAAGAGGCTGGAATTCCCCGGTTTTTTCTGCTCCGAGAGTGCTTCGATAGTATTCAATGAAACCTTCGGCTCCCTCATTTATATCTCCAACTAATGAATAGTTAGCTCCCCCTGTAATATTAATGTGGATTTGAGAAACAGTCGTCAGGGTAGGGATTTTTTTCGTTGAGGGTTCGGGAACCGGTTTTGAGGTTATGACTTTTTCCTTTTTTATGGGAATTTTTTTCCCCTCCACTTTCTGAGGAGGCTTCTCTTCTTCTTTTTTTTCTATAACCGGAGTGATGGATTGGACTTTTTTTACGAGGCTTTCATGAACATAGCCCTCGATAGTTTTTTCGTCATCAATAGTGATTCTTATATGGTACCAGGGGCCTTCTTGACCGAGAACATCCATGGCCGTTCCTTGAGAGGCCAGATGAATGATAGGGCTTCCTATATCAGGTTCCGCCCTTATATTTGCCAGTTCGGTGACCACTTCAACCTTGATGACTTGACCCTGGGGGATGCCGTAGGCGAGACTAAAAAGTAATGATTGAACTAAAAATATAAGTGATATAAAATTAAATTTTCTTTTCATTCCTTTCACTTTGACCGTCCTTTGAAGGGAATTATAGAAAAGGGACATTTAACTGTCAAGAAACATAATAGAAGACCTTTAAAACAAATGGAAAAAGATGATATTATTGAAGAAGCGGAAACGATCATGAAAGGAAAAAAAACAATCATTTTATTTTTTGTTTTGTGTTTTTTTATTTTTTCTGGTTATCTCAAGGCCTTAAATGAACCGAAAATAGTCTTTGATAATAAGAAAATTGATTTTGGCAGAGCCAAACAGGGTGCTGAACTGACACACAATTTTTCATTTGAAAATACAGGCGGTTCACTTCTTGCCATTGAGAAGATCAGGACATCTTGTGGATGCACAGCGGCCCTTGCGTCCAAGGAGACTCTAAAACCCGGGGAGAAAGGGGATGTAAAAGTAACCTTTAACACCAGGGGATACAGCGGAGAGGTTTCCAAATACGTATATGTGTATACCAATGATCCTAAAAATCCGCGTGTTATGTTATCTGTTTCCGCTCATATTGAGGTTCCGCCGGGTCCCAAAATAAAACTTGACAGAACCAGTGAGGATATCGGTCTGATGCTCGAAGGTGAGGATATTCAGTCCGGGGTTAAGGTTAAAAACACGGGCGAGCTTGAATTGGAAGTGGAATTTTCTCATAAAGACGCCCGTTTTTTTCATAACGGGAAAGAAATTAAGAAGTCATTGAAAGTAGCGTCGGGCCAGCAAAAAGAAGTTGAAATAAAGATAGGAACTCCTGCAAAAGCAGGCTCTATCAGGGAGTATATCCTGTTAAAGACCAATGATCCCCTACGTTCCACTCTTTCTTTTTACATAAGGGGCTACACGGTCACGGAAAAACAGCTTAAAGAGCTTTTTGAAAAATACAGACATTTAATCAGAGAAAAAACGTAAGGACCCGGATGATTTTATTAGCCAATTTATTATATGCTGTATCAAGAATCGTTCATTTTATTTTGAACATATATATATGGATTATCTTTGCTCATGTTGTTCTTTCATGGATAAGAACACCTTCCCTCTATCAAATCAGGTTGGTTCTTTTTAAGTTAACAGAACCGGTTTTAGGCCCGATCAGAAGATTTGTACCGCCCTATAAGTTCGGAGGGCTGGATATCAGTCCCATAATTGCATTCGTGTTGATCCTTCTGATCGATACGGTTTGCGTGAGGTCTATTTCTCAATATGCGGTTCAGCTTCTGGGCCCGAGGACTTATTCGTTCTAGTCTTTAAAATGTATGTGAATATATATATTCTGTGCAGCCTCTTCAGGAGAATGTGAACAGTGCGCATTTCCGCAAGGGTCAGTCCAAAATCCGCAAAGCCGGGAATAGAAAGACTTGGAGAGAGTACGTATAAAATAAAGGTAAAGGCTCCCCCTGAAAAAGGAAAAGCGAATAAAGAGGTTATGGAAATGATTGCTGATTATTTCCATGTCCCAAAATCAAAGGTCCGTATTCTCAGAGGTCATACCGCTCAAAAAAAGACAATCGAGATCGCGGGTCTTGAATGAGTTAAGGATATGGTTTAGCACAAGACTTTGAGGTGACAAACGGTTATGGGGATTTATAATTTTGTGAGCCTTCTCGGTGTTTTTGTCATTGCCGGGTTTGCATGGATGTGTTCGTCAAACCGGCGCGTTATTAATTGGAGGGTTGTATTTTGGGGAATTATGCTCCAGTTCATACTCGCTGTCTTTGTATTTGTGCTTCCAGTGGGAGCAAAGTTTTTTCTTTTTATAAACAATCTGGTCGTATCCGTTCTCGGCAGCGCCAAAGAAGGGGCTGAATTTGTCTTCGGACGTCTGGCCTTGGCCCCTGGAGAGACGACTGAGGCAGGAGAGACATCCCTTGGGTCTTTTCTGGCTTTTCAGGCGCTTCCTACTATAATATTTTTTGCTGCTCTGGTTTCAGCTCTCTATTACCTGAAGATCATGCCTTTGATCATAAGAGGTTTTTCTTATGTTTTCACCAAACTGATGAGGATCAGCGGTGCGGAATCCCTCAGTGCGTCAAGTAATATTTTTGTGGGAATTGAATCCTCTCTGGTCATAAAACCCCATTTAGATGACATGACAAAATCTGAATTGACGACTGTTTTGGCTGCGGGGATGGGAACCATCGCTTCGAGCGTGCTTGCCCTTTATGTGTTCACTCTTCAGGAGCAGCTGCCGACCATTGCAGGACATCTTGTGTCTGCTTCCCTTCTTTCCGCCCCTGCTGCTGTCGTGATGTCCAAGCTGATTGTCCCTGAAACAGAGAAGCCAAAGACCTTAGGTGTGGATGTGAAGCCTTATTACAAAAGAGAAGACAACCTTATCGCGGCCATTGTTGAAGGAGCCAACAGCGGACTGCGGCTTCTTGGCGGGATCATTGCGCTTCTTATCGCATTTTTAGGATTGATCGCTCTATTGGATTTGATTCTGGGCTGGGGGGGGAGCCATTTAAACCATCTTTTCAACATAAATTTTGATTGGTCCATTAGGTCGATCCTGGGTTATATTTTTTACCCTTTTGCTTTGGTATTGGGAGTTCCCCCCAGCGATGCTTTTGAAGTCGCTAAACTTCTCGGGGAAAGGACCGTAGCGACCGAAGTGGTATCCTATCAAAACTTGTCAAGGCTTATGGCTGATGATGTCCTTATTCATCCCCGCTCTGCCATCATTGCTTCGTATGCTTTATGTGGGTTTGCTCATTTCGCATCACTGGCTATTTTTATTGGGGGAATAAGCGCCCTGGCTCCGAAAAGGATAAAGGATCTTTCAAGGGTTGGCCTCAGGGCCTTACTCGCTGCTACGCTGGCATGCCTGATGACAGGTGCCGTTGCCGGGATCTTTTTCTCCTCAGGCTCTCTCCTGCTAGGAAATTGATGTGTTCTTATTACAGCTTGCGTTTTCGTTTTTTCTTGTTAAAATAATTTCGAAATCCCTAAAATAAAAGAGAACTTGGAACAAAATCTTAAATACTGGATTGCTTTTAATCTTTTGTTTGCAGAGGATTTAGGTTCTGCACAAAAGGTTTTTCAACATTTTTCTTCTGTTAAGGATATATTTGAAACATCCCCTGAAGGTTTTGCCAGCTTGGGTCTCAGTAAAAAACTCACTGAGGCGATAAAATCTCGGAGAACGCTTGAAAAGGCGGTAAGAGAGCTTGACAGAATCAATAAAAAGGGCTATACAGTCCTAACTATAGAGGATGACAGATATCCTGAATATTTAAGAGAAATTTTTGATCCTCCGTACGTCCTTTATTGTGCAGGTGATCTGGATGTACTGAAGAAACCTGCTGTTTCCATCGTGGGGGCAAGAAGATCATCACCTTATGGAAGGGCCGTAGCTGAAAAGCTGGCTTTTGAGTTATCTTCCCGTGGTATCGTGATTGTCAGCGGTATGGCGCGCGGAATTGACTCCATGGCTCACTGGGGTGCGTTAAGAGGAGGTAAGACAGTGGCCGTATTAGGCGCTGGGCTGGATAATATCTATCCCAGAGAAAACAAGAGGCTTTTTGATAAGATCATTGAATCAGGGGCCGTGATCACAGAATATCCTTTAAACTCAAGGCCTCTTGGATTTCATTTTCCATTAAGGAACAGGATTATCAGCGGTCTGTCCATGGCCGTTGTCGTGGCCGAAGCTGCAGAGAGGAGCGGTTCGCTTATTTCTGCCCGACTTGCTCTGGAACAGAACAGGGAAGTGATGGCCGTTCCCGGTAACATCACTTCAAAACTGAGCAAGGGAACGAACTGGTTGATAAAAAACGGCGCTAAACTTATAGAAGAGTGGGGGGATATTGTTGAAGAATTTCCTCCGCATGTCAAAGAGACCATAACTTTGGAGCCCGAGCTGAAAGGGGAAGAGAAGGTAAAGTTAAGTCCCGGGGAGGAAGACATTATAAGGCATCTCACGAAAGATGCTTTGACCCATATAGATATTATTGTAAAAAAAACCGGTCTCAGTGTGTCTGAAGTACTGTCGGTCCTGTTAAAGCTGGAGCTTAAAGGGGTAGTCACTCAGAGTCCCGGAAAATTTTTTCAAAGGAAATGGTAATGGATAAAAAATTAGTCATTGTGGAATCTCCGGCAAAAGCGAAAACAGTAAACCGCTATCTGGGCTCAGATTACTCAGTCAGAGCTTCATTCGGTCATATTCGGGACCTCCCTGAGAAGAGTATCGGAGTGGATATCGATAATGATTTTGAACCTGAGTACAAGATAATACCGGCAAGGAAGAAAATTGTTACGCAGCTTCAAAAGGAAGCTGAAAAAAGTGATTCTGTCATATTAGCCGCTGATCCGGACAGGGAGGGAGAGGCCATCTGCTGGCATTTATCGGAGGTGTTAAAAAAATATAATAAAGAGATCCATCGGGTTCTTTTTCACGAGATAACAAAGAAGGCAGTAGAAGATGCCTTTAAAAGGGTTTTCTCTTTGGATGAGGATAAAATTAACGCCCAACAGGCAAGGAGGATACTGGATAGACTTGTCGGTTACAGAATAAGCCCTCTTCTGTGGAAGAAAATAGGAAAGGGCTTGAGTGCGGGGAGAGTCCAGTCAATTGCCCTGCGATTGATTTGTGAACGAGAGAAAGAGATAAATGATTTTGTTTCAAAAGAATTCTGGGATATCAAAGCTCAACTCAGAGCGTTATCTCCTCCTGTTTTCACTGCTTACCTTGCAAAGATAAAAGGGAAAAAAGCCGATGTTAAAGATGGGAAGACAGCAAAGAAGATAGTATCCGATCTGGAAAAAGCCCGGTTTGTGCTTGAGGACTTAAAAGTACAATTAAAGAAGAAAAATCCCTATCCCCCTTATATAACAAGCACGCTCCAGCAGGATAGTTACCGCATCAATAAGTTTTCTGTAAAGAAGACTATGATGATCGCGCAGAAGCTTTACGAAGGAGTGGAAATAGGAGGGAGAGGATCAACGGGCCTTATCACCTATATGAGAACAGATTCGGTCCGGGTTTCAGAAGAAGCTTTGAGAAAAGGACGGGCCTATGTAGAAAAAAAGTTTTCAAAGGATTATCTTTCAAATACTCCCAGGAGGTTCAAAAACAAGAAGAAAGCTCAGGATGCGCACGAGGCCATACGGCCCACTTCTTTTGACCTCCCTCCTGAAAAGGTGGATCCGTATTTAAGCAGAGATGAGTTCAGGGTCTATTCAATGATCTGGAGCCGCTTCATTGCTTCTCAAATGAGCCCTGCCAGAATTGAAGAAACTGTCTTTGAAATAAAGGCCGGGGATTATCATTTTCGGGCTAAGGGAGGGGTCATGAAGTTCAAAGGATTCCTTGCCGTGTATCCGGAGATGAAAAACAAGGATGAAAGGCTCCCTCCTGCGGAGAAGGGCGAACACCTTAAACTGGAAAAACTGGACAGTGAACAGAAATTCACCCAGCCTCCACCCCGTTATTCCGAGGGAACGCTTGTGAAGGAGCTTGAATCAAGAGGGATAGGCCGCCCCAGTACATATGCACCCATTATATCCACGATTCAAGGAAGGGAATATGTTTTGAAAAGAAAGGGAAGATTTATTCCTACCGAGGTCGGCATATTTGTAAATGGTTATCTCATCGATAACTTTCCCGATTTAATGCAGTTTAAGTTTACAGCGCAGCTTGAAGAGGCTCTTGACCTTATAAGTGAGGGGGAAAAAAGTTGGCGGGAATACATAAAATCTTATAATGGACTTCTTGATAAGGATTTGAAGAAAGCAGGCCAGAAGGAAGGAGTGAAATCCAAGGGCATTCCTTCCGAAGAGAAATGTCCTGAATGCGGTCGTCCTCTGGTCATAAAATCCGGGAAATATGGAAAATTCAAAGCCTGTTCAGGTTTTCCCGAGTGCCGTTTTAAGAAAAGTCTGAATGTCAAAGAAGCAAAGCCGGTAGATGAGAAATGCCCTGAATGCGGTTCCCAGCTTGTCCTTCGCCAGGGCCGTTACGGATCTTTCATAGCCTGTTCGAATTATCCAAAATGCAAATATATCAAAAAGGAAAAAAAGGATACCGGAATCGGATGTCCTGAATGCAGCGGCACAATTGTCATGAAAAAGACGAGAAAAGGGAAAGTTTTTTACGGGTGCAGCAATTTTCCGAAATGCAAATTCGCTTCATGGGACGAACCGGTCTCCCGGCCCTGTCCCGAATGCGGGAGGGTTTTGGTGTTCAGGAAAAATCTGATTAAAGGGAAGTCTTATTTATACTGCGGCAAAAAAGACTGTGATTATAAGGAATTTATAGATAAAGAAAGAATATGGGAAAAAAGAGGAATAAAGAGGTTGAAGCCCATTGATTAAGGAGTTGAAGCAGTTTTTAGATTATCTTGAGTTGGGAAAAAATTCGTCATCCCACACATTATCCGCATACCGAAGTGATATTGAGCAGTACCTTTCTTTTATTGAATCAAGGAAAAGAAAGTACGATCAGGCTGATAATATTCTGATCAGGAGCTTTCTTGCCTTTCTGTACAATAACGATATTAAGAAATCAAGCGCGGCAAGAAAATTGGCTGCCGTACGCTCGTTTTATCAGTACTGTGTTCACAGACGTTGGGTCAAAGAAAATCCAGCTAAAGTGGTCAGTACTCCTAAACAGGGAAAAAACGTCCCTTCTTTTTTATCCGAAGAAGAGATGGCCGTGTTTCTGGACATACCAGCGTCTGATAAGCCGCTTGAAATGAGGGACAGGGCTCTTCTTGAACTGCTGTATGCTACAGGTATTAGGGTCAGTGAATTGGTAGGGATAGATTTATCTGATATAAATTTTGAAGAAAGGCTTGTTAGAGTTCGTGGAAAAGGGAAGAAAGAACGTATTGTCCCTTTTGGAAGTCTGGCTGAAAAAAAACTCAAACAGTACCTAAGAAAAAGATTTGTGATACATAAAGGAAGGATCGATGAGACCGCTTTGTTTTTAAATTACAGGGGAGAGAGGTTAAGTGCCAGATCAGTCCAAAGGATAGTGGGTGGATATTTTAAAAAATCTGCTATAAAGAGGAAGCTCAGCCCTCATTCTTTACGCCATTCATTTGCTTCGCATTTACTGAGCAGGGGCGCGGATCTGCGTGTTATCCAGGAACTTTTGGGGCATGAAAGTCTGGCTACGACTCAGAAATACACGCATCTTGATTTAAAGAGACTGCTTGAAGTCTATAAAAAAAGTCATCCCAGGTCATAAAATCCGGTAGAAGAGAGGGGTTTTCCCTCTCTTCTTTCATTTTTCTGATCCGACTGTGATAAGGTCTTTGATATTCATAAATGTCTTTTCTCCGATTCCCTTCACTTTCATTATTTCTTCGATTTTCTTGAACTTGCCGTTTTTATCTCTGAAGTCGATGATCCGTTGGGCTACCACTTCTCCTATACGGGGAAGTTTTTGAAGTTCAGCTTGAGAAGCTGTGTTGATGTTGATTTTTGCAGCTCCCGGGTCAGAACTCAAACCCCCTTGTACTGACACTGCAGTTGTGAACGCAAAGATAATGAACAGTCCTGCAGCTAAACTTTTGATGATTAGGTTTTTCATTTAAACCTCCTTTTGCTTTCAAATATCTGCAATATTCAGGCCAGAATGGAGAATTTTGTAACTAGATTGATATCAGCGATTTAGAAATGGATATTATTTTTTAATGTAAGCCATGGTTCACTTTTACCAATGCTGTGTGTTGACAGATGTTGGCAATGAGAAAGCGAGCCTTTACAGGTTTTTTTTGAGGAAGGCTTTCAATTTTTTCAATGCTTTCCCCCTGTGGCTGACTGAGTTTTTTTCTTCAGGAGAAAGCTGGGCAAATGTTTTATTCAGAGGAGGATAAAAAAAGATGGGGTCATAACCGAATCCGTTTTCTCCTTTTCTGTGTGTGAGTATGTATCCGGAAACATGCTCTTTGATTTTATGTATTATTTTGTCTTTTCTGGCTAGGACCATGCAGGACACAAATCTGGCTTTTCTCTTTTCTTTCGGGACTCCTTTTAACAGTTGAAGAACTTTTTCTATGTTTCTCTCGTCTGTAGCCTGTTCTCCTGAGAATCTTGCTGATAATACGCCCGGAACTCCGGAAAGGTATTCGATCTCAAGGCCGGAGTCCTCTCCCAAAGTCAATCCCGGCCATATGCGGCTGTAAAAAAGAGTTTTCCCTTCCGCATTTTCCATAAAAGTTTTTCCTGTCTCTATAAATATATAGGCAGAACTAATATCTCTTATGGAGATGATTTCCAAAGAAAGGTTTGACAGGAAGTCTTTGATCTCTTTTACTTTTCCTTGATTAGCTGTGGCGAGAAGAAGCTTTTTTTCAGTCAATTTTAAGCTCAATGATTTCTTTTAAGTCTGTAAGGCTTTTATAAAAACTCTGTTCTTTTTCATCAGAAGCTTCAAAGGCAAAGGATATGATGCTTAAAGGTCCTTCTTTTTTATGGGAGATTTCCTTGAATTTGATGCCTTCATGAAGGGCAACTTTTTTTATATCTAACAGGATTTTTTTTGAAGGCTCGGATGTTACCTTGTAGTGATACGCTTCCTTTTTAAGATGTCCTGATTCGACCTTCCCGAGAAGGAAAAGAGTGAGGATGATGACTGCCGTAAAAACAACAGCATATAGATAATAGCCTGAACCAATGACGAGCCCGAGCACAGCTACAGCCCAAAGGCCTGCCGCTGTTGTGAGACCGATGATCATTCCTCTGGACTGTATAATAGTTCCTGCTCCCATAAATCCTATTCCTGTAATGACTCCCGCTGCGATCCTTGTCAGATCTCCCATTGATTGTTGTTTGTCTTTAAGGAGAAGCCCTGATAGGATCATCATCATCGTTGATCCCAAGCATATGAGGATGTTAGTTCTAAAACCCGCTGGTTTTTTGCTGGATTCTCTCTCCAGCCCGATAAGGCCTCCTAAAGCCGTGGCGAGGAGAAGCTTTAAAATGACTTCAGCTGTTTGCATAACACATCCCTTTTTAACGGATACAGTTAATTTATCATAAGCTGTAGTGTAAAAACAAGCTCATAGGTTTTTTTTAAGGGTTTTTATATCCGGCCCGGGTTATTGGCCGATTTTATCTAAAAGAAAAGATATGAAAAAAGTGATGACTATGAACAGAGTATAGCCGGCGAATAAAGGGTTTTTTAGAAGTCTTTCCGGTTCTTCCATTACTTCACTTTTTTGTAGAGTGTGTTTGAAGAAAATCATGAAATAGACCAGCAGTACGGGGGACAGATAGATGAAGGATTGGAGTTTGAAAGATAGAGCAAAATAAAAGAATGCAACAAAGAAAAACAGAACACTTATTCCCATACCTGAGATCAGGTATTTTTTAGAGTATTTTTTCAGAGAGGCTCTATAATTCCCAGCGTTTTCTTTAAGAAATCTGAATTCGGAAAGCCTTTTTGCAACCATAAGAAAATTGCCAAACGCCCACCAGCATATCAATAATGATAGAGGAGGGAAAATATCAGCCTGGGCAAAAGCAAACCATCCGATGAGGAAGCGGATGGGATTGTTGGCGGATTCAGAGACGGAGTCGAGAAAAGGGATATCCTTTGTTCGGATAGGCTTTATATTGTAGATGAAGCCAGCGGCAAGCAGCGTAAGGAGAGAGAGGGAAAAAGCTTTATTGAAAAGTAAATAAGCGGCTGTAAGACTGCTTACTGACAGGATCAGGCCAAGGAGAAGGAAAGGGAATTTTTCTATTTCTCCTTTGATCAGCGGGCGGTTTTTTTTGGTAGGATGGTGGATGTCGAAAGGGGCATCGGCAATTTCATTAATGATATAGTTGGCTGTAGATATGGCCCAAGTAAGGAGGAACGCAAACAGGACTTTCAATAAAGCCATACCCAGAACAAGGGATCCTATTTGGTCTCTGTAAAGAAAAAAGAAAGAGGCCGTGCCAACGTAAATGGCTAAACTTCTCGGCCATCTCTCAGGCCTGACTGCTTTTACATAAGGATTCATCTTATTTTTTTTGAGCGTAAATCTCTATTGAATCACCGAGAGCCAATTTTATCGGAATTTTCCTGAAAAAAGAAGAAAGAAAGTGGCTTTTGAGCAAAAAATCCAGTAATGCAAGCCGTGATATGAGATAATGCGCGGAAAATGTCCAGGTGTAGTTTCGTGTTTTTATGACCTCGAAACCGGCTCTTTCCAGAAGTCTGCGGAGGCTTGTTTTGGTGAAATAATGAATATGGGCCGGCCTGAAGTGCCACCATCTTCCGCCCGAGATTTTTGCGGCTAAACTGTGGAGATGGGGCGTTACCAGACACAATACACCGTCCCGTGTTAAGATTTCATGAGCTTTGAGAACAGCTTGATATGGATAGGGAATGTGCTCGATAAAGTCAATCATGGTGACGGATTGATACTGGTTCTCTTTTAGTGGGATTGATTCAAAGGCGCCTTCATTTATTTTCAGATTGTATTTTTTTTGAGCGGTACCCACCGCCCAGGTGCTGGCTTCTATGCCGTCAGGTTTCCATCCGTACTTACGGGCTGAGTTTAAAAAGATCCCGGTGGCAGCTCCCACATCAAAGATGTTACCTTTTCCCGGATGGATTTTATTGATATTCCATAGAATGGGAAGAAAATTTTTTTCACGGCCGCCAGCCTCCTCCTCATATGACGGATCTTTGATTTGTGCATAGAGGTGCCGGATGTAGTCTGCAGTGGGACAGGGATTTGCAAAAACATGTGTGCACTCAAAGCATCTGTTTAAATCCCAGATTTTCCCGTAGTCCTTGTCTGTGATTTTTATTTGGTCATGATGGAATTCTTTGTATGAAATATTTCCTTTTCTGATTGTTTTTATGTTTGAACTTGAACATACAGGGCATTCTGTTCTGGTCCAAAAGAGAGGCGTGTCTTTTTTCATTTTACAGTCTTTTAACACTCAAAAGAACGCTTGTCAAACTCTGATCGAATTATTACCTGCTTCATGAGAAAAGTTTCATTTGGGAAGTCTTTTTCTGAAAAGGCCTGGAGGAAGTCTTTTTAATGAGTTTCTCTTCAATGGCATCAAGAAAGCGGCTTCTCCTTGATTCCATATGTTTACCCAGGATAAATCTTTTTTTGACATAGGTCATGTACAGATATTTTTCAGCTCTGGTCATGCCCACATAGAGAAGCCGTCGTTCCTCTTCCAGGTCAGATTTATAGCCAGGGAACAGGGAATACGGGAGGATACCTTCTTCACAGCCTGTAATAAAGACACACGGGAACTCGAGGCCTTTGGCTGCGTGGAGTGTCATCAAAGTAACACATTCCAGGGAAGGATCATAGGTATCAGCACCTGAGCCCAGAGAGATGTATTTCATAAATTTTTCCGTATCTTCGTCGAGTTTTTCGGCCATATCCATAAGCCTTTTAAAGGAATCTTCTGCCTTTTCTTTCTGCTGGACGAAAAAACGGTTTATTATGGTTTCAATGCTTTTAGTTGTCGGCTTGTTTTTTGTTATTTCAGAAAGGCTTGAAATACTTTCGGATTTAATAACTTTTCTTTTTATCAGACTCTGTTTGAGAAAAAGACTCTCTTGATTAAGGCTGAGTCTCAATATATCGATCACAGATTTTGCAGGCTCTTCCCTGAAAAAAGGTTTCTCTCCGACCTTTTGGAAAGGGATGCTGTGGTCGTTTAAGGCTTTTTCAATAGCCCTCATCTGTTCTTTAACCCGGCACAGCACAGCAAAATCAGAAAGACTGCTCACGTCCTCTTTTTCATCACCTTCACTGATTTCGGAGTCCAGGGAGAAAAATCCTATTCCTCCTATGATGTCTTCGATTTTTCTTGCGACAAATTCAGCTTCGCTCTTATCTGTGGCGTTTTCTGCCAGATTGATTTTCACTCCTTTGTGCAGTCCTTTAAGCAAATCCTTTTCAGGCGCAGCTTTATTTATCATTTTTCCTGACGCTCTGAGGATCAAGTCAGAGCACCTGTAGCTTTGTTTGAGCTTATATAGGGAAGCTGCGGGGTAATCTTTAAAGAAGTCGCTCAGAAAACGAACATCAGCGCCTCTGAATCCATATATGGCCTGGTCAGGATCTCCAATGATATACAGGGAGGCATCCTGTTCCGGCATAAGCCTTTTTATCATGTTATACTGAGCGAAATTGATATCCTGGAACTCATCCACCAGCAGGTGGGAGTATCTGTCTTTATAAAGATTCAATACAGAAGGGATCCGGGAAAAAAGAAAAAGAGGTCTGTACAGGCAGTCATCAAGGTCAAAGAGGTCTGATTCTTTAAGTTTGTCTTCATACGATTCAAACAGAGAAAGGACGCGGGAATCTTTTATTTCCTCCGGAAATTTAAGGTTCTGTTTGATATCTTTTATGGATTTGGCGGCGGCTGTGGTGTCTTTACGTTTGAGACCGAATAAATCCTGGATCAGGCTGGTTCTTTCTTCATCGTCAAGGATTGAAAACTCTTTGCTTCTACCCAGGTGTCCAGAGTGCTTTTTAAGGATTTCATAGCCGAAAGCATGAAAAGTGGACACGTTGAGTCCGGATAGTCCTATTTTGTTGTTGAGTATCTTCTTCAACCTTTTTTGCATTTCCCTGGCCGCCTTGTTCGTAAACGTAACGGCAAGAATTTTTTCAGGGGGGACTCTTTTTTCCCGGATAAGGTATGCTATTCTGCAGCACAGAGTGTGTGTTTTTCCTGTTCCGGGACCGGCAATGACCGCGGCCGGGCCTTTATCATGCAGTACAGCCTGTTTTTGCTCCCTGTTAAGCTTTTTAAGGGCAGCCCATCTTTCATATTTTTCAGATTTGTTTTCCGTGACCTCAAGCATTCTTTGAGACGGAGCTTGCGGCATTTTTGCCTGAAGCAATTGATACTCATTGAGGTCAAAGTTAATGATTTTTCTTTTGGGTAGGGCTGAAGGAGCTTCTGGTTTTTTATCGAACAGAAAGACCTGGCTTTCAGGTGAGGGGGGCCCTTCTTTATCGAATACTTTTATCCTGCCGTACTCACCGTCAAAGCCTTCCTGAATAAAAACTTGTCTTGAGCGCATCCTTTTTATGGCTTCGGCTAATATTTCAGATCCCTCTTTCTTAAGTTCTTCTATGGGCAGATCAAGGAGGAGACCTAACTCAGGTCCGTTTCTTTGGACGAGAGAAAAGTATTCGGAATCAACTTTTTTTGAAGCGGTCCCGACCCGCATGATCTCGGAGAGGATTTCTTTCAGGGGAATGATCGAATAGAAAGGCAGTCTATTTGGGCGCTCGTCAAGGTTTTCCCTGTCAGAAAGCTGAACCACCCTGTTCATGACACCCACTGTGACTTTTTTCCCGCATTCAGGGCAGATCCCCTTGTTCTTTAATGTTTGAACAGGGTCCCACCTTATACCGCATTTTCTGTGGCCGTCATAATGGTATTTTCCTTCCTGGGGAAAGAGGTCTATGGTTCCTAAAAATTCTTGGGGGTCACCCGATTTCACAGCCTGTACGATATCCGTATAGGATAGGTCCGTGTTTAGGATATTGGCATTACGGCCCAATTTTTCGGGGGAATGGGCATCTGAGTTTGAAACCAGGGTATAGTTATCTAAGAACGAGCACATCCAGTGCATGGGAGCGTCCGTGGAAAGACCGGTTTCAACAGCGGATATATGCGGTGTCAGGTCTTCAAAACATTCCTCAATGGAATCAAATCCTGATTTTGAGCCGAGCACTGAAAACCAGGGAGTCCATATATGGGCGGGAATAAAATACGTTCTCTCCGAAGCCTCCAGAGTCATTTCAAGGAGATCTCTGGAGTCAAGGCCTAAGATAGGCCTCCCGTCGGAGGTGATGTTTCCGCCGATCTTCAGCAGGGAATCCTGTATTTTCTCGGCGGTTGCAAAGTCAGGGGCCAAGATAACATTATGAACCTTTCTGACTTTGCCGTTTTTTTTATATATGCTGCTTATTTCTGTTGAGAGTATGAACCTGATCTCCGAACAGAGGCCAGCGGCTTTGGGAATATTCAAATCTTTTTGATGTTCTTTTTTGAGCTTGAACAGGCCTTCTTCTGACGGAACCAGTTTTTCTTTGAGCTCTTTCAGCCATCCCGGATGCGTGAAGTCTCCTGTGCCTACCACTGAAATACCTTTAATCCCTGCCCAGTAATGGATAAATTCGGGCGCAAGCTGCTTGCTGGTTGCCCGTGAGAAATGAGAATGGATATGGAGGTCAGCTATAAACCGCATCTTGTTTCTATTGTAAACAAAAAAGAAGGACGGTTCTATTTTTTTATTTGCTGATCCGGATTATTTACGGGGAAAATAAAAAGGCACTCCCCTTTTTAAGAAGGGAGTGCCATTTTTTGTCTTGCGTATAGCTGTTTCGAGTTAAACGACGGTTACATTTTTTGCCGCAGGTCCTTTTGGACCCTGCTCGATTTCAAAGGTAACTTTATCGCCTTCTTTGAGAGATTTGAAGCCTGATGCGTTTATCGCTGAGTGATGGACAAACACATCCGGGCCGTCTTCCTGCTCAATGAAGCCGTAACCTTTGCTGCTATTGAACCACTTTACAGTTCCATTAGCCATTGTGGCATTCTCCTTTCCTAGAATACTCAAGGTTTCAAACTGGGGGATGCCACTTTAAAAAATGGTACTCTCCTGCAGAACGAAACCGGCTTGTTCCTAAGAACAAACCTTTACTGAATAAAAGTATTATAACATATTTTTAAAAAAAAATATGCAGTGAATTTATAAAGATCGATTTTATAGCTTTATTCGATTTCCAACTCCATTTTTTCCAGATACAAATCAGTTCCGTCAAGGGTCTCCAGGTTAGTGGAACCGCATGTGCCGCAGTTAAAGACCAGATCGTCTTTTATGGTCAGTGAGCCGCAGTCCTTGCATTTCAGTTTGAGAGGGACTTTTTCGATTTCCAGCACAGCGTCTGATGCCAGGGTTTCTTTTTTGTAGATGTCAAAGGCTGTTTCCAGCAGTTCCGGGACCGCTCCGGAAAGCACCCCGACTTTAAGTTTGACATAGGTGATTTTCTTGGAGTTTTTTTCTTTTGCTTTCTGCTCCATGATTTCAAACAGATTGGTGATTAAAGAGAGTTCATGCATTTGAGCGGCGCAGTTTTTTTAAGTTTTTTATGAGATAGTCCACAAACTCTCTGATACCAGTTCCCTCAACAGAACTGATCTCGAATACTTCCAATTTCGGATTGATATCCAGGCCTTCCTGAACGGCCCGGTCTACGTTGAAAGGCATTTTGTCCAGAAGATCTGTTTTACTGATAATAAGAGCGTTTGAGGTGAAGAATGCTTTGGGATATTTTTTTGGTTTGTCATCTCCTTCGGGGATAGAAAGAAGAACACACCGAAGACTTTCCCCCAGGTCAAAGCTGGCAGGGCATACCAGATTACCGACATTCTCTATGAACAGAAAATCAAGGTCAGAGGGGATCTCTGAGAACACTTTGCCGACCATTTTTGCGTCCAGATGACAGGCACCCCCGGTAGATATTTGCCAGGCCTGAATCCCTTTCGCTCTTATTCTTTCTGCGTCTCTTTCGGTTTCAATGTCCCCTTCTATCACAGCCATTCTATAGCCGGGGCTCAGGACTTCTGAGAGCTTTTCCAGAAGAGATGTCTTGCCTGCCCCGGGAGAGCTGAGGAGATTGATGGCAAGAATTCCCTTTTCGGATAGTTTTCTCCGGATATCTCCGGCTATTTTCTTGTTGGAACCAAGAAGGTCTTCCAGAACCATGATTTCTTGTTTTTTCATTTAGAAATATTTTTCAATAAGGTTTTTAATTTTTTTTATAACCGCAGGTATCTTCTCTCTCATTTCCTTGGTCAGTTTTTCTTCGAGACTGTACATGTTTTTTGCTTCTATGGCTGTTAATTTTAGAATGGCTTTTTTATATGGTTATCACATAAAGGTATAGATTCAGCTTTTTGTCTCCTTGTGTTTGGGGAGAGACACAGAAAACGTGCTTCCTTTTCCCGGGGTGCTCGAGATATCTATCGTCCCTGAATGAGCGTCTATTATTTTTTTTGATATAGAAAGCCCCAGTCCTGAGCCTTTCCCTTGTTTGCCTTCGTTCCGGTTGACGCGAAAAAATTGATTGAAGAGCTGGGGAATATGTTTTTCTTCTATTCCCACACCGGTATCCTTGATGTCAGTGATGATACACTCATCCTTTTCCCGGAACGATATTCTTACCGAGCCATTTGGTTTGTTGTAGTTGACAGCATTGTTCAGCAGGTTTGCAAATGCCTGTTCCAGTGTTTCCTCATCTCCTATGATCGTGTTTTTTCCTTTGGGAGGGTCGATCTCCAGACTTATTTTGTTCTTTTCTGCAAGGGGCTGAAGAAATTCGATCTGTTTTTTCAAAAGATCATGAAGAGAGACTGGTTTGAATTTTTCCACAAGCTGCCCTTTATCGATCCGGGCCGCATCAAGCCAGTCATTGATAAGGTTCAACAGGCCTTCGACTCTGTTTCTGGCTTTGGATAGCATGTCTTTATGCTCTTTTGACATCTCTCCCACAGAACCTGAGAGCATGACTTCAAAATACTGGGCGATGGCCACCAGGGGACTTCTGAGCTGATGGGACACCATTGTTATGAAATTTTCTTCTATGAGTTTTTTTTCTTTTCTGAGTGATTCGGCTTCCCGGGACAGCTTTATTTTTTCCAGGCCCCTTTTTATTATGACCCTGAGTTGTTCGGGGGTAAAAGGTTTGGGAAGAAAGTCATACGCGCCTTTTTTCATGGCTTCAACGGCTGACTCGACTGTTGCGTAACCAGTGATGACGATCGGAACAGTATCCGGGGATATTTCTATGATTTTTTCAATCACGTCCAAGCCGCCGATGCCGGGCATTTTTAGGTCAACCAGCGCGATGTCCGGTTTCATTTCTTTGACTTTTTTAAGGCCTTTTTCTCCGTCTTCTGCCGTTGCTGTAAGAAATCCGTCTTTTTCAAGTATCATACGGCAGGAATCACGCATTGACTCTTCATCGTCTATAACCACGACAGATTGATTTTTTTCCTGCATGAATAATTCCTTATCTGGATTTATACTAGTTTATACGAGATAGAACCCTGTTGTCCAGAGCAATATTTTTTTAACGATCAGGCTCGAAAAAGGCCTTCTATCTCAGCAAGGATCTGTGTGTCGGAGAAATGCTTGGCTGTAGAGGCTGAAGACGGGCATGCTGCCACACATGTTCCGCATCCTTTACAGAGCGCTTCGTTCACAACCGATATGCTTCTTTCTTCATCAAAACTTATGGCTCCGTAGGGACACAGATTGTTGCAGAGTCTGCAGCCCGCACAGAGCTCCGGATCGATCTCTGCCTGAATCGGTTCGAGCTCTATTTGGCCTTTAGAGATATTGGATAATATTCTTGCTGCAGCTGAGCCTGCTTGAGCTACTGAATCCGGAATGTCCTTGGGCCCCTGACAGCACCCGGCAATATAGATTCCGTCAGTCGCCGTGCTTGTGGGATCAAGCTTGGGATGTTTTTCAAGAAAGAAACCGTCAGGGCTTCGGCTTATGGAAAAGAGCCTTGCTGTTTTTTCCACATCTCGCTGGGGTTCTATGGCGTTACAAAGAATGACCATATCCAGCGGGATTTCCCTGTACTTTTTTATCAGAGTATCTTCACATTTGACGATCAGCGATCCTGTGCCGTTATGAGAATGTCCGGATCTAATGACTTCTGAAACTTTTCCACGTATAACGTTTACGTCTTCATCGAGTATCCTTGAATAGAATTCTTCATATCCTTTACCGAATGAGCGCATATCAATATAGAACTGATACACTTCTGCATTGGTCCTGTCTTTTATCAAATGAGAGAATTTAAGAGCGTACATGCAGCACACACGCGAACAGTAAGGATGAAAGTTGATATCTCTGGATCCAACACAGTGAATGATGCCAATGGCCTTGGGTTCTTTTCCGTTTTTCATCACAATATTGCCTTTAGTCGGTCCGGTAGAACTCACGATCCTTTCAAACTCCAGGCTTGTGTGCACATCATCGAACTTTCCGTAGCCATAAGGAGTGAGAGCTTCTGAATCGAGGGTGTCATATCCCGTGGTCAAAAGGATCTGGCCTACCTTGATCTCTTCTATTTCATCTTTCATATTATGGTCTATGGCCTGTGCTTCACAAACGGATTCACAGACATGGCACTCGACACAGAGTCCGCAGTTCAGGCATCTTAAGGCTTCTTTTTTTGCTTCTTCTTCGGAATAGCCCCGTTCCACTTCTTCAAAGGAATGCCGGCGTTTTTCAGGGTCAAGCTCTTTCATTTGCGTGCGGCTTTTTTTAGGCAGGTCCTTAAAAGGAGGGGAATACCTGTGAGGCCGGTTATTTTCGTCTCTTTCAGGAAGGGGGTCGCATCTTCTTGTTTTAAAATCTGTTAAGGGTTCTCCCTTTATAAATTTGTCAATCACTTCAGCAGCGCGTTTTCCGTCCCCCATGGCTGTTATGACGGCATCTGGACCGCGAACCACGTCTCCTCCTGCAAAGACTCCTTTTATTTCGGTTTCCATTGTATCCGGGTTGACATCAATAGTGCTCCATTTCGTAAGTTTGAGATGGTCTTCTTTTTCAACGTAATCGATTTCAGGAGACTGACTGACTGCTATAATAATGGTGTCACTATTCAGGTCGTATTCACTGCCTTCAATAGGAATGGGACGCCGCCTGCCGCTTGAATCAGGCTCTCCAAGTTCCATTTTTATACATTTCATTCCCGTTACTTTTCCTGATTTACCTAAAACTTCAACAGGGACAGTCAGGTATTTTATACGAACCCCTTCTGCTTCAGCGGCCTGGATTTCAGCTTCTTCAGCAGGCATTTCCTTCCGTGTCCTTCTGTAAAGGATGGTTACTTCATCAGCTTTGAGGCGGAGGGCGGTCCTTGCTGCGTCAATGGCCGTGTTCCCCCCTCCTATGATGGCGACATTTTTTCCAACCGGCTGCGGTTTTTGAAGGCTTATATTGCGGAGAAAATCAACTCCATGATAAACACCCTCAAATTGGTCTTCTCCGGGAATATCCATTTTTCTGCTGCTGTGGGCACCTGTGGCTATATACACAGCCTGATACCCCATCTTTTTTAGGCCTTTGATGTCAAAGTCTTTCCCGAGAACTTTGTTTGTCTTTATTTCCACACCCAATTTTTTGATATAGTCGATATCCCGTTTAAGGACTTTTTTCGGGAGCCTGTATTCCGGTATTCCTACTGTGAGCATCCCGCCCTCAACCGGAAGCTTTTCAAAGATGGTGATATCGTATCCTTTTAAAGCCAGGTCATGGCCGCACACAAGGCCTGATGGCCCTGAACCGATGATGGCGATTTTTTCTTCTCTTTTGTTCTCTATTTTTGGTGGGTCAGGCGTTCCTTTGTTCTCAAATTCCCAGTCAATGGCAAATCTTTTAAGGTTTTTTATTGAGACCGGTTTGTCCACAAATTTACGGTTGCATTCTGATTCACACGGGTGATAGCAGACACGCCCGCAGACACTGGGAAGGGCATTTTGCTGCCTTATGAGACGGGCCGCTTCCTCAAAGCGCCCTTTTGAGATAAGAGTCACATAGCCCGCAGCTTCCTGGTCTATGGGACAGGTTTCGCGGCATGGCGGCCTGCTGTCTTTATCTATGACATAGGTGTTGGGGATTGCCTGGGGGAAGGTTTTGTATATGGCTGAGCGCAGGGACTGTTTTTCTTCAAAAGGATTGGGAATACTGATCGGACACACATTGGAACATTCTCCGCAGGATGTGCAGTCATCTTTGACGAAACGGGCTTTCTTTCT
The DNA here is from genome assembly GCA_964624145.1 of uncultured Eubacteriales bacterium. Taxonomy (GTDB): domain Bacteria; phylum Acidobacteriota; class Aminicenantia; order Aminicenantales; family Aminicenantaceae; genus WJMT01. Next base: position 50,005 of record CAZUXT010000006.1, on the reverse strand, counting down.
TACTTTGACTGTGAAATTTCCTATGGAGCCTTCCACTTCCTCCGCTTCACTCAAGCTGAAGAGTTCGATATTTTTATTCTGGGCAACGGATACCATCTTGGGAGTAAGGATACATGCGGAGCAGTCCAGCGTTGGAAATGTTTTGTCGAATTTAGCCATTTTGCCGCCAATGGTGGATTCTTTTTCCACTAAATAGACTTTGTTTCCTGATTCAGCTATCTCTATGGCGGCTTGTATGCCGGCAATGCCTGCTCCCACTATCAAAGTGTCCGGATTGACATCAACCCTCACTGGTTCGAGAGGCTGCTGAAGGGCCACCCTGTTTACGGCCGCTCTAATAAGGGAAGTTGCCTTTTCTGTGGCTCTTTCCATATCTTTATGAACCCAAGAACACTGTTCTCTTATATTGACCATCTGGAACAGAAACCGGTTGACGCCGGCTTTTTCGCAGGCCATTCTAAAAGTCGGTTCGTGCATTAAAGGAGAACAGGATGCGACGATGATCCGGTTCAGTCCCATTTCTTTGATGTCCTTTATGATAAGGTCCTGGCCGGGTTCCGAACACATGAACTTGTAATCCCGGACGACAGCAACATTAGGGGCGTTTTTTATGGCATCCCGTGATTTTTCTACATCTACGGTGGCTGCGATGTTAGAGCCGCAGTGACATATATAAACTCCTATTTTTATGTTGTTATCAGTCATCTCAGTTCCTCTCTTGCTATTTTATCAGGGTCAAAAGGTATGAGTGAACGGTTGAAGCCCAGCTCGCGGGGGGAGCCGCCCAGAGCATAGCCGACGATCTGGGTGAAAAAGAGTACGGGGATTTTAAAATCCGTTTTGAATTTTTTGTTTATTTTGTTTTGATAGGCTTCCAAGTTGATTTGGCAAAGGGGACAGGTTGTGATAATGATATCCGCGCCGTTTTCCTTGGCGCATTCCAACAGTTTTTTATTGAGGCCCAGACCCACATCAGGATAGGTCGTCATAAGCATCCCGCCGCAGCACTGGGTCTTCATTGGGAAGTAGACATTTTCAGCTCCCAGGGCTTCACACAGATTATCCATCATCTGCGGATCGTCCTTGTCGTCCAGCCCTCTTTCGGGTCTCACTATCTGACAGCCGTAGTATTGAGCGATTTTGAGTCCATCCAGAGATCTTTTTGCCTTTGAGGCAATGGTCTCTATACCCACATCGTTTACCAGGACTTCAAGAGGATGCCTGACCTCGACATTCAAGTGGTATTCAAGCCCGATTTTCCTTAAAGCTTGATTGACTTTTTCCCTAAGGATGCGGTTGTTCTTCAGGATATGATTTGTTTTATAAAGGATCGTATAGCAGGAACTGCATGGCGCTATGATATCCAGCCCTTTTTTTTCAGCAATAGCCAGGTTTCTGGCAGATATGACAAGAGATACGGTCTCTTTTGTGGCCATATAATAAGTGGCTCCACAGCAGTTCCAGTCATCTATTTCATGGAGTTCATTTCCTAATTCATTGAAGACATATTTAACAGATTCATCATATCCTTTTGCTGAGGCCTCAAGGCTGCATCCCGGATAATAAGAGTAATTCATTTTTTGCCTCCGAACATATAAAGGAAGAGTGAGAAAGGATTATAATGAATTATGATTCCTGCATGGGAATAATATTTTCTACTATCTCTGCTTCCTTAAGTAATTTAGAAAAACTTTTTTTGTTTTTTATTTTTTTTGGGAAAAACCCTATCCTGCCATTTTTAACGAGTTTTAAAAACAGAGGAACCATTCCTAAGAGCTTGAATGGATTTGTTCTTAAATAGTAAGAAACGAGAAGACCTGGTTCATAACTCAGGCCTAAATGGTTTACGAACCAAACAAAAGAGTTGGACAGCGCATAAACCGGGAATTTTTTCGGGAAGATTTCGTTTTCAATGGCCAGCCTTTTCAGGCTGTAAATGATGTCAGTGACTTTAACTCCCTGAGGGCACCGGACAGTACAGGAATAGCAAGAAGCACAGATCCAGATAGTTCTGCTCGAGAGTATGGTATCAATATCCTTGGCTCTGAAAAGGGCAATGATTTCCCTTGGAGTTATGTCCATGGTATAGCTGACAGGACAGGTAGCTGTGCATGTTCCGCATTGAATGCATTTTTTTATGCTTTCCCCTCCGGGGATGTTTTTTACTTGAAGCAGAAAAGAATTCCTGAGTTCTTTCTCTTTTTCATTGAGCATGCCGGGTAGTATCTCGCCCGATTTTCCTTTGGTCATTTTTTCAGAAGCCTCTCTATGCGTTCGATCAGATCGTCAGCTTTGACGGGTTTATCTATATAGTCATCCGGACCTTCCATACCCTCTTGATCTCCCTTGAACTGGAATCTGGAACCGGTCACTTCCTTGACTGCAGAGATGAAAATCACAGGTGTGTTTCGGACCGATTTGAATTCTTTAGAGGTTTTTATGGAATGACATAGTGAGAATCCGTCAAAAAGACTGTCCATCATTATATCCAGAAGAATGAGATCAGGTTTTTCTGATAGGATTTTTTCCTTTCCTTCTTCGGGATTAGAAGCTGTGACGGCATCATAGGAAGCTGAATGAAGAATCGGGATGATAGCGTCTCTGAAATCCGGATCATCGTCGATGATTAAAATTTTTGCTCTTGTTTTTTCCATTTTATCTCTCCTTTATTTACTGAAAGCATTTTTTATTGCTAGTTTTAATTCTTCTTTTCCAAATGATTTTATAAAATAATAAAAGATGTCCTGCTCTCTTACTTTTGCCTCTAATTCTTTCGTATTTTTTTTGGTTGTCATTATGACTTTTGTATCCGCGTCTATGTTTTTTATTATGGAAACGGCTTCGTATCCTTTCATTTCCGGAAGTCCGACCGCCATTATGACACAATGATAATGATTGGATGTGACTTTTCTTATGGCATCTGTGAGACCTTTTCCTGTTTCTACTTGATATTCTTTATGTTGAAGAAAGGATAGTAATGATTTTCTATCTTTCTCATCGGGGTCGATGATAAGAATTCTTTTCTTTAAATTTTCCATTTATGATATCCTTGAAGTGAGAATAAATGCAATAATTGTGCCAAATCTCTGTTTGCTTTTATCCATGTGCAAATATCTTTTAAGTATTTAAAAATAAGCAAGTTATAAAATCTCCGCTTAAAAAACAGATTTTACATTTATTCACCAAATGAGTGGAAAAATTCCACACAGTGTATGAACAAACCCCACATGGGGGCATTCTTCTGCTTTAAATGAAGGGCTTGTCAGGAGACAAGCCCTTCGGATAAAATATTTATGAAAAAGAAAACCGTCCAGGGGTGATATAGATTGATGCAGGAAGAAATAGGTAGGAAGTGATTTGTTGAGGAATCACTATCCTTTGATGGCCACCTCCAGGAACGGTTCTTCTCATCGGTTTTTAATTCCTTAAATGATTTATGATTTTACTTAAGGCCTTTTGTACTGAAGGGCTTAATTTATTACCTTGTGACACAGAATCTGGTTGAATCCCAACTACATAAGTATTTTTCTGCATGGATAAATCTTTAATGCTGGACAAAAAAGGCATGAATTTATGACTTACACTGGAGTGACTGAGAATAAAATCAAGAGACAGAACCGTTATCTTTCCAGGTTTTTCATTAAAGTCCACAGCATCGAAGAAGACAAACGCATTTTTTTCGTTATATTTTGTGAGGTTGTCGCTTCTAATTATCTCAGATTCCAGCCAGACATCTTTAAACCCGAGCTCACGGAGTTTATGAGCGATCTTCAGACCGCTGGCGTCATCCCTGTGATCCTGTTTCCCTGCACCTATATAAACAGGGATGCTGTTTTCTCGAATATCTGTCAGTTTATTTTTCCAGTTATCCGAGGGAGCTTGAGTGACTTCCGCCATATGGACAGAACAGCTGATGCAGGGGTCAAAGGCCCTGACAACCAGTTCCATTCTTTCTTTGATTTTGTCTTCTTTTCCTGAGTCGAGGAGATTTTGGGCGGCAATGTGGCAGTACCTCTCAATGTCTTCTGCATTCTGGGCCGTAGGAGTCACGATATCCACATAGGATATCCGGCCGTCCTTGACTTCATGGTGATGAATCAGCAATCCTCTGGGAGCTTCCACAAGTCCTGTCCCCTTTCCATTTTTTGCTTTGTATGAAACCGGTTTGGGATTTTCTTTAAACTTGAGGATTTCATCGACCAGTTCTATGATCCGTTCGAAACAGTAACTGATTTCCAGAGCCTGAGCGGCATTATGAAACAAGGGATTGACTTTCCAGCGGTTGCTGAAAAATTTTTTATACATCTTCCCTGTTTCACCCTTGAGCCTCTCCCCTAAGTTGTTGACTCTGGCCAAGGCCCCTACTGAATAGGGTTTGCCTTTATAGCGGCTGTGTTTGCAAAAGGAATAGGAAACCACGAATTCATTGGTAAGTTTTTGATAGTCGTCTTTAAAAAATCTCTCGCCCGTAGAAAGCAATATTTCATCTCCCCAAAAGCCATAGTCGTTATTGCCGGGTTCACAGCAGGCGTAGACAGTATCCTGTTCAGGATTGTCCGGGTAATCAAGACCACAGAATAACTCCACAGTCTTTTTGACAAAGGGAATGAACTGAATGGCTCTGTTTTTGATAAACAAAAGTTCTTCTCTAGAAGGGAACTTTCCGAATCCACCAATGATAGGATTCTCTCCATGGATAAAGCGCCCGCTCAAGACCTTCATGATGTGATTGGCAAAGTTTTTCATCTCAAGAGCGATTTTAACTTCCAGATTATAGTCTGATGCCATGGCTATGGCATTTGGATATCCTAAGTAATCAGGGAGAGCAAGATAGTAGGTATGAAGGGAATGGCTTTCTATCATTTCCCCCATATGCATAAGCTCTCGGCAGAGATAGGATTTAGGGTGGATTTCAACATTGAGCGCGTTTTCCAGAGCCCGAAGAACCGCATTTTTATGTGAAAGAGTGCATATGGCACATATTCTGGGAGACATACTGACATCTTCTTCAGGAGTAAGCCCTAAAGTCAATTTTTCTATAAGACGAGGGCCTTCATAGATATTGAATTTAACATCTGATACCACCTTTCCATCAATAGTAGCTGAAATGCCTCCATTTCCTTCTACCCTAGCCAGGTGGTCTATACTTATCTTTTTCATTTTGACTCCTTTTTCAATTGCTTGAAAAACTCAACCAGTTTTGTGCCTGAATAGCTAGCCATACGCTTTTTTATGGATTCAATGTCGAATCCTTTTTCTTTTAAGAGAAAATATTCAGAAGTGAGGTTGGCTCCTTCTACAGGGCCCCAGCATCCAAAACAGGGCACGTTGTGATTGGGGCATATGGAGCCGCATCCATCAGCTGTGATGGGTCCCAAACAAGGAATCCCTTTATTTAAAAGACAGTCGTTTTCATTGTATTTGCAGGTCACACAAACAGGTCGGGGGTATCTTTCCGGAAGGCTTCCTTTCACAGCTCGTGTGAAGAGGTCGAGAAACTGGTCTTTTCCAATAGGACAGCCAGGAAGATAATGGTCCACTTTGACATAGGCATCTATGGGCTTTGACTGGACCGCTTTGGTATGAGTCATCTTAATATCCCCATAGACTTCTTTGTAATTTTTTTCCCACTCTTTTTGATTTGTGAATCTTGCTTGGATCCCACCTACAGTAGCGCACAGTCCGATGGCGATCACGATTTCGGCTCTTTTTCTTATATCCTTGAGTTCTTCGATTTCTCTTTCCGTGCTTACAGAACCTTCTACCAGAGCGATATCAAGCTTTCCATCTATGTTGTCACTGCTTGCCATAAGAAAAGACTGTATGTCCACAGCTTTGAATATATCAAGCAGTTCTTTTTCGCAGTCCAGAATGAGCAAAGCGTCTCCGGCACATCCTGTTAACTCATAAATTCCGATTTTTAATTTTCCTTTATTCATGGCATCCCCCTTAGATGAGCTCTCTCATATGAATGACATCCCAGTATGTGAAGACAGGACCATCCAGACAGGTGTAAATGTAGTCTATGGCGCAGTGTCCGCATTTGCCGACTCCGCATTTCATGCGTCTTTCAAGAGTCATCAGGATCTGATCTTTGGGTATATTGAATTTTAACAGTTCGTTGAGGACAAATTTATACATGACAGGAGGACCGCAAACCATACTGTAAGTAGTGGATGGATTTATATTCTTTATTTTAGGAAAAAGAGTGGTCACAACTCCGATGTTTTCCGTCCATTTCCCTGTATCGTCTTGATCCACAGAAAGCAAACATTCTAAGTCCTCTCTTCCTTTCAGAGAGAGAAATTCTTCACTAAGAAGCATCTCCGCCGGTCTTTTAGCTCCGTGCAGGAGTATCACTCTGCCGAACTGGTCCCGGTTGTCAAGACAGTAGAGCAGCACTGAGCGAAGGGGGGCTGCTCCGAGACCGCCCATAATGATTAAGATATCCTTTCCTTTCATTTGTTCTACGGGAAATCCATTGCCGTATGGGCCTCTGATTCCAATCATGTCGTTTTCTTTAAGCCTGAAGATGGCATCGGTGACTATGCCCGTTTTGCGGATACAGAATTCAAGGAGTCCCGGCCGGGAAGGAGTGGATGATATGGAAAAAGGAGCCTCTCCGGCTCCCAAAACGGAAATCATAGCAAACTGGCCTATTCTGTATTTAAAGGAAAGAGCTTTTTCCATATCAACGATCCGGACTTGAAAAAATTTGACATCTTCGGTCAAATGATAGGTACGGACTATTCTTGCTGGTTCAGGAAGAAAGGGATTTTCTGTTTGATTGGCTTTGTTTTCACTGTTCATTTTGTCACCTCTTTGCTTAATCTCTTCCAGAAGGCATCTACTTTTTCTCCATCCAAGGATTTGCCTACTGTTTTTACATTTATGTCAACAGGGCAGGTAGCCACGCATCTGCCGCAGCCAACACAGGCAGGTTTGCCGTACTTTGATATATAAGCCTGAAATTTATGTGTGTAAAAAAGCTTCAGCCTGTCAGAGCGTTTTTTTCTGAAATTTTCTCCTCCTGCTACCTCAGAATAGCTTTCTAAGGTACAGGCATCCCAGCATCTTTTAATATCCGAGTATTTTTTCTCCAGAGCCGGTCTGTCTGCGACATTATAGCAGTTGCATGTAGGGCATACATTGGAACAGGCCCCACAGGCCAAACAGGCATTTCCCAATTCTTCCCAGAGAGGATCATTGTACATAAGTTCCATGAGATCGCCCAGGGCATCAAAATTTATTTCTGTTTTGAAGGCTTTCTCTCTTTGGTCACACCATTCAGCATATTCTTCGATGTCTTTGTCAGATATGTCTTCTTCAAAGAGGTCAGCTTTTGTTCTTATGAGGTCATCCCCTTTACTGGAACCGATCCACACTATGTATTTTCCTTCAAGTTTGGAAAAAAAGAGGTCATACCCCTCTTTGATGATGTGGGTTCTGGTCGACTTGCACAGGCAGTTTTCATCAGGCCAGCAGGAATGTCCCAGGAGAAGGGTGTTTTTCCTGGCTTCCATGTAATAGGGGTCATAGAATTCATGGGTGAAAAAGTCGTCCATTATCAGAATGCCGTGAATATCGCAGGGGTGAATACCAAAAATTATTTTATTAGAAACGTGTGAAAAATCTTCTTTGTATTCTTTTTCAGAAGCTTGAAACATATTAATGGAAGGAGGAAGAAAGATCTTTCTGGGCGGTAGAATCGTTCTTGTACAGTCAGTGTCAATTTTATTCAAGTCCTGGATGAATTCGAATTTATGTCTATCCGGTGCTACTTTTACAGGGGCCCATAGATCTGCTTCCTTGGAAATTTCTTTTAAGAAAGAATGTAAGTTATCTTCCTTTAGTTTTACGATTTTCATTTAAGATATCCTTTGATGTTCATAGAATTTTTTCACGGAAAAATAAACATCACCATCCATATGCTGTTATGCAAATTATGTGCCTATTGAACAGCAAGATGCTTATAATTTTTTTTAAGAGCTAACTTGTTGAATTAATAGGAGATAGGCGATTGGCTTCTGATTAGGGAAAAATCGTATGGTTTGAAAGACGAAAGAATGTGGAGAAATTCTACACTATGTGTTTAGATATGACATAGGTGAATGCAAAGTTTTGATCACTTGATTTTGTTTTTTCTTATTTTTGAATAAAGAGTCTTTCTATCTATCCCGAGAATTCTTGCTGTTTTGCTTTTGTTTCCATGTTGAGATTTGAGGACAGATTCAATGTATTCTTTTTCAATTTCTTCTAATGTTTTATATTTTCCTCCTGTTGGATAGATCATGGAGCGGGGAGTGCCTATTCCAAGATAGATAAGGTCATTCAGCCCAATCTTTTTATTTCTCGTTAACACCATAGCCCTCTCTATGGTGTTTTGGAGTTCTCGTATGTTTCCGGGCCAATCATACTCCATAATCGCTTTTTTCGCTTCAGTAGTAAAACCTTTGATATCTTTGGATAATTTTTGATTGTATTTATGAAGGAAGTGTTCTAGAAGGAGCGGAATATCTTCTTTTCTTCCCCTCAAGGGGGGTATATTTATAGGAACCACACTCAGGCGGTAAAAAAGGTCTTCCCTGAACTTGTTCTGTTTCACCCGTTCGGCAAGGCTTACATTAGTGGCTGCGAGTATACGGATATCGACTTTAATTGGTTTTGTGCTTCCTATTCTGGTGACCTCGCGTTCTTGAATGACTCGAAGAAGCTTTGCCTGTATATTTATGCTGATATTGCTTATTTCATCCAGGAATATAGTGCCTCCGTCCGCAACCTCAAACCGTCCGTGTTTGGTCACATGGGCACCGGTAAAAGAGCCCTTGACATGTCCGAAAAGCTCGCTTTCAAAGAGAGTTTCCACCAGTGCTCCGCAGTCAACAACTACAAAGGGAGCCTCTCTTCTCTGGCTGTGTTTGTGTATTTCTGAAGCCAGAAGTTCTTTCCCGGTACCGCTTTCTCCGGTAATAAGGACCGTGCTTTCAGTGGGACTGACTCTTTTCATGATGTCTATGACTTTTTCCATCGAACTGCTTTTTCCGACGACCATGGAAATATTCTGTTCGAAGGCTTTGTTTTTTTCGTAAGCCGCTTGCGTCTCAATTGTGTTTAAGGCTTTTTTCACTATAGTGCGCAGCTCTTCCGGGCTGAAAGGTTTAGCCAGATAATCAAAAGCTCCCTGTTTGATAGTATTGACAGCGGATTCTATGGAAGCAAATCCTGTGATGATTATGACGGGAACTTCAGGCATGGAATTTGTAATTTTTTTCAGGATTTTGATTCCGGGAATTCCTGGGAGCTTGAGGTCCAGTAGAATGATATCGAATCTGGATTTATTTAAGATGTTTACAGCTTCCCGTCCATCTGCAGATGTGCGGACTGAATATCCGTCTTTTGTAAGAACCTGGGTACAGGAATCCCTTATGGATTCTTCATCATCAATGATAAATATTTTTTCTTTTTTAGTCTTTTTTGGGTTCATTTTTTACAGGCAGTTTGACAATAAACGTGGAGCCCTCACCCACTTTGCTTTGAACCTCTATGGTTCCTTTATGCTTTCTTATGAAACTGTAACTGATAGCAAGACCCAGGCCTGTTCCTTTGCCGACCTCTTTGGTCGTAAAAAAAGGTTCGAAAAGCCTGTTTTTTACATCTTCAGGTATCCCTGGCCCTGTATCTCGGAAATGAATATGGATGGTCTTTTTGTCCCTATCGATTCCGGTTTTTATGGTCAAAGATCCATTTCCCTCCATTGCTTCTGCGGCATTTATGATTATATTTATAAAGACCTGCTGGAGTTGAGCGCTGTCAGCTGTGATTTTTGGAAGGGAAGAAAAGTATTTCTTTTTGATTGTGATATTTTGAAAGAGGGTTTTGGTTTCCATAATAGAGAGTGCTTTTTCCACGACATCGTTTATATTGACCAGATTTGTTTCAGGTTCTTTGGGTCGGGCGAACTCAAGCAGTCCCTTCACGATTTCTTTGCACCTTGTTGTTTCTTTGACAATTTTTCTTAGATTATCGTAATAAGGTGTGTCTTTATCAATGTCCTCTAATATCAGATGACTGTATATGAGTACCCCTCCGAGAGGATTATTGATTTCATGGGCAACCCCTGCGGCCAGTTTCCCAAGAGAAGCTAGTTTTTCGGACTGAATAAGATGGGCCTGCATTTCTCTGAGTTCTTTGGTGCGTTCTTCCACTTTCTTTTCAAGTGTTTTGCCCCACTCTATCAATTTATTATTAGCTGCATCAAGGTCATCGGTCATCTTATTAAAAGATTCAGCAAGGTAGCCTATTTCATCTCTGGAATTGACTTCAACTTTGTGGGAAAGATCTCCTCTGGCGATTTTTTGAGTCGCTTCCACTATTTTAAGGAGGGGATCAATGATTCGATTGGTGGAAAAATAAAGAAGGACCAGTAGCAATATGACCAGCATGGAAGCCATGAATGTAAAAGTTATCATGACTTTGTGAGCAATATCTATATAAGGTTTTTCGAGCATACCCACATAGAGTATTCCAATGATCTGATTTTCTAAATTTTTTATGGGTTCATAGGCTGTGATGTACCAGTTATTAACCACAAAGGCTCTGTCTATATAGGATTTGCCGTTTTTTAGTACAGCATCACTCACTTTTTCGGATACTCTGGTTCCAATAGCCCTTAGATCATCTTTGTTCTTAACATTGGTGGATATGCGGAGGTCATTTAAGAAAATCGTTGCTGTTCCTGTCTCGTGTCCTTTGTATTGTTCCCCTTTGTAAACCATTTCCTTGACACTGTCGACAATTTCATAGTTCCTGTTTATGAGCACTCCTCCATACAAAACTCCAAGAAGATTGTTATCTTCATCCAGAATAGGAGAGGCTGCTTTCAGAATCATCCCGCTTGTCTCTTTATTTTTGGATGACTCAGCTGCTTTGGGTGTTGGTTTGATCTCTATGACAGCCTTATCAGCGAGATCTTTTCCTTCTCTTAATAGGAGTTCTCTGGAAATTATCTGAGGGGATGCGGTGACTTCCTTTGATAAGGCTCTTTTTATAATTTCGTCTTGGGATCTGTCATCTCCTGTTATGCTGGGATTTCGTGTTCTTATGATAACAACTCCTTTGGGATCTGTCACATTAAGTATATCCAGTCTGTATTTTTTTCTCAGTTGGTTTAAGCATTCTGATATGGGAACATAATCTTTGTTTTTCAAGCTATCTTCAAGTCTTTCCCTTTCAGAGGTTAAGCTGACGAATTCTTTTATATCGCTCACTCTTTCATTGAATACCATCCATGCTGATGATAGGTCGTGTTTGACTTTATCCTGAGCCTGTGAAATGAGGGTATTCCTGATAAGTCTTGAACCGAGAATGAGAGTTATGATGCCCCCAAGTAATATGACAAGAAGAAAACTTAGTATTATTTTTTTTCTAATCGAAAAGTGAGGAATCTTCATTGGTTGAATGTATGCTAAATTGTTCGTATCAAACTAATTATACTGTATTTATACAAACGGCTCAAGTTAGAAGCGCTGTTGTGTCCGAAATATTTATCGGTCATATAAATCTCCCTTCTATGGGAGTTCAACTTTTATATTTTTAATAATAATGCGGTATTATAGATGATTTAGAATTATTTTAAAAGAGTCTCTGGTTATTGTGGGATTTATTCCAGAAAGAGGCCTTCGATTTCGGCTAATATCTGATTGTCTTTAAAATGTTTCTGTTGGGAAGCGCCGGAAGGACACGCTGAAACACAGGTTCCGCAGCCTTTACACAAAGCGTCGTTTATTTCTGAAATTCCTTCCTCTTCATTATAGGATATGGCGGTATAAGGACACAGATTGACACATATTTGACAGCCTGAACAGAGTTCTTTGTCAATCTCAGCTGTGACGGGTTCCAGAATGAACTTCCCTTTGTCTGCTAAGGCAAGAGCTTCTGAGGTAGCTGCTCCGGCTTGAGCCACTGTATCTGGAATATCTTTAGGTCCTTGAGAAGTCCCGGCTAAAAACACACCATCTGATGCTGTAGAGACAGGGGCTAGTTTAGGGTGTCTTTCCAGGAAAAAGCCGTCTTGGCTTGTACTGATGTTGAAGATTCTGGCAATATCCCCTTGATCCAATCCCGGCTCCAGTCCTGTTCCGAGAATCACCATATCCACAGGAATTCTCCTCATAGTCCCGATAAGGGTATCTTCAACTTGTATGATCAGTTTTCCTTCTTCTTTTTCTGTGACCGCTAGTTCTGTTATTTCTGAGACGTTCCCTCTAATAAATTTAACTCCTTCCTCAAGAAGTCGGTGGTAAAATTCTTCGTAACCCTTCCCAAAAGACCTGATATCAATGTAAAAGTCATAGATGGTGGCATCAGTTTTTTCTTTGAGCAAATGAGCAAATTTTAACAAATACATGCAGCAGACTCGAGAGCAGTAAGGATTATAGTTTTCATCTCTTGATCCGACACAGTGTACCAGCGCTACGGATTTGGGTTTTTCTCCATTGGCCATAAGTATTTCTCCATCCGTAGGGCCCGAGGCATTGTTCAGCTTTTCGAATTCTAAACCCGTGATCACATTTTCGAATCTTCCATATCCTAAGGAGGGGATCCTTTTGGGATCAAAAGGTTTGAATCCTGAAGCGACAATAATACTTCCCACTTCAACTTCGATTTCTTCATCTTCCATATCATGGTTAACAGCTTCTTTTTCGCAGACTTGTTCACAGAGCTGGCAGCCACCAGTTTTAAAATGAATGCAGGCTTCCTCATCTACAAAAGGAACCATAGGGACAGCCTGTCTGATTGGGACTCGAATGGCAGAGTTGGGTCCCAGATCCAACTCTTCATGGACCACTTTTCTTCCATGGATGTCTTCTAAAGTGATGGCCTCTGTGGGACAGAAGAAGGCACAGGCGCCGCAGCCGATACAGGCTTCAGATTCTTCTCCAAAAGGAGGAAGAACTTTTCGATTCGATCCGCGGTCATTAAAACTTATGGCATTGGCTCCCACCACTTGCTCGCAGGCTCGCACGCACAGACCACACAGAATACATTTTTCTGTAGGATCTTTGATCTCAAAAGGAGTTTTCTCAATGCCCATTTTTTCAGCGATTTCTTTAACCGGTTCTGCATTCGGAGCTTGGGCCATTAGCAATTGAACATTCATTTTGCGGGCATTTACTGCATTTTCTGATTCTGTAAAGACTTCAATGCCTTCTCTGACTTCCGTGTTACAGGAAGTAACCAGATCCACTTTATCTCCCATTTTTCTCTCAACCATACACACCCGGCAGGCAGCATAAGGTTCCAGAAGAGAATGATAGCAAAGGGTGGGGATATCGATGTCTACTTTTTTAGCTGCTTGGAGTATGGTGGTTCCTTTTTCCACTTCAACAGGTTTATTGTTGATGGTCAATCTTATTTTTTTATTTTCATTCATTATTATTCTCCTTTATTTTCTAGATCGCATCTCAAGCATCTTTTGGCTTCTTTCATAGCCATTTCCTTGGTAAAGCCCAGCTCGACTTCCTTGAAATTAGATTTTCTCTCTTCAATAGATAAGGCGGGTATTTCTGGCCTTTTCAGTTCAGATAATTCTTCAGGGGACACTTGGACAGGAGGAATATCTAATCTTGGTTTTTTAGGACTGTATTCTCTGGAAATGTTTTCTCCTCTTAAATATCTATGGATTGATTCAGAGGCAATTTTCCCAGCTCTCATGGCTTCTAAAACAGTGGCAGGTCCTGTGACCACATCTCCTCCGGCAAATATTCCGGGTACATTGGTCTCCATGGTTTCTGGATTGACTTCCAAGGTGTTCCACTTGGATATATTGAGCTTTGTGTCTCCTTGGAGAAACTCTAAATCAGGTTTTTGTCCTATGGCAGGAATAAGGGTATCAATTTTGAGCTCATATTCGCTTCCCTTAATAGGTTGAGGCCTTCTTCTGGCTGATTTGTCGAATTCTCCCAAGGACATTTTTTGACATTTGATCTTACTCAGCTTCCCTTTTTCAGAATAGGCCTCAACAGGAAGAGTCAAAAATTCAATTTTAATTCCTTCTTTCAAGGTCTCATCGATTTCTTCCTCATTGGCAGGCATTTCCAGTTTTGTTCGTCTGTAAAGGATGGTCACCTCAGCTCCTAACCTCCAGGCAGTGCGGGCCGCATCTATGGCTGTATTTCCTCCTCCTATCACAGCTACTTTTTTGCCTATTTTTGCCTTTTTATTTAAATTGTATTCTTTGAGGAATTGGAGAGGATCAATAACTCCTTCTGTGTCTTCTCCGGGGATACCCAGTTTGGAATTTACCAGAGCTCCGGTAGCAATAAATAATGCCTTATAATTTTGGTCAAAAAGGTCATTTATCTGGAGATCCTTTCCTATTGTGGTATTGGTTTGAATCTCAACTCCCATTTCCTTTATATCATCGATCTCAGACTGAAGCACATCTTGGGGAAGCCTATACTCCGGTATGCCCCAGGACAAGACTCCTCCAGGCACAGATTCGGATTCAAAGATTGTTGGTTTGTAGCCTCTTTTTACCAGCTCCCACCCAGCCATAAGTCCGGCAGGACCCGAACCTATGATGGCGACTTTTTCATATTTTTGGGGAACTGGTTCCACTTTAGGCTTTTCACCAGTTGATTTTTCATAGTCGGTTAGAAATCTTTTGAGAGCTCTTATGGAGATTGGTTTATCCACTTCTCCGGCTCTGCATCTTGTCTCACAAGGATGGTGGCATACCCGGCCGCACACACTCGGCAAAGGATTTACCCAGCGGTTCACTTCCAGGGCTTTTTTAAAGTCACCTTGAGCAATGAGAGCTATGTATGAAGACGCTTCTGTCTCAATAGGACAAGCATTTTGACAGGGAGAAGGGACTAAATCTGTACAAACCCCAGCAAGACATTTTTTGTATTTTATGTGAGAGACATATTCGTCTCTGAAATTTCGAAGTGTAGTCAGGACAGGATTAGGAGCGGTGTTTCCCAAGCCGCATAAGGCTGTCGCTTTTATATTTTTTGCTAGATTCTCCAATAAATCCAAATCCTCCATTTCCCCCCGGCCTTCTTTTATTTTGGTGAGGATCTCCAACATTCTGGGAATACCCTCTCGGCATGGAGTGCATTTTCCACATGATTCACCTTTACTAAAGGTTAAAAAATAATGGGCTAAGTCCACCATGCAGGTGTTTTCATCAAGGACAACCATTCCCCCTGAGCCCATCATGGAGCCTACTTGAGTGAGTTGTTCATAATCAAGGGGTAAATTGAGATGTTCAGCTGAAACACAACCTCCAGAAGGTCCTCCGATCTGGACTGCTTTGAACTTACGGTCTTTTTCGATTCCTTCACATATGTCAAAGACAATTTCACCCAGGCTCAATCCCATAGGGACTTCGACTAAACCTGTATTTTTGACTTTGCCTACCACAGAAAATACTTTGGTTCCTTTACTGGTGCCTGTTCCTATAGAGGAAAACCATTTGGCTCCTCGTATGATTATGGGAGGAACATTGGCCCAAGTCTCTACGTTATTTATGTTGGTAGGTTTTCCCCAGAGTCCTTTTTGAGCAGGATATGGTGGGCGGGGTCTCGGTTCACCGAGACGGCCTTCAACTGAAGCCAACAGAGCGGTTTCCTCTCCACACACAAAGGCGCCAGCGCCTCTGACCACATTGATATCAAAATTAAATCCTGAGTCCAGGATATTTTCTCCTAAAAGTCCGTAATCTCGAGCCTGATCAATAGCAATCCGGATCCTTTTAAGAGCTAAGGGATATTCATTTCGGATATAGACATATCCTTGCTTGGCTCCCATGGCGTTAGCCCCTATCAGCATCCCTTCGAGGATGGAATGGGGATCCGCTTCCACTAGGCTTCTATCCATGTAGGCTCCAGGGTCACCTTCGTCTGCGTTGCAAATGATATATTTTTCTCCATTGGAACTGTCGGCATTATGAACAAATTCCCATTTCATACCTGTAGGAAAGCCAGCTCCACCTCTTCCTCGAAGTCCTGAATTCTTGATTTCAGTAATGATTTGTTCAGGCTTCATCTCAGTTAAAGCTTTGGCTAAAGCACTGTATCCATCATTAGCTATATAGTCATCGATATTTTCTGGGTCAATAAGACCTCGGTTTCTAAGGGCTATGAGCACTTGTTTTTTAAAGAAATTGATATCGCTTAAAACAGGTATGGGAGATTTTTCTTTGGGAGGCTTGTACATTAGTTTTTCAACCGGACGTCCTTTTAGGAAATGCTCTTCCACAAGATAGGGGATATCCTTCTCTTCAAGTTTTTGATAAAAAATATTTCCCGGTTGGACAGTAAGAAGAGGCCCTCGTTCACAAAATCCATTACAACCTGTAGTGACAACAAGGATTTCATTCTCAAGCCCTTGTTTTTTTATTTCTATTTCCAGGGCTTCTTTAATTTTAAAAGAGTTATTTGAGACGCAGGCTGTTCCTGCACATACCATGAGGTGCATGCGGTAAGCTTTTTCTTTTTCCATTATTTTCCGCTCCTTTTATGCATCTGTTTTTTCGCTTCCTTTTCCCAGGGCGTATTCCTTTACAATATTTCCACCCATAACATGTTTTTGGAAGATTTCTATTACCTTTTTTTCATTCAGATAGATGTATTTGACTGGTGCCTGATCTAAGACTTCAATGGTTGCCATGGGTTCTTTGCTGCAGAGACCAGCACATCCTGAGTTAGTGAGGAGTATGTCAGATGATTCATGCTTCTCTACTTCTTCTATAAAGGCATTCATTATTTTACGTGCTCCAGCAGCAATGCCGCATGTTCCCATATGTACGGTAATTTTGACTTTATAATCTCCTCCTTCACGGATTTTTGAGGTCCTTTTCTTTTTCTCTTTGATCTTTTGTAGGTCTTTAATGGTTAACTTTGGCATTTGTATCCTCCGTTATTTGTATTTATCTAAAATAGACATCACTTTGTCTTCCGATAATTTTCCGTGGACATCCTCTCCGACCACCATAACAGGAGCTAGGCCGCAACAGCCTAAGCAACGGACTTCATCCAAACTAAACTTGAGATCTTCTGTGGTTTCACCTCTTTTGATTCCCAGTTCCCTTTCGACTTTATTCATGATCCGAGCTCCGCCCCTTACATGGCAGGCAGTTCCCAGACATACGTTGATTTTATATTTCCCCCTGGGAGTCAGACTAAAGGCTGAGTAGAATGTAGCCACACTGAGCAGTCTAGATAGAGGGATATTGAATTCCTTGGATACTTTCGTCATGGCCTCTCTAGGAAGATAATTGTATTCCTCTTGAATATCTTGGAGAATAGCCACAGTGGCATTAGGATTATCTTTGTATTTTTCGATGATCCCGGATAATTTGTCCTCATTAATTGCATCTTTCATTTTTGCCTCCCAATATAATCGAGTCCTTTTTTTATGTTTGATTTGATTATTTGAAGAACTTCCGGCGAGTTAATTCGAATGCCGTTTAGTTGTGATTTTATTTTTTTAGTGTCGAGCCTATATTTTTTTCCATTAAGTTGGTGTATGTAAACTAAATTGACCTCAGGATGACCGGATATGATGGAGATAAGGGTTGAAGCCATATCTCCCACAGGTTTTCTGTCTATATGACTGGTTTGGAACATGGCTTTTAAATGAGTCCCTTTTCCTGGCTTTGATTTTATGGAAAAAGTTCCATTGGCTGCTTTGGCTGATTCTGAAAGCAGAGAAAGACCCAGCCCCACAGTGCGTGTGTTTTTAGTGGTGAAAAATGGATCCAGGGCTTTGTTTAGAGTTTTTTTATTCATGCCTTCTCCGTCATCAGTAATTTCCAATATGGTCTTGTCATTTTTGGTATTTTCATGGAACTTTATCTTTATATTTTTAGCTTTAGCTTTGATTGAATTCTCAGCAATATCTAAAATATGTAGAGAGATATCTTCCATTTTATTTCATCAATGAATTATTTTTCTTCCTCCTTGATTGAGGAAAGCTTTTTTGATTTCCTTAATACTTATTTTTTCTATATAAAAAAACGTACAGCACTGACCGATTTGGCTGAGAAAATGGGCATCAGAAAAGCATACCAGAGGCAGTTCTGGTTTATATCTTTTTTTAGCTTCGGATAAAGAGAGTAAGGGGGAGACCTCCAAAGCATCGAGTTCGAGCGTATCAGGTATAAATCCTAGCTGGCTGATAAGACTGAAGGCCTGACGGTCTATATGTGAGGCGATAGCTAGTCCCTCTAAGGAATGAATGAGTTTTATAACTTCTTCTAGAGGAATAGTTGTGGCACCTATAAGAAGATGTTTGTTGAAGTGAAGTACTTCTCCTAACTCATTGACAGCCACCTGAAGACCAAATATTTTGTCGTCGTTTTCTCCTGGGAGGTTCTGGTATATAATTTTTTGCAGTTTAGATACGGATGATATGTTATTAAAAAGCGCTAAAATATGGACTTCTTCTTGAGTTGTCACTTCTATTCCAGGAAGAACTTGGATTTTGACTTTTCTTGCTGCTTTTCTTATGGCAGGAACATTTTCTGCAGAATTATGATCGCATATCCCTAGTACGTCTATGTCTTTTGTTTTTGCTTGAGTGACAATATTCTGAGGAGACATTTCCAGGTCACCACAAGGAGAGAGGCAGGTATGAATATGAAGATCAGCTTTCACTTTTCTCAACATTTTTTATTATGTACCTTTCAATAATTGATACAGTTCTCCAGAAATTTCGAAAGCAGTTTTTGGGGTGGTGAGAATGGGACAATTTTCTTGTTCGGCTTTTTTTAAAGTATCAGAATCTGGTTTTCTGTCGTTGACGATGATGATTCCTGAGAGTTCTTTTAATTTTGCTACCGCCACTATATTCAAATGGACCTGTAAAGTGATCCAAATGTATTTTTCTTTGCTGTTTGCCATCACATCTGAAAGAAGGTCGCTGGTATAACCTCCTTTCACTTCATTGTCCAGAAATTTTTTTGCAGTGAGTATTTCCAGATTGAGGTCTTTTTTTATTTTATTTAATTTCATTTTTTTTTACCCTTTGCTTCAGACTTATTATTATTTTGTCCTGTCTCATTTATGGATTTTGTTTTATTGAGTAGTTCTGAAAGCTCTTTGGATAAATCTCTGAGTTTTTTAGGGAGCATAAACACACAATCTAAAAGAGAGCTCTCTTTTTTTACCACGTCTTCGGCAAAAGCTTCACAGGTAGGAGACCCGCAGGCTCCACAGTCGATCTTAGGTAATTTTTCATATATTTTCTCTATTTCTTTTCTTTTTTTTATGGCTTTGGTCAGGTCGTCATTTAATGGTTTTAATGGCCGGGGGCGAAGCTGGTGTTTTTTAAAAAAGTATCCCTCCGAATATTTTTTACGGACCTCTTTGGCATCCGGGCATCTTTTTATTTTTTTCAATTCAAGTTCTTCGATCAGTCGGAGGATTTTATTGTAGGATATATAGAGATTTTCGACAGTGAGAGAGCCACCGATACACCCTTGAGGGCAGGAGTAAGCCTCGATAAAATCTATGTGTTGAAGCGATCCTCTTTCCATATCATCGAATACTTTGAGGATTTCCGGAAGGCCAGAAACAGTCAGCGAGTTCTTGAGTTTAAGAGTTCGACTTATTCCCCCTGCCATAGCCCAGCCTAATCCTAAAATACAAAGGTTATCTATAGATTCATCAGATTCTTCATTGTCGATATTTTCCATGGTTGCAAGCAGTGGTCCATATATATCAGATATTGAGATGGCACCGTCAAGATATGACTTTTCCTTTTCAGCGGGTTGTTTTATTGAGATCATTTTTGCAGGGCAGGGTGTTATGTAGAAAGCCCCTATTTCTTTTTCTTCAAGCCCATACTGCTTTGATTTTCTCTGTTTGACTTCTCGGGCAGCGATTTCTCTTGGAATGTCTATAGGCGTTATATGATTTATCAGGGATGGATATTTCACTTGAATGAGGCGAACCACGGTAGGACATGTATTAATAATTAAAGGCTTTGTTTCAGAATTTTCTCGCAAGTATTCTAGGAGGGCAAAACTGACCTCTCCACAGCTTAAAGCCAAGTCATAGGCATCATCAAATCCTAATTTTCTAAGGCCGTTTAGAATTTTACCGGGAGTGATTTTTTGGCCAAACTGGGCATAGAGAGCAGGGGATGGAACAGCCACAGTATGTCTGAATCTTGTCAACTCTCCGAAAGGATCGGTGAGGGGATAGATAGCACCTGAAGGACAGGAGGTGATACATTCTCCACAATCAATGCATTTTTCGTCATCGATTTTTGCTTTGCCCCCTCTAACCCTTATAGCCTGTGTTGGGCAGACTCGCATGCATTTCATTCGGCCCATACATTTATTTTCGTCTACTCTGACAAAATGAAGATAATGATTCATGATGCCCCCGAATTATTGAGAAAAAAGAATATTTCAAGAGAAGTCCCTTTTCCAAGAATGGATGAGATTTTGAATTTATCAGCATTCTTTTTTATGTTAGGAAGCCCCATTCCAGCACCAAATCCCATCTCTCTGTATTCTTCTGTTGCCGTAGAATATCCCTCTTTCATGGCAAGAGATATGTCTTTTATCCCCCTACCTTCATCATCTATTTTCAGACGGATTGAATCTGGATCAAGAGTAAAATAAAGAATGCCTTTATTGGCATACATCACCACATTCAATTCAGCTTCATAAGTGGCAATAGCCGCACGCCTTATGATCGAATTTGATATCCCAGTCTCTTGGAGAATTTCTTTGATCTTGCTTGATATATTGCCGGCTCGGCTGAAATCCTTTCCTTTGATTTCAAATTCTCGAGTCAGGACGTTTTCTTTTTCTGTCATGATTTTTTATCGGATTCAGAATATACTCCAGATAGGTTGTGACTGTATAACAAGCCACATGCTGTATACATCATAAGGTCAGTAAGAAGGATAGGAATATCTTTTTTCTTTGCGAGTTTTAATCCTTCAGGATCAGGCTTTTTTCCTCGGACATAAACAATGGCCTTGGCCTCTATGATGTCTGCTGTGCGTACAGATTGAGAGTTACTGAGGCCTGTAAGAAGAAGTATCCCGGGCTTTGCAAAGGCCAGAACATCACTCATCAGGTCTGAGCCGCCCGCAAATTCAATATTGTCATCAATATGAGATTCTCCGCATATTATTTCAGCCTGAAGCAAACGGATAATTTCTTTTAAGGTCATTTCAAATTAGTTCTCTTTAACAAGGGTTTTTATGGTCACATCACCTTTTTTTATGATTCTTTCTGAAGGAGAAATGACAGTAGGACAGTTTTCCCAGCACATTCCACAGCCATTGCATTTATCCGCATCTACATATCTTGCTTTTTTGTTGATTTTTACTTTAAAGTTACCAACGAAACCAGAAACTTCTTTGACTTCACTGTAGGTTAAAAGTTCGATATTGGGATGTTTCCCTATATCTGACATTTTAGGGGTTAATATGCAGGCAGAACAATCCAGAGTGGGAAATGTTTTGTCAAGCATGGACATGTGTCCTCCGATGGAGGCTTCTTTCTCTACTAAATAGACTTTTTTACCTGAATTGGCATAGGTCAGAGCGGCGTGAATACCTGCGATGCCGCCTCCCACAATAAGGACTTCGGGTCTGACGGGGACTTCTTTTTTCTCTAAAGCTTCATGGAGTGCCACTCTTTTTACCGCAGCGGTTATAAGGGTTTTTGCTTTTTTTGTGGCCGCTTCCGGGTCTTTGGTTACCCACGAAACATGCTCTCTGATATTTGTCATCTGGAAATAGAAAGGATTCAGGCCCCCTTCAGAAGTGACACTTCTGAAAGTGGGTTCATGCATCAAAGGGGAACAGGATGCAACGATGACCCGGTTGAGGTTATATTCCTTGATGCTTTTCCTTATAAGGTCCTGTCCGGGATCAGAACACATGAATTTGTATTCTGTGGCAAAGGCGACGTTATCGAGCTTTGAGGCAAACTCAGCTACATCAAAGACATTTACTTTGCTAGCAATATTAGCACCGCAGTGACATATAAAGACTCCTATCCTTGGTTGGCCGTTATCAGACATTGATTCCTCCGATTTCGATTTTATCCCATATTTGTTTGGTTTGAATAAGGGAACGCGAAAATCCCATCTCCTCTCTTGATAAGCCGAATGCCAGCCCCATTAGTTGGCTGAAAAACAGAATGGGCATTTTAAAGTCTTCCTTATATATTTTTTTTATTTTGCTTTGCATGATTTCAAGATTAAAAAGGCAAAGCGGGCACAGGGTTACAATCGCGTCAGCCCCCTTTTTTTGGGCCTCTTTGATAATGATATAGTTAAGTCTGGCTCCTAATTCCTCAAGGTTCGCCGAAAGCGCACCTCCACAGCATTTGGTTTTGGCTGTGAAGTCAACCGTTTCCACTCCCAGTGCTTGGAGGAGAATATCCATACTCTGTGGATAATCCACATCGTCAAATTCTGTAAAGGGCCTCACTACCTGACAGCCGTAGTAAGAAGCCACTTTGAGCCCCCTGAGTTCATACTGGATCTTTTCTTTTATAAGATTGATACCGATTTCATTAACCAGAACTTCAACAGGGTGTTTGACTGTTACAGTTCCTTTATATTCCAGGCCTAGTTTTTCGAGTTTTGAGAGGATTTTTTCTGACTCTTTAGAGCCTTCCTTAAGAAAGTTATTGGCTTTTTTTAAGGATAAATAGCAAGCCGCACAAGGGGCGATTATATCTTTTCCTGCTTTTTCTGCGATAGAAAGATTGCGGCCGTTTATAGCAGCTGATTTTTCATCATCCACAGACATTGAAGCTGTGGCGCCACAGCAGTTCCAGTCAGGCAGTTCTTCGAGTTCAACGCCTAGGATCTTAAAAACAGGAAGTATAGATTCCTCATAATGCTTGGCATTGGTTTTTGCGGAACATCCTGGGTAATATATATATTCCTTCATCAGGTTTCCTCCTTCACGGCTTTGAGAAGTTTTTTCAGCTGCTTTTTATTTTTAATGGACTCTTTTTTTATACTCATTCTTCCAGTTTTTATTAATTTCAGTCCTAAAGGAGCCATTTTGAAAAGGCCGAAAGGATTTAAGGTTTTAAGATAAAGATTCAGCATGAGCCACAGCTCCGAACTCCGTCCGTTTTTGGTAAGAATTTTATGCATTTCTTTATACATGACAGGGATGGGGAATCTGGAAGGATACTTGTTTTTTTCGATCGCTACTCTCTTTATAGCGTACATCACGTCAGTGATTTTTATTTTTGCGGGGCAGCGAACCTGACAGCTGTAGCAGGAAGCACAAAGCCATGGAGTGAAGCTTTTCAGAACCGTATCTTCAAAGCCGCCTTTGGTAAGGGCCATTATTTTTCTTGGAGTAAAGTCCATATAAGCCGCGTCCGGACAGGAACTGGAACATGTTCCGCACTGAATGCAGCGGTCTATTTCTTCACAGTGACTGAGCTCTTTTATTGTGTCTAAAAAATCAAGATTTAGATCTTCCTCAAAGCACACTTTTTCCTGGATTTCCATAAATCCTCCTTAAAAATATTTTTGTGGTTAGGATGGGGTTTTTAGGTAAAGTATGAAGCAAATTTTGCATACTCATAATTTTTTCAATACTTGTGAGTAGTAACTCACACTAGACAAACAAAGGCCTTTTTTAATAGCCTTCCTGTCTTAAAAGGAATCTTCCTGCATCAATGAATTGCAATCTTTAATAAATTATATTTCCTTCTTTTTCTTCCTGCACGTCAATTCTATTTTGAATTTTTTATCTTGTCAATGAAAAAATTGATTTTGCATCACAATTGATTTTAGGGTCATTGTTTTCTATAATCTCCTCATACGTATGTAGGTTTTGGCCTTGATTGTGTTTGTGTTTCAGTAGGATAAATAAAGAATATTCCCAGAGGATTCAGGTGACAGGAAATATTTTTCGCGAATCATTCTTTTTAAACTTGCTTTTTTACTTGGAAAAAAAGTAAAATTTAGAAAAATAAGAAGGAAGGAGGAAAAATGAATAAGAAGATTTTCTCTTACTTAGGGATTGTACTTCTGATATTTATTATCCATAGCTGTTCCTCTCATCCAGAGGAAGCCCTTTTAGACAGGTATTTCAATGCTATGTCATTTAATGACCTGAATACCCTTTCCACCATGGCTATTGAACCGGCTGATTTTGAGTTTGATTCGTGGGAAATAGTAAATGTTACCGAAGAATTCACTGAACCTTTTGCTCTGTCCAAGATGGATCAAAAAGAAAAGGAACTGAAGGGAAAGGTCGATGACTCAACCATGGAGACTCTTGATGCCAGAGATGCCATGGATGGGGCCAAATTTGAGATGGAGCGGCGTCGCACAAGGGCTAACATAAATAAGTTCAATGAAGCTGAAGAAAATTATAACACAAGGTATGAAGCTCACAGAGAACTTCAGAAGGAATACAATGAGCTGGAGCAAGCTGCAGAGAGGGAAAAGAAAATCTCTCTCTTTTCCCTTGGAGGGGATTTCCCGAGAATCCGCCAGTTTGAAGGTGATATTCATACGAAAGAAGTTGATTTAAAGGTTAAACGCAATGGGGAGGAAGCCAATTATAAAATTTATATGAGGCAGTACGAACTTACGGATCCGGAAAATAATATCACTCACACCGGGAGATGGATCATCCTAAGGTTTGAGAATCTCGACTGATCCGAAATTCCTTTTTTTGACAAAATATTGACTCTTTTTTGATTTTCTTTTATAAATACAAGACTATTTTTGCATGGGCCGTTAGCTCAGGGGTAGAGCACCGGCCTTTTAAGCCGGGTGTCGCTGGTTCAAATCCAGCACGGCTCACCATGCATAACGCGCTCCTGTCGTCTAGCCTGGCCTAGGACACCGCCCTTTCAAGGCGGCGACACGGGTTCAAATCCCGTCGGGAGCGTTTTTTTATAATGGGGACATCCCATTAGGTACCACCCTAATGTCACTTCAAAAATCAGAGTGAATTTTTCTTCTGCAAGTAAACGACTGTTTACACATTACTACTTCATTACAAAATCTGTTCTATTACTCAATAGAGGAATTTAGTCATTTCTCCTTCCCTGCACATTTCTTGAATCACTATCCCTGCCATGAGCAGGATCTATGTCACAGAAAGAGATGTCACCCCGGGCATCATTGCGGTGATTCAGTCATTCGGAAGCCGGATAAACTTTCATCCACATCTTCACTTTCTGGTCACAGAGGGAGGGACAGATAAAAAAGAATAGTTCCACAGGGTCCCGCATTTTAATGATTCTCTGCTCTGTCGGTTTTTCACACTTGAGTCTTCTCGCTTCTCCTTGAAAAAAAGTTGATCAATAAAGACCTTGTCCAAAAGATTCTTCACTGGCGTCATACGGGATTCAATGTGCACAGTAAGGTCAGAACTGAGACTAAAGAAGACGCCGAACAAGTGGGTAAATACATGATTAGACCTATCCTCTCTTTAAAAATATTATCCCTGGACAAGACACAGGGGCGGGTCCTCTATCGATACGGAAAACACAGCTCTGAGACAGAGTCTATGGATTATCTGGAGTTTATTGCCCGGGTGACTCCTGACAAAGGACAGGTTATGGTCCGCTATTACGGCCTCTATGCCAATGCCCACAGAGGAAAGATGAGAAATGCTCAGCTCTCTTTAGCAGCTGAGGAACTATCAGAATATATGTGACACTCTAACGTCCTGTATCAAAGACAAGGGAGATCTCTATTCCTTCTATGCCTCACTAAGAATGATTTTCTGATATTCTCTCCTTTTTGTGGGTTCCCCGTTGACTTGTACTTTATTTTATATATATGATGGGTGATGAAGTCGCTTAGAGGATGGGAATTTGATGAAGTGGAAGGAAAATCATTACCAACAGAAAAACCAAATTCTTATCGTGGTGGGCTGAAGAGATCGAGGTGGCGTTGAAATAGAATGAGTAGAAATCAAAGCACTCCCAAAAAGCAAATTTATATGTTTTAAATCATAAAAAAGGAGGAAGGTATGAAGAAGATTATTATTTTCACAATAGGAATTATCTTTATTGCCCTTATATTATTTCCTATTTACATCAAGGCTGCGGTTGTAAAAGAAGAGAAAATCAAACTTAATGATGATCTGTATGTAGAGATAAAAGCACAGGTAAATTTTGTTATGAGCCAGGCATTTGAAAAATATAAGGGAATGGAGGCAGTAGAAAAAGCAACTGAAGCTGAGAATAGTGTTTATAAAAAATTTGGGGTTACAAAAGAAGAACTTAATAACTACATTACTGAATTAAGTGAAAAAGATGTCAATAGAGCTGGGACAGTTATAATGAAGGTTGCCCGACGGATGCAGGAGCTTACAGATGCTGCAAAAAAGGAGCCGGAGCCTCCTTCATTCGAAAAGAATGAGATCAAAGGCTTTTCTGGAGTTCCTGTTTATGTTGGGGCAGAATTTATATCTGGAACACAAATGGGAGATACAAAATTCATGGAAGATGCACTGGCGAAAGAAGGGTACATCTGGTACGAGTACGGGGAAAAACTCTGCGAAGAGTATAATGAAGATCCAAAAGGTGTTGACAATAGAATTGTAGATTTTTACAAAAAAGAACTTGCAAAAAAAGGTTGGAAATATATCGGAGAGGGAGTTCGTACCTATCACTTGTCAAAGGGCAATAATGCTATCGGGATCAGTTTCCCTGCGGATTGTACGATTGAATACAGGCATATGAGTACGGAGGAGGCCAAAGGGAATTGTGGCAAAATGGAGGAAGATCAATTCATAGAAGCCTTCATAAAGTGTGCGGCTGCGGCCCAGGAAATTTGTAAAAAACAGGGTATTCAAAACGTGAATGACTATATGACTCAAATGGCTGATGAGAAAGCTTTAGAAATGCTTACTAAAAAAGTTGAAATAGGCCTTAACGAGACATTAAAGCCATATGGAGTAACTTTTAAAAGGTTCAAAGAAATCGAAACGGGATATAACTCTGATAAGATAATGAGACGCCTGTATACCGAGTATGAAAAAGAGATGAATGCTCTCCAGTTGGGATTAATGTTCATATCGCGTTGATGGAATAGACAGTAATAGCCTCTCAATATCCTCATTGCATTGCAATTTGAGAGGGGAGATAGTTTTTAACACAGGCATGGTGGGGTATGTGGAATCTTTGACCGATCCCAGCTATACCGGTCAAATCCTTTCTCTGACTTATCCCCTTATCGGGAATTATGGAGTTCCTGGGAAAAACCACCCTTGATATGCCGCTGCATTATGAATCGAACAGAATCCATGTGTCTGCGCTGATTGTCTCCGACTATTCTCAAGCCCATAACCATTGGCAGGCGGAAAAATCCCTATCGGACTGGTTGAGGGAAGAGAATATCCCCGCTCTGTGTGGAATCGACACCCGTGCTTTGACTAAAAGGCTGCGGGAAAAGGGGACTATGCTGGGCAAGGTCGTGTTTAATGAAGATGTGGATTTCTGTAAATAAAGACCTTGTCCAAAAGATTCTTCACTGGTGTCATACGGGATTCAATGTGCACTCCAAAGTAAGGGCTGAGATGATAAAGAAGGTCTATAGCAGCTGAGGAACTATCAGAATACATGTGAAACTCTAATGTCCTGGATCAAGGACAAGGGAGATCTCTGTTCTTTGTGTGGCACTATTAGAGTGATTTTCTGATATTCTCCCTTTTCTGTGGGTTTCCTGTTGACTGGTCCGTTATTTTATATGTATGATTGGCGATGAAATCGCTGAGAGGGCTGAAATTTGGTGAAATAGAGGGAAAATCAACAGCAACAAAAAAACCAAATTCTTATTTTTAAAAAGTGATTTTTTAAGTCACTGGAGGAAAAAATGACCCGAAACAAACAAAGGGGTGGGATCATCATTGAATTGGTGTGGACAATCATTTTTGCTTTTCTTTTTATTTTACTTCTGGCTCTTAAGGTTGATTGGTATTATGTTTTAGGTGCCTTTTTATTTTTCGTCTGGTGCCTAAGGGGTTTTATTAGAGAAATCAAGGACAAGGATGTGGAAAATAGCAAATCAGATCGAATGAAAATCGAAGATGAGATAAAAAGTAATCAAAACAAAGGATAAAATAATATTTGGAGGAAACCATGAGTACAATGGATATTATTTTTTATGTTATTATTGCAATTATTCTTATTGGGGCCGGAATTGCATATTTTTTAAAAAAAAGCGGCGCCAAAAAATCCATCAAAGAAGCAGATGAATCAATACTTCAAAGTGATGATTCGATGGCCCTTTTACATTTAAACAGCGCTCTCATTGATGCCAATGAATCACCAAACCTGGAACTGGAAATAATTGAAAAGATAGAGAAATTATACCAGAAGAATAACATTACTTTTGACTTTTCAAATTACCGCAAATTAATAGAAAATTCCCGCGTTTTACTCAAAAAGACATCAAAGAAGTCATCAAAGGAATTTGAAGAAGTAGATTCCCTAAAAACAAAAATACGGGAAAGCATGCCTCCCATCAAGGAGGGCGATGTTTTTGATCAAATGAGAGAAAGTGCCCAGAAAGTTAGTGAAGAAGTATTGAAAAAATTTAAATAAAAAAATCAATTGTTCCGTTGATGATGATTGAATCAACCATCTTTTCCCAGCAGGAACCGATCACAAATTAGGTAGTCTTTTTATGGGACGTTTCCTCCTAGACTAAAAGGAAATACTGAAGCCAAATCTATAGTTGGGTGCGCTGTGACTCTGCAGTGGGTGAACAATTTCTGAGTAAAAGAACAAAAATTTGGTGCCCGTCATGACGTAAGGATACATATAGCCATGGTTCCGGGACATTTCTATTCCACTGCCCCCATATAGCCTGAAAAACAATATTTTCCGCGGAAGGAGGTAAGCTGCCCCTGCTTGAAACAGCAGGTCTTCTTCCGAACTCACATAGTCCATATTTCCAGTGAGAAAAACGTTTCCTTTCAGCCGATGTTTAAAACCCAAACTTACCGGATTGATGAAACAAGAAAACGTTACATAATTATCTGGAAGTTGGCAAGCTTTCGACCTCCTGTGTCTGGCAAAAGTATCTGTCTCACAAACGGCAAAAATCATCAATCCCATCAAACAGAACAACAGAATTTTTTTTATCTCTTCCTCCTTTCCAAATCATCTTCACTTTTACATATGCAAAGTCCATGCCAAGTGGTTTAGCCTGAGGACTGGAAGAAAAATGTACTGAAAAACGGACAAGTAATTTCAAAATGTCCATTATTTAGACATAGTGAAGCGATTAAAAAATGGGCTGCGATAATAAAGAAGGTCTATGAGATCGATCCCCCTATTCTGATATTCTCCCTTTTCTGTGGGTTTCCTGTTGACTGGTCCGTTATTTTATATGTATGATTGGCGATGAAATCGCTGAGAGGGCTGAAATTTGGTGAAATAGAGGGAAAATCAACAGCAACAAAAAAACCAAATTCTTATCTTTAGTCCATTTAAAATCAGCAACGGAATGGATTCCGATAGATTTTTTATGGATAAGTCGGATTAAAAAAGGATAATCAGATGAAAAGACGAACTTTTTTAAAAAAAAGCTCCCTGGCCGCGGCTGGCTTCTGTTCAGATATGTATGTGAGGACGTGGCAGGGGCCCGTGTTTTATGAAAAATGTCCTTCTCCCACTTCCCTGCAAGCACAGTGGCAGGATATGGAGTTAGGGATGTTTTTTCATTTTGATATTCCTGTTTACAAACCTGGCTGGAATTGGCGGACCTGGAAAGATCTTCCGGCTCCGGATATGTATCATCCGAAAAATCTTGATACGGATCAGTGGATGGAAGCTGCCAAGGCTATGGGAGCTCGATATGCGGTTTTTGTAGCCAAGCACTGCAGTGGTTTCCTTCAATGGCAGAGTGATCTGTATGCTTATGGGGTCAGACAATCTTCCTGGAGAAACGGGCAGGGGAAGAGGGGGATCTGTTGAATTGAAAATGAAAAAGCCGGAAGTCGTGGACCATGCCGTCATTATGGAAGACATAACAAGGGGCGAGCGTGTGCGGGTATACCGCGTGGAAGGTTTGACGGGGCCTGAGAAATGGGAAGTCCTGGCCGGAGGCCAGTCCATCGGGCACAAAAGGATTCAAAGATTTCGTCCTGTTGAAGTGTCAAAAGTCCGGTTGATTGTCTCATCATCTGCCGGGACCCCTTCTATACGGAGCCTGAAAGTCTATTACGCGGGATAACGTATCTTCAAAGGGAAAAAAACAGAACTAAAAAAGGCTTCAATACGTATTAATAAGAGAGGTATTTGTTTTTATGAGGGATAGGAATCCCTGGAACGTTTCTGCGTTCGATCATGGATTTTGGTCGAAGAAAATTTTATGAAAAATATATAAAAATCCATAGAGGAGCAACCGCTTATGAAGAAAGTCATTATAACCATTGTGGTTCTCATCATTGTTATAGGTCTTGTTTTTCTGGCTTTAAAGAGCTGCCAGAAAAAGAGCGATGTTCAAACGGAAAACACAGCCAAAGTGGAGAAAGGGGATATTTCCAGAACCGTGGTCGCCACCGGTAAAATCGAAGCTCTTTTTAAGGCTGAGGTCAAGTCAAAAATAGGAGGAATCGTAAAGCACTTTTATGTTGAGGAAGGGGATCAGGTCAGCGGAGGGCAGAAGCTCGTTGACATAGTGCCGCAGGCCACTCCTGTGGAACTGGTGCAGGCAAGGACTGAGGTCAAAGCAGCGGCTTTTGACAA
This sequence comes from uncultured Eubacteriales bacterium, assembly GCA_964624145.1. Lineage (GTDB taxonomy): Bacteria > Acidobacteriota > Aminicenantia > Aminicenantales > Aminicenantaceae > WJMT01. Next base: position 19,272 of record CAZUXT010000006.1, on the reverse strand, counting down.
GGAAATATCTGAAAAGAAATATTTTAGAAGCAAAGAGCTTTTTGAAAGCGAACTGATTTCGACAGAGGAACATGAACAGGCCAGAGCGGATTACAGGACAGCTAAGGCGCGGTTTTATGCTTCCATGGCTCAACTTCGAGTGTTAGAGCAGGGAGCGGATTTGTCTGAACTTGTCGAGGGGATTGAACTGAGCGAAGAAGATAAAAAGGAGATTGAAACAGAGGCAAGGGAAGCTATCAACAGTATGACATTAAAAGCTCCCATTTCCGGAATTGTGCTTTCTCGTGATACGGATAAAGGAGGAGCTGTCATTCCCATATCTTCGGCTTACGGGGGGACGGTTATCATGACGGTTGCTGATGTTTCTGAGAAACAGTTCCGCGGGGATGTGGATGAGGCAGATATCGGAAAAGTTCACCTGGGTCTTCCGGCAAGAGTCTTTGTGGAGGCTTATTCTGAGGAACATTTTGACGCACGATTGATTCAAATAAGCCCTCAGGGACGGGAGAAGGAAGAAATCATTAATTTTGAGATAAGAGCTACTGTTGATGACTCGGAGGACAGATTGAGAGTGGGTATGTCAGCGGACGCAGAGATCATTCTTGAAGAGCATAAGGACGTTCTTCTGATTCCTGAAGGAGCTGTTGTATATGAAGAGGGCAAGACTTTTGTGAATGTGGAGGATAGCACTGTTGAGGAGGGCATGCGCAAGGTAGAGATTGAGAGAGGCATCTCAGATGGTCTTTTTACAGAGGTCTTATCGGGTCTCAAAGAAGGTCAGGTCGTTGTTCTTCCCAGATAGTCGTTTATGAGAAGCTGGTGAGATTTCCCTTTGAAAAGAGAAGGAAATGCTTTTAAATGAAGTGATCAGACAGGCTGTCACAGACCTGAAAGCTCACCGTCTTCGAAGTACACTCACCCTTTTCGGGATCATCTGGGGGATCATGGCCATTATGATTCTCCTTGGCTGGGGATTCGGATTTCGCGATATGATGTGGGAGGGAATGAGTCAGATCGGGGAAGACCTTGTGGTTTTTCTGCCCGGCCACACTTCCATTGGAGTGGGCGGATACAAGACAGGAAGACCGATCATCCCCGAGATGAAGGATATTGAAGCCATCCGGATCCAATGCTCTTCGGTCCATGAAATAAATCCGCAGGTGATGCGGTGGTATTATGTGAAGGTTGAAAACGAGTCCAGACAGTACAATATACGCGGAGTGATCCCTGCGGCCAAGGAGATGAACAACTGGGAAGTGGCCAAGGGGCGGTTTATTTCTGAACATGATATCAAAAACCGAAGACGGCTTGCTTTTATTGGGAATAATGTCAGGGAACAGCTTTTCGGAGAGGATTCCGATCCGGTTGGCAGGAAAATGAAGATCCGGGGAGTGACTTTTCACGTGGTGGGTCTGGCAGTGGAGAAAGAGCTGCAGACTTCCACCATAAACAGCCGTCATGATGATCAAATCCTTGTCCCTCTCAGCACAGCACAGCAGTTATGGGGAGACGGAAAAAGCCTGGATCTTGTTTTTGTCACACCAAAAGAGAACACAAAATCCGGGCAGGTTGTCTCTGAAATTCGCAGCCTTCTCGCTGAGCGCCATAACTTCGATCCGGAGGATAATGAAGCGTTGATGATTTTTGAATTCGCTTTTTTTGAAAAGATGTTCAGCATTTTAGCCCTTGGGCTGAACATCCTCTTGGGTTTGATCGGTGTAGTGACTCTTTTTGTGGGCGGAGTCGGCGTGATGAACATCATGCTGGTCTCAGTGCAGGAACGGATCCACGAAATAGGGATCCGCAAAGCCGTGGGAGCAAAAAAAAGGGATATAAGGCTCCACTTTCTGGCTGAAGCCCTGTTTATCACCATGCTCGGGGGCCTCATTGGTTTTCTTCTTGGATCCGCTCTTTTGGGTGCGATCAATATATTGCCTCTGCCTCCATCTATTCCTCTTCCTCAAAATTCCATTGAGCTGTCGTTAATCGTTGTTTTTGTGATGATCCTGACCGGGGTCCTATCCGGTTATATCCCGGCAAGAAATGCAGCTGAGATGGAACCGGCAAAAGCGCTTCAGTATGAACGGGGAGTGACTGTTTCGGGAAAGAAAGAACCCAAACCTCTCTGGACTTCCCGTACTCTGATGGGAGAGCTGATCGGCCAGGCCTTATTGGAGATCCGGAGCAGCAGGTCCCGGAGTTTCCTTACCATGTTCGGGATATTCTGGGGAATCGCTTCTATCATCATTCTGATAGGATTCGGCACCGGATTCCAGGATTTTTTCGAGCGTGAATTCGGCAAAATGGGTGAAAAGACCATATATGTCAGCGGAGGTAGGGTGAAGAGCGAGAGAGGCTCTTTTAGTCAAGCCAGGAGAGTCAGATTGACAGAGAGGGATGTCAGAGCCCTTAACTCCTTTTCTTATGAAATAGAAAGGGCTCTTCCGGAATATGACTGCGGAAATGTTGTGGTCAAGTATGGGAATGAAAGCAGGGCTGTGCACACCCTTGGAGTGGTTCCGGATACATCAACGATGAGAAACTATAAAATCAGCAGAGGGAGATTTATCAATCAAGGGGATATAGAACGGAGAGAGAGGGTGTGTTTCCTGGGAGCCACCATTCAAGAAAGGCTTTTCGGAAGCCGGACCAATGATATATCAGGGGAATATGTCAGTGTGAGCGGGATCCGCTACAGGGTCATAGGAACCGCGGAAGCCAAAGGATATCAGTTATCGATCAATAACTCTTTGGATGATGAAAAGCTGCTTATCCCTTTCACTACGGCTCTGAAGGACTTCAGCGGTGATAAGTACCTGTCGCGCATTCTTGTTTCTCCGGTCGATAAGACTCGTTATAATGAAACAGAACTGGAGATCCGGAGAAGCCTTGCCCGACTGCACCGGTTTGATGCTGGCGATGAGGATGCTCTCTATGTATGGAGTATGATAGAAGGCATGGATTTTATGGGATATATTGTGCTGGGGCTTCAGATATTTTTAGGGGGAGTGGGAGTGATCACGCTGATGATAGGGGCTGTGGGAGTGATGAATATCATGTTTTTTATTGTGACCCAGCGCACCAGAGATATAGGAATCCGCAGAGCTATAGGAGCCTTAAAAAAACATATTTTCTTTCAGCTTTTTACCGAAGCTTTTGCCTTGATTTTTATGGGGGGTCTGATCGGATTAGGGATCGGACTGGGACTGAATGCCGGTTTATCCGTTCTTGTGGAAGCCCTAAGAACCCAGAATCCCCAGCTCATGATGCTTTTTTCACCGGAGAATTCCCTATTCACATCCGTGATTACTGCTTTTTTTATGGTGATTGCAGGTTTCGTAGCCGGTTTAACACCTGCACTGAAGGCCATGAAGCTGGATATTGTTGAATGTCTCCGCTATGAATAGCCTATTAAGGAAAAAAGTCAATCGATCTTTTTTTTGTTTTTTTTATAAAGCCAGTACAGCATGACAGCAGGGGCTTCATAAAAAGCGAGGATAATAGGAGACAGAATAATCCAATATATATTGAAATCCGGAAGAAAAAGGATAATAAAACCCACGAAGCCACCGATGGCAAAGACTATGGATCCCACTAACAGCAAAGTGACAGAGTATCTATTCATGGCGGTTCGTTTTTTTAGGGATTCAGAATCAGCTGAAATGAAAGCCCCCTTCACTGCAGACTTTTATGGCCGCTTCAGATACTTTTTCATCATAGAGGATTCCCTTGTTTTTTTTGATTTCATTCAAGGCATCCTCAAGACTTAATGCGGCTCTGTATGGCCTGTGAGATGCCATGGCTTCTATAACATCGGCCACAGCCAGGACTCTTGCTTCGATGAGGATTCCCTCCCCGGAAAGGCCGTCAGGATACCCGCTTCCGTCTATTCGTTCGTGATGCTGTCTCACTATGTCAGAAACAGGCCATGGAAATTCGATGGGCTTAAGGATATCAGCCCCCACTTTTGGATGGGTTTTGATCATGTTGTACTCCACTTCTGAGATTTTACCCGGTTTGCTCAGTATCTCCGCAGGAATATAGATTTTTCCTATATCATGGAGTGTGCCTGCCATGCGTATTCCCTCTATTTTATCCTGGTCGAGCTTCATCTCTTTTGCTATTTTTACTGCCAGCGTTGTGACGCGGCGTTGATGGCCTGCTGTATAGGGGTCTCGTGTTTCTATGGTGAAGGCCATGGCCTCAACGACCCCTTCCATAGCCTTTCTTTGATCTTCCCAGCTCTTTTTTATTTGGTTTTCCGCTTTCTTGCGCTGGGTGATGTCTGAGAAAGTGACCACAAGACCTGTTGTCTTGCCTTCTTCATCCAGGGTAGGATTGACGTCTTGGTAAATAGGGACTTTGGCTCCTGATTCTGAGTGGAGCATGACTTCATGATGGATCCGGGTCCTTTTCCCCTTTAACAACTTATCAACAGGTATTTTTAGGGAGATGCCTGTTTTTTCACTGTATATGGGATAGATCTTTTTTAGATTTTTATTAAAAGCATCTTCAAGTTTCCAACCGGTTATTTCTGCTCCCTGTTCATTCATAAAATTAACCTTTCCATTTTCATCCGTAGCAATGACTCCGTCTCCTATGTTTTTAAGGATTGTGGATAACCACTTTTCCCTTCTTTTGAGCTTTCTTTCCATAGAGAATTTGTAAAGAGCGATTTCAATTGTAGTCTGCAGATCGCGTTCCTCAAATGGTTTTAAGAGATAGCCGAAAGGTTCTGTTTTTTTAGCTTTTTGAATGGTGTTTTCATCTGCATATGAAGTGAGGTAGACAATGGGTATATTGAGCTGTGTATAGATAAAGTCAGCGGCCTCCACGCCATTCATTTTTCCCTCGAGCATTATATCCATGAGAACGATATGGGGAGATTTCTTCTTTGCTGTTTTAATAGCCTCTTCAGAAGAGGAGGCTACACTGATAGCTCTATAACCCAGACTCTGAAGCATGTTACAGACATCCCTGGCTACTATGATTTCATCCTCAACGACCAGGACTTTCGTTCGTTCCGCTATTTCTAATTGATCTTGTGTCATTTTTTTTGTTTATATTATAGGATACATTTTAACATAAATAAGTCAATTTTTCTTATAAGTTCTATAGCCTTTAATAGGCTCTTCATGTGTTGTCCCGTTCATCATCCAGGTTAGTATTCATCCCATGGCTTGACTGCCAGGTCATTCAGTGTGATTTTTGAAATAGCGTCAATAAAACGTTCAGCGAACTCAAGGTTTGTAATTATGGGAATATTGAAATCAACAGATTTCCTCCTTATTATGTAATCGTTTGTCAGTTCTTCTTGTTCAATGCTCTTGGGAATGTTAATGATGAGATCGAGTTTTCTCTGCTCGATAAAAGATAGTATATTCGGTTCTCTTTTTTGAAGAGGCCAGTACAGTACCTGTGATTCAATACCGTTGTATTGAAGATAGTCAGCCGTGCCTCTTGTAGCGTACAGATCGAATCCCAGATCTCTGAGCTTTTTTGCCTCTGGTAAAAACCGGGCCTTGCTTTCAAAAGGTCCTGTGGAGAGCAGAATGTTTCTTTTCGGATAGTCATATCCCACAGAAAGCAGTGCTTTTAAAAATGCCTCTTCAAAATTATCTCCAATACAAGCGACCTCTCCTGTTGATGCCATCTCAACGCTGAGCACAGGGTCAGCCCCTTTTATACGGGTGAATGAGAATTGAGGTGCTTTAACTCCCACATAATCCAGCTCAAAGCAGGATTTATCAATTGCTGGGAGGTCTAATCCCATTATGAGTTTTGTTGCCAGTTCAACAAAATTGAGTTTGAATATTTTTGAGACAAAAGGGAAGGACCTTGAGGCACGCAGGTTGCATTCTATGACTTTAACCATATTATCTTTGGCTATGAATTGGATATTGAACGGCCCGTTTATCTCCAGAGCTTTAACGATTTTTCTTGTGATTTTTTTCATCCTGCGTGTCGTTTCCAAATAGGTCCTCTGTGGAGGGAGGACCATGGTGGCATCCCCGGAATGCACTCCGGCATTTTCAACGTGTTCACATATGGCATAAACAAAAAGCTCCCCTTTTTTTGCCACTCCGTCAAGCTCTATTTCTTTGGCATTTTCAATGAATTTGCTGATGATGACAGGGTATTCAGGGCTGACCTCAGATGCTCTCTGCAGGTAGCCCACTAATTCATTGTCATTCAAAGCCACGGACATAGCAGCTCCGCTTAATACATAACTCGGCCTGATGAGGACGGGATATCCCACACTTTGAGCAAAACTTTTGGCTTCATCGATGTTGGTGAGTTCCTTCCATTCAGGCTGGTCGATGCCAAGATTATCCAGGAGAGAGGAGAATTTATGACGGTTTTCCGCATTGTCTATGTTTTCGGGTGATGTGCCCAGAACATTGATTCCATAGAGAGCACACTTGGTGGCAATATTATTGGGGATCTGCCCCCCCATGGAAATGATGATTCCTTTGGGATTTTCTTTTTCATAGATATCTGCTACTGTCTCAAAACTCAGTTCATCAAAATAGAGACGGTGGCAGATGTCATAATCAGTGCTGACGGTTTCAGGATTGTAGTTGATCATTATGGTTTTGTATCCAAGGGAACTAAGGCTTATGACTGTATTCACGCAGCACCAGTCAAATTCGACAGAAGAGCCGATTCTGTAAGAGCCTGAACCAAGAACAATGACATTGTCCTTGTCTTTGAATTCGATGTCATCTTCCCTGCTGTTGTACGTAAGGTATAAGTAATTCGTCCGGGCAGGATACTCGGCAGCTAGGGTATCGATCTGTTTGACAGACGGATAAAGAGAGAATTTTTTTCTTAACTCACGGAAGTCCAGTTCTTCTTTTCCAAATATAAGTGCGAGCTGTTTGTCAGAGAAACCGAGCTTTTTGCTGAGAAGGAGAAGCTCTTTAGGAAGATGATCGAATGCAGAACCGGTAAGTTTTCGATGCAGGTCAACAATATTTTTAATTTTATATAAAAACCAGGGGTCTATTTGGGTGAGTCGCTGGATTTCTTTAATAGGAACGGTATGTGTGGCTTCGGCTATAGCAAATATCCGCTTGTCTGTGGGATTTTTTAGTTCTTTTTTCAAATTTTTAAAATGTATATCATTACATACAAGGCCGTACACACCGACCTGCAGCATTCGGAGGGCTTTTTGCAGGGCTTCCTCAAAATTTCTTCCAATGGCCATCACTTCGCCCACACTTTTCATCTCGCTTCCGATTTTTTTTGACGCGCGTTTGAATTTTGTCAGGTCCCATCTAGGTATTTTGACCACTACATAATCCAGGGCTGGTTCAAAGCATGCTTTTGTTGTTTTTGTGATGGAGTTGGGCAGGTCTATGAGGGAATATCCCAATGCAAGCTTGGCAGCGATGAATGCGAGCGGATACCCGGTTGCTTTAGAAGCCAGAGCGCTGCTTCGGGATAACCGGGGATTGACTTCAATAATTCTGTATTCTCCCATATTTTTGTTAAGTGCGAATTGGATGTTGCATTCACCGATAATGTTCAGATGGCGTATGACCTGGATGGAGATTTTTCTCAGTTTATGGTATTCGCGGTCGTTAAGGGTTTGAGAGGGAGCAACCACAATACTCTCTCCTGTATGAATACCCATGGGGTCAAAATTTTCCATATTACATACGGTAATACAGTTATCCTGATTATCTCTCACAACCTCGTATTCGATCTCCTGCCATCCCTCCAGGTATTCTTCAATCAGGATCTGGGGAGTAAAGCAAAAAGCTTTGAGCACTCTTCTCCTGAGGTCTTGTTCATTGAAGGAAAGGCTTGAGCCCAATCCTCCCAGCGCATAGGCGACTCTTGCGATCACAGGGTAACCGATTTTTTTAGCTGCTTTAAGGGCTTGTTCCAGTGAGTTAACAGCAAAGCTCCTTGGAATTTTTAATTTGATCTTGTTGAGACGTTTGGAAAAAAGTTTTCTGTCCTCACAATCCATCACGGATTTTATGGATGTGCCCAGGACTTTGACCCTGTGTTTTGCAAGAATTCCTTTTTTATAAAGCTCCACTCCACAGTTGAGTGCTGTCTGTCCTCCGAAACTAAGGAGGATTCCATCGGGCTTTTCTTTCTGTATCACTTTCTCAACAAAATAAGGGATTACAGGGAGAAAATATATCTTATCTGCCAGATAATCCGATGTTTGGATCGTGGCGATATTCGGATTGATAAGGATAATGGTGATCTTTTCCTCTTTGAGTGCTTTGATGGCCTGGCTTCCGGAGTAATCGAATTCTCCTGCCTGCCCTATTTGCAGTGCGCCGCTCCCGAGCAGAAGGACTTTTTTCACGGCTTCAATACCTCTAGGAATTCATCAAAAATAAATTCTGTATCCACTGGCCCGGGCGAATGTTCAGGATGGAATTGGACTGACATAAAAGGACGTGTTCCGTGCTTGATTCCTTCGTTCGTATTGTCATTGATGTTTGTGAACCAGGGCAGCCAGTCACGGGGGAGAGACTTTGTATCAACAGAAAAGCCGTGATTCTGTGATGTGATATAGCAGCGTTTGGTTCCAGCTTGAAGGCAGGGCTGGTTTTGACTCCTGTGCCCGTATCTAAGTTTATAGGTGTTGGCTCCCGCAGCTAAGGCCAGAATCTGGTTTCCCAAACATATCCCGAAAACAGGGATCTCTTTTTCAATGCATTTCTTTACCCTTCCAATGACTTGTTTGGCCATTTTCGGATTGCCAGGGCCATTTGAAATGATAACCCCATCAAAAGAATGGGAAAAGAAGTCATAATCATACGGAACCCTGAGAACACAGCAGTCTCTTTTTATAAAGCTTCGGAGGATACTGTTTTTGACACCGCAGTCAATGACGATCAGTTTGATGGCCCCCTTTTTATTGTATTCAACAGGCTTTCTTACGCTCACTTTCTCTACAACATTGTCTTTATTCGGGTCATAAAAGTCCACATCTCCGTTGAGGATGACCTTGCCCAGCATGGTTCCTCTTTCTCTTAGAATTTTAGTCAAAGCTCTGGTGTCTATTCCTGTCAAGGCAGGTATGTTTTCTTCTATCAGCCAGGATGACAGGCTTTGGGCTGCCTCGAAGTGGTGGAATTCATTTGAATAATCTGACACGATGAGACCTGAGGCATGAATTTTTTCGGATTCGAAGTATATTGATAAGTTGTTTTTTCTTTGTTTTGAAGGCACTCCGTAATTTCCGATTAAGGGGTAAGTCAGGACAAGTATTTGACCCTTGTAGCTGGGGTCAGTCAAAGATTCATTATAACCCACCATGCCGGTGTTAAAAACAAGTTCACCTGATGTGGAAATGGGGCTACCAAAAGAGAAGCCTCTAAACTCTGAGCCGTCTTCTAGAATGAGAGTGCCGTGTTGCATTAAGTCACAGATGATTTTAGACATGTTTATATCATATGAAGCTGTCCAGGTCAAAGAGAAACAGCCTTTTTCCCCTTGGCTTTTATGAATAACCAAAATTTTTCTTGGAGAAACATTGACAAGATGGTAAGAAAGAAGTATTATTTAAATTAAAATGAATACAAATTTAAAACTGTTACAAATAATATTAAAAAAGAAAGAAATAAAACCCACATATATAAGATTGAAAATCTTAAGTTATCTTGAAAACTACAGAACACATCCCATGGCAGAAGAGATATTCAAAGCTATAAAAAAAGAGATTCCAACGATTTCCTTGACAACGGTGTACAATACCCTGGATATATTTCAAAAAAAAGGACTTGTAAGGCCTTTGTATATCACAGGTACAGAAGTTCGCTATGATAGAGACACTTCCTCTCATTACCATTTTTTTTGTGAAAAATGCGGAAGGATTATTAACCTGAATTTTGAATATGAAGGTTTTGAAATGGAAAGTGTCGGTGGGAATAAAATAACTGAAACACACGGTTACTTTAGAGGTGTGTGTAAGGATTGTATAGATAAAAATATTAAGACTAAAGGAGAAAAAAATGAAAATGTATAAGTGTTCAGTCTGTGGTTATATCTATGATCCCAATGCAGGAGATCCGGATAGCGGAATAGAACCCGGGACTGCATTTGAGGACCTTCCCGATGATTGGGTGTGCCCTGTCTGCGGTGCGGATAAAGATTCCTTTGAAGTTGCGTAAAATAAGATGAAAAACAATAAAATTAGAGAGGGTATTTACTGGGTAGGAGGAATTGACTGGGATTTACGGGATTTTCATGGTTATTTGACCCAACGTGGCTCAACATATAATGCTTATCTGATTTTAGATGAAAAGGTCGTTCTCGTTGATACAGTCAAACACTATCTTTTTGACGAAATGCTGGATAGGATTAAGAAGATAATCGATCCTTCAAAAATAGATTTCATCTTATCCAATCATGTTGAAATGGATCATTCCGGCTCCATTCCAAAGATGCTCGAATACGCACCTAATGCAGCTGTCATCACATCCACTCAGGGAGAAAAGGGCTTGCGCAGGCATTACAAGAAAGATTGGAATTTTCGGGTCGTTACATCAGGAGAGTCATTAAAAATCGGGAAAAGGTCCCTGAATTTCGTGCACACTCCAATGGTTCACTGGCCTGATAATATGGTCACCTATATTCCGGAGGAAAAGATTCTGTTTTCAAACGATGCTTTTGGGCAGCATATTGCCAGCTCAGAAAGGTATGCCGATGAGATTGGCTGGGACATTGTGGAGGAAGAGGCAGCTAAATATTACGGTAATATTGTTATGCCCTACGGTGATCAGGTTAAAAGCGCCTTGGAAGTGGTCTCCCAGCTCGACATAGAAATGATCTGTCCCAGTCACGGACTTATATGGAGGTCCTATATACCTGAGATAGTCAAACAGTACAAGAAGTGGTCCGGCTATGAAGCGGACAAAAGAGGGGTTGTGGTTTATGATTCGATGTGGGGTTCTACCAGAAAAATGGCCCAAATGCTTGAAAGAGGATTGTATGATGCGGGAATGGAAGTGGCGGTGAGGAATCTTAAGAGGAATCACGTATCTGAAGTTATAACAGATGTCCTCAGATCCCGTCTGATTGTGATAGGCTCACCCACCTTAAATAACGGGATGCTTCCCTCGGTTGGTGAATTTCTCACTTATCTCAGAGGATTGAGACCGAGAAAAAGGATTGGCTTTGCCTTCGGTTCTTTTGGATGGGGAGGTCAAGCGGTAGGAGAAATTGAAAAAGTCCTTACAGAACTCAAATGGGATATTCCTTTTGAAGGCTTAAAAATAAAGTATATCCCCAATAAAGATGAGTTGGATTCAGTAAGAAAAGCAGGAAAGGAATTGGGAGAGTACCTATTAAAGACTGAGTGATTGATTTAGAATAAACAGAATGGGAGAGAACAAAAATGAAAAAAATATTCACCTGGACTTTTAAGGTAAGCCTTATTTTTATTGCGGCATCTGCGCTCACTTACACACTGCACTATCTCATATTCCGTGATATCCATCATATTTTCATATATATGATCGGAGACTTTGGATTTCTTTTTCTTGATGTTCTTTTGGTCGTCCTGTTTATCGAACGGGTACTTACCAGAAAAGAGAAACAGGCTTTGAGGAAAAAACTAAATATGGTTATCGGAAGTTTTTTCAGTGAAGTAGGGCTGAATCTTCTTGATAGGTTCAACGTATTTGTTGAAAATTCGGATGACCTTGCACAGCAATTGAAAGTCATGGATAATTGGGGAAAAAAGGACTTTAACAGAGCCGCATATGCAGCCAAAGAGTTTAAATACCAGATGAAGATAGACAAGGAAAGACTATGCGAGCTCAGGGATTATCTAGTGAGCAAGCGCCCTTTCCTTTTGCGGTTGCTGGAAAATCCCAATCTTTTAGAGCATGAAGACTTTACAGACCTTCTCTGGGCTGTTTTCCACCTTTCAGAAGAGCTTGAGTACAGAGGGAATCAATTGAAGTCCTTACCAGAGGAAGACTACAAACACCTGGCAATTGACTTAAAGAGGTCTTATTCAAGGATCACGACAGCCTGGTTGTCCTACATGAAGCACATGAATCAGAGTTATCCGTTTTTGTTTTCTTTAGCCTCCAGAATAAATCCAATGGATCCCAAGGCGAGCCCGATCATATCAGGTTGACCTTTAATTGAATAATGGTTATTAAATTAAAATGATTATTAATATATGGAAAATTTTATAATAAAAGAGGAGAGGAGTATTCATTATGAGAAGTGTTACAGACTGTCTAAATAATCTTAAGTCAAAGGGATTTAAGATGACCCTTCAGAGACTTGCGGTCATAGAGCATCTTGAAGGGAACCATAGACATCCATCAGCTGCAGATCTGTACGAAGAGGTAAAGAAGAAATACCCGATGATATCTTTTGCGACAGTCTATAACACTCTTAAGATATTAAATGAGATCCAAGAGATAAAGCAATTGACCATAGGGTTTGATAAAGCCAATTTTGATCCTAACACAAAACCACATGACCATTTCTTATGTAAGGAATGTGGGAGAATAATTGATATATTTCCTGAAAAGAAGATTGAAATCAAGGAAATTGATGGTCACCTGATTAATGAATGTCAGGTCTATTATTATGGAATTTGTTCTGAATGCATGAAAGCAAAAAAGAAAAAAAAAGGAGAAGACCCATGCCTGAGATAAGTCAACAAATAAAAGATGCTATTAAAGGCGCCATACTGTTAGAAATAAACGGCCGAAGATTTTTCAATCATGCTGCGGATATTACAGAGCATGAACGAGGCAAAAAAATGTTCAAGTTTTTAGCAGAGGAAGAAGGCAGGCATCTGGAGACTTTTGGAAAATTGTTCAGCAAAATACTGGGCGGAGAGGATTGGAAAAATTACATTGATGAGAGAGACCTCTCAGGGGAGGCTCCTCTTGTGGAAAAGCTCAAGCTGAGGATGAAGGAGAGAAAAGGCAAAGGAGAGACAGAGGCTTTAAGCATAGGCATGCAGCTTGAAAGAGAAGCTATTGAATATTTTAATGAGGCAGCGAAAAATACGGATGATTCCGTAGCGAAAAAAATATTTATGGAGATATCCGAGGAAGAGAAGTTCCATTATGACCTTTTACAGGCCCAGCATGATTCTGTCACAAAATCAGGTTTTTGGCTTGACGGAGCTGAATTCCAAATGGACGGGAAGTGGTGACAAAGTAAGAGAGGGGGAGAATATCTGACTGTCAATCCTGAGAAGCCAGTGTCATTATCCATTTGGCAAAGGATGCGGCTTCATTAAGGTCATGTTCATCCGGATGGGTGCCGGCTGAGGCAGCCATATCAGCCCAGGCCCTGTGTTCAGGGGATTTTTTTAGAATTTCCAACGCGCTCAAAGAGATTTTTCCTCTGCAGGAAAAGGTCCCCAGTAGTCTTGCTCCAGAAGCAAGGACTGAAGCGTGTTCTATGGCTTCTCTTGAAAGTCTCCCCCCGGTGAGAGATCCATGAGTCGAGAAAAAGGCTATTTTTTTATCCCGGGGGATTTTTTTTATAAAAGACTCCATGGCGAACGGCACACCGTGGGAGTGGACCGGAAATCCGATGAAGATAAGGTCGTATTCTTCTTTGTCTTCTTTTTGAACTTCACTTATAGGCATTATTTGTTTGTCACCCTCTATGTTATTGTATATGGCTTCTGCCACTTTTTTGGTGTTTCCGGTTTGGGTGAAGTATGTAACAAGCGTATTTTCCATTTGCCATCTCCAAAGGATTATTCTTGCCCTTTTCAAGAGTCAGTCTTAGTAAGATACCGACCTTATGTTTATCACACACTCCTCATTCAGTCAATTATCTAGCCCGGCCTCTTTATGAAATGGCTGAATCTTCAAGGGCGCTTCCGCTTTTTTCTAACAAGCCTCCATTTTTTAAGCTGCCCTATGTTTATAGAAACCTGACGGAGATATATCAGGAAAGGAACAATGAAGAAAACGGATAGAAAGCTGATCCCGATTTTTTTCCTCTGCTTTAACAGATGGGGATAGGGATTGGCAAAAAGATACAATGTCATCAGAAAGAGAATCCATCCCAGTACGGCCAGGACAGCCAGGACAAAGGGATGATTGAGAAGTAAAAAAATGAGTGCGACGGGAAGTAAGCTCCATAACGGGAAGCTCGGTTGAAAGATGAGTTTGAATAAGGGGGGATGTTTTAGATTGAATTTGGTTTGACCGACTCCTATATTCCACTGGATATATTTTTTTAAGCTGTTTCTGGGTTTATGATACACGGTTAGGTCAGGGATGTATTCCAGAGAGAATCCTCTTTCTCGCATCCTGCGGGAGATATCGACATCCTCTCCTCCATCGTAAAATTCAGGATCAAAACCACTGACAGCTTCCAGGATATTTTTTCTAAAAGCGGAATTACATCCAGGAAGGAAATGAGGTTTTTTCTGGCCTTTTTTCATATTCGCTTTAAAGCCCATAGCGCCTCCTGCAGGATGACCCACTGAGGCGGTCCAAATGCCGAAACGGTTGGTGTTTTCAGGAGGATATGCATTTCCTCCGATAGCTGCTGTCTCTATGTTTTTAAATGCCTTATTGATGATTTTTAGATATTCTGAAGGAACTATCGTGTCTGCATCTACAAATGCAATGATATTGAAAACAGCCTGTTTCCATCCCATATTTCTCTGTTGGCTGAATCCTTTCCTGCTTTTTACAAACCTCACATTTTTGTATTTAGAGACGATCTCCGGAGTCGAGTCAGTTGAAGAATCAACAACAATAACTTCATACCTGTCCTTTGGATAATCCAGCTCAAGCAAGGAGTCGAGACAGTCTTTTATGTTTTCTTCTTCGTTATAGGTAATGATAATTACAGATATTCCAGAAAAGCGATGATTATCCAAAAATTTATTATCTTTCGTTTTCAATGAATTCCCATTCTAAGACACATCCCGGGATGAGCTTGTAGTCATAGACACAGTCTTTACAGAAATCAAAAGAGTCTCTATTTTTCTGGAACTTTCTTCTAAAATCCGCTGCCTTAGGGCTGAACCAGATTGCATCAAATGTTTTCTCGTTTATGTTTCCGAAGGGATGTTCATATTTAAAATCGAATTCACAGCTTATAATCGTCCCGTCTGGGAAAAGAGTCGGTTTTGTCCAGGGGAAACGGCACCAGTATTTTTTCGGTTTACTACTGACTTTAAATCCTTTTTGATAGCTGTACCAGCGGTATTTTTTTTGAACCGGTGCGTACTTCTTGTCGAATTTTGAATCGAAATAACCTAACTGCCGGGTGGAGAAAGCCTTAAAACTGACCATATCAACGCCCAGATCCCAGGCAATTCGCCTGAATTCATCCATTTCGTTTTCATTATCCTTTGAAATGATCATCCGCAGATTGAGCAAAGGTTTGTTGCTTCCGGATTTTCTCTTTGCCTCAACAATTTCACGTGTGTGGGATAGGACTTTCTCTAGTTTGCCTCTCTTTCTGTATCTGGAATATGTTTCTTGAGTGGTTCCGTCCGCAGCGATAATGAGAGCGTCCAGTCCGGATTCAACCAATTTTTGAGCATCAATTTTAGAAAATTTGTTTAAATTAGTGCTGGTAACCGTGCGGATGCCCTTTTGTTCCGCATATTGAGTCATTTTATTGAACTCAGGATTGAGAAGAGGTTCTCCCCAACTCCAGAGTATGATGTATATCAAATAATCTCCGGCTTCGTCGATGAATTTTTTATAAGTATGGAACGGGAGGAAGCTCTTGCCTTTTGTTTCCGGATTAAGAGAAGGACACAATTCGCATCTCAGGTTACAAATTCCAGAAGGGGAGATGTGAGCCATATAAGGATATCCAAGGGCGTGACTTACCGGCAGGAGTCTGTTTATCCCAATAAAAAACAGGTTCTTGGTTTTTTTCCATGAAAAAGGATGGGATTCCATGGGGATGCGGTCGAATTGAAATCTGATTTTTCTTTTGAATAGCAACCTGACTGAATTTTTGAGTAAAAATTCAATATCCATTATTTCCGCCTCTGTGTCCTGAAAAATCCATGAGTATTTTTTCTAAGTAGATGGGAAGGTCTTTTTTTTTGCCTAAGCTATACAGTGTGTCCAATGATTGTGAGAGTTTTTCATAGTTTGAATATATTTTTAGCAGTTCGTCGGAAGAAAACGCAGCTAACGCAAGGCCTTCTTTTGACATAATCCGGGCAAATAAAAGTTGATGGTCATCTACATGTTCTCTGTAACAGACTTTCCTTGGAAAAAGGATAGGGATTTTCCCATGTTTTAAACACAGAATGACAGTTCCCATTCCGGCATGTGATAGGATTATATCAGAACCGGCAATCCTCTTTTCCATGTCACAGTAATCGAGAAATCTGCAGTATGAACAATATTGCGGATGATAAGATGAATGCCCGATTTGAATAAATGTGTCATTCGGGAAAAGGCCCGAAAACACATACTGGTCTACAATTTTTAATAGCCTATTAAAAGATATTCTTTCTACTCCTACGGTCACAAATAGTTTCAAATGACCTGTCCTTTATAAACAGCTTTTTTATAAAAGGCGGCAAGCTGGGGCCACTGCACAATGAAAATGTCTGACAGGAAATACACTAATTTTCCGGTAAGAGAAAGACCATGAATCCTTGCCATTGACTCAATATAAATAGTCTTGATAAAAAATAGTTTTCCTAATAAAAAAAACGGCACACATATCCCTGCCCCTGTGGATATGAGGACAGTTGGTTTCTCTTTGAGTATGACTTTAAATGCGAGGATAAGATTACGGAAAAAATTGATTAAATTTCTATTAGTGGGATGATATCCGTGATAGAAAATTTCGTTCTTTAAAAGAGTTTCTGTGTCGCATGAAAGAAAAGACACCCAGAAGTGGTTGTATTGGCTCCATAGGGAGTTGAGACAGGAAAGCTCTGAAAAATGTCCTCCTGAAGAAGAGATCAAACCGATTTTCATCTCTCAGCCATCCATTGGGTCAAATCTTTGTTTATGAGCCGTCTTAACTTTTTTGTGTCTTCTTCATATTCATAATGCAGCATTTTTTTGTATTTAGACGGCAGTTCCTTTTTTTTATATATTATACTCCTGATGTAATTCTTAAGATCTCTTCTCATTCCAAAGGGAAGGATATGTTTGATAGAAGCCCTCCATTTACCGGGTTTGAAAATCAGTTTGTCTACGATTGAGGAAGCAAAATTTTTTGGAATACCAGCCGTGTTTGTGTATTTTGTGTTTTTTATGTTCTCTGTTTCATTTATTCCGAGAAATTGAAGTATTTCCTTTGTTGTTTCTTCAGGATTTTTTGTAAACTCTTCAAAAAGGATAATTTTTACCTTTAAAAAATTATCCATATAAGCTTTGACTTGGTTGTAGTAGTGTCCAAAACCTATATAGTCATAACTTAGAATGAATCTTCCTTCTAAGCGGTGCTTAATGGTGTTTTTGTTCACAGCCTCTAAAAAAGGGAGAAATTCGTTTCCCTGATTGATTTTTTTCAAATAATGAGACCAGGCTCTTTGTGCCGGATCACGGAGCAGGATGATTATTTTTATCAAATCAGATTTTTTCCCATAGAGTTTTTTTATATTAAGGATCACTGTCTCGTGGGCATAAAGATACCAGGTGGATCCTTCTCCTATGACTTGATTTTCTCTCGCTTTTTCAAATGTTTTTTTATAATCTTCGAGTTTGTTGATCGTAAAACTGGCTTTGGCTCCTTTATTTTCACCTATGAGTTTGAGGAATTCCGGTTGATTCCAGCAGATGAAAAACATAGGTTCTTTTTCTTGCGGCATAAAGACCCGGGGATTTTTTTTTAGTAAAGAATAGAGGGCGGTCGTGCCTGATCGGGCAGCTCCCACAATAAAAAAATCCGGGAGTCTGTTTCCTTTTTTATCTAAGAACATTTAAATATTTTTCCGGATAGTCGTGTGGCATGAAATAAGGTACAAAAAATTCCTGTGTATTTCAATAAAAAAAATGCATGGGATTACAAAGATGAATCTAGAGAGAAAAGATTATTTTAAAGGAGGTCCCATCTGAACCTTCTATTTTCATTTTTCCCTTTATCTGTTTCACGAGATCCATGACAAGATTCATTCCCAGAGAGTTCTTAGATTTTTCTTCAAAATTTTTAGGCAGTCCTATGCCGTTGTCTTCAACTGTCAGTTCTATGTTTTTATCCTCTCCCTTTTTAATACTTATGAGTATTTTATTGGGCTCTTTGTTTGTATTATTGAACAGACTTTGCGGGGGAAAGGCATGTTTTAAAGAGTTGGATATCAATTCATTCGTTATGAGTCCCAACGGTATGCTCTCATTTATGTCAAAATATATCTCATCCATATCAAAGTGCAGTTTGATGTTACGTTCATATGTGTTGTTTATAGACATTAAATGTGTGGCCAGTGTTTCTATATAATTGGAAATATTTATTTTTGCCAATGAGCTGGACCTGTAGAGCTTATCATGCACTAAGGACATTGCTTTTATCCTGCTCCGGCACTGGTTTAATATCTGTTTTATATCCTCTTCCTGTATGTTCATTGCTTGAAGATTTAGAAGGCTTGATATGATCTGCATGTTGTTTTTCACACGGTGGTGGATCTCTTTCAAGAGCACCTCTTTTTCTTTCAGGGATTTTTTAATCTGTTCTTCTTTTGTTTTAATGATGGTGAGGTCTCTGCTTATGCCGACAAGTCCGTTTATGTTTCCTTTTCCGTCGAATATGGGTGATTTTAAGGTATTGAAATAGAAAACTTCTCCCAAATCATCACCGCTTTTTTCATCCACACTGACTAAAGTTCTCTTTTTGAGTACTTCTTCATCGCTTGATCTGCACTGTTCAGCCAGGCTTGCGTCAAGGAACTCTTCGTCCTTTTTACCGATAATGTCTTCTTTTTTCAGGCCTACAAAATCAGCAAAGGCTTTATTGACAATAAGATTTTTAAGATTTTTGTCTTTTAAGTAGACAATGTCAGGGATGGCATCGAGAAGCGTGTTGAATGTTTGTTTATACTTTTGAAGTTCTTTTTCAATTTCTAAATTTTTATCCTGCAATTTGCTGGCTTTTTTTTGGAGTTTTTTTATTGCGGATGTGGTTTTGTTTTCCATAATAAATAATTACTACTCGATCATGCTTACGCAGGTTTAACAAAGAATTATAATAGAATCTTCACTCAAGTCAATTAATATTTCCCAGATCAAAAAAACGTGATGGTGGGCGGTACTGGATTCGAACCAGTGACACCCGGCTTGTAAGGCCGGTACTCTTCCGCTGAGCTAACCGCCC
>CAZUXT010000005.1:0-129389 GCA_964624145.1 uncultured Eubacteriales bacterium | reverse complement strand
TAAAAAAGGAGGTTGATTAAAAAAGACTTGCATCACATCATCATAGAAGGAATTTATTTGATCTTTCGGATTTTTATATTTCTGAACCATACCGCATCTGTATGGTCCTGGAGAACAATGTGTCCGCTCTGCTTATCAGCAAATCCTTTGATAGAGGCGTATTTGCTTTTTTTGAGGAGCTCTTTCATTTCTGGAGTTCCCAGGTTATATTCAAGGACTTTTTTTCCGTTCAGCCAGTGCTCTCCGTGATTTCCCTTGAACACAATGCGGCCTGTGTTGAACTCTCCCACCGGTTTCAGACTTTTTCCTTCAGGAGCTGTGATGTCATAAAGGGCGGCAACGGTTCTGTTTTCTCCGATTTTGGCATCCGGGTGATTCTCATCATCCAGTATCTGGTATTCAAAACCCAAAGCCGCGGTCTCCGGCGGATGTGAGACGGACATCTCTTCAGAGACATTATACTTGATGCCGCTGTTTCCGGCCCGGCTTATCTTCCACTCGAATGTGAGCTCAAAGTCTGTAAAGGTCTCCCTGGTTATGATATCGCCTCCTTGAAGAGGCTGGCCGTCAGGTTGGAGAGGGACATCTCCGCTCGGTATTTTTTTGATGCACCCCTGTTCAATGGTCCAGTGTCCTTCTGGAATGTCGCTGAGGCCTAATCCCCGCCATCCTTTTAAGGTGTCTCCGTCAAAGAGAAGGATCCATCCTTCTGCTTTTTCCTGCTCTGTAAGGGGGTTGGTATCAGGGATTGATTTGTCTGAGGTTTGTTCATGGCCGGAGGGAGCACATGATATTAAAAATAAAATAAGTAGGGTGGTTAGAAAATATTTAAGCCATTTCATTTGTATGCCCCTTTTTCTTCTTTTTATGAAAGCTCATTTTTCCTGCTGTTCAGTTTATTATGCTTAAGGAATTTTTTCAATGCTTGAACTTTTTATGATTATGTTTATATAGTATGGAAGAGAAAATGATAAGAAAATCGCCATTTTTTAATGAATAATCAAGGGAAGGAGGAGTCATGAGGAAAACAAATAGAAGGGATTTCATAAAATTATCGGGGATGGGATTGGCCTCTGCCGCTTTATGGACGAACGGATGCTCTTCGGAAAAGGTTCAAAAGAAGAGCACATCGGACGGATTCTTGAAACTGGGCATGGCTTCCTATACATTCAGAGAATTCTCTCTGGAAGAAGCGATTTCCATGACCAGGAGGCTGGATTTGGAATGGATTTCGCTGAAAAGCTTCCATCTTCCCCTTGAAAGCACAGAACAGGAAATAAAGGAAGTAGCGGAGAAAGTGAGAGCTTCGGGACTTAAACTTTACGGGTGCGGGGTCATTTACATGAGCAGTAAACAGGAGGTGGAGCGAGCCTTTCAATATGCCCGGGCTGCGGGAGTCGAGGTCATCATAGGAGTTCCGGATCCTGACCTTTTAGGGCTTGTGGAAGAGAAAGTCAAAGAATTCGATATAAAGCTGGCCATCCACAACCACGGCCCCACAGACAAACTTTATCCGACTCCGGGCAGCGCCTATGAGCGTATCAAGGGGCTTGACCGGAGAGTGGGGATTTGTCTTGATGTCGGGCATACCCAAAGGGCCGGAGTTAATCCTTCGGAAGCAGCAGAAAAGTATAAGGATAGATTGTTGGATGTCCATATCAAGGACGTAACCCGGGCTGATAAGGACGGCACCACGGTTGAGATAGGGAGGGGAGTGATCGATATTCCCCGGCTCCTTAAAACCCTGCTGACTATCAATTATAAAGGATGTGCGGCGCTGGAGTTTGAAAAAGACGGAAAAGACCCTCTCCCCGGTGCGGCTGAATCCATAGGATTTGTCAAAGGTGTGATATCTGTTATTTGAATTAAGTCCGTTTTATTATAGAATAACGGAAATCTATTTTTAGCCCCCTTGACTGAGGAGGATGTATGAAGAAGACACTCATTCTGGCTGTAACGTTTTCAGTCTTGTTTTCGAGTTTCTGCGCTCAACAAGAAAGTAAGGTTTTATATAAATTTTTAATCTCTCCTGAAAAACCGGCTCCCGGAGATATCATTACTGTTTTGTATAATCCCCAGGGAACTGAATTAACCGCCTCAGATAATATAAGCATGGTTTCTTACTTTTATTCAAAAGGCCTTCCGGAGGCAAAAGAAACGGTCATGCGGAGGAGAAACGGAGGCTGGAATGCATCCCTTTCAATCCCGGAAGAGGGGTATGGAGTCCTCATCAAATTTCAAGATGATGATGTGATCGATAATAATGAAAAAAAAGGGTATATCATTCATCTCTATGACGAAGGCGGAGAGCCTGTTCCCGGCACTTATGCAGGATTGGCTGAATCTTATGCAGGATGGAGTCCTTATTTTTTAGAAATCGAGACCAGTGAAAAGGAAATCTATGACCTGTTTCAAAAAGAATTCACTAAAAATCCCGGATTAAAGAAAGATTATTTGCTCTATTACTTTAGAAGTCTCTCTGCAGTGGAATCGGCCGGGGGAAAGGAGATGGCTCTTAAAGAACTGAACAAAATAGCTGAGGATTCTGATTTAAATACGGAGCATCTTTCCACTATTGTTTCCTTATACAGAAATTTAGAGGAAAGAGAGAAGGCAGAAAGATATGCCCGAATGATAAAGGAGAGGGAGCCCAAAGGGAAATTTGTTCAATCCGAGAAATTCATGGAATTTTACTATACTGAAGATATGAATGAAAAAATGGCTCTTCTTCAGGAATTCAAGAAAGATTTTCCTGACAGTGATGACATTTCAATGTGGCATTCTGTTGTGTGCGGGGCTTTGTTGGAGAAGGGAGAATTTAAAAAAATACAGGACTATATAAAACAGAATCCTGAGGCAGAGACATGGAATCTCTACAACAATGTGGCATCAAGGATGTTAGAAAAAAAGCAGAATCTTGGGCTGGCCGCAGAATTCGCATCCATGGCTGTGAAGCTGGCAAGAGCTGAGATCAATGATCCGACCGAAGAAAAGGAATCCTATATCACTGAAAAAGAGTGGATGAAAACAAGAGAGGCCTACCTTTCTACATGCCTTGATACATACGGCACACTTCTTTTACAGATGGAAAGAGCCCAGGAAGCCCAGGAGGTTTTAAGGGAGGCGGTTCGCCTTACAGAGAGAGAAAACAGCGAATTCAATGAGCATTATGCCCAGGCTCTGGTTGAAGCGGGTGATTTCAGCGCAGCTTTGAATGAGATGGAGCGGTATCTGGAATCAGGAAAGAGTACATCGAAAATGAATGAGCTTTTTGTGACCGCTTACATCCAACAGGGTGGAAGGAAGGAAGAAGCTGACAAAGTGCTGGGAGAACTGGAAGGGGAAGGAGATGAAAAGTTAAAGGCTGAAATCGAGGAAGAAATGATTGATCTTCCGGCTCCGGAGTTTGAACTAAAGGACTTAGATGGTGAAATCATATCTTTGACAGATCTCAGAGGCAAGGTTGTGGTTCTGGATTTTTGGGCCACATGGTGCGGGCCGTGTGTCATTTCTTTTCCCGGGATGAAGAGAGTGATAGAGAAATTTAGGGACGATGATTCTGTTAAGCTTCTGTTTATCGATTCATGGGAGCAGGTGGATGATTGGGCCTCCAATGCGAAGAATTACATCACGGAAAATGAATATCCTTTCCATGTCCTTCTTGATACGGAAAATAGTGTCATTGATACCTTTGAAGTTTCAGGAATCCCCACTAAATTCTTTATAGACAAAGAAGGAAGGATCCGGTACAAAAGTGTGGGTTTTGACGGCGATGCCGAAAAGCTGGTCAGAGAAGTCTCTCTCATAATAGAGATGCTCAAGTAAGCTCCTTGAATGAATCTGTTGTCCGACGTCCCAACCCATGCCAAACAAGACCTCATGACCAATTACTGGATAGTGTTTTAAAATTTAATGGGGTGGTACCTTATGGGACGTCCCCTCTTTATCTGGTTTAAGGTGCCATTCCAGATTGTCCGGCGGCGTGACTGACAGCTCTTCAGGCCTGGGCAGGGCCCTCAGTTGAGGCGTGAAGTTATAAGGGATGACAGAGGGGCGGGTGGTTCCGCCGCGGTTGACATATTCCCAGACGATTTCGCCGTCCGGGGTTACTTGAAAGAGCCTTCCCTTGTTGTCCTCGGAAATATAGGTGTTGCCGTTCGGAAGCCGTTTTTGCGTGCCCATGGTCTTGCTGAAAAATTTGATGTTGGCATAGCCGTGGGTTTCATAGATCCACACGATTTCCTTGAACACGGGGTTGAGTTCAATAATGAATGTCTGGCCGGTATGGGTCCGGTGCCGGGTAAACAAACCATTGTCAAAGAGGATGATATTGCCTGCCCCAGGCAGTCCCTTCTCGATCATCTCCGGTTCGTGGCAGTGGGCCATGCCGCCCTTATAATGATGCGTGCCTTCCCAGACGATCTTTTTGGTTTTTTTATCGATGATATACATCATGTTGATGTTTCTTGCATTGAGCAAAATATTACCGGGCCTGAATCTCTCGTCCCCCGCATCATACCAGTTGTTCTCCGGCAGGGGCGCCGCTGAATTTGCGTGCAGCCAATCTCCTTCCGGTGTTGCCGGTGAAAAGAGGTTCAGATCAAGATGATTGTACGCGTGCCACTCCCAGACGACTTCTCCTTTCAGATTGACTTCGTACAAATCAGCGCCCAGTTGCTGTTCTTCGCTTCCTCTTTTTCGCAGGGGCCACCAGGGCGCGATTTCCACATCTTTAACTTTTTTTTGATATTCCTCAGGGATCGGCTCATGGGCGATCAAAAGACGGTTGTTGTTGGGCAGAACACGCATATCGTTGATGGATCCGATTCCTTCATGGGTCCAGACCACATGGCCGCCCCAATCGTATTCAATGATCGTCTTGGGAACTCCGGCATACACAAGATGGCCGTTTGAAAGCAGACGGCACCGCTTGTTCATCGAGGGAGTGACCTTCCATGTGTGTACGACATTCCCGTTCATATCGATAAGCCGGATGTCATCGGGAAATGTGTTGGCAGCCGCTGCCCTGACCTTGTCATCCTGATGATTGCTCTTTGCTGAATGATCAGCAATCAGGATATAGGAGCTGTAAGCCTTTTTGGGTTTGTAGATAGTGGTCCCTGTCGGGAAGACGGTCTGACCAAATCCCGGATCGACCGGGTTTATTAATACCAGAATACCTGCCAGGATAAATAAATTCTTTATTTTTTGGTTCATCCTTCACTCCTCCTCTATATGATCACTCATAATACTCATATAAATCAGTTCCGGTCAACCGGAAACCGAAAAAAAAGAATCATAGGGTGGTACCTTATGGGATGTCCCCAAATATCAAATATTTGAAAAAAATACTTGACATTGTGCGTTTTTTTTTTTTAATAATGACTGTCAGTATAAACGGGATAAAAGAAAAATGAAGATAGATAAAATCGAATCATTTTGCTGGAAGATAATACCTTCTCTATGCTTGCTGCTACTTGTCAATATGAATATTGAAGGGAATATCAAGAAGTTTGATGAGCTTATTTATGGTTCTCGTATAAAAAAGATATATTTAAAAGATATCAATAAAGACGAAATAATAATTCCTCAAGAGAATAAAGTTAATGTAATATTTTTTTTTGATATAAACAATATGTCTCAAAACAATATTTTAAATCAACTTAATTTTATTATTATTAACCTGAACTATGAAAATGAAAGTGTAAAATTATTTGGCATCTCAAAAGGAAATAATAAAAAATTTAAACGAATATCCTCCAAATATAACTATAATTTTGATTTAATCAATGATGAACAAGAGAAAGCATATAATCATTTCAAACTAAATTGTAATAGATGCATTCAGATCTATGTTATAGATAAAAATGATAAACTTAGATATTTTGCATCTGGTTTTGATCCCATTTTTTTAAGAGATATTATTCAAAGGTGCCAGAGATAGAATAAAAAATGAGAAAGTCATATCAAATATTATCAATATTATTTTTGTTTTCACTAGTTTATTCTCAGGAAATCAAAGTTGATCAGATAGACGGGAAAATTCAAAATACAGACAACCAAAAGATTTCTTTTTGTGAATTTGAAAAATTCCAACCTGATTTAGAAAAAGTAGTATTAAGCAGGGTAACAAAAATAGTATCACATGACAATATGATTTTCATTCTTGATGAACGACAAGGAACAATTTTTGTTTTTGACAGAAAGGCTAATTTCTTATATTCAATTGGAAGACCAGGTCAAGGTCCTGGTGACCTTGAGAATCCGATAGATTTTTATATATCAAGGAAAAGTAATATTTATGTCCTTAATAAAATTGTTAAGAGAGTAGATATCTTTTCATTGAAAGGAAAATTCTTAAGTAGGATACAATTGAAAATTCCTAAGGATATTTCCTATTCATATCCATCAAAAATTCTAGTAGACCAAAAAGAAAATTTTTATATTGCATATAATTTAAGTTCACATTTAATTGATTTGTATAATAATGAGGGAGAGTTTCAAAAAAAATTACTTGGAAGAGAAGAAAAAGTAATTATCCCTGGGATTAATCTAGGAAATTCCTCCCAAATTTTATTCTTCCCAAATGACAATTTCATTCTACATTTTAATTCTTTCACAGGTGTTTTTAAAAAAGTTTCAAAAACAGGGAAATTAGAAGAAATTTTTAGTGTATTCGATCCTGTTCAGAAAAAACAGTCAAGAAATATAATTAAAAGCATTAAGGAGAAAAGGGAAAAAGCAAATTCAAATAGTCTTTCAATAAAAGTATTTCATTTATGGTCAGGTTGCTGTATTGATGTAAATTCGAACATAATTGTTTTCTCATTATTAAAAAAGAAAGAAGAACATCAAAAAATGTTTATTTTTTCTTCTGAGGGAGATTTTCTCTATCAGAAATGGCTTCCTAATATTGAAAATTCAAGAATTGAAAGTATTTCTTATTATGAGGATTTATTTATATTTAAAAATTCACTGGATGAAGTATTTTTATCAAAAAAAAAAGGAGGGGAAATATGAGAAAGAATAATATCTCCGTTTTACTTTTTGTAGTAGTTACTATTTTGATATGCAGTTCTTTGTATTTTCTTTATGCTGATTGTTGCTGTGATTATGAACAAATGTGTTGTTGTGGAGAAGAAGAAGGTCAATATTTATCTAGCTACAGTTGTCATTGTACTCAAGGACATTGTTTTAATGAGTGTCACTTTGAGCCTATTGAGTACTGAATAGAAACACTTGAATAAAATTTAGTAAATGCAATTTCTGGCTTCGTCAGCATAGGCTTTGATAAGGTCTAATTCAGCGTCAAAAAAATGGTCCGAAGGAGACAGTATGAATCCTCCTCCTTCGCCGGCTTCTTCAAAACAGCGCCTGACTTCTTTTCGTGTCTCCTCAGGAGTGCAGCCTTCTAAATAATGAAACTGGTCAAAACCTCCGATCATACACAATCTGTGCCCGATTCGCTTTTTAGCCTCTCTGAGGTCAGCATCCCCGCCCATGGCTTGGGGAGTGAAGGTTTCCGCTGCATCGGGTTCCATATCAGCGATTCTCTCAAGAAGAGGCATCATCCCCCCGCAGGTATGGTACACCATTCTTTGTCCTTTTTTGTGGGCCTCCTTAATGAGCTCGGAGTCATACGGAGCCACGAATTCATCAAAGATTTTCGGGGATATGACCGTAGATGAGGCGTCCCCTCCTCCGTGTTCTATAAGGTCAAACTTGGCTCCTTCCATTGATTGGACGAATTTCTTTTTTCTTTGCTTCAATATATGGAGAAAGGTGTGCACCCATTCCGGATCATTGAAGGTTTCCATGATGAGCTCTTCAATGCCGAAAAGAACCGCCGCGTCCTGCCAGCATCCAGGCTGTCCGTAGACATCGAATCCGGGAATGGTTCCGCGGACGAGGCCTCTGTCTCCGAATTCCCGGGCTTTTTCGTTTATCGTCTTCACATCACAGACAGGAAAGGGCGCATACTTTTCAAATATCTCGATATCTTTTTTGTCCTTGATAAGCCTTTCTGAAACCCAGGATGTTTGAGGGGAACTCTGAAGTGTTATGGCCAAGGTCTTTGCCGGAGTTTTGATTACGTAGCGGAGTGTGTGATAATGGGGATCAGGGATTTTTTTTATAGTGTATTTCCAGTTATCAGAGCACAGAAGAGGAGGAGCCAGATAATCTGAGGCATCTTTCCCTGAATGATGAAAAGATTCCTTACTATTTGAAGGCTTGTGAGCCGCGATCCATAAAATGGGGTCTAGTCCGAAAAAGTCGAAAAAATCCTGGTAAGAGATCCTGTCCATGTATTTATCAAGAAAAGAGGGCATCACATGGTGCGTTGTGACAGGGAGTCTGTCCGGGATTTTTCTCTCTAGGGCTCTGATGAATCGTTCCTTAGCATTCATTTATCTTAATCATTCAATGGTGGGCATCCGTTTGACCCGCGGGTCAGTGAACTCATCCTTTTCATCTATGCTTGTGGAGGAGAATTCAGAGACAACCGCTCCTTTTTCTCCGGCCTGAAACCAGTGTTTTGTGTCCGGCGTAATGGTGTACTGGTCTCCGGGTCGAAGCTCCACTTCTTTCCAGGCCGTAAGATAAGACCTGTATTTATCGGAAATTTTTGCTTTTGGTCCTGGAGTAGGCTCTCCTTCCACATAAAGGAGGACCTTTCCCCATCGGCACCTGAAGGTCTCCTGCTTTCCTCTGTTATCCTTGCTTATGGGAGGATGACGGTGTTCGGGAAGAAACTGCTCCGGAAGGAGGATGATTTCCTTGGCACAGTATCTGTCGGTATTGACATAGGTCACGGCTTGAAGGCCCAGATTCTCTATGTCGTCAAAACCGCAGTCAGCCACTTCCATATTTTTTTGTTCTTCCTCGGTGAGAACGATATGTGCGTTTTTGAGTATTTGGCAGGCTTTTTCTCTTATTTTTTCGACTTCCTCTTTTTTCATTTGACTTTCCTTTTCATGTCCCAAAGCTCTTTTTTCTTTACAGGCTGGATACCATCCCTGTGAAACTGCATGGTGCCTGCCAGTATGGAAAGCTCCGCCACTTCTGATATTTCTTTCCCTTCCGCAAGTCCTGAAGCTGCCAGGGCTGATACCTGGTCCCCGCATCCGGTCTCATCACAGATACCTGTATCCGGCACTTCCGGGCAGGGGATGTGAACGGATCTTTGTTCCTTAAAAAAATAAGCACCTTTTTCCCCGTGAGTGATGAGGACGTTTTGGATTCCTTTTGAAATGAAGACCTTTGCGGCTTGGGAAGCTGTGGCAAAGTCACTGACTTTAATCCCTGTCAGTATCTGAGCTTCATGTTCATTCGGCTTTATGAGAAAGATTTTTTCACTGAGCAGCCCGGCTATGGGAGCCTGGATCCCCCCGGGGTCCAGGATGACCCGGATATTTGAACTATAGGCTTTTTCAATAGAGAACAGAGCGGTCTGGATGGGGATTTCAAGAGCCAGCAGCATGACTTTATTCTCTTTTTTATTAAAAAAAAGCTCTTTGGCCTCTTCAATGTCACTGATGCTGAAGTCAGAGTTGGCTCCGGGAAGGACATAGATCTGGTTTTTTCCTTTTTTATCAACGGGAATGAGCGCCACTCCCGGAAACTTTCTGCCTGATTCTTCGAAAACCGAGACTTTGATATGGGAAGTATCCACGCCCTCTTTCTGAAGGCTCTCATAGGGAATCTTCCAGAGTCCGTAAGGGTCTTGACTGGTTCTTCCAATCATGGCGACTTTAGTTTTTCCAAGGTAAGCCGCAGACATCTGGGCCATGTTCCGCGCTTTTCCGCCCGGCCCGATCTTAAGCGTTCCCCCTAAAGTGAGCTCTCCCTGGCTTATGATTTTTTCGACACCCAGCCCGATGATATCTGTGTTCAATCCGCCCGGTACGATAATGACAGGATCTATAGACATCCTGTTTTCATTATCTGCTTGAGGCCTGGTGTTGTCAACAGAACCGTCTCTTCTTTTTTCTTGCTGGACAATTGATTCCATATGGAGTAAAAAAAGGTTAAAGGAGGATTGATAAATGAGTCACTTTAGAAAAAAGAGGAAAAGAGCATCCTTATTAATGATTTCATTCGCTCTGTTTGTTCTTGCTGGTTTTGTGGGGATTAAAGCCTATCAGGAAGAACAGGAAGAAAAAATATCCAAACCGGGTGAATATAAAGGCTATTCAGAAGCCGTATATGATGAGATAGCAAGAGT
Source organism: uncultured Eubacteriales bacterium (assembly GCA_964624145.1). GTDB lineage: Bacteria > Acidobacteriota > Aminicenantia > Aminicenantales > Aminicenantaceae > WJMT01. The sequence continues at coordinate 119,164 of CAZUXT010000005.1, read as the reverse complement.
ATCCTTGTATATTACCGTAAGAGACGGCACCAGACTGGCTGCTGATATCCACCGGCCTGCTGTCAACGGAAAACCGGTTGAAGAGCCGCTTCCGCTTATATGGATACACACACGGTATCACAGGTCCAATTTTACGGAAGAGGGAAAAGTGGCCACTTATATGGAAAATCCGGCTCTCAGGAAGATCTTAAGTCACGGCTATATCATAGCGGTCGTGGATGTCCGGGGGAGCGGAGCTTCCTTTGGAACCAGAAACGGTATTTTTACTCCTGAGGAAGCGCAGGATACGTATGATATTGTGGAATGGTTTGCTGAACAGCCCTGGTGCGACGGAAACATCGGGATGTACGGAGGCTCCTATCTTGGGATCACCCAGTACATTGCGGCTGGGATGTCCCCGCCTCACCTGAAAGCGGTCATGCCTGTCTTTGCTATGTTTGACTTGTATGCCTTTGCCTATCCCGGAGGAGTCTGTCAGGATGATTTCCTTAACGGCTGGAGCGATTTGGTCAAAGAACTGGACCAGGAGATACCCACGCCTCCCGTGGATTCAGATCCGGATGCGGTCCTCTTTAAAAAAGCTCTCGAGGAGCACAAAGAAAACATTTACCCTTCTGACCTGGTCGAGTCCACTCCTTATAGAGACAGTGTTTCCGAGGAGGTTTCCTTGCAGATTTATGAGGAATGGAGCCCTGATGTCTATCTGGAAGGTTTGAATAAATCATATGCGGCTGTTTACACAGTAGCCGGATGGTATGACCTGTGGCCGAAAGATGCGCTTTTATGGTTTCAAAACATTGAAAGACCGCAGAAGCTCATCATAGCTCCCTGGTCTCACAGTATGGGGAGCGAGGGATGGAAAAAAGCCATAACTCCTTTGATAGGTTATGACTTTGAGTTCAGTATGACTTCAGAGAGCTTGCGCTGGTATGACTATTGGCTGAAAGGCATTGAAAACGGCATAATGGATGAGCCTCCGATATACTATTTCACAATCGGGAAGGAAGAAAATGAAGCCTGGAGCTTTGCTCAAACCTTGCCTCTTCCTGAGACCGAAAATGGAGTGTTTTATTTCAGAGAGGGAACCTCAGGCAGTATCGATTCATCAAATGACGGGATACTCAAAACACAGGCGCCTCTTTCTTCCGGAGAGGACTTGTATACTGTGGACTATACAACCACAAGCGGTGAGAAGAACAGATGGACTGACGGGAGAGGGGGAGGTTTCTGGTATGGCGATATGTCTTTGAATGATAAAAAAGCTTTGACATACACCACGGATCCCCTGGAACGGGATGTGGTCGTGACCGGTCATCCGGTCGTGTCTCTCTGGATATCTTCCACGGCAGACGATGGTGATTTCTTCGTCTATCTGGAAGAAGTGGATTCAAATGGATATTCCCATTATATTACAGAAGGAGTGCTGAGAGCATCCCACAGAAAAATATCAGAACCTCCCGTTGATTATTTGGGACTTCCTTATCATAGAAGCTATAAAGAGGATGTGGAGCCACTTCCTGAAACCAATCCAGTAGAACTCGTGTTTGACCTTCTTCCTGCTTCAAATGTGTTTGATGCAGGAAACAGACTACGGGTAACTGTTACCTGCGCTGACCAGCTCAATTTTAAAACACCTGAATTAGAACCGGCTCCTCAAGTGACTGTTTTCCGAAGCAATGAATTCCCATCCAGCATATCTTTGCCGGTTGTTGGTGATATGACTGAAGTTGAGGCTCAAAAGGCCGGATTTGTGCTTATTATTTTTGTTGTTTTGGCTGTGATTTTAGCTGTGGTTCTTCTCACCTGGTTTTTGCGCTCAGTTAGAACAAGAAAATAAAAGAGTAAACATTGATTGATCTATAAAAGATATTATTTTGTTTTGAATTCATACCCTTTTTCGGTAATGAGCTTAACGCAGGCATTGACCGCCTCCGGTTCATAGAGGACCCCTTTATTCTTTTTTATTTCCTCAAGGGCTTTGCCTATACCAAGTCCTGCCCTGTAGGGCCTGTGAGAGGACATGGCTTCCACAACATCAGCTACTGCTAGCACTCTGGCTTCCATTAAGATCTGGCCGTTTTTCAATCCATTAGGATAGCCTGATCCATCCAGTCTTTCGTGGTGCTGAAGCACTGTTTCAGCCACAGGCCAGGGAAAGTCCACATTTTTCAATATCTCATATCCCACATTGGGATGCTGTTTTATGAGTTCGAATTCTATTTTCGTCAGTTGTGTGGGTTTGCTGAGTATTTCACTGGGTACGGCTATTTTCCCAATGTCGTGTAGGGGGCCTGCCATGCGTATGGTATCGATCTGGTCACCAGAGAGGCCCATTTCTTTGGCAATAGAGCGGGCAAGGTCAGTGACCCGCTGCTGATGACCTGCTGTATAAGGGTCCCTTTCCTCAATAATGGATTCTACAACCTGAATGGTCCCTCCCAGGGCACCGCGGAGTTTCTTCAAGGTTTGTTTGAGTTCTCTGTTTGATTTTTTCTGTAAGGCCCGGTTCCGGAGAGATACAATACCGTATGCGAGATCATTCGCCAGCTCTTTTAAAAGATTTATTTCTTCGTTCTTAAAAGAGTCAGGTTCGGCAGCATAGATATTCAATGTTCCGAATGACTTTCCATTATCTTTCAAGGGAATAGCAATAGAAGAGGCATAACCTCTTTTCAATGCTTGTTTTCGCCAGGGAGCGTATCTGGTATCAGATACAATATTTTTCATGATGGATGGTTTGCCGGTTCTGATAGCTTTGCCTGTCGGGCCCTGGCCCTGCTTTGTATTGGACCAGGTTATTTCAATTGTATCAAGATAGCCGTCATTATATCCTGCCTGTGCAACAGGGCGTACTGTCTTCTTCTTATCCCTTTTAGCGTATCCTATCCAAGCCAGCCGGTATCCACCGGTTTCAACTATGATTTGGCAGATTCTTTCCAGCAGATCCTGTTCGTTATCTGCTGTCACCAGAGCTTTATTGCTTTTTGCAAGAGTTTTAAGAGCTCGTTCCTTGATATGAAGACTTTGCTTGATTTTTTTGAGCTCGTTTTCTAAAGCTCTTTTATTTTGGGCTTTGAATACACCTCTCCTTTTTTTATTTAGTCGAAAAAGCGATAAAAAAATGGAATTTTTTTCTAAACTTGACAATCTGTTTCAGACCCGCATAAATAAAGAGAAGAAAGACATAGGGGTAATGTCCCGACCAGGATTTCATATGTATAAAAATCGAGGAAGCTGTTTCTATCAGCAACTGCATTAATGACACGAAAGGAAAACATGAGCCGCAGATTATGCCTGAGTTTTGCTTTGATTTCCTTTGTTTTTCTATCATTTGGCTTTAGAGAGGATACCTTACATATTGAGCGGTTGAGCTGCGAATACAGGTTCAATCCTTTGGGCATTGACACAGCCTGGCCTCGATTGAGTTGGGTGCTTTCTTCTGATATCCGAGGACAATTCCAGACAGCTTATCAGATATTGGTTGCCAGCAGCAAAGACAAGCTGAACGAATCGGATGCTGACTTGTGGAACAGCGGTAAAATTGTTTCCCGGCAGTCTGTAAACATTGAATATGCCGGTAAGGCACTTGAATCCCGGGAAAGATACTTCTGGAAAGTTCGCGTCTGGGGGAAGCACGGAAAGGTCTCCGAGTGGAGTCAAACCGCCTGGTGGGAGATGGCATTTTTAAAGGGAGATGAGTGGAGCGCGTACTGGATCAATGACGGGAGAGAAAATCCAGTGAGTAATCAGGATTTTGACAAGGATGATCCGGCACCACTGTTCCGGAAGGAATTTGTTTTGGAGAAAACTGTAGAGAAGGCACGGCTTTATATCACGGGATTGGGTTATTACGAAGCCTATTTGAATGGGGACCGCATCGGAGATTCTGTACTTGAGCCTGCCTGGACGAATTACTCCAAGCGCGTATTCTACTCGGTTTATGATGTTAGGCCCCAGCTTAAGGAGGGAGCGAATTGCATTGGAGTTACTCTGGGAAATGGCTGGTACAACCCCCTGCCGTTGAGGATGTGGGGAAGGTTGAACCTCAGGGAATATCTGACCATCGGACGGCCCTGTTTTATTGTCCAGATGGAATTGACCTTTACTGACGGGACCAGAAAGATTGTGATCAGCGATGAATCATGGAAGGTCAAAGATGGCCCTATATTAAGGAATAACATCTATCTCGGAGAGGTCTATGATGCCAGGCTTGAGGTCAAGGATTGGAACCTGTGCGGTATCGATACTCGCGATTGGCGCTCGGCAGTAAGGGCCACCAAGCCGAACGGAAAACTGCGTGTCCAGCCTCTCCATCCCATCCGTGTGACCGCCACTCTAAAGCCGAAAAAAATCTCCCAACCTACTCCTGGTATATATATTGTGGATATGGGACAAAATTTCGCGGGTTGGGTGAGATATCAATTCAAGGCACCCAAAGGCACTCAAATTAGATGTCGTTATGGTGAGCTTTTATATGAGGACGGAACCTTAAATCCCATGACCAGTGTGTGCGGCCAGATCAAAGGAACCCGAACCAACCGCAATGGAGATGAGGTCCTGATTGGCGGACCCGGCTCTCCTGAGATCGCCTGGCAGGCAGATACCTATACAGCAAAGGGGAATGGATGGGAAACATACACTCCACGCTTCACATTCCATGCTTTCCGATACATCGAGATATCCGGGTATCCGGGTGATGTATCTCCAGATATGATCTTGGGACTGCGTCTGAACAGCAGTGTGCCCAAAGCAGGTTCTTTTTCTTGCTCCAATGAAATGTTTAATGACATTCAGACTGTGTCTCAATGGACTTTTTTGAGCAACTTATTCAGCGTTCAATCAGACTGTCCACACCGCGAGCGCTTCGGCTATGGCGGCGACATTGTGAGCACAAATGAGGCTTTGATGAGCAACTATGATATGGCTGCTTTTTATGCCAAGACGGTTCAAGACTGGAGCGACAGCGTCCTGGATGAGGGAATGCTTACCGACACAGCTCCCTATGTTGGCATTCAGTACTGCGGTGTTGGCTGGGCCCTGGTGCATCCACTGCTGCAGGTGAATCTGTATCGATATTATGGTGACCGAAGAACTTTGGAGGATCAGTATGCTGTTTCCCGGCGCTGCTTGGGTCTGGTTCAAAATAAGTATCCTGATTTCATCATAAAAGATGGCTTGAGCGACCATGAATCACTGAATAAAACTCCTCCGGGAGAGCTGGTGACGCCTCTCTATTTTTACAGCGCTCATCTTCTATCCAAAATGGCAGACATATTAAAACGCAGCGCGGAAAAAAAGGAATATGAAGACCTTATGGCCAATATCAAGTCAGCTTACCTTGATAAATTCTGGCAGAATGACTTGGGTTGCTTTGCTCCGGGGACACAGACAAGCCAATCCTTTGGCCTTTATCTGGGATTGGTACCAGAGGGGAATCAGGAAGACGCGATGGATTACTTAGAGAAATTGATTCAAGAAAAGCAAGGCCATCTGACTACAGGGATCCTAGGGACTCCGTTTATGCTGGATGTCCTTTGCCGTCAGGGTCTTTCTGGTATGGCTTATGAGATTGTAAACAAACAAAGCTTTCCAAGTTGGGGATATATGCTGGAGCATGGAGCCACAACCTTGTGGGAGCACTGGGAGTTCAGCGACAATACCTATTCCCATAACCACCCTATGTTCGGTTCAGTAAGTCAGTGGTTTTACAACTGGCTGGGAGGGATTCAGGCCGCTCCTGAAGCTGTGGGATTTGATAAGATTGTTATTAGACCCCAGGTCATGGATGATTTGCAGTGGGTGGAATGCAGCTATAATTCAATACGGGGGAAGATAAAAAGCAGCTGGCATAAAAAGGAGGGAAACATTTTCTTTAAGATCCAAATCCCTGTAAACGCTGAAGCAACTGTCCATCTTCCCCGCCTGACAAGTTGCCAAGTTTATGAGAACGGGAAAGTTTTGGTGGATTCTGAGAGTATTCAATTGTTAAAAAAAAGAGATCGCTCCCTGATATACCGAGTCAAATCCGGCACATACCTGTTTGAAATTCGTCAGAAAAAGGAGACCAACTCTTGAACACACAAAAAACAACCCGACGTGAGTTCTTGAGATCAGCGATATCCGGTATTGGACTTGCATCTTTGGGATTCACTTTGGATTCTTGTTCCTCAAAAGGGAGAAAACCGAGTATTATATTCCTGCTCACTGACGATCAGCGTTATGATGCGCTGGGCTGTGTGGGGAATCCTATCATTCAAACACCCAATATGGATTGGCTGGCTCAAAACGGCATAAGGTTTGAGAATGCCTTTGTGACCACTCCGATCTGTGCAGCCAGCCGCGCCAGTTTATTTACCGGACTGTATGAACGCAAGCACGGTTATACATTCACCAAACCTCCCATTTGTAAAGAATACTGCGATTTGAGTTATCCCGTTCTGTTGAGGAAGGCAGGATACAGAACCGGATTTGTGGGCAAATTCGGCATCAAAGTTCCGGAAGGTGTGGAGGATGAATGGTTTGAATATTATCGGCCCAGCGCTTATCCGTATTTTAAGGACATTGATGGCAGGAGAAAACATCTCACAGACATCAACATGGATCGAGCTCTAGATTTTATCCGCGAAACAAGCCTGGAACAGTCCTTTTGTCTTTCCTTAAGCACTTGGGCCCCTCATGCCCACGATAGTGAAAAACAGCAGTATTTTTGGCCATCTGTCTGCGATGATCTGTACAGGGATGTTGTGATTCCCCCTCCTGTGCTAGGAGAACCGTCTTTTTTTGAATCGCTTCCTGAGTTTGTGAAAAAATCTATGAATCGCGATCGATGGTTTTGGCGATTTGATACTCCGGAGAAATATCAGGAAATGGTTAAGGGTTACTACCGGATGGTTAGCGGTGTGGATATGGCCCTTGGACGGCTCCTTAAGGAATTGAAACGCCTGGATAGACATAAGGATACCATTATTATATTGATGGGCGATAATGGATATTTCCTGGGAGAGCGTGGATTCGCGGGTAAATGGACCATGCACGATTTATCGATCAGAGTCCCCTTGATTATTTATGATCCAAGACTAGCTAAAACACGGAGAGGGATGATCGACTCCAGCTTGGTGCTTAATGTGGATATAGCGCCGACTCTTCTCGACCTGGCAGGGGTGTCCATCCCTCAGGAAATTCAGGGGAAATCGCTTGTGCCCAATATAAGAGGATCAATGGACCACTCGCGTAAGGAAATTTTAACCGAACATCTTTGGGATCATCCTGAAATTCCTCTAACAGAGGCGGTCCGAACCGAACAATGGAAATATATCCGTTATCCCCAGCATCCGGAATTTGAGGAATTGTATGATCTGCAGAGTGATTCGATCGAAAAAAATAATCTTGTTTTCGATAAGCGGCACAATGAGATTTTGGCTAATCTCCGTAAGATCTGTGATCAACTCATTCAAAAAGCATCTTAGACTTAAAACTGTTGACCAAGGGTGAAGCATGCCCAAAGACCAGTCCGCTGGGGTGTGACAATATAAATAACCGGCATTTGCAGCCTTGTACACGCAGGCCGACAGCGATCATTTCTCCCTGTTAACCGAAGGCAGTATGTGACTGTAGAGAAACCTTCTGGGCTGGCGCTGGTCTTCACTTGATCGCGTATCACCATTAACAGCCACTACCATATTATATTCGGGGATAACGAAAATGTACTGTGCCTTGAATCCCATAGCCGCATAGATATTCTGGCTGCCATTCCCCTGAGGATCAGGTTTGAGTATCCACCAGAGATAACCGTAACCGATCACATCGCTGTCGGTATTCCCGAACGAGACATGCATTGTAAAGGATTCACGAATCCACGCTTTCGGCACGATTTGCTCGCCTTCCCACCGGCCCTTGTTTAAATAGAGAAGACCGAGCTTCGCCATATCACGGGATGTCAGACCCAGGCCGCCTCCTGTATGCGAGTGGCCCTCCCGATTTCTGAGCCAGAAATTTTTTTTAACGTCGAGCGGTTTGAACAAATACTCCTTGGCATATGCGTCGGCATGCATGGATGTACGGTTTTTGAGCATGGCTGAAATAAGGATAACCCCGCCGCTGTCATAGAGAAAACTGGTGCCCGGATCGCTGATCATAGGACGGTCCAGATAGAATTTATCCCAGCCCGTAGGCAGCCGGTTCAGCTGATGATGCGGGGAGTCCGGCCCGTTTTCATTGTAGTCCGTACCGCTTCGCATGGTCAGAAGATCCCTGAGTCGCATGGACTGCTTGCGGTCATCCATATTGGCAATGTCTTTCATGTCAGGGAAAAAGTCGAGTATTTTCTCGTCAACACCCTGGAATTCCCCCCTTTCAATCGCTATGCCGACCAGAGCTGAGGTAAAGCTTTTTGAGACTGACTGTAATGTGTGCAGTTTATCCGCCTTCCATCCGTTAAAATACTCCTCTAAGATGAGAAATCCGTTGCGGATAATGAGGAGGCTGTGAAGCCGAGGGTATTTTCCCCCTTTTCTGATAAGCTCGGTGAGTTCCGCCAGTATATCCGGATCCAGCCCGTGATCTTCCGGTCTGGCTGTCTTCCACTCGAATGGTTTTACACTGGGATTTGGCTGGCCGGACGCATTCTGTGCGGGCAAAAACGGGAGACATATGAAGAATGCTAAGAACAGTCCCAACAGCATTACTGATCCACTTCGATATACTTTCATCATGCATCCTTTCTTTTACGAAATATTGATAAGGCCTCTTTATTCCGGTCTGGCTGACCGCTGAGGAACTAAGAATTAACATAAAAAACAGTTCTAGTCAATAAAGAACCTATAGAGGAGGGAGAATATCATAAAGTCAGTCCAACTGAAGCATAGAAGGTATTGAAAAAATAAAGGGAAAAGTGGTGGGCGATGCAGGATTTGAACCTGCGACTTCTACCGTGTGAAGGTAGCACTCTTCCACTGAGTTAATCGCCCGAACCCCTCTATTTTTAGATAAATCCGCTCTCTTGTCAATATCTCATTCACACTTTACGGTCATAGGCATTGATATCAAGGAATCCGTGCCCTGACAAATTGAACAAAATGACCTTCTCCTTGCCCGATTCTCTGGCGTCGACTGCCTCATCTATGGCTGCGGCCACAGCATGAGAGGATTCAGGGGCCGGAAGAATGCCTTCGGTCTTTAAGAATACGTTGGCCGCGTCAAATATTTTGGTCTGCTTGTAGGCTCTGGGCTCGATGATTCCTTTTTTCGCCAGATGGCTTACCAGAGGCGCCATACCGTGATACCTTAGACCTCCGGCATGAATGGGAGGAGGGATAAAGTCCATACCCAGAGTGTACATATAGAGAAGGGGAGTAAGGCCTACACTGTCTCCGTGGTCGTATTTCAGGCTTCCTTCAGTCAAGGTTGGGCAGACTTTGGGTTCCACAGCAATAAATCTGATATCCTGATTATCAACAAGTCTTTTCCTCACAAAAGGAAACGCAAGGCCGGAGAAGTTCGAGCCTCCTCCTACGCATCCTATGATGGTGTCGGGCTGGGCTCCCAGTTCCTGCATCTGTTTGTCTGCCTCCTGTCCTATCACACTCTGGTGCATGAGCACACTGTCCAGAACAGAGCCCAGAGAATATTTGGCCGTATCGTTTTTAACGGCTGCTTCCACTGCTTCGGAGATGGCGATTCCCAGGCTGCCCGGGTGGTCTTTATCCTGTTTGTAAAACCTTCTCCCGGCTTCAGTCTCGCTGCCCGGGCTTTCCTGCACATTCCCTCCGAACATCTCCATCATGATCCGGCGGCCCGGTTTTTGCCTGTAGCTTATCCGGACCATAAACACCTTGACTTCAAGGCCGAAAAGGGTGCCGGCATGGGAAAGAGCCGAACCCCACTGGCCGGCTCCTGTCTCTGTGGTGAGTGTCTCCACTCCTTCTTGAGCCGCCAGATAAGCCTGGGCAATGGCTGTGTTGCTTTTATGGCTTCCTGTGGGCCCCACGCCTTCATACTTGTAAAAGATATGAGCCGGAGTGTCGAGGTATTTCTTAAGTTCAGATGCATAGACAAGAGGTGTCGGCCTGTAAACCGAATAAGCCTCCAGGACTTTTTCCGGGATGGGGATGTATCGTTCCATGGACCCTTCCTGCCGGATGAATCCCATTGGAAAAATCGGAGCCAGGTCTTCGGGATTGAGAGGCTCTTTTGTCTGGGGATTCAAAGGCGGTTTGGGCAGATCTTTGAGATCAGCCTTTATGTTATAAAAGTTTTTGGGAAGAAATTGTTCTTTTCTGGATGCAAATCTTTTCATCATAAATCTCCTTTAAATGGTTTTGAATCAAAGGATTCAATAAAGTCAAATTAAATTGGAAAAACAGGGTGGTTTGGTGGTGTCGTTTTTAGGCGGAAGGGCCCGCCCACCAGAAAAGAACAGAGAAACTATAAAAATTTTTAGGTTTTTCAGTCTCTCTTTTAATCATAGAAAAAGATTATAGAGAGCAAAGGGAGTCCTGTCAACAGAAAAAAGAAAGCATTTCCCGTTGACGGGATGTGTGTTTTCCCGGTATTATCGTTGATTGAGCCGCTCAGAGAGCTGAAATCCGATGATATCGAGAGAAAAGCCCAAGCCAAAAGAAATCAAAAAGCAAAGACCGATCTATCTGGATGCGAATCTTCAGGTCATATTTGGTGTCACTTTAATGGCGGTTCTGGGCGTCTCCAGCATCACTCCGGCTTTTCCCGTGATCATAAAGGACCTGAACATATCAACTCAGTCTATCGGGCTGCTCATCACCGTGTTTACCCTTCCCGGGATTTTCTTAACTCCTGTCATGGGAGCCCTGGCTGACCGGTTTGGAAGAAAAAGGATACTCATTCCTTCCATGATGCTGTTTGGTGTAGCCGGGGGAGCGTGTGCCCTGGCCCATGATTTTAGTCTTCTCCTGGTACTGCGTTTTTTCCAGGGAGTAGGCGCGGCTTCCCTGGGCTCGCTCAATGTGACCATTATAGGTGACCTTTACTCAGACAATGAGCGCACCGAAGCCATGGGATATAATGCCAGTGTACTCAGCGTGGGTACAGCGGTTTATCCGGCCGTCGGTGGTGTGCTGGCTGTGATGGGATGGCATTATCCCTTCCTTCTGCCGCTTGTTGCGGTCCCTCTGGGAATTTTGGTTTTGTTCTCATTGAAAAATCCCGAACCGAGAAACAGCCAGGACCTTAAGAAATATTTGAGAAATGCGTGGAAAAGCATTAGAAAACGCCAGGTAGTTGTGCTTTTGATTGCGAGTTCAGCTACTTTCATCATTCTTTATGGCTCGTATTTGACTTATATCCCCATTTTAATGGGCCATTCATTCAATGCCTCTCCCTTGATCATCGGACTCATTATGTCCGCTATGTCACTTACCACGGCCGTTATCTCTTCACAGCTGGGAAAATTAGCCAAAACTTATTCCAAAAAGACGCTTATCGGCGTGGCTTATATTCTCTACGGTTTGGCTTTGGTCATTTATCCTTTTGTCCCCAACCTCTGGCTGCTGCTCATCCCCACTGTCATCTTTGGCATAGCCCACGGCATGAATATTCCCAGTATTCAAACGCTCCTGGCAGAGCTGGCCCCTATGGAATACAGGGCTGCGTTTATGTCCGTAAACGGCATGGTCCTGCGCCTGGGGCAGACTCTGGGCCCTGTTTTGATGGGAATGATTTTTGCTGTGTGGGGAATAGAAGGGGCTTTTTTTGCAGGGGCCGGCTTTTCCTTTGCCGCTTTCTTTCTGATGCTTTTTTAGTTTCCTGAGGTCTTCTGGCAAAAATTTAAGGCGAACTATTCTCTTCTTTTTTTCGTAGTAAACAGTGAATCAAATATTTTCTGGAGGGGAAAGTGTTTAAGAATTATTTTAAGACAGCCATGCGGAACCTGTTTCGCAACAGGTTGTATTCTTTAATCAATCTGATAGGCTTGGCCATTGGTCTGGCTTCCTGCCTTATGATCTGGCTTTGGGTTCAAGATGAGTTGAGTTATGACAGGTTCCACACAAATGCCGAACGGATTTACCGCGTTGAGCGTAAATTCGATTTCAGAGACATGCATGGACAGGACCCGGTTACGGGCGGGACTTATGGTCCGGCTCTGGTCAGTGATTATCCTGAAATAGAAAATTATGTCCGCCTGCACAGAAATGAGCTATCCATCAAGAGTCACCGAAATATTTTTTTCAAGCAGCAGCTGATCGTTGCTGACAATTCCATATTCGACGTTTTCGATTTTCAACTGGAGGAGGGTGATCCCGAAACTGCCCTTACCCGGCCGAAGTCCATGGTCCTTACGCGTGCGAATGCCCTGAAGTATTTAGGGACAGAAGACGCTGTGGGGAAATCAATAACAGTGGACTGGAGAGGGACGCTGGTTGATTTTCAGGTCACCGGCATACTCAAAGAAGTTCCCAGAAATTCTCATGTCCGGTTTGATGTTCTGGCATCCCTTTCTTCCTATCCTCCGGAGCAGATGAGCACCTGGTTCAGTAATTTTCTTTATACGTATGTGCTTGTTCGAGAGGGCACGGATATCAATGATATGGAGAGTAAATTCTCAAGTCTTTTTACCAAATATATGGCAGCGGATTTTGCCAAAGTCATTGGCCCTGAAACAGATATCAATGATGTGTTTCAGCTGAAATTGATCCCTCTTCTCGATATCCATCTTCACCCGGCCCTGGAATTTGAGATTGAACCACAGGGCAGTTTGTCGTCTGTTTATATTTTTTCATTTATTGCTGTTCTGATTCTGATCATTGCCTGCATCAATTTCATGAATCTTTCCACAGCGCGGGCCAACAAGAGAGCTAAGGAAGTTGGGGTTCGTAAGACTGTCGGAGCAAACAAAAGACAGCTCCAGGGGCAGTTTTTGGGTGAATCTGTTCTCTTTGCCTTTCTCGCATTGCTCTTAGCTGTTGTGCTGATTCGATTGTTCATTCCCGTATTTAACCTGATTTCGGGCAAACTCCTATCCATGGGCACGCTTTTTCATGCGGGAAACTTATTCATTCTGATCGGAATCACTCTGGCCGCAGGATTGCTGGCCGGCCTGTATCCGTCTTTTTATTTGACCTGGTTTGATCCTTCCATAGTGCTGAAAGGAGGGACCCAATCCGGAACCGGCAGATCTGTCTTTCGAAGGAGTATGGTTCTCATTCAATTTGTTATTTCCATTACTTTGATCATCGGCACACTTATCATTTACAAACAAATGAATTTCATCCAGAAAAAATCCCTGGGGTTTGATAAAGAGAACATGGTTCTTTTTTCTGCGGAGAGCAAAGCGATTCACCAGAATATCGAGGTTTTTCGCAACACTCTGACAGCTGATCCGCGAATAAAATCAGTGGCTGTTTCATCCAATATTCCCGGAAGCGCCATGTTTTCTGACACCACATATAAAAGGCCTGATACAGATGAGATCTTTCCCTTGATTTTTATGGACGTTGATTATGAATTTGTGGATACTTATGGATTCAATGTGACCCACGGCCGTTCATTTTCCAAAGAATTCAGTACGGATATTGACGGGGCCATTATGCTCAATCAAGCGGCTGCCAGAGAAATAGGATACATGCCTGAAGAAGCTGTAGGGAAAAAATTACTGAGATTTACGGATGTGGACAAATTCAAGGAATTAACCATTGTCGGTGTAGTGGAAAATTTTCATTTCAAATCCCTGCACCGGGTCATCGATCCATGCTTGCTGGAACTTGACACGGACGATTTCGATATCATCTCAGCCAGGGTCATGCCGGGAAATATCAGCGGAACGATCAATTTTATTCAACAAAAATGGGGAGAGGTTTTTCCGGAAGACCAGTTTGAATACAGATTTTTAGACAACAGAATCGATCTTCTTTATAAAAGCGAAGAAAGGATGCGGAGACTCTTTTTAATATTCGCTGTACTCTCCATTTTTGTGGCCTGCCTGGGTCTTTTTGGTCTGGCTGCCTTCACAGCTGAGGAACGCACAAAAGAGATCGGAGTGAGGAAAGTTTTGGGAGCGTCTGCTGTCAATATTCTGTGGCTGCTGGGTAAAGAATTTTCCAGGTGGGTGATTGTCGCAAATGTCATCGCATGGCCCATCGCTTATTTTGTGATGAAGAAATGGCTGCAGAACTTTGCCTATCAAACCAATATTGGTTTGTGGTCATTTGTTTTATCAGCGCTTTTAGCTTTGATCATTGCTTTGTTTACAGTGAGTTATCAGTCTGTCAAGGCCGCTCTAACCAATCCGGTCGATTGTCTCAGGTATGAATGATGTGGCTTTTTGGAAGAATTCCACAAGGTCCTGTTTGAGTTTTTGATGTGAGGCTTCCCGGATATACATCATGTGGCCGGCTTCATAGTACTTCATGAAGATCCTGTCTTTGAATTCGGAATTAAGACCTAAATGGGACACCGCATATTCTGTGGCAAAATAGGGGGTGGCAAAGTCGTAATATCCATTGGCAATAAAGATTTTCAGAAATGAGTTCTGGCTCATTGCCTGGCGGAGGATTTCCGCTGAATTCGAAAATTGGGTTCTGGTGTTCTCATCTCCAAAGTTCCACGGCCAGACTTGACCGGAAATGTTGTAAGCGCTGGTGTCCGGATAGTTCAATTCGGTTCGAATATAATGATTGAACAGATTTGAAAAAGCTCCTGTGGGAGCCGTGCTCGATGGATCGTATTCATAGTACTCTCCGGCGGCATCCTCATCCATTCCGGTAAAGCGGCTGTCCAGCCGGCCTATGGTCAAATGATTTTCCCGTAAGAGTTCTTTGAGAAAGCGGAATAGGTTGATCCTCAGATTTGATTGTTCTACGTAATCCGGAGACAGGCCTGTGTATTTGGCTACATTTTGAATGATTTCAGATTTTCTCTCTTCGGGAATTCTATTTCCTTTTAAAAGAGCCAGAGCATAGTCCCCAAGAGCAAATTTTTCAGATTCAGCCAAAACATCTTCCAGTTTTTTTTGGAGAAGTTCTTCAGGAAGCTTTTTATGGTACCAGGCGGCAGCTGTATAACTCGGGAAGATAAAGATATAGGGAAGATCATTTCCTGTGGAGAAGTCTTTAACCAGGGAATTGAGCACGGCTGATACGAGAATGACTCCGTCGATGTGCATGCCCAGGCTTCGGCCTTGAAGAAAACCTGCTAGCCCTGAGGCCCGGATGGTCCCGTAGCTTTCTCCGAGTATGAATTTGGGGGAGGACCAGCGGCCGAACGTGGTGATATACAGCCGGATGAATTCACCCACAGATTCGATATCATTCTCATAGCCGTGGAACTGCTTAGGATTCTCTCCTGATACAGCCCGGCTGAATCCCGTGGATACCGGATCGATAAACACAAGGTCAGTGATATCCAGAATGGAGTAGGGATTGTCGATGAGCTTGAATGGATAAGCCGGATTCAGTCCTTCCTCATCCAGAAGTACTTTCTTAGGTCCCAAGGCTCCCATATGGAGCCAGACTGACGAGGAACCGGGTCCTCCGTTAAAAGCGAAAGTAACGGGTCTTGAAGACCTGTCTTTGACGCTGTTTTTTGTGTAGGCTATGAAAAAAATATGGGCTTTGGATTTTTCCTTTTCATCTTTAAGCGGAAGTTTTCCTGCGGTGGCTGTGTAACCAATGGTTTCTCCGTTCAGATTTAAGGTGTGTTCGGTCACTGAAAGGTTCTGGTTTAGGGGATCAATTTTGCCTGTGCTTTCAGGTTCCCCGGATTGGGAATAGAGAAAAACCGTGGAAATAAGACAAAAAATAAAAATCAAGACGGGAAATTTTTTAAACAATGTGTCCTCCAAAAAACAAAATTTTCTCCGGCTTTAAAGCCATTTCTTCCTTTTAAAAAAAGAAACCATGATTAAAGCAACCAGGACCATAATTCCCAGGACTGCAAAATAGCCAAAAGGCCATTTAAGCTCCGGCATGAATTCAAAGTTCATACCGTAAATTCCGGCGATAAAAGTCAATGGAATGAATATGGTCGCGATAATGGTGAGCACTTTCATGACCTCATTCATCCGGTTGCTGATGGTGGAGAGATATGTGTCGTGCATACTGAAAATCATGTCCCGGTATGTTTCTATGGTATCGATCACATGAATGGTATGGTCGTAGACATCCCGGAAAAAACGCGTTGTTTCTTTTTGAATAAAAGGAGTTTCCAGCCTTTCCAAACTGTTGATCATCTCTCTTAAAGGCCAAACTGATTTACGGAGAAGTATCATTTCTCTTTTAAGGTCATGAATTCTGGCCAGCATCTTTTCATCCGTATCTCCGCCAAGGGAGTCTTCGAGCTGTTCCACTTTGTCTCCCAGTTTTTCCAGGATGAGAAAATAATGGTCGACGATAACATCTGTGATGGAGTAAGCAAGGTAATCCGGGCCGCTTTTACGGATGCGGCCTTGCCCGCTGCTGATTCTGTCCCTTACAGGATTGAATATATCTCCCTCTCTTTCCTGAAAAGAGAGAACGTAATTTTCACCCAGTATCATACTGACCTGCTCTTCCGCTACCTTTTCCTCTTTGTCGTCATAAGATAGCATTTTTAAAACAATGAAAAGATAATGATCGAATTTTTCCACTTTGGGACGCTGTTTCGGACTCATAATATCTTCCATGGTCAAGGGGTGAAGATCAAAGTCCTTTCCCAGTTTTTTTATGATTTCAGCTTCGTGAATTCCGTCGATATTGATCCATGTGACTGTGGGCTTGCTTTTGAAAGAACAGCATTCCTCAATACGGCTGATTTCTTTTTTTGTGAAATGCTCTTCATCATAATCAATTATCGTAATCTTTATTTTTTCTTTTTCCCTGTCTCCCATGTAAACAGGGGTTCCGGGAGGAAGGCCGATTTTATTTTTGAATCTTTTTATGGGAATAAATGGTTTTTTCATGGGACCCTCCTTTTATAAACAATATTGATTCATTAATTGATTTATGTGATTTAATTTTATTACCAGATGATTTATAATAATACAAACCTTATTAAAAATCATATACTGAGGAGCGGAAATAATCAACCACTATGGATTCATTCGTTAGCACGGAGCTGTTCAAATGGGTCATACTTCCTGTTCTGATATTTTCATCAAGGATATTTGACGTCACTCTCGGCACTATCCGTATTGTTTTTGTGTCCAGGAGGCTCAAGTATCTTGCACCGGTTATTGGTTTTTTTGAAGTCATTGTATGGCTGTTAGCCATAAACACCATCATAGCCAATTTAAATAACGTTGTGGGATATCTGGCCTATGGATTGGGATTTGCATCCGGGACCTATATTGGGATCTGTATTGAAGAGAAACTGGCTGTCGGCAATGCTGTTCTGCGGATCATCACACGAATAGATGCAACTCAATTGATAGAGAACTTAAGAGCCAGAGGTTATCCTGTGACAAAAGTTCTGGCGCAGGGAAAACAGGGAGATGTCAGCATTATTTTTATGGTCATCCGAAGGTGTGATTATAGTGAAGTCATCAGCATTTTGAGAGAGTTTAATCCCAAGGCATTTTACACTCTCGAAGATGTCCGGTTGGTCAGTAAGGGAGGATTCCCGTTTGGAAGAGTCCAAAGGACCTATAAGTTACGCGGGCCTTTTAAATTTTTCAGGAAAGGAAAATGAAAGGATTGTCAATTTGATACTTTGATTGACAATAAATTTTTTTCGATTTATAAATAAGGAGAAAAATGGCTATCCGAAGGTGTCCTTACTGTAAAGCAATAGTAGAAGAAGACGGTGAGTACTGTTCCAACTGTGGAACAAGGCTTCTGTTTCCTGAAGATGAAGAAATAGAAGAGGAAATTCCCGGCGAAAAAATAATTGAAGACGAAGAAGAAAAGAAAATAGAGACAGACATTGAAGACGAAGGGGATATAGAAGAAGAAGATATAGACATTGACGACGAAGAGGAAGAGGAAGAAGACAGAGGAGAAGATGAAAGTGAAGATCTGGAGGATGAAGAGGACCTCATGGATGATGAGGAAGACATAGAGGATTTGGATGAGGAAGAGAAACTTGAAGGAGAAAAAGGCGAGGAGGAGAACTCCATAAAAGAAACAAAAGGGCTTCCTGAAGAAGAATTGACTGAGGATAAAAAAAGCGGGGAGCCTGTTTTAAAGACTGAGGACCTGCAGAAAGCACTGGATTCTTCAGAGAAAGAAAAAGAAGAAATTGAGACATTTCTTGATTCCTTAAAAAAAGAAAGGCAGCAGATCAAAGGCAAAATAGAGGAAGTAGAGGGGGAGATCCCTCCCTGGGCAGAGACCATAAAGGATGAAGATGAAAAGGAGAAAACCGGGGAAGAGGAACAAGAGTTCGCACAGGATTCTTTTGAGGAATTAGAGGCAGAGGAGGAAGAAGACGAGGAGATTATGGAAGAGGAAGTGACCGCATCCGAGGAACCTGAAGAGGAACAGGAACCTGTTGATACGGATGAACAGGAAGACCTTCCTTTTTATGAGGGAGAGGAACTCCGGGACAAAAAAGAGCCTTTAAAATTATTTAAAAAGCCCTCCATAAAGATTTCAGCCTGGATTAAGTCCCGTGTATTTGATGTGCTTTTTATTGCTGGTTTGTGGTTTGTCACTCTGTGGATTGCTTCATATCTCACTTCAGTAACTGTTTTTCAGTTGATATCCAATTCCACATTGGCCGTCATTGTCTTTTTTGTCATACTGCTTTCTGTTTATTTGTTTTTCTTTTTGTTTTTTCTTGGGGAGACCATAGGGGATTATGTCTTTCCAAAGAATGACTCGTGAATGGTTCGGGGCAGTAATCCAATTATAATTTGAAACTCTCGCCAAGAAACTTTTGTTTGGCTTTTTTATCCGAAGCGATCATTTCAGGAGTCCCTTTGACGAGGATTTTTCCTTTGTCAATCACATAGGCATAATCAGTGATTTTAAGAGTATCTCTGACATTGTGGTCAGACAAAAGGATGCCAATTCCTTTGTTTTTCAATTTTTTAAATATTTTTTGAAGTTCGATGATGGTCAACGGGTCTATTCCTGTAAATGGTTCATCCAGAAGCAGGAATTTAGGCTTGAGCACTAGAGCGCGGCAGATTTCAAGCCTTCTTCTCTCCCCTCCGGAAAGGCTGTGCGCCGGCTGCTTTGCCAGGGATGATAGACCTAACTCTGATAGAAGATAGGCTGCGGTTTCCTCCTGTTCGTCCTTGTTGTATCCTTTGAGTTCAAGAATCATTTTGAGATTGTTTTCGACATTAGTTTTCATGAACACGGAATTTTCTTGAGGGAGATACACGATCCCCTTTTCTGACCTTTGTGTGGTGGAAAGATAGGATATATCCAGGTCGTCAAGGAAAACAGAGCCCTTATCCGGTGGGGTCAAACCTGTGACCATGCGAAACGTGGTTGTTTTTCCAGCTCCATTTCTTCCTAGCATCCCAGCGATGATGCCGGATTTGACTTTTATACAGACATCTTCCACCACGGCACGCTGGTTAAAGCTTTTTCTGAGATTCTCGGCTCTTAAAATCGACATTTTTTATATTTTATACTGTAACATGGAAAAAATCTTGCATATCATTGAAATGAAAACAATAATAAAAAGACCGCCAATTTTTTATAAATAGGCCAGGTCAGTCAAGGTAATATTAAAACCACGTCGTTTTGGTGTCAAGATATAATGAAAAAAGTGATCAGTGCCTCAAGAAGAAGTGATGTGGTTGCGTTTTTCCCCGAATGGCTGAGCCAGAGTGTGCAGAGAGAGAAAGCTGTGGTATTCGGGCCTTCAGGGCATAAATATTCGGTCGACTTAAGTCCGGAGAAAGTCCATACCCTGGTTCTCTGGTCAAAGGATTTTTCAAATCTCATCAAAGACAGGCACAGCCTGCTGAAAAACATTAAAAAATATGACCAGATATATCTTCATTTCACCATAACAGGCCTTGGCGGGACTTTCATAGAAAAAAATTCACCTCCTCCCGGAGATGCTGTCCGGCAGCTCCGGGAGTTGATAAACATTGCGGGAAGCCCTGCCAGGGTTTCGGTCAGATTCGATCCGGTCGTTTTTTGGAAAGAAGGAGGAGGCTTCTGCAGCAATATTCAATTTTTTGAAAAGCTAGCCCCTGAAATCAGCTCTTGCGGGATCAAAGACGTGAGATTCAGTTTTGTCCAGTGGTATGGAAAAGCAAAAAAGAGGGCCCTTAAACATAATTTTCACTACAGGGATCCCTCTGAAGGGGAAAAAATTGAGGCAGCTCGCTACTTAGCGGATATCGCCTTTAAATGGGGATTGAATCTTTATTCATGCAGCCAGAATTTTTTGACTGTCGTAGAAGGAATCAATCAGTCTTCCTGTATAGACGGGGCTTTTTTGCAGAAGCTTCATCCCGGGAAAGAGGCGGTGTCTCTCAGAAAAGACAAAAGCCAGAGAAAAGAATGCAGGTGTACGGAATCAGTGGATATCGGGAGTTATAAGCAGAGCTGTCCGCATGCGTGTTTGTACTGCTATGCCAATCCCTCTTTAGGTGATTCATAAAATCAGCCTGTACCTAGACCCATGTACCTTCGAGGCGGAGGAGGTATCTTTTCAGGTCCAATCCGGCTCCGAATCCTCCTAAATCTCCGTTTGTTCGAATGACTCTGTGGCAGGGGACAGCAATGAGAAACGGATTTTTTCCCAAAGCGCCTCCCACACTCCGGTACCCTTTGTGATTTATTTTATGAGCCAGGGATTTATAGGTTTCCAAGCGTCCGTACGGGATTTCTTGCGTAGCCCTCCAGACTTTCCTCTGAAAGGGCGTTCCTTCTGAGAAATCAAGTCTCAGAGAGGAAAAATCAACAGGATCACCTTGGAAATAACGTCTGAATAATTCTTTTTCCTGTTTGAACTCTTTGGCAACGGGAAGGAGAGGGATATTTGATTTTTTGTACTGATCCAGAATGGGCTCTATGAGATTTTTGTTTTTAACATAGGTGATTTTTTGAAGGCCGGTTTTGTTTTTTATCAGAATAAGACAGCCTTTTTCAAAGGCCATAAAAGTGTGAAGCAAAGTCATTTCCTATACCCCCAGTGAAAGCCTATCTGCCAAGGAGGGGGGGAGCCCTGCCTTTCTTATCTTGTCCTGAGCTTTTTTTATGTCATATTTCATTCTGAAGAAGCTGACCTTATGTTTCTCAGAGTCGTATATGGCGCAGGATGTGAGGCTGTTTCTGTCCCTGGGCTGACCCACGGAACCCGGATTAATAAGGTATTTGGTGTCTTTTTCTAATACGACTTCCTCCTCGTTTCCGGAAATGTAAGAGCCTTTCACAAGACCGTTCTTTAAGGAATAAACAAACGGAAGGTGGGTGTGACCGAAAAATGTCAATTGAGTGTCAATATAGGCGAATGCTTCGGCAGCATCCAGCTCTCCGAATATGTAATAATCTTCATCAAACGGAGCTCCGTGACACAAAGTGATGTTTTCATGGACAGTGAGAGGGCCTTTTTGCAGTTGGGAAAGAAAATGCATGTTTTCATCAGACAGATTTTCTCTTGTCCATACAATGGCAGCCGCTGCTACCGCATTAAAGCCTTCCAGAGAATCAATGTTAGCAACCGCTTTGTCATGGTTCCCTCTTATGGTTGAAATGGATCCTATGCCCTGGATTTTATTGATGACTTCTCTTGGATCCGCACCGTAACCCACAAGATCTCCCAGAAGAAGGGAGTGGTCAATGCTCTTTGTTTCAGCAAACTTGAGCACCGTATTGAGTGCTTCCAGATTTCCATGAATGTCCGTAAATATCAAATAACGCATTTTAATGTTCTTTCATCAAACGGTTATATAAATCATGAGCCCTATAAGAACTCCGAACGAGAGGCCCTGATTCAACCTGCTTTATCCCCATACTCAGAGCTGTGGTTTTCAAATATTTGAATTCATCCGGACTGTAATATTTTTTTACAGGGAGATTTGATTTTGTGGCCTGAAGGTACTGGCCTATGGTCAGTATGTCGCAGGACGCATTTCTCAGGTCTTTAAATGTTTGGATTATATGCGGATAATCTTCTCCAAGGCCGACCATAATACCGGACTTGGTGTAAGCTCCCATCTTTTTTGCATTTTCAATCACTTTTAAGGAACGGACATAATTTTTGGGATCTCTGTTTATATATGAGTACAGAACGGAAGGGACTTCCAGATTATGATTGATGACCGAAGGCCGGCTGCGGATCACGGTTTTCAGAGCATCTGTACTGCCTTTAAAATCAGGGATGAGAAGCTCTATCTTTATATCCGCTGATTTGCTTCTGACCGTATGGACTGTATCGGCAAAGAAAGAAGCGCCGCCATCTTTAAGGTCGTCCCTTGTAACGGATGTGATCACAACATATGTAAGTGCCATGGCTGTTACGGCTTCCGAGATGCGGGCGGGTTCCTCTGAGGAAAGTTTTTCGGGGATACCTGATTTGACGGCACAAAAACGGCAGTTTCTGGTACAAACATCTCCCATTATCAAAAAAGTGGCGGTCTTTTGAGACCAGCACTCGGAGATATTGGGGCATTTGGCACTCTGGCAGATAGTGTGAAGCCCCTTTTTTTTGAGTAAGCCGGAAACCTTAAAAAAGTTCTGATGAGTGGGTTGTTTTACCTTCAACCATAAAGGTTTTCTGCTTACGTGCGTTTTTTCTAAGGCTTCCACTGACTTTTTTCGTTTGTATGGACTGGGAGGAGAACCCTTGGATAGTATCGGAGGAATTAATAATAATGGTTTTGCCGTTCTCTTCTCAGGCGCCTTCTCATCCGTTTTCTTGCTTGAGCGTCCTTCATCCGTCTCTTCTCGCCCGGTTTGATGTATACAGAATGCTTTTTGATTTCTTTTATGATGGATTCTTGCTGTACTCTCCGCTTGAATCTTTTCAAAGCTGTTTCTATAGATTCACCGTCTTCTACGACAACAAATGCCAAAAAATTCACCTCCTTATCTCAAGGTACAAAATTTATAACTTATTTGGGTTTGAATGTCAACCCTGAGGAAAATTCCACCCCTGGTTTTGTTTTGACAACATTTGCCCCCTGTGCTATAAGAGGGATTATCAATTATGAGAGGGAGCTCCTGCATTTTACAGAGGAGAAAAACAAAGGAAAAAAGGGGATAACAGCCGTCTTTTTTACGAGGAATAAATGGAGAAAATAAAATTATTCATTCTGTTCTCAGGTATGTTTTTATTTTTAGTGCTTCCGGCATTTTCGAGTGAGACTGGGGAGATAAAAGGGCGTGTTCAGGATAGTGAGGGAGAGGGACTTGCGGGAGTTGAGATATCTATTGAAAGCCGCAGCCTTCAGGGTATAAGAACCGTCCGTTCTTCTCCGGACGGAGGATTTCGGTTCCCTCTTCTTCCCATAGGAGAATACACCATTAGTTTTTATCTGCAGGGATTCACACCTCATGTCCGGGAAAATGTTGTGGTCCGTCTTGGAAGAGTCACAGATTTAGCCGTGACCTTGAAAGAATCAAAACTGGAGGAGGAAGTCACTGTCACGGCTCCGGCGCCGTTGATTGATAAAACTTCTGCGGACACCAGCTATTATCTGGACAGCGATAATCTTGAAAAATTGCCGGGGCAGAACAGAACCATTGTCGATGCCATTAAATTTACTCCCGGAGTAACAGGTGTTAGAATGAACACCAGAAAAGGCCAGTCAGGAGAAGGGCAGCCCAGTTTCCGCGGAGAGGGACAGGAAGGCAACAACTGGATCGTAGACGGACTCTGTATTAGTGGCGTGAGGTTGAGAAATTCGGGAATAAACCTTAATTTTGATGCCATAGAAGAGATACAGGTGATTTCCGATCCCTTCAGTCCGGAATACGGATCTGCTTACGGAGGGATCATAAACATGGTTACAAAAACCGGTAGTAATGACCTTTCAGGGCAGTTTTCGCTTGTGTTTATGGATAAGAACCTTCAGTCACCCAAACAGGAACAGCTTTCCGTAATAAGCGAGCCGGATTATTTCTCGAATTATGACTGGTATTTCAATATTGGCGGGCCGGTCATCAAGGACAAACTCTGGTTTTTCGTTTCGGACAATGTCTTCAGTGATTCAGCAGAAACAGGAGATGCCCACATAGATTATTTATATGTTCCAGGGGGCAAGGAAAGCACGCTGGTGAATAATCTCTTTGCCAAATTCACTTATGCTTTTAACAGCAGCCATAATCTGTCAACCACGGCTGTGTTCCAGAAAAGTCTGGACCAAAAAGGCGGGATAGGGGTTCCCGAATTGTATGAACAAAAAGACTTTACTGATTACATAATGCGGGTCAATTACAGGGGGATATTGAATTCCACAACTCTTTTGGAAGCCGGGTTCGGGTACATAGAAAGAAATAAACTCACACATCCTTCTGATGATGACCTGGGGCCTTCCATGTATTACATTGAGGATTTGGGACGCAATATCAATAATTCGTACGGGGGGGTTACGGATAATCAAAACAGACTTGATTTCAGTATGAAGTTTACGAAGTATTTTGATACCGAAGCTTTTGGAAATCATGAATTGAATATCGGCGTGGAGTACTTTGATTTCTCCTCAAAATTCGCTGTTGATTTTACAGGAAAGGATGAAGACCTGTTCCCGGACAATGGCTTTGAAAGCGGAACGAAATATTATTTCAGTTCATGGAGGGAAGGACAGCAGACACCCACTTTCTTTTATGAATACGGAGTGTTTGATTTTATTAATTCTTCAAGAGGCATAGGTGTATATCTTGACGACAAGATGACGTGGAACAGGGTATCGTTTATGATTGGCCTCAGAAGCCAGACTCAAATATGCCTGGATAACAATGGGGATAAGATGTTTTCCTGGGGATTAGCTGACTTTTTATCTCCCCGCTTGTCTTTGTCCGTTGACATAACAGGGGACAGTAAAAATATCATCAAATTGGGCTGGGGAAGATTTTCAGATGTCATAACCACCATGCCCCTGGGGCTTTTGAATTCAGGAGCAGGATTGAGCTTCAGGACATACAGATGGCAGGGAGGGATAAATCCGGATACAGCCGAGCTGCATGACCCCTCCAATTGGATTTTTGAAAATGAACAAAAGAACCAGCCTTTTGAGATCGCCTCTGATATCAAGCCGGATTTTCTGACTCGATACCTTATAGAATATGACAGAAGAATCGGTAACAACTGGGCTTTCTCTGCCCGTTATGTTCACTCCAGGGCAGATGACCTTATGGAAGTGCTGGCTGTTTTTGATCCAATAAGCCAGTATAAATTTTTATATGATAATTTTGAGCACAAGAGAAGAAATTATTCCGGAGTGGAATTCGAGCTGAACGGAAAAATAGGAAGGAGCTTTTTTGTGAATGCCTCCTACAGCCATTCTTCGGCCAAAGGCACAAATCCCGGCCAGTCAGAGACCGGTTCCTGGTCCCAGGAAGAAGGCAGCACAAACTACCTGGGATTGTTCGGCAACCACATATTTATTCCCGGTCTTCCCGGATTAGAGGAAATCAAAGAATATTATGATTGGGCCCTCGGGGGACTGGGAGGAAGAGGGATTGGGGATGAAGGCTGGTACGGGAAGCTGCCCTATTCTGTTGACCACGACTTCAAACTCCTGACGGTCTTTCTTGCTCCTTATGGGTTCAGTGTGTCCGCAGCGTTTGAATGGATATCAGGATATTACTGGGAAAAATTGGGTTATGTCCCCTATTTCGGAGGTTACTATTCGTTTCCGGAAACAAGGGGATCCAGGAAAACACCGGCCCATCATTACCTTGATTTTGGGATAGAAAAAGAGATAAAGCTGGGAAATATAGGGCTTTCCTCTCCTGTGTCTTCTGTATTGCGGATAGATGTTTTGAATGTTTTTAACAGCCAGAAGCCCATATCCTATGTAAAGGAAGACATTCCTCTCTTTGGTGAGGTCTGGGGAAGGCAGCAGCCGCGCCAGGCAAGAGTCACTTTTAAGATCAAGTGGTAGACAGGTCCTAAACTTCCATATGCTCTGTTCTTGAAATGATCTCGTTCTGAAGGTCTTTATTCAGGTCGCAGAAATAGTCGCTCTGAGACTACGGTCAAATATGATGACTACCGCTTTTTCACTGTAAGCACTGAGGTCAAAGGCTGAGGCTAAGGGCAGGTCCGACATGTATAAACTGGAGGTGTTTGATGCAAACGGTTTGCTCTTTCAGGAAATTCCTCTCAGTCACACCTGACACGGCATCTGGGCCTATGGGAGTCGGCTTCTGGTCTTGGATTATAGTGAGGCCAAAGTTTATCAGTACGAGATTGTTCAGAAGAGAAGATTTTAAATTGACATAGATGCCATAATTGCTATAATATGATAGCAAATATGGAACCTATAACAAAAGCTAAAGCAATAAAGATCCTGCATCAAAAAAAAGTCACATTTTTTGATGTAACTGATGCCAGTAAAATATTCGAAACAAAAAAAATTAAGACTCTTTATGAACTCTTGCAAAGACTGGAAAAAGAGGGAGTGATTCAGAGAATCATTAAGGGCCGATATCTTTTTTCTTTAAGGGAGTATAATGATTTTGAATTAGCTAACTTCTTGGTCAATCCCTCCTATATTTCTTTAGAAAGCGCTCTTTCTTTCTATGGAATTTTGTCTCAATTTCCCTACACAGTTACATCAATCACTCCCTTGAAACCGAGACACATCACTTATCAAGAAAAAGAATATGAATTCTCTCATTTAGAGAGTAAGTATTTTTTTGGTTTTGTAAAAAAGGATAAATTTTTAATAGCAACGCCTGAAAAGGCTTTATTGGATGAGCTTTATTTTATGGCAAAAAAATTAAGAATAATTCATGTGACAGACCTAAACTTTGAGCCGGTTGATAAGAAAAAATTCAAAAAATTATATAAAAAGTATAAATTTATTCCTTTACAGAAATTAGTCGAAAAATTAGAAATATGTTAGACAAAGATACAGCCCAAGACTTAAGCAGGGAATTAAGAATAGATTTGTTTACTGTTTATCGCGAATATCTTCAACTATTATTTCTCAAGTATTTTTACAATCAAAAAGAGAGCCAAAAAATTTATTTTAAAGGGGGGACAGCTTTAAGATTTCTATATGGTTCTTTTAGATTTTCCGAAGATTTAGATTTCACAAGCCTTATCTCTGAAAATAGACTGAAAATATTGATTAATAAATCCCTTCGGAAGCTAAACAAAGAGGCAGCGGGGGTTAGTTTTAAGAGAATGGAGTCGATTGGTGAATCGTTTTCTGGAAAAATTCGCCTTGAACTCTCTGAACTTAAATTCCCTCTAACCATAAGATTGGATTTTTCCATGAGAGAAAAACCTGTTCTTGGGGGTGAATCCTCTTATATTGAAACCAATTTTCCAGTCGGGCCCTATCCATTTGTATCTCATTTAAAAATTGAAGAGCTGCTGGCAGAGAAAGTAAGAGCTATTTTAACAAGAAGCAGGGGGAGGGATATTTTTGATATCTGGTTTTTATTCTCAAAAAAAGTACCTCTTGATTGGAAATTAGTAAACAATAAAATGGCTCTTTATAAAAAGAAAATGGGCAAAGCAAAGTTAATTGAGGCTGTTGAAGAGTTTGATCCAGATGAAATTAAAAATGATCTGACAAGATTCTTGCCTACCAGTCACCGCCACCTAGTCAATGAGATAAAGGCGTTGACATTAAAAAAATTAAAAAAAAATTCATTCGCTGCTTTGACATAAAGAGCTCTTTGAATTAATTTATATTTGAAGGGGTTAGAGATGAAAAAGAAAACCATATTCATTCTTTTGTGCTTTTTACTAATTTTTTCATCACTGGTTTTAGGCCAGGAAACACCTTCTGATAGCTCAAACGATACAGAGTTAGAAACCATATTGGAAAAATGTGCGGACTACTGTGAAAAAATAAGAAGTCTAGCCCTTTATTTCGTTTGCAATGAAAGGATCGTTGAACAGCAATTTGTTGCAGGCAGAAGATATGAAACAACCCTTCGAGAAGAAATTTTAGATGATGGAACTTACTTAAAAATGTCAATGCGCTGGTTTCCAGGAAGAGACGTAAACCGCTATGTTTATGACTATCAGCTCATACGCAAACCATATACCAACAAAGTGATGGAAAAAAGGATTCTTCTCAGTGAAAATTATGAGAAAAAACATGAAAAAAATGCGGAACTTAAAACAAGATTCCAGCACTCACAGCTTCTCTTAGCGCCTATAGCTTTTTTCGGAAAGTCCAATCAAGCCGATTATGACTATAGGATCATAGGAAGAGAAAAACACTATATGGATGAAGAAATCATCATTGAAGCCATACCCAATCTTCATGTACAGGGAAACAAGATGCACGGGAAAGCCTGGATAAGTAAGGAAGACTACAGCATCACCAAGATCGAGTGGACATCTGATTCAGTTGAAAACATGGATGCCATTGAGATTGAAGCGGAGTTCCTCAAAGCACGGCCTGAAATTAAGTGTTTTGTGGAATTCAAACACAGGATTAAGGGCATAAGATTTCCCAATAAGTACTCACTCATTGAAGCTTACTATCATAACAAAAGAAAGCTTTACAACCGGACCGAGATCACGGTTCATTATGAAGATTATCAGTTCTTTACCGTAAGCACTGAGGTCAAAGCAGATATCCCTCATTAATAAAAAAAGAAGGATAGAAGAAATATCCCTACTTTAACTGAGCAGTGTTAGAAGAGTCTGTTTAGTGAAAATTCTTATGTCATTCTGGTTTTCAAGAAAGGGCTCCACATCATTTACCACATAATCCCAATTCGTTTCTTTTATTCTTTCCGCGGTGATTTGTCTCCAGTTTTCTTTTTTGAGAGTGGACCTTTTAAAACCTGTTTGTTTGAGCGCATTATTGAGGTATAGAAGATTAGGAAGCATATCCTTCCATTTGCTCAGATAAAACCAGAGATCATAATAATCCCTTCCCTTGGTATAAGAACGTTGAAGGATAGCATGTAATTTTCCTGCAAGAAATGAAGTTTTATCATGATGGATAACCCCAAACGGCAAATATTTATGCACTAAAGAGGATTCTGTGCGAAATCCTTGGGGAGGATTCGTATCCACTGGGCAATACCTTTTAGATCAAAAAGGCTCTTTTCTTTTAAGTGAAAATCCAAGTCTTCTGAGAACCTTCTCAGATCATAAAGGATTCTTAGGGCTGTCCCCCCGTGAAAAACGAGTTCATCAAGCGCGTTTTGTTCAAACAGTTCTCTAAGAATCACATGATGAAGATATTCTCTTAATTTATTAAGAGAAAGGCGGGGATCTTTTTCCTCTGCTGCAATGGATAAAGCCTGTTCTTTCATTCTATTTCCTCTTTGTGAATCCTTATAAAACGATGAATCCCTCTGTTTGCTTTAGGGCTGTTGAAACGTCTTGAGTAATCAAGAAGTTTTGCTCTTTTAATCTTCCCTAGATTTTGGAACCTCATCTCCACAATTCTCTCCTCAGTCCATTCTCCTTTGATGAGATAAAAAAGGTCAAGAAAAACCTTTTCTGGTTCTGCCAGCATAAAATTTTCCTGGGGATGAGCGCTTCTTGTTTCCGGATACAGGGTGTATCCCCAGAACCTCTCCCTTCTTAAGGAATGATACGTGAAAATACCTATAGGTGTTTTCCAGACAGCTGTTTTCTTTGGAGTGACAGCTTCGTACAGATAGGTTGATTCGGGGATGAATCCGTAAATATCAAGAGCTGTTCTTAAACTCACATAAGAGGGCCTGTATAAAAAATTAGAGATATAGCCGGCATTGGGTTCGGTCTTGCGATATCTTTCCGGAAGAAGGTATTTCTTGTGCCGGAGTTTCAGCAGTTTTCCCTTACTCACCCAGCGTGAGAGGCGTGCTTCTATTTGTCCCCGAGGTTCATTAAAGAGGAGGTGGACTTCATCACTTTCAAAAAACGGTCTGTCTCCGAAGAGATCTATCAATTCCCCATAATTCATTTCTATTTCCTACCATTATTGGTAAGTTATGGAAATATAATATATGTTTTTCTGATGAATTGTCAAGGTCAGAGTAAAATATCCGAGAAATCAGGAATCGATATTTGCAAAAAATCAACATTTAAATTCTATTTTTTTTGACATCATTATTTTCAATCCCTTTTCTAGAAATGTGTCAGAAAAGAAGATGAGGGGGAATGAAAATAGAGAACATCAGATTTTTAGTGAGGTCTGGGGAAGGCAGCAGCCACGCCAGGTGAGAGTCAGTTTTAAGATCAAGTGGTAGCAGGTCCTATACTTCCATATGCTCTGTTCTTGAAATGATCTCGTTCTGAAGGTCTTTATTTAAGTCACAGAAATAATCGCTGTAACCGGCCACGCGGACAATCAGGTTTTTGTATTCTTCGGGATTTTCTTGAGCTTTACGCAGAGTATCTGCTGAGACCACATTTATCTGAACGTGATGCGCGTCCATACTGAAATAAGAGCGGATAAGTTTCACCAGTTTATTGATGCCTTCATCGTCGAAAAGCTGGGGATTGAACTTCTGATTGAGCAGAGTCCCCCCTGTTTTTACGTGGTCTATTTTTGATGCTGATTTAAAGACGGCTGTGGGACCCAGGGTATCCGCTCCCTGAGTGGGGGATATGCCTTCTGATAGGGGGACTGAGGCTTTTCTTCCGTTAGGCGTAGCCCCCGTAACCCTTCCGAAATAAATATGTACTGTGGTAGGGAGCAGGTTTATTCTGTACTTTCCCCCTTTGGTGTTGGGCCTTCCGTTTATAGCCTCATAGTATATATCAAAGATAATTTTCAAATTTTCATCCGCATAATCGTCATCGTTTCCGTATTTGGGAGTTTTATGTATCAGCCGCTGCCGGAGATTTTCCTCTCCCTTAAAATTCGTGTCTAGCGCTCGAAGGAGATCTTTCATAGGGATTGTCTTTTTATCGAAAACATTGTATTTGATGGAGGTAAAGCAGTCGGTCATGGTGCCCAGTCCCACTCCCTGGATGTAGGTCGTGTTGTATCGGGCTCCCCCTTCGTGATAATCCTTTCCGTTTTGAATACAGTCGCTTGTGATGAGAGAGAGGAAGGGAGCGGGAATATATTCTGCGTAGAGTCTTTCTATGATATTGTTTCCTTCTATTTTTATATCTATGAAATGATTCAGTTGTTTTCTGAAGGCATGGACAAGGTCCTGAAAGTCACTGAATTTGGTCGGGTCTCCGGTTTCAAGCCCGATTTTCTTTTGTGTCCTCGGATCGAACCCATTGTGCAGAGTGATCTCAAGCACTTTAGGCATATTGAAGTAACCGGTGAGCGTATAGTTTTCTTTTCCAAAGGCACCTGTTTCCACACACCCGCTGGCGCCTCCGTCCCTGGCATCTTCAATGGATTTTCCCTGTCTTAAGAGTTCCTGAATGATGACATCTGTATTGAATATCGAAGGCTGCCCGAAACCTGTTTTTATGATCTTCAAGGCGCTTTCCAGAAAGCTGTCAGGACCTTTTTTGCTGATCTGGATCATGGAGCTGGGCTGCAGTATCCGCATTTCTTTGATGATGTCAAGAAGGATGTATGAGAGTTCGTTCACCCCGTCTGTCCCGTCGGTTTTCACTCCTCCTAAATTAATGAGAGCGAAATCCGTATAGGTCCCGCTTTCTTCAGCGGTCACTCCCACTTTAGGAGGAGCGGGCTGGTTGTTGAATTTTATCCAGAAAGCTTCCAGGAGCTCTGCGGTGTTTAGCTTTGTGAGGCTTCCTTCCTCTACTTCCTGTTTATAAAAGGGATATAAATGCTGGTCGAGTCTTCCCGGATTGAAGGAGTCCCATCCGTTTAATTCCGTTATCACTCCAAGGTGAACAAACCAGTAATGCTGCAGCGCTTCCCAGAAACTGCGGGGCGCGTGAGCAGGGACACGAGCACAGATCTCAGAGATTTTCCGGAGTTCTTTTTTTCTCTTCTTGTTTGTTTCCTTTTTCGCGAGTTCAGCAGCTTTTTCGGAATAGCGTTTTGCCAGAATCATTATTGCGTCCGCAGCTATATCCATGGCCTTGAGTTCCTGTTTTTTATGATAGGCTTCCGGGTCATTGAGAAAGTCAAGCGAATCCATACTGTTTCGTATGTCTTCTTTAAAATCAAGAAAACCTTTTTTATAGATTTTGTTATCCAGAACCGTATGCCCCGGTGCGCGCTGTTCCATGAATTCGGTGAATATTCCTGCTTCGTACGCATCTTTCCACTCGTCTGATACCTCGTCAAAGATCCTGTCTCTTATGGATTGGCCTCTCCAGAAAGGGATGATCTCCTTTTTATAGGTTTCTTTTGTTTCAGAACTTACGG
The DNA here is from genome assembly GCA_964624145.1 of uncultured Eubacteriales bacterium. Classification (GTDB taxonomy): domain Bacteria; phylum Acidobacteriota; class Aminicenantia; order Aminicenantales; family Aminicenantaceae; genus WJMT01. Next base: position 86,865 of record CAZUXT010000005.1, on the reverse strand, counting down.
AATAAGCTGTTTTCTCCCTTGAATTCAGGATATATAAGTCTTTGAGACTGTGTGTGTTGATTTCGGGATAAGTGGGAGTAGCCCTGGGGGAAGGGCCTCTTTCTCCGACAATGAGTTCTCCCTCATTGATGCAGATGGTTTTGTTTTCCATAATGTATTTAAAGGCAAGGGCTCTTTTGACAGGATTTGAGACTTTCTTGGCGTCACTGCTCTTATAGAATTCGGTCAGCAGATGAGCCCTTTCAATGGATATAAATGGCTTTGTGTTAATGCTCTGTTCTCTCAGTTTTTTGATCCGGCTGTTCATTTTATCCCCCGATTTTTACAGAAAAGTCGTATGTTTCATATATTTTCTGTAGTTCCTTTATTTTATCCTCTGAAAGAAGACCCATGTTTTTGGGTGTTCTTTTTAAGTTGATGTATTTTTGAGTTCCTGCCCTGTGATAGGGGAGGAGGTTGATCCTGTTTATTCCCGGAATGGTTCGGATGAATTGAGCTGTTTTTTGTGCGTTTTCCCGGGAATCATTGACATCAGGGATCAAGGGAATCCTAATATGGATTTCTTTGCCTGATTTCCCCAGTTTTATTAAATTGTCAAGGATGAGTTGGTTGCCCATTCCTGTAGATTTCAGATGATCTTCTTCATCCATCATTTTCAGGTCATACAGAAAAAGATCGACTTTATCCATTATTTTCTCAAAATCCTTAAAGGGTGCGTATCCGCATGTATCAACAACTGTGTGCAGGTACTGACTTTTGCATTTCTCAAGCACGGCGTCCAGAAATTTGATTTGCATGAGAGGTTCTCCACCGGAAAACGTAACACCCCCGCTTGAATTTTGATAGAATATTCTGTCTTTTTCGATTTCTTTCATTAATTCGTCGGTGCCTATCTCCTGTCCTATGACTTTTAAAGCTCCGGTTGGGCAGGCCCCGGCACAATCTTCCTTCATCTGGCATTTGCTTTTGTCTATGGAAATCCCTATGCTGTCTCTGGTTATGGCTTGATTCGGGCATGCGGCGATGCAGTCTGTACAACCGGCAAGGCATTTTTCAGCATTATAGAACAGTTCTTTTTGTGGAGATTGTCCTTCCGGATTATGGCACCACCAGCAACGCAAAGGACATCCTTTAAGAAAAACAGTTGTGCGTATGCCCGGCCCGTCATGGATGGCGTATTTTTTGATATCGAAAATAAGTCCTTTGGTCATTGGAGCCACCGTTACTTTACCTAAACGCTCTCGTATGAGTAACCCAACTACCTCATCTGTTATGTAATATATCACATATCAGTTAAGAGGTCAATGAAAAAAAAAGAAGACTTCCCTTTGACAATAAATTTCTTCATGTGATATATAGACAGAAACACAATTCACCTGGATTATATACAAGTCCAGGTTCATTGAAAAGGAGAAATGAAATGACTACAAAAGAAGAAACCTGTGAAAAGCTTATTGAGAGCCTCGATGATGCCATAGATAGCCTGGAAAGAGGCAGGGATGAATGCACTCTTGAAGACTGGGATATTTTTTCTCCTGAAGACCTTGAGGAGATTATTGAATTATTAAGAGAGATGGTGACTAAATTAGAACTGCAGTTATCCTCTTTTGAGGAATCAGAATAGAAGAAAAAAATAAGCACAGCATGGCTTTTATAGAGAGTACAGGCTGAGTAAATATAGATAAAAAAAGGAAACAAGTGAAGAGAGAAAAAGAAGCAAAAAAGCAGCTTTCCGGAGATCTTAAAAAATTAAGGAGAAAAGTCTCTGATTTGGAACAGTTAAAGAAGATACAAGATTCGATATATAAAATTTCAGAGGCAGCGCATTCAGTAAAAAGCCTTGATGAGCTTTACAGGAAAATCCATGCAATCATACAGAAATTAATGCCAGCTAAGGATAATTTCTATCTTGCTCTTTATGACAAAAAGTCTGGATTGCTGGATTATCCTTATTTTGTAGACCAGGAGGAAGATCCTCCGCCTCCTCAGAAATTGGGGAAAGGATTGACAGAATATGTATTAAAGTCAGGAAAGCCTCTCCTTGCGTCCGAGCATGTTTTTAAAGAGCTGGAAAAGAAAGGAGAAGTTGTTTCTGTAGGGCCTCCTTCCGTGGACTGGCTGGGTGTTCCCCTTAAGATAAAAAAAGAAACCATCGGAGTGCTGGCTGTCCAGAGTTACAGGAAAAGACTTCGATACACGGAAAGAGATAAAGATGTGCTGAATTTTGTTTCGGAGCAGGTCGCAACGGCCATAAGCAGAAAAAAATCCGAGGAAGAACTCTCGGAAAGAAATGAGCTTTTCCGTCTGGTGGTGAATAACTCACCTTCGGGCATATTTATTGTGGATGATCGATTCAGGTTCACTTATGTAAATGAGAGAGTCGTAGAGATTTCAGGTTATGAGAGAAAAGAGATCATAGGAGAAGATTTCAGGAAGTTCCTTGACAAGGAATCAAGAGATCTGGTGACAGGCAGATACAGGAGGAGGCAAAGGGGAAAAGATGTGCCTCAGAGATATGAGTTTTATATCATTAGAAAAGACGGAGAAAAGCGCCTGGTTGAGGTTGTCTCAGATGTGCTTAAAACTCCGAAAGGAGAAGTACAGAGCGTTGCCCATATCAATGATATAACGGAACACAGAAAAATGGAGCAGCAGCTCAAAGAATCCGAAGCCAGATATAAGAGTCTGGTTGAAAAAGCAAGAGTTGCCATCATCATTGATGATAGAGAGGGAAATTTAAGGTATTTTAATGACAGATTGTGTGAGATATTCGGATATAACAGAGAGGAACTTGAGGGAAAAACAATTCTGACGTTGGTTCATCCCGAAGACCGGGAGACTGTTATCCATCTTCATAGAAGCCGGGTCAGTGGCAAAAAAGTGAAAAGCAGTTATGAATTTAAGGGAATTAAAAAAGACGGGACCCCTCTATATTGTGAAGTGGATGCGGTCATGTTAAGAGAAAGAAATCAAGTCATCGGGACCCGTTCTTATATTCGGGATATAACAGAAAGCAAGAAAGATAAGATGAGGATCGAAGACTCTCTCCGCGAGAAAGAAGTCCTGTTGCGTGAGGTCCATCATAGGGTGAAGAATAACATGCAGGTGATATCAAGTTTGTTGGCGCTTCAGTCTGTAAATATCAAGGATGAAAATATTCTTGAGATTTTTAGGGAAAGCCGGGGAAGAATAAAGACCATGGCCATGGTGCATGAAAAATTATATGGATCTGAGGACCTCTCCAAAGTCGATTTCTCAAAATACATAGACAGCTTAGCTCAATATCTTTTTCAATCTTTTGGAATTGATTCTGAGAAGATTATTTTGAAAAAAGACGTTGAAAAAATTTTCCTGGACATAAATACGGCCATTCCTTTAGGGCTTTTATTGAATGAGCTGATATCCAATTCATTAAAGCATGGATTTCCTGATAAAAAAAAGGGAAAAATTAGAATCTCTGTGGTTAGAATGGACGATGCACGACTAAAGCTGGTTGTCAGTGATAATGGCGTGGGTATCAAAAATAAGATTGGTATGAACAAACCCGGTTCCTTTGGGCTGCAGTTAGTTAAAATGCTGACAGAACAGCTTCATGGAGACATGAAGGTCGAAAGCAATGAGGAGACATCCTTCATCATCACATTTAAGGAACTGAAATATTCCTCAAGATTATAGACTCTCAGTCACTTTTTTTCTCTTCAAGCAGTTCTGCTTCATAAGAATCCAGTGATTTTATTTTATCTGAAAATTTTGACAGCTTTTTTTCTGCCTCATCATATTTTGTTCTGGCATTGTTTAAATGAGTCCCGACAAGGTCAAAGGTTTCTTTAAACACACAAAGGTCGTTTTGAAGCCTTGTCAGAGACTGAGATATAAATTGGGCGGATTTTTCTATCTGGAGACCTTTAAGACCCAATACAATTACCTGGAGATAGGCAAAAAAAGAGTTCGGGGAAACAGGGATGACTCTTTTTTGGGTGGCATAAGAGAAAATACTCTTGTCTGTGACTATATTTTCTTCGCGGAGAATGGTCTCATAGTATATGTTTTCCGCAGGAATATACATGAGTGCAAAGTCAAAGGTTCCTTCATCAGGCAGGATATACTTCTGCTGGATGACATCGATATGTTTTTTTACATCTGAAACAAATTTTTTTCGTAGATTTTTTTTCTCTTTTTCGTTTTCTTCGTTTAAATATTTTTTGAAGTTTTCGAGAGGAAATTTCGAATCAATAGGTACTGTGTTTTCCCCTATTTTAACAATGGCGTCCACCATATCTCCTGTTTTGAATTTGTGCTGGAGCTTGTAGTGAGCGGGAGGAAGGATCTGAGCTAATAAGTCACCTAAAAATAATTCTCCCAAGCCCCCTCTGAATTTAGGAGCCCGGAGAAGGTTTTCCAGATTTGAGATGTTTTTGGCTTTTTCCAAAACCTGAGTGGTGACACTTTCCATTCTTCCTAAATTTTCTTTAACGTCCCCTAATGTGTTGCCAATATGGCCGGTGGTTTTCTGGAATTGGCTGCTTATGTTGTTGAGCTGTTGATTGATATTCTTGGTAAGGTCATTTATTTGCTGCTGCATAAGAGACATGGATTTATTCTCTGATTGAGACTGTTTTAATTCTTCGATTTTAATTGAGGTCTCTTTTAATGTGCTTTTGAGAATCAAAACAGAGGCCAGAACAATAACAGTAATGAGAATCCCAGCGGTGATGAGTATGCTTAAATCCATTGACGATTCACTTTTTTTATTATAGAAATCAGAAGTCAAACAGTAAAGAATTATTATTGCTTGTTTTGTTTTACAAATGTTTTGACTGTGTTAAAATACTTAAAACATATTTTTTTTGATTAATTTGGATTATTTATACTATGGATTCGAAGCGAACAAGAAGTAATCCGGTCGTTTCAGAACGGCAGAACCGCACCAGGACCATATGGGCAGTGGGTGGAGGAAAGGGAGGAACCGGAAAAAGCTTTGTGACAGCAAACCTGGCTCTCTGTCTTTCAAAAAAAAATAAAGAGGTCACCTTAATTGATGCTGATTTAGGGGGTGCCAATCTTCATACTTTCCTTGGAATGAGGAAAAGTGATTTGGATATAGGGGATTTTTTAACAAAAAAAGTCCCCACACTTAAGGACGTAGCTGTTCCTACTCGGTATAATAAATTGCGCCTTGTCAAGGGTTCAGACCATCTTCTTTTTACAGCGAATCTGAATTATTTTAAAAAGTTAAAATTATTAAGGCATATAAAAACATTTGATTCTGATGTCATCATCATTGATATCGGGACAGGCTCTACATATAATTCCATTGATTTTTTTCTGCTCTCCAATCCGGGAATACTGGTAGTAAACCCTGAACCCACATCTATCGAGAATGCTTATTATTTTTTAAAGTCGTGTATCATAAGGCTTCTGAAATTATACATAGACCATTACCAGATTCAGGATTTGATTAAAAAAGTGACGGAACAGATAAACGACAATTCGAGGTCGGTGTATAGTTTTCTTAGTGAAATCATCTCTCAGGATAAGTATTATGCAGACCTGCTGTTCCGTGCCCTCAAAAAATTCAGGCCCGGCCTTATCATCAACAAAGCAAGGCACGAGAAAGATTTCGTGCTCGGAGAGTCCATCTCTAATGTTGTTCAAAAAATTCTGGTTATTAATTTAGACTATCTGGGAGCGGTCCCGTTCAACGAGATCGTGCATGAAAGCGTGAAAAATTTAACGCCGGTTTTGGATAAATATCCGGATTCGGATGTAGGAAAGGCCATACTTTCAATCGCTTCCAAACTAACTGAAAAATAGAGTTATGAATATGAACTTGAGAGGAGAAATAACTCTTTATGAGGTTATGAATGTAAGCCGGAGCGCTTCCCAGCAGGATATTGAGAGGGCCTATCAAATAGCTCAGATATCTTATGAAAAAAATTCTCTGGCTCATTACACTCTGATTAATGAAGATCAAAGAGAAAAGACGCTTCAGGAAATAAAAGAAGCCTATAAAGTCTTAAGTGATCCGGACAAGCGAAGAGAGTATGACCTGAGGATTTCAAAGCCGAAGTCCGAAGTCTATCATAATTCTTATTTCCGAAATTCCACTGAGAAGCTCTTTATTGAAGACGGAGACAAAGGAATAACAAAAGTTCTTAAGAACATAAGGGGAACGCTTTCTTCAGGCAGGTCCAAAAAAAGTGACCCGTGAAGGAATTGAACCTTCAACCTGCTGATTAAGAGTCAGCTGCTCTGCCTAATTGAGCTAACGGGTCACATAATTCTTGCATAGTTTAATTAAGAGCTATTTCTTTGTCAAATATGATTGACCTGGACTCGTTCATCATTCAGGCTGGGTGTTGATTTAAGGCTAGATTAAATTATATGTTGAATTTAAATCAGATTTTTGTTATTTTACTTGCTGATATATTGAAGAGGAGATTTTTATAATTGGAATCTTACAAAGACCTGGATAGCAAATATAAGTTCATTTTACTTGTGTCGAAAAGGGCGAGACAGCTTTTAAAAGGGGCCAAACCCAAGATAAAATCAAAATCCAAGAGCCTTATCCGGATTGCTCAGGAAGAAGTTGAAAAAGGAGTTATTGATTTTAAGGTCATTGATGAGGAAGAAAAGGAGAAGAAGGGAAAAAAGGAGGAAAGCGAGGACAGTAAATCCCTTTAAGTTTCTTTATCTTGTTTCAATTTCCTTTATAAGAGATACATAATCAGCCTTTATAAAAGCATCCTTTGAGTATCCCATTTTTTTTGTGAACGTAATGATATCTTCTCTCTTCCCTTCAAATTCGAGAAATCTTCCAGCTTTGGTCTCGTCTAAGCATATTTTTAAATTCTTAGTCTTGTATTCTGTTCTGTATTTTTGGTAAACGAAAACCTGTTTAAAGCCGAGGGAGGATAGTATTTTTTGTGTTTGCTTCTTATCTTTGACTTGGGTTTCGAATTCATTTCTTATCTTGAATTTTCTTGATTTTTGCGGTTCTCCCTTATAAGTCAGAATATTTCTTTTCCCCACAAACCTGAGTCTTAAAGCCTGATTTTTCTTTGTAAGAGTTTTTTTAGGAAAATCATAGAGAATGTTTTCTTCAAATTGTTTGGGTTTGATTAATGAGGCACCCAGAGATAAAAGTTTTTCGTGTGTTTTTTTCAGATCAAGGGTTCTGATTTTGACTTCTATCTCCAGCATCATCCACCTGAATTATTCTATTTATTTCTGTAAAGTATATAATCTGAAATACGGGCAAGACTTTCGCGAAAAGCTGATTCTGGAAAATGGTTTAATATATTCCTTGCTGAAGTCGAAAAGTCATTTGCTTTTTGGAAAGTATAATCGAGCGAACCATTGGATTCCACAATATCTATGATTTTCTTAAGGGCTAACTTACTGAAGTCTTTTTGATTAAAGAGTTCAGAAATGCTTTTCCGGTTTTCGTGGCCGTCATTACTGAATGTGTAGATTAAAGGCAGAGTTATACGGCCTTCCCTCAGATCTGACAGGACTGGTTTTCCTAATGATTCTGGGTTTCCTGTATAATCCAGAAGGTCGTCAATCAACTGAAAACTCATTCCAAAATTGATGCCGAATTCTCCCAGCATAGTGATGAATTTTTCAGGGGCTCCAGCGAGTCTTCCGCCGATTTGACAGCAGGCTGAAAAAAGAGAAGCTGTTTTTTTATTAAGAATATCCAGATAGTCCTCTTCAGTGATTTCAAGGTTTCCACTGAGATAATATTCATTCAGTTCTCCTTCTATCATTTGAGCAGAGGCCTTAATTAGTGTTTTTGTTATTTCCAGATTCGCTGTGTTTAGAGAAGAACCTATGGTGTTTATGTAGATATAATCACCAAGAAGGACTGTTATGTTAGGCCCCCACCGGGTGTGGACTGTATCTTTCCCTCTTCTTTTATCAGATTCATCGATGATATCATCATGAATAAGGCTGGCCGTATGAATCATTTCCACAAGGGTTCCCATGAGGATATGCTCGTTTCCCTGGTATTTGAATAACTTAGAACAAAGAGTCAGAACAGCCGGTCTGATCTTTTTTCCCGGTTTTCTGAAGAGATAGTTGCTGACTTCCTTAACAAGAGGATTAGGAGAAGAGGTGAAATTTTTTATTTTGTTTTCTATCTCTTTCAGCTCGATTTTTATTAGGGAGTAGAGGTCATTTAAAGAGGGATTTTCCCGGGATGGCTGTTTGAAAGATTTTTGAGGTGTCATGTCTTTAATATACGGATTGTATATTAACACCAAAAATTTTATATTTCAAACTTATCTTAGCTCTCAGTAAATAGGGAACTGAAATTTTGGCACATTTTTTCCGCAAAGGACTCAAAGGGAACCTTTTTGAGTTCTGCAAGGACTTTTGCGGTCTCTGTAACAAAAGCCGGTTCATTCCTTTTGAATCTGTTCCTGAAAGGCACCGGTGTCAGGAAAGGGGCATCTGTTTCTATAAGAAGTCTGTCTCCAGGAATTTTTTTTGCTGTTTCTCTCAGGTCATGAGCTTTAGGATAAGTGAGGATTCCTGAAAATGAGATATAAAATCCTCTGTCCAGCATCTTTTTTGCGAAATCAAGATTTTCTGTAAAACAGTGCATAATGCCTCCGTTGGTGAAATTCTGTTCTTTTATGAGAGCGAACACATCGGATGCGGCTTGCCGGCTGTGGATGATGACAGGGAGTTTCAGGCTCTGTGCAAGAGCAAGTTGTTTTTGGAAGGCCTGTTTTTGCTCGGCAGGAGGGGAGTAATTATAATAGAAATCCAGACCGATCTCTCCAACAGCGATGATCTTGTTCTCTTCGGCCATAACCTTGATTCTGTTCTCAAGATTTTGATTGTACTGGCTGGCGTTGTGAGGATGAACACCTCCTGCGGCCGTAATGTGGCTGTATTTTTCTATCAGGCTGTAAGTAGTGCTTAAAATTTTACTATCTGAAACCTCGGTTGGGCAGAGGATTTTTTCGACTCCGGAATCAAAAGCCCGCTTGATGACCTGGTCCCTGTCTTTGTCAAAGTCTTCGGTACTTAAGTGGGCGTGAGAATCAATAATGTGTATCATTTTTTAGAGAAATGAAAAAGGCCTGTTTCTGAAAAAACAGGCCTTTCTCTTATGGTTGTTTCTCTTTTATTCTTATTTGATTTCTTCTCTTAACAGTCTGAGTGGAATAGGACCATAGCTGAGTATTTTCTGAAGGAATTCTTTTTCACTGAAAGCATCGCCTTTGGTTTTTTTGTAAGCCTCTTCCATATCAAGCATGGCCTGGTATCCCACATATGCGTAGCCAGCTTCAAGGGGCATCAGAACAATCCTGTTCCAGTTTCTCTCTGCCTCAACTTCAGATTGAAATCCCATCCTTGTCATATAATTGATGGCTTGTTCTTTGGTCATGCTTCCTTCATGGATTTGCAGATCCAGTATAAAATCAATGGTAGCTGTCAGCTTCATCTTTAGCTGATGGAGACGAATCCTCAGGTCATAGTTACCTATTCCGGACATAGCCATCATCTCTTCGACAAAGATAGGCCACCCATATAATACTGTTTTGTTTGGGTATAATTTTTGAGTCTGGGAGGCATTTTTCAGCGAGAAATAGGCTGGCACAAAAGGTCCCGGATATATGTTTCTTGCGGTATAGAAGGGGAGAATAAAATCATTATAATCCTCCAGAACAGCCTGGATGTCTTCGTCACTCAGATCCTCATCAAAGGGAGCGATCTGAAGTGTGTATTGGTCTGAATCGCCATACACACCCGGGGTAACAAGTCTGAACCGGTTGCCCATTTGAAAGACTTCGGGCATCTCTTCTATTTTGAGTTCAGTTTCCGGCAGATTATCAAGGAGCCCTTTTTCCTGTATGAAATTTTTCACTTCCTGTTGAGAAGCTGTGAGAGCTTCAAAGAAGTTCTCTTTAGAGATATGAAAGACTTTGAGTTTGTCGAGGACATGGGAGATGATGACACTTCTCAGCTGCTCATCTGTTAGATTGGAAGGGGGTTTTTGAACATCAAATTTCGGATCCATGATCTTATAGAAGGAAACACAAATCAAAGCCATCTCTCTTCGCGTGTTGTCTATGTCGACTTTAGCGATTTCAGCGAGCTGCTGGAGAGGAGTCAGATTCTGGTAAACCGCTCTTGCCATTGTGACATGAGCCTGGAGGAGGCGGAAATTACCTGTTGATTTCGGAAGAAGCTCGCTGCTCAAATAGGTTTGATACTCATTTAAGGCAGGGATGACTGCCGTAAGATTTTTCTGAAGGTCAGATTTCTGGGAATCGGGGGCTTCCTGGATGAGCTGGGGCATTTCGTTCTGGTAAAAATTCATTATTGCCGGGAATTGTTTGATAGCTGTTTCCGTAGAGAGTTGGGGGGGCGTTTTCAGGCTTTTCATAGCCTCTTTTAGAAATTTGGGGAGACCGCTCAGCCGTTTGGCCGCGTTTTTTGCTCTGTCTTCAGGAGTACTGAAGTCCCCTGTCATCAAAGACCTGACAGAGTTGTATATAATTTTATTATAAAACAACGGATCATATTCCCAGGGAAGAAGGCCTTCGTGTTGAAGTAATTCCAGGGAGAGTCCATCCATGATCACAGAGTGATCCATTTTTGCATCAGGGCTCAAAGCCGTCTGATCAATTTCAACGATAAATGACTTATTCAGTTCTTGCAGATTCTCATATTGTTTAGTGACAGTGCGGCTGGAAAAATCTTCCAGTTGGCCGTCGTATTCGTGGAAGCCGGCAAGTGTAGCCTGGGTGGGGTAGAATTTCCATAAGGAATCCGTATATTCTTCAAGGGTTTTGTAGAATTTAGCGTCTTCTTTATTGTTTTGAGATATTAGGATTCCTGCGCTGGCACATGAAAACACAAGGATGAAAAGAACCGTTAAGATCTTTCTCATTTGTTCCTCCTCATTTTAAGCATTATTCCATTTTTAATGATTTTTAAATAGAGAATAATCCTATCATAAAAATAGGGTTAAATAAAGATACTGGTCTAACATTGCATTAAATTACCATCTCATCAAAGCCGATGCCCATGTGTATCCCGACCCGAAAGCAGTCAGCACGATGATATCACCTTTTTTTATGCGCCCGTTTTTGACAGATTCATCAAGTGCTAAAGGGATAGAAGCCGCTGTTGTGTTTCCAAAACGGTCGATATTCCTTATCACTTTGGGGACCGGAATCCCTAATTTTTGCGCGACCATTAAGCTTATTCTATCATTAGCCTGATGAGGGATGAGATGATCCACATCGTCAATGGTCATATTATTGTATTCAAGAGCTGCCCAGACAGCTTTGGGCATGTTTTCAACTGCGTTGACAAACACATGCTTTCCATCCATCTTAGGGAAGCATCTTTTTGTATCTATTATATCATACGTAAAGGTGGGCTTTTCTTTCGGGCTTGGCGTTTCCATCCATAATTTTTGCACGTAGTTTCCGTCTGAGAATAAGTGGGTGGAAAGGATGCCCCTGTTTTCTTCTTTATCCGCTGCCTCTATGACAGCCGCCGCTCCTCCATCCCCAAAAAGTACGGCCAGGTGCCGTCCTTCGCCTGAATAGTCAAGATTGGTGGACTGCACTTCTGCAGCCACTATCAGTATTTTCTTATACCTTCCGGCTTTTATGAATTGGTCAGCCACGGAAAGGGCGTAAAGGAATCCGCTGCATTGATTTCTCACATCCAGAGCACCTATGTTCCCTAGACCAAGCTTGGACTGCACTATGACCCCGATTCCGGGAAAATAATGATCTGGGGACAGGGTGGCTGCAATGATGAATTCGATGTCATCTTTTTTGATTCCTGCATCTCGGATGGCTATTTTTGATGCCTCATAAGCCAGATCTGAAGAACCCACTCCGGGCTCAACATAATGTCTTTCTTTGATTCCGGTTCTTTTGCGTATCCATTCGTCAGAAGTATCCATTTCCTTTTCCAGATCGAAATTGGTTACAGTGAGAGGCGGAACATAGTGTCCTGTTCCTGTTATTCTGGATATCAAGCTCATTTTATTTTGTGGATTATAATAAATAAAAATAAAAAAATAAAGTCAAATTTTTTATATGATTATTTGAATTCAAAGGCCATCAGATTGCCGCACTCCCTTTCGGTCGTTCTCAATGACCTCTTTAATGTTGCCTCAGCCACACCTGAATTTCATCAAGATTACAGCAGCCTTGACTCGTTCATCATTCAGGTTTACTATGAAGAGAAAAATGAAAAAAATCACACTTATCATAACAATAATTTGTCTGCTTCTTCCTTTCCTTACGGCTGAAAAATATGATCTACTGGGGATCGGTGCGAACATAAAACCGAAAAGGCTGTCCAGAGAACAGGAAGGGAATGTTGAGTTGAAATTCAGCGTAAAAGAAGGAATACTCATCAGCTCCCAACCATCCTTTATCATCGAAATCGACCCCTCAGATACCCTGGCCTTTTCCAAAGACTTTTTTACAGCTTCTGATCTTGATATCAATGTCATAGATAAGGACGGGAAGGAATATCTGGACCTGTCAGATCCGGTAAAGGTCCCCTTTATTGTTAAGCCTGAAGCTGAAAGGGGCAATCATATCCTCAGAGGTCAAGTTAAATATTTTGCCTGTTCTCTGGAGGAAGGATGGTGTCTTAAGGATAAAGAGGAATTTTCCGCCACTTTTTACACATCCAATAGATAAACAAACTCATCATCACAGCCAGTGCTGTTCCTTGTACCAATGAACGGTCTCGTTGACAGCCTGTTCTAAAGAGTACTGCGTTTCAAACCCGAGTTCTTTTTTTGCTTTTGAGGTATCGGTTATCCATCCTTCCTGATTCATTTCTGTTAGTTTATCGCTGTTCAATATACTCGGATTTTTACTGATTTTTGCGCTGAACTCAGAGAGCGCGGTCACAATGCGAATAAGCAAGTAAGGAGGATTTATTTTTAGAGGGTTTTTCCCCAGAGCCGCGGCAATGGTTTTTCCTAAATCATCCCAGCTGTAAGGGTGGGGATCGGCAATATGGAATATTTCTCCGCTTTTAATGTCTTTGGTCATGCATAAATACAAAGCCCTGACTAAGTCTTTGACATAGCATAGACTCATAAGGCCGGTTTTGGAATCCAGAGAAGGGAATATTCCTTTATTTATCAATTTAAAATAGGGAAGAAAATCTTTGTCCCTGGGCCCGAATACAGGCCCTACCCTTACTATGATGACAGGAAATTTTTCCTTATATTTCAGAGCTTCCTTTTCTCCTAATCGTTTGCTTTTCCCGTAGGGAGTCACACAAAAAGGCTGACTTTTTTCCGTGACTATTTTCCCGTCACAGCAAGGTCCTGCTGCGGCCAGGCTGCTTAAATATATGACCTTCTTGAGGTTTGTATTTAAGGAAGCCAGCTTATGAAAAAGGCTTGCTGTCCCCTCCTGGTTTACTGTATAATACCTCTGAGTTTTTATGGATTTGCTAACACCGGCGATATGGAATACATAGTCTAGTTCTGAAGGGAGAGAAGACAGAGAAAACAGATCCCCTTCCACGAGAGTGATGTTACGTCCTTTCAGCCACTTCAGATTACTGGGGTTACGGGTGAGAGCATAAACTTGAGTGTTGTTGAGTTCTGATAGGAAATCAACAAGGTGGCTTCCGATAAAGCCAGTACCACCGGTTATGAAGATTTTCATGATAGAAATTGTAAGGAAAATTACTTATCAGGTCAACTTATCAAGACAGACATGTTTGGTTCAGGTCTTATCATAATTAGCAGGAGGTGGCCGTGAGCTTATTTGATAAATGTTATCAGTTTAAGAGGGCTGAAGAGGCCCAGAAAATGGGATTGTATCCCTATTTCACACCCATCCAGGAAGTCAAAGGGAACAGAGTGAAGATCAACGGAAAAGATGTGATCATGGTGGGTTCCAACAATTATCTGGGCTTAATCGACCATCCCCGTGTGATGGAGGCTGCCAAAAAAGCTGTGGACAAATACGGAGTGGCCACTTGTGGCTCGAGGTTCTTGAACGGCACACTGGATGCTCATGTTGAATTGGAAGAAAGGCTGGCCCGATTCATGAAAAAGGAGGCCGCACTGGCTTTCAGCACCGGGTTTCAGACCAATCAGGGGATCATTTCAACCTTGGTGCAGAAAGATGAGGCTATTTTATCAGATGAAATGGTTCATGCCAGTATTATTGATGCCTGCCGCCTTTCCTACGGAAAAGTCCATAAATTCAAACACAATGATATGGAGGATTTGGAAAGAGTTCTTTCTTCCCTTGATAGAAATATCGGTAAATTGATCATTGTGGATGGAGTGTTCAGCATGGAAGGAGACTTAGCAGACCTTCCGGGAATTATCAAAGCGGCAAAAAAATATGATGCCAAGGTCATGGTGGATGATGCTCACGGGATAGGCGTAATGGGAAAGCACGGAAGAGGGACTTCTGAGCACTTTGGAGTTGAAGAGGATGTGGACCTGGTAATGGGGACATTCAGCAAATCCCTTGCTTCTTTGGGCGGATTTGTGGCAGGAGAAAAAAAGGTTATCTCTTACATAAAACATTTTGCCCGTTCGCTTATATTCAGTGCCAGCATCACGCCAGCTTCGGTTGCAACAGTTTTGGCCACACTTGATATCATTGAAAAGGAACCGGAAAGAAGGGAAAGACTCTGGGAAATAACAAAAAAAATGAGAACCGGTTTTAATTCCATGGGATATGAAACAGGCCCTACTCAGAGTGCTGTTATTCCGGTCATGATCGGGGACGATGAGAAGGCTTTCATACTCTGGAAGATGTTAAGAGAAGAAGGGGTTTTCACCAATCCGGTCATTTTTCCTGCTGTTCCGATAGGCAATGCACTCATCAGAACAAGTTATTCAGCCACACATACTGAAGAAGAGCTCAACACAGTCTTAGGGCTGTTTGAAGAGTGCGGAAAAAAGCTTAAAATCATATGATGTGTTGTAACGAAAGAAATGTATTTTGTGTTTAATACTTATATAAAACCTGACAGTAAAAAGATGATTGCTTTTTTATGAACAGGTTAGGTTAGATAGAGTTCAATGACACAGGAGATAGAATGAGAGAAATATCTGTGAGAGTTGTATTAATGATTTTAGTCTTTTATGCATTCACCTCTTCCGGCGTAAACGGACAGTCTTCTTTTTTCCCTGTGGATCAATTAAAGGAGGGAATGACAGGGATAGGAAAAACCGCACTCAAGGGTAAAACCATAGAAGAATTCAATGTTGAGATATTAGGAGTTCTGGAAAATGATCCGAGCGTCGGGCCGAAGAGAAATATAATTTTAGCCAGATTGAGCGGGGGTAATCTAGAAAAAACCGGAGTGATACAGGGAATGAGCGGCAGTCCCGTGTATGTGCAGGGAAAATTGCTTGGCGCAGTTGCCTACAGCTTTCCTTTTTCCACAGAAGCCATTGCCGGCATAACCCCGATTGAAGAGATGATCGAGATAAGAAGATCCGTGGATACTCCGTCCCGTTATTCTCCCCCCATCCCCATAAAAAAACATCTGTCCCTGGATGAGCTTTCCGAAGTATTCCAGAAACAGTTTGTCTTAAATCCTCATGCCTTATATGAGGGAAAAAGCCTTGAGGTCATGAAAATTCCGCTTATCTTCAGCGGTTTTACAAACATGGCTTTTGAGAAGTCAAAGTCTTTTTTTTCCAATATTGGATTCAGCCCCCTACAGGTAGGGTATTTGGAGAGGAAAGAAGGAACGCAAAATTTTTCAGGAACAAGTTTAAAGGCGGGAGATCCCATAGGTGTCCAGTTGATATCCGGGGATTTGAGTGTAGCGGCAACCGGCACAACCACTTATGTGGAGGGGGAGAACGTTTTGGCATTCGGACATCCTCTCTATAATCTGGGGCCGGTTAGTTATGCAATGACGGAAGCCAATGTTATTACTGTGGTGCCCAGTCTTTCAACTTCAATGAAATTAACGTCAACAGGGAAGATTATAGGGAATTTCAGTCAGGACCGGGGTTCCGGTATGTATGGAGAAATTGGCAGAATGCCGGCTCTCGTACCTCTTAATATAGAGCTGTTTCGTTCCGGTGAAAAAACCAAAGATATTCATTTGAATATTGTTGAAAACAAAATTTTAACCGCTTCTTTGTTAAATGTGGCTGTAACCAGCATAATGTCTTCTGAGGAGAGGTCCATAGGAGACCTGACTTTAGAGTTAAACGGAGATGTCTTTCTTGAGAACGGGATGAGTATCCATATGGAAGACCTCTTTTCAGGGAATTTTGACTCTTCCATAACGGATGCTTCGACTTTAGTGGCCGCCATAACTTATTATTTGACTAATAATGAATTTGAGGACCTTGGGATTCATAAAATCGATTTGAAACTGGATTCATCGGAAGAAATAAGTATTTCTTATCTTGAAAAAGTTTGGCTTGATAAATATGATGTTTCTCCCGGGGAAGCCATCCAGGTTAAAATTTATTCACGCAATTTCAGGGGAGATAGTGTTTTAAAGGAAGGGGGCTTTCTGGCGCCTAACCTTCCTTCAGGTTCCAAATTTTATCTTTTTGTGGGGGATACGTCCTCTATGGGACAGCTTGAGAGAAGTCTTTATCAGACCCAGGCTTTTATGCCACGTAATCTCTACCAGTTGATCAGGATTCTGGGCAATCAGAGAAAAAATAACCGTATCTATATAAAGATACTTGCAGACAAACCCGGACTTTTCTTAAAGGGAGAAGAACTTCCGAATCTTCCTCCGAGCATAAAGACAATGTTTTCCTCTTCCCGTGTTGCGACCTCTATTCCTACGGAGATAAGCAAATCAACCTTGAGTGTTTTTCAGATCAAAGTGCCGTTTGTGTTCAGGGGAGCGGCTATGATCCCCATAAGGATGAAATGATTTTTTATTAAATTGAGAGAGAGAATGAGTATGAAAAAAACGCTGTTTATGATGTTTTTTGTTTTGATATTTTTAGGACAAGTAGCCTATTCTGTTACTCCTCAGAAATGGACCTTGGAGTCATTTGATGATTTTATTAAGGGGAAATTTCAGGGCATATCGGTTTCTTCAGATGGAAAACTGATTCTTTCCCCAACAGAAGAGGGACTCACAGCTCCTCCTGAGGAATTTTTTCTGTCCCTGGTTGTCACTCCGGAAAAAATTATATATTTAGGTACGGGCCATAAAGGGGCCGTATATCGTATTGCGGCAGAGGGGGAACCGGAGTTGTATTTCAAAACACCGGAAATGGATGTTACTTGTCTCGCTTTAGGCCCTGACGGAAGCCTCTATGCCGGGACTTCACCCAATGGAAAAGTCTATAAAATAAAAGAAAAAGGGGAAGGAGAGGAATTCTTCAATCCTCATGAGAAATATATCTGGGATATGGTGTTTACCCCGGAAGGTTCGATACTGGCCGCGGTCGGAGAAGATGGGGGGATCTATCAGATCACTCCGAATGGAGAAGGATTGAAAATTTTCGACTCTGAAGAAAACCATATCCTCTGTATGGAATGGATCTCTGAAGACAGTTTTATTGCCGGAAGCGGAGGGGCCGGACTGCTCTATAAAATCTCAAAAGAGAAGAAGACTTCAGTGGTATTTGAGTCTCCTTATGAAGAGATAAGAACGATTGCACTTGATGATGAAGGGCGTATTTATGCAGGAGCCGGGGGGAGTGTGAAGTTATCTGAAGACAGCCAATTACCATCGGTCTTATCGGGAGAAGGTACGGATGTGTCGTTGACTGTCAGCGCGTCCGGTGCAGGATCCAGTCGGATTTCCAACTCAGACGGAGATAATCCGTCAGCGCTTTATAGAATAGAGAAAGACGGAAAAGTCAAACAGGTCTGGAAGTCTGATAAGGATATGATTTATTCTCTATGCTGGGATGATGTGAGAAAGAGAATCGTTTTTGGAACGGGCAGAAGAGGACGGCTTTATACGCTGGACAAAGATGAAAAAGTCTCACTCCTGTTTCAAAAAGATTCCGAACAGGTCTACCTCCTCCATCCGGTCAAGAATGATATATACACACTTTCCAATAATCCTTCAGAAGCAACCGTGATCCATCCTGAACAAAGATATGACGGCGAATACACAAGCAGTGTTTATGATGCGCGATTGATGTCTTCTTGGGGGAATATAGAATGGAGAGGCAGTGTTCCGTCAGGAACAGTCATCCAGCTCCAGACTCGAAGCGGGAATTCGAACCAGCCTTCCGCAACATGGAGCAACTGGTCTCCTCCTTATAAAAAAGAGAATGGAGAGCAGATCTTGAATCCTGATGCGCGTTATCTCCAGTTTAAGATTTTATTCAAGAGCAACTCGGGGAATATTTCTCCGGTGGTTCAGAAGGTCCTCCTTTTTTACCTCCAGCATAATAAAGCTCCGAACATCAAAGAAATAAGCCTCCTCCCTCCGAATACGGTTTTTATCGAGCCTCCCAGCGGAGAAGAAAAGATATGGGGCTTGACTTCTGATTCCATTGAAGAGAAGGATGAGTCGAAATCGTTTGCCGGTGCAAAAAAAGCCCAAAGAAAGGGATACCAGACTGTTATCTGGGAAGCGGCAGATGAAAATAATGATAACCTGGTCTATTCAATACATATCAAAGGGTCCGAGGAAATGGGATGGCGTCTTCTGGGGGAGAATTGGACGGGAAACATCTTTGCTTTTGATACGTTATCGATGCCGGACGGAGAGTATGTCGTCAAAGTGATTTCTTCTGATATTCCGTCCAATCCTTCGGATAAATATCTGGTACATGAAAAGACCAGCAGGTCTCTGGTCATAGATAATTCAATGCCGGTCATCCAGAATTTCAAGGCGGTCCGTTCCGGAAGCAAATTAAAAGTGCAGTTTACGGTTCGGGATTCTTTTTCCAGAATAGAAAAAGTACGCTATTTCATTAGGCCTTTTGGCTGGAAAATCATTTTTCCTAAAGACGGGATGTGCGACTCCACTCAGGAGTCATTCGATTTTTCCGTAGATCTTCCCGAGAAATTTGATGATATGATCACAGTCAAGGTTGTGGATGAACAGGGAAATGTGGGAGTGGCAAGAACATCTTTTTGAATCCGGATCAAAGCTGAAAAATGGATGATATCTTAGCAAAAATAGCCCTGTGTGTGGAAAGAGGCAAAGTCAATGCTGAATCCAGATACCCTCCCGAACTCAAAGGCCAGGATGGTGCGGATGAGCTGACAAAGCAGGCCCTTGACCGGAATATCCGGCCGGGGGAGATACTTACTTCCGGTCTTATATCAGGAATGCAGAGAGTGGGGGAGAAATTCAAAAGAAATGAGATCTATCTTCCGGATGTTTTGGTGGCGGCTAAAGCCATGAACGCGGCTATGGAGCATCTCAAACCCTATTTTATTTCCGGGGATGTCAAGCATAAGGGAAAGGTTGTTATGGGAACGGTTTCCGGGGACCTGCACGATATCGGCAAAAAGATCGTGGCCATGTTTCTGGAAGGCAGCGGATGGGAAGTGATCGACTGCGGGGTGGATGTGTCTTCCCAGGGTTTTGTGGAAGCCATAAACAAGAACAAACCATTGGCGGTCGGTATAAGTGCTCTGCTCACTACTACCATGGTCCATATGGAAGAAGCCGTCAAAGCCATAAAATCCGAATTTCCCGAGGTGAAGGTCTTAGTGGGGGGAGCTCCGGTCACTGTGGAATTTGCCAGAAGGATCGGGGCGGATATGACCTCAGCCCATCCTCAGGAAGCGGTCGAATATTTGGAAAGCCAATAAGCGGCTGGCTCTTCACACTAATACTAGAACAACCTCACTCTAAGGCCCAGTATCAGAGAAACACCGCTTAAATCCAGAACAAATTCCCGGATATTTCTTCTATACCAGGCAGATTCGGGTTTTCCTAAGTAAATACGAGCGACTGGATAACCAGTAGACCCGGGTAACTCTTCCCAGTAGTAAAAAATACCTTTATCTTCATAATAATGTCCTTCTGGCCCATCCCAAGAATAGTGACCTTTAAATCCATTAATTCTTGCATATGTTCCCAGACATTCCAGATTGAAGTATATGTTTTTGCTTAGGCTGTATTCAAAACCAAATCCTCCATTCACTCCAAAGTCAGAAGAATGCATCTTTTCTTCCCAAAAAACCTCATAAAGATCTGATCTATGGTGGCTGAAATTTTTATTAATCCAGGCAAAATAATATCCAGCTCCGGCCTTTAGATAGAAATGGCTCCTTTTGCTTAATGGAAACAAATAACTGATGCTAAATGTTAAGGGAATAGAATTAAATTTATGTGTGAAAACCTGTGTGCTGCCACTATCCGGAATCTCAACTGAATTTTCACTGCGTAAGTGAGTGTATTCTATACCGATAATCCCTCTTAAGCAGGGACTTAACATGAATGATATTTCACCCCCTAGATTTGAGCCATGATGGAATTCTTCCAATTCATTGATTATATAAACACTGTAATCTTCTGAATAATTTTCGTAATATTCTTTCAGGAGACTCATATATGTATTAAAGTCCCCTATGTGCATGTATTGATAACCGCCTTTGAGTTTGAAACTTATCCCTTTAAGAAAATTATTTCCTCCTATACAAAATGAGCTTATGGGAAAGAGGAAAATAATGATAGTTCCCAGTACTAAAGCTGTACATGATTTTTTCATCATCCCTCCCTTTAACAGTAAATCAAGCAAATTTCATGCCAAAGTTTTGCCACTGGGGGGATACCTGGCGGTTGTCCCTTTTTAGGGACAGATGTATTTATGAGGAGCTGGAGTGACAATTTTGGGGGCAAAAAGTCGATGTCTTCAGGGAAGCAAACTGTGGAAAAGTGTCGTAATTATATGGAAATAAAGAAAATAGCCGGGCCCGTCCCCATATTACCACTGTTTGGCTTTTTCAGGCTGGAGTTTTGAAATATCCAGTCCTCTTTCATAAGCTCCCAGGATATAAAGGCAGATATCCCTGAGTGAAGAGGGATGATGGAGAGCTTCGGATAAAGACTGCTCTCCCACGCTCCAAACACCACCTCCTCTGATGATCACTATTTTGTAATCATGCAGGAGGCGGATAAAGGTTTCCGGTTTAAAATCCGGGGGAAGAATGGGAATAACAAGATAGAAAAAGCTTCCTTCAGCGTCAATGGGGACAACTCGATCGATGGGTTTTTTCCTTCCCGGAGGGACAAAGTAGGAGACCGCTTCTGCTTCGGGGATACAGCAGTGGATGACGGTTTGAAAATCGGTTTGTTCGTATATTTGTTTGTGGATGGATAATTCCCTGTCCTTTTCTTTGCTCTTTAAGGATAGAGGCATTTCTATGATCGGGCCTCCGATTTCCCGGGGCATGGAGGCTTTGGGCGCGTAAAGTATCTTGTCCACTCCGCGAATGGACATGGACCCTGTGTGGAAGGGAGAAAGGTTGGATTTGAATATCCTGGCTGCGGTCTTCTTGAATTCCCCGGTGATTTCCTCTTCACCCTCTATTTTTTCTGCCTCTCCCTTATACTGATCGTATCTGTTCGGAGGATAGGAAAAGAAACGGGATGGGGATCGGGTGATTTTTTCCCTTAAATCATGGGTGTCAATATCCAGTTTTTGAGCCATCCGTGCAATATAGCCTGAATTATTGGCGATGCACACATGAAAAAGGGCTTCTTTGACCGTTCTTCCCCTGGAAAATGTTCCATGTCCTTGAAGGACCGTGATTTTATGCTGCGCCAGTCTTTCCGGAATGATCCTTGTCATCTCAGGCGACCCACAGGGAACTTCCACCCAATCCACTGGAATGCGGCCGTTGAGATGGTAAAAACCCAGGGCGTCAATGGGAATAAAAGGAGAGGGTTTATTGGGCTTTTCTTCTTCATCAAAAGTCATGATGGTGAGTTCCTTGGAGTGCGCATGGATAACAGCCCGGACTCCGGGTATGGAAAGAATTTTGGCATGGATGTCTGTTTCCGATGAGGCTTTGTAGTAACCGTAGTCTGTTTCTGAGGGGGAAAGAAAGCAGATCTGGCTTGGTTCCAGGTCGCCTTTTTGAGAGCCTGCGGCTGTGATCACGATTTTTTCATTGCCTTCGGCGTCTTTCCAGAGTGTGGATATATTCCCGCTGTGGCTGTCTTCAAGATCCTTGTCCAGAAGGATGCGGCCTACGGATTGGAACAAGCGGATCAATGTTTCATCAGCTTTCCATTTATTAGATGCCATTTTTATATCTCTTCCAATTCTATGGATTCTAAGATTTTTTGGGAAGGAATTCCTTCCGGGACACTCCAGTCCCTGGCTTTATAGTAGTCTTCTCTCATTTTGCTTTGGGCTTCTTGTGAAAGCGTTGTCTTCTGGCTTTGAACGGTTATGGGTTGGGAGCTGAACCGCAGGGGAAGGGAGTCGTCTGAATAGGTCAATCCGGCTCTGAGATTGAACACTCTTTCCAGAGCCGCGACCCTTCCGGCCATTTGGCTGAATTCGCCTGAAGAGTATTCGTATCCTGTGACTCCGCTCAGCATCCGGGACCAGGGTTCTGTGGAGAAAGCAAATCCCGTGAAACGGCATATTCCCAAGGAATCCTGAATGATCCCCAGGTTCTGCATGTTTCTTATGGAGATGGGAGATTGGAGGAGGCTGAATCTCGGTATCTCTTTGGCCCCGCCAAAAAAAGCCAAAGAAACAGCATACCCTCCTCTTAGATGGCAGGCTCCGGTCGGAGATGTTATGTAGCCCAGAGCTTGGGTAAAGGAGGACCTTGGATCATAGGCGGGTATTTCCATTTTCTTAACACTCATGGAAGAGGAGGAGTGATGGAAAAGCTCAGCGAATCTGTAGGAGCCTTCCGCTATTCTATCGCCTATTCCTTCTCTGAAGGCTGTCCGCCTGATTGTTTCTTCAAGGATCTCCGATCGGCCAAAGGAAAAGGGGATACCGTTTGTATCCTGTTTGTTTATGAGGCCCTTTTCAAAGAGTTCCATCACACAGGCAATAGTTCCTCCCATACTTATGGTGTCAAGCCCCAGTTCATTGCATAAATAGTTGGCTTTGGTGATTGATTTTAAATCATAGATCCCGCATTGAGGACCTAACATGACCAGGGTCTCATATTCCGGCCCCTCTCCTGCTTTTCCGTCTACAGAAGTGTGCCGCTGGCAGGCTATGGGGCATCCAAAGCAGGCACCCGGTCTTTTGAGCAGATCTTTTTTTATTCTCTCTCCGGAGATCTCATTGATTTTCTCGTCCGGGTGGACATTATCCTGGAAATTTCTATGCGGAAGCATCTCCATAAGGTTAATGAGCTTTATGAGTCCGGCTGTGCCCAATTCTTTCAAGAGTCTTTTGGTTATAGGGGCTGCTTTCATGATATATTCAGCCTGTTCTTTTCCGGCTCTGAAAGCCTGCTCGTTTTCTATGCCAATTTTTTTGTCTCCTTGGACACGAATGGCTTTGAGATTCTTGCTTCCGAATACCGCTCCGGGACCTCCTCTGCCGTAAGCCCTGTTTTTATCGTTCATCACAGATGAGAATCTCACACAGTTTTCCCCTGCTTGACCGATACACAGAATACGCGCTCGTTTATTTTTACGGGTTAGGATGTCCGTTGTCTCATGGACATTGAGTCCCCAGACTTTCTCAGCAGCGCCGATTTTTACGGACTCGGGTTTGATGTCAATAAGGGCAGGCTTTTGTGACCTGCCTTTTATAAGGATGGCGTCATATCCTGCGGATTTCAGATAATACGCCCATGAGCCTCCGCAGTTTGAACTTCCGATCAGCCCTGTCAGGGGAGATTTAAACACCATATGTCCTCTGGCTGCCGTGGGAGCTGTGGTGCCTATGAGGGGAGAAGAGGCTATGACCACAATATTCTCTGGGCTGAGTGGATCGCATGAGGGATCTATGGCATCGAAAAAAATGCGGGTGGCCAGAGCTCTTCCTCCGATGTAATCTTTAACGAGAGAATCCTTGATTTTCCGGATGTGGATGGTGGAACGTGTCAGATCTATTTCAACCAGTTTGTTATGTACGCCCCCTGATTTCATTTATTTTTTGACCCGTTCCAGGTATTTATCTTCTCTGGTGTCTATGCGAATGATATCGTCTTTCTTTATGAATTGAGGCACGTTTATGGTTATTCCTGTCTCTAAGGTGGCTGGTTTGCTGCTTGCGGTTTGAGTGGCTCCCTTAAGATAAGGCTCTGTTTTTGTTACTCTCAAGTCAACGGTCATTGGAGGGGTGACTCCGACGGGTTTTCCTTCATACATTTCCACGGAAAAGACAATATTGGGGATAAGGTAATTTACAGCATCTCCCAGAACCTCATCGGATAGCCTTATCTGTTCATACGTTTCCGTATTCATAAAAATAAAATGGTCGGCTTCTTTATAAAGATACTCCATTTCTATTTCTTCCAGATAGGCTTGTTCGACTTTGTCTTTTGACCGGAATCGATAGTCATGAAGGGTCTGGTCTTTAAGCCTTCTGAGTTTTGTCTGCATAAGAGCCTGCCCTTTTCCGGGTGTGACATGAGATGTCTCCAGCACGGAATAGAGCTCGCCTTCGATCTCTATGACCATTCCTCTCCGTATTTGAGTTGCATTGATCATCTGTTTTAATCCTCCGAGTCTGAGAATGGGATCATGTGTTCTCTTGGATTGTGATTCCGTTATCCACATGAACAATATACGCTTTTGCTCCCAGATTTTCCAATTTTTTGGCCACAAGTTCCGCATTATTTGGGGTGTAGGCAAAGATGCAGCCGCCTTCTCCGGAGCCGTTAATTTTAGCTCCCAGGGCTCCGGAATCAAGAGCCGTGCCGATCATTTTATCGATTTTCGGAGATGAGATCTGTAAATAATTTTTGATGACATCCTGCTGCCGGCAGAGAAGCGTTCCGAATGCTTCATGATCAAATTTTTTCTGTTTGAACAGGGATTCACCCTGCGCTGTGATGTCTCTGGTCATAAGAGTGCCCATCAGAAGCCTTTGTTCAGTTTCAGGGAGCTTTTCGATTTCTTCTTTGATGGGTGGGGTCAGAGGGCTTTTCAGGTTAAAGTCACTGATCCTCTTTTTGATGAGTGAAACAGCTTTGAGCACATGAGATTTAATAAAGCCCAGAGTTCCTGTTGTGTTTTTTCTGATAAGAGAGTCAGCGAGCACAAAATTTTTCAGAGGGCTCTTAAAGGAATTTATTTTTAGGTTTTTTTCAAAGTGGATGGAGATGACCCGGCCCAGAGCTGAAGAGTAATGGTCCATCTTTCCACCCGGCTCTTTAAATTCAGTAACTTCTGACTGAAAAGCCAGCTCAGCGATTTCTTCAGGCGAGGATGCTCTTGCGTCGCCGGAGGCTTTGAGCAGGAAACCGATCCAGGCAACTACAAGTGCAGAGGAGCTGGCTGTGCCGGAGTTTATAGGGATGGTTCCCCTGACCCGGGCTTTCCATCCGGATCCCGGGAGGATGTTTTTTCTCAGAAGTATGTTCACAGCGCTTTTCAGGTAATCTCTCTCCTGGCTGTAGGACAGTTCCTGTCCAACAGGGAATTCATCTTTTTCATTGATGTCAGGAAGTTCCAATCGAATGCGTTTATCATCTGTTCTGGTTCCGGTTATGCGAATTCTCAGGTTGATGGCCGCGGCTATGATCGGAAGGCCAAAATAGTCCTGATGCTCTCCCAGAAGGCACAGCCGGCCCGGAGCTGAAACAAGTATTTTCTTTTTTTCCATGATTTCTTACCTGGCCTATTCATAAAAACGTGAATAATCCAAGTTTATTATCTAAAGTATACGAATCATGTCAAATCATTTGAAGGGAGCCCAATCCTAGTTATTCATAAAAGCTGACGATAACATACTCATAACCTTGCCTGTTCTTTACATTTTTAGAGTTCTCCAAGAAACCATATAAGATTGTTATGTTTCTTGATGCCTATACTCTTATCTTATTATCGGTAGCTTTTCCCCTTCGGGCGAGCCGATCTCACAGCATCTGCATTGTTACAGGGCATTCGCGGTGAAGGACCACAGCTTCATACCCTGCGCCTCGCATCTGCAGCCATCTCGACTCGTGAATAACCAGGCTTATTATATATCCTCAAGAAATTCAGGTGTGGACGTGGCGACATTGAAGATTTAGCCTTCGGATGAGGCTTTTCGAGGGAATCCGGCAGAGCCGGATGCTGAGTATGTCTGACCCACGGACGGGGGGAGTTACGCAAGCGCCGAGAAAAACGAAGGAGAATGGCGTTAAAAATCTGAAGGGAACGACCAGCCACACCTGAATTTCATCCTTTTCTTGCAGAGCAGGAGGTTTGAGTCTATCATATATACCTTGAACGGATGGAACAGATGAGCGAACTCTGCTTTTTAGGAACAGGCGGATCGATTCCAAGAAAAGGGAGAAACAACGCGTCTCTGGTTTTGAATAGGGACGGCGAACTGGTGCTCATAGACTGCCCCGGAGATGCATACGGTAAAATAAAACGATTGGGCTTTGATCCCCGGAACATCCGTTCCCTGTTCGTCACACATATCCATCCGGATCACGTGTACGGCCTTCCGGCCCTGATCCACAGCCTGATGCTTGAAGACATGTCTATACTCCTTTACGGCTCTCATGAAACAGTTCGATTTTGCAAAGACCTTTTGGACCTTTTCCATCTCTTGGATGAGAAAATAAAATGCCGGATTCGATTCAAGCCATTGGAAGAGGGTCAATCTTTTCAAATACATCCATCTCTACGGGCGTCTTCGATCAGGACTCCTCATTCATCATCGTCGCTCGCTCTTGACCTTTATTTTAAAGAGGAGGATTTGAGCCTTCTCTATTCCGGCGACACACCAGTGCATGAATCTCTTTTTAAAAGGAGCAGAACTCCGGAGATACTCATTCATGACTGCAGCGCTCCTTCCCGTTTTTTCAAGCAGTTTCCTTCTCTCTCGAAAATGCACACACACTCGCTTGCTCTGGGAAAGATGGCGCACCAGGCAGGAGTCAGATGCTTGATCCCCATTCATTTTTTTGGTGAGCTGGATTATTCTATGGAAGAGATTGAGAAAGAAATAAGAAAAAATTATACAAACCGGTTAATCATACCTGAAGACCTGGATAAGATACGGATATCAAGATCCTTATTGGAATGAGAGAAAGACGTTATGGTTTAGGATGATATCCTTAAAGAATAATGAAAAAAACACAAGGTGAAAAAGCGGACATCGTTTTCAAAAACGGTCGGTTCTGGACCTTAGATCCGGTTCATCCGGAGGCAGAAGCCGTGGCTGTTCAAAACGGACGGTTCATTGCGGTCGGTTCCTGGGACCGGATCAAAGATATGGTTGGAAAATCAACTCGTTTGATCGATCTGGGCGGCGCTTTTGTGGTTCCTGGTTTCATAGACAGCCATACCCATTTTTTAGAGGGAGCATTGAGTCTTGCTTCCCTGAATTTACGGGATGTGAGAAGCAGGGAAGAGTTCGTTGAAAAAATAAAAAATGAAGCAGCAAAACTGGAAAAGAGGAAATGGATAACAAATGGTGAATGGGACCATCATCAGTTTGATTCAAAACAGCTGCCTCAAAAAGAATGGATCGACGGGGTGACTCCGGAAAATCCTGTTTGTCTTTACCGCAAAGACATGCACACGGTTTTTGTGAACAGCCTGGCATTAAAAATGGCAGGCATATCAAAACACACACCTCATCCGGAGGGAGGGAAAATTGTCAAGGATCCTGGGACAGGGGAACCTACCGGGATATTGATTGACGGAGCCGTTGGTCTGGTACTGCCTCTTATCCCCGAACCGGACAGCAAAGAAAAGCTCGCAGCAGCGGAAAGGGCGGTAGAGTTTGCCAATAAAAGGGGAGTGACATCAGTTCATGAGATGGGCCCCTTGGATAATCTCAGTATTTATGAAGAGCTTTATTTGAAAAACAGGTTGAATCTGCGTATCTGTTTGTATCCGCCCATATCACTTATTGATCAGTGGCAGGGATCTGAAATAAAGTCAAAGAAAAAGAAAGAATTTTACAAGATAGGAGGGCTGAAAGGATTTGTGGATGGTTCGCTGGGATCATCCACGGCTTTGTTTTTTGAGAGTTACACGGATGATGCGGGCAAAAAAGGCATTCTGGCTCCGGATATGTTCCCGCAGGGAAAGATGGAAGAGAGGATCAGAAAAGCTGATGAGGCGGGCCTTCAGGTCGCTGTTCATGCGATTGGGGATAGAGCCAACAACATCATCTTAGATATCTTTGAGGATGTTATGATGTCTGCAGAGAAGAGAGACCGCAGGTGGAGGATCGAACACGCCCAGCACTTGATGATGGGGGATGTCATCCGGATGGGACGGTTGAAAGTTTTGGCTTCGGTCCAGCCTTATCATTTGATCGACGATGGGCAGTGGGCTGAGAAAAAGGTTGGCCCGTCAAGAGTCCGCTTTTCATATCCTTTCAAGTCTTTGTTGAAAAATAAGGTTAAGTTAGCTTTTGGTTCGGATTGGACCGTGGCCCCTCTGGAACCTCTTTTAGGGATATACTCTGCGGTCACAAGAAGGACATTGGATGGAAAAAATCCTCATGGATGGATACCAGGGGAGAAGATCTCTGTCCGGGAAGCGATTAAAGGATATACAGTAAACGCTGCTTTTGCAGAATTTTCTGAGAATGTCAAAGGGTCCATAAGAAAGGGCCTTCTTGCAGATATGGTGGTTCTTGATAGAAATCTGTTGGAAAGAGAACCTGTTGAAATAAAGGACGTTCAGGTTATAATGACCGTATTTAATGGAAGGATAGTCTATCAAAGATGATTTACCTGTACTTTATTGTGCTTGTGGTATCTTTTGTGGTGCTTTTTAAATGTGCTGATTTTTTCATAGACGGATCTGTGGAATTGGCTCATATTTTCAGTATCCCAAAGTTGGTAGTGGGAATCGTTTTTGTGGGTTTGGCTACCACAGCCCCTGAACTTGCCGTATCAGTACAGGCTGCTTTTCTAGGACACCCTGAGATATCTTTGGGGAATGCCGTGGGATCAGTCATTGCTGATGACGGAATCGCTATGGCGTTGGCCGGGATCGTGGCATCTACAGCTATCATTGTCAACTGCCGGATTTTAAGAATCGTTGGTTTTTTCCTTCTGGCCATTGATTTTTTTGCTTATATTTTAGTAAGAAACGGGGTAGTAAGTCGTGGGGAAGGAGCGGTTTTACTGCTGCTTTTGGTCTTATATTTTTTTGTCATCATCCTTATGCAGAAAAGTAAAAAAGGCTTTTTTTCCTTGCCTCAAGAGCAGTCTGTAAAGGAGGAACTTACCGGCAAGGAAAACAGAGGAAAGATGATAAGAAAATGTGTGTTTTTATTCCTGGGCGGAATCATAGGAGTCATTATAACAAGCCGCATCATTATCTGGTCGGCTGTACATATATCCCATTATTTTTCCATTTCAGAAACCATCATCGGCCTTACTGTTATAGCTATCGGCACATCGCTGCCTGAAATAAGCACCGCAGTGACAGCCGCACTAAAAGGTGAGGGAGAGATTGCCGTCGGTAACATATTGGGTGCGGATGTACTGAACATATTATGGATCATTGGGATGTCGGCCGTTGTCAGGCCGATAAATGTAGAGGCTGGAGTCGTTCAGTTCACATTTCCGTATATGATATTGATTGTAACGGTTATGCTGGCCTCCATGGGGATAGGATGCAAATTCGGGAGAAGAAAGGGAGCTTTACTGATTTTTTTGTATGTGATTTACTTTTTATGGGTCCTGTTGTTTTTAACTTAATATGGATTTGAGCGTGATTTTTTAGGCAAATTTGATTTTATTTGCTAAAATGATTGACTTAAGGTATTTATTTAATAGGATGATTTTTTATCGATGCAGGAGGACTTCATGAATATTGGAGTCATAAACGAGAGTTTAAAAATCGAGAACAGAGCCGGATTGTCTCCGAGCGGCGTTTCTTTTCTTGTAGAAAAGGGCCACAAGGTATTCATTCAGGCCGGTGCCGGACTTAAAGCAGGCTACTCAAACGAGGACTTTGTTTCTTTAGGGGCCCAGATCGTCTTCACTAAAGAGGAAATCTTTGGGCGTTCTGACGTGGTGCTCAATATTTCTCCTCTTAACCAGGAGGAATGCGCCCTTGTAAAAGAGAATCAGATCCTGCTTGGATTCCACCATCTTGCGGTTGCCAAAAAGAACATTGTAGAAGAGCTGATCAAGAAAAATGTCACAATGATAGGCTACGAGATCATAGAAGACGAGGAGGAGGATCTTCCCTTTATTAGCAGCCTCAGCGAAATAGCCGGCCAGATGTGTCATGCCATCTCCGGGCATTATCTTCAGTCCTGTTACGGAGGAAGAGGCTTGATTATGGGGGGTGTGGTCAGCGTTCCTCCTGCGACAGCCGTGATTGTGGGAAGCACCATTCTGGCCAAAAGCGCCATAAAAGCCATGATCGGAGCCGGAGCCCATACCATAGCCCTGGGTCGGTATATGGATAAATTGAAAGAGCTGGAAGAGATGACCTCGGGGAGACTGGTTACACTGATGGCAAGCAGTTACAATCTTCAGAGGATGTGTGAAATTGCTGATATCCTTATTGGAGCTGTGCTCCGGCCCGGAAAAAGAGCTCCTATAATGATCACCAGGGAGATGGTTAAAAAGATGAAGCAAGGCTCTATCATTATTGACCTGTCCATTGACCAGGGCGGGTGTATTGAAACAAGCCACCCAACAAGCCTGGAACATCCTACATTTATGGAAGAGGACGTTATTCATTATTGTGTGCCAAACATCACTTCGGCGGTCAGCCGGACTTCCACAAAACTGCTCTCTAATCTCGTTATTCCTTATTTATTGCAGATAGGTGAATTCGGAATAGGCGAGGCGTTAAGAAGGAATCAGGCTATGTGCTGTGGCGTTTATATGTACAAAAAGAATCTGGTTAAGAAGAATATTGCAGAAAGATTTAATCTTCCTTACAAAAAACTGTCTTTTGAACAGGAATCCGGAAACGAAACCTAGTTATTAGAAATGGTGAACATTCTAAAAAAATTCAGACCTGAGAAAAAAGAGCTCATTCACATACTTCACGGTGTCCAGGAAGCGCAGGGATTCATCTCCCCTAAAGCTATTTCCGAGATCTCGAAATATTTGAATATATCAGAGGGAGAAGTCTATGGAGTTCTGACTTTCTATAATGCTTTTACTCTGGAACCCAAGGGAAAGCACACCATAACCATTTGCATGGGGACAGCCTGTCACGTCCGGGGAGCTGCTTCTGTGCTGGACGAATTTTCACGCAGGTTGAACATATTGCCGGGCCAGACCACTGAGGACAAGTATTTTACTCTGGAAACAGTCAACTGTGTGGGCGCCTGCGCCTTAGGCCCCATAGCCATTACGGACGGTCATTATCACGGTCACGTAAGCACAAAGGATGTGAAAAAAATAATTGACGATGTAAACAAAGAAGAGGGAAAGAAAAAGAAAGAATGAAGAAAGTCGACCCTGAAAAATTAGAAGAATTGAGGGCTCAGATCACTGCCTCCAGAGAAAAGGAAAAAACATGCATCACGATATGCGGTGGAACAGGATGCCATGCCTATGGATGTGAAGAGATTGCCGAGATATTTAAGGATGAGATAAAGAAACAGAGGCTCGGGGACAAGATCGATATTCGAGTGACCGGGTGCCATGGTTTTTGTGAACGCGGCCCCATCGTTGTCATTCAACCGGAAGGTATTTTTTATCAAAGAGTCAAGAAAGAGGACATACAGGAGATCATATCAAAGACAGCTGTAGACAAAGAAGTCATCCCCAGGCTTCTTTATCAAGACCCACAAAAAGGTGTTCACATTGAAAAGGAAAGAGAAGTCCCCTTTTACAAAAAACAAAAACGGATCATATTCGGAAGAAACGGATTTATAGATCCCACAGATATCAAAGACTACATAGCTCTTGACGGATATAAGGCTGTCTCAAAAGCCTTGTTTGAGATGAGGCCTGAAGAGATCATTTCAGAAGTCAAAGAATCCGGGCTCAGGGGAAGAGGGGGAGGAGGCTTTCCTACAGGAAGAAAATGGGAGATCTGCCGGAGAAAAGACTCTTCTGAAAAGTATATCATATGCAATGCTGATGAAGGCGATCCCGGGGCGTATATGGACAGAAGTCTCCTGGAGGGGAACCCTCACAGTATTATTGAAGGGATGATCATCGGAGCCTATGCCATAGGCGCCAGTAAAGGATATATTTATGTAAGGTTGGAGTACCCTCTTGCCGTCAAGAATGTCACATTAGCTCTTGAGAAAGCCAGAGAGTATGGCTTCTTGGGAGAATCCATATTAGGTTCTGATTTTGATTTTGACATCAGTGTGTTTAAGGGAGCCGGAGCTTTTGTCTCAGGGGAGGAGACTTCCTTAATGGCTTCAATTGAAGGAAGGCGTGCTTTCCCGAGACAGCGCCCCCCTTATCCTGCTGATAAAGGATTATGGGGAAAGCCTACCAATATCAATAATGTGGAAACCTGGGCTAATATTCCTTTGATTGTAGAGAAAGGAGCCCAGTGGTATTCCCGGATTGGAACAGAGACAAGCAAAGGCACAAAGATTTTTTCCCTGGTCGGGAAAATCAATAACACGGGTCTTGTTGAAGTTCCCATGGGAATGACTTTGAGAGAGATCATTTACGATATCGGAGGGGGCATCAAGGACGGGAAAAAATTCAAGGCTGTCCAGACCGGAGGGCCTTCAGGCGGGTGTTTACCCGCGGACATGCTGGACCAACCCATAGATTTTGATACTTTGACAAAGGCAGGTTCCATAATGGGTTCCGGCGGAATGATCGTTATGGACGAGGATAACTGTATGGTGGATGTGGCCAGGTATTTTTTAAAATTCACTCAGGAGGAGTCATGCGGAAAATGCGTTCCCTGCCGCATAGGGACAAAAGAAATGGTGGAGATTTTAACCCGTATAACTGAAGGAAAAGGGGAAAAAGGCGACATTAAAAAGCTTAAAGATTTAGCTGAAACCGTAAAGAACGCCTCACTTTGCGGATTGGGGCAGACCGCTCCGAATCCGGTGCTCACCACCCTTCGCTATTTCATGGATGAATACATAGAGC
This sequence comes from uncultured Eubacteriales bacterium, assembly GCA_964624145.1. Classification (GTDB taxonomy): domain Bacteria; phylum Acidobacteriota; class Aminicenantia; order Aminicenantales; family Aminicenantaceae; genus WJMT01. The sequence goes on along the minus strand of CAZUXT010000005.1, from coordinate 53,758 downwards.
ATATAGAAGAGAAAAAATGTTCCGCATTGTCCTGTAAAGAACTGATCGTTTATTACATTGAACCTGAAAAATGTGTGGGCTGTTTGTTGTGCAAAAAGAACTGTCCGGTCGATGCCATAAGCGGAGAGAGAAAGCAGGTGCATATCATTGACCAGGATATATGTATAAAATGCGGAGCCTGTTTGGATGTTTGCCCTCCCAAAGTCAGTGCCGTATCTAAATACACCGGAAAAGACAAAGAAAAGATTTTGGAACAACACAACAGGAAAAAGACAAAGAAATGAGAATAAATATAGATGGCAAAGAAATAGAAACCAGAGAAAGAAAGACCATTCTGGAACTGGCCAGAGAAAATGATATCTATATCCCTTCTTTATGCGATTTCAAAGGGCTTGAACCTTTCTCAGGATGCAGACTCTGCCTAGTCAAAGTCGAAGGCATGAAGGGCTATGTGCCGTCCTGCAGCGTCTTTGTCAAAGACGGAATGAAAGTAAAGACAAAGACTTCAGATATACAGAAGCTCAGAAGAAAGATACTGGAATTGATTTTAACCGAACATCCGAACGCCTGTCTTATCTGTGAGGAAAAAGAAAACTGCGATGAGCACAAAGCCACCATAAGAAAGGTGGATGAGGTCACCGGATGTGTGCTCTGTCCGAATAATGGCCGCTGTGAACTTCAAAATGTCGTCCGGGAAGTAGGACTTGAAAAGGTCAAGTTCCCATCCTTTTATCGGGATATTAAAGTAGAAAAGGATGATCCATTTTTCGACAGAAATTATAATCTCTGCATTCTCTGCGGGAGGTGTGTGAGAGTTTGCCGGGACATCAGGGGGCTCTCTGTTATTACTTTCGTAAAGAGGGGAGCAAAGACGGTTGTAGGGACCAGTTTAGGGAGGTCTCTTCTTGATTCAGGATGTCAGTTTTGCGGTGCCTGTGTGGATGTCTGCCCCACAGGAGCATTGACTGAGAAAGCCGTAAAGTATGACAGTCCCCCTGATAAGAAAAAAGATACGGTCTGCCCCTTATGCAGTATAGGCTGCAGCCTTGAGTTTAATTTCTTTAAGGATAAATTTTTGGGTGCGGATCCTGCTGGATCAAGCCCGGTAAACAGTGGCCAGGCCTGTGTCAGAGGACGCTTTGCTCTCAGAGATGTTGTCCGGAGCGAGAACAGGATCCAAAAGCCCCTGATAAGAAAAAACAATCAGTTGGAGGAGGCCACCTGGGAGGAAGCACTTGATTATGCTTCTGAAAAAATAAAAAAATATAAATCCGATGAGATTGCGGTGATAACATCTCCCCAGTTATCGTGTGAGGATATTTTTGTATTCAATAAATTTGCGGAAAGAGTCCTGAAAACAAAACACATCAATCAAAAGGCAGAAGGCTCTCCTCTTTCTCTTGTTTCTGATGTATGCCGGAAGCATGGAATCTCCCTGCCTATGCAATTCAAGCTGGATGATATATCTGAACTAGATGCCGTATTTTTAATGGGAGGAAATCTAATGGAGTCCGCTCCCATAGTCTGGCTGTCCGTTTTAAAGGCGCTGGACAGAGGAGCTGATTTGATAACAGCCGGATCTTTAGAAAATCCTGTGGATAGATATGCTTCAAAAAAACTCAGGGTCAATCCCGGTATGGAGTCCTATCTTCTGGCTTTCCTTTCAAAATGCATTATCGATAATGGCGGGGACAGGGAATTTGCTGCTGAAAAAGGTTTCAAGGAATTCAAGAACTCTCTGGACAGGATTTCTTCCGAGGATCTGGAAGAGAAAACCGGGGTCGATATTGAGGCCGTAAGACAGACAGCGGATATTCTAAGGAAGAGAGGCAAATCGGGTCTTATCTTTGCTCCTCAGGTTATCGGAAGCCCAAGAGAAGAAGCCGCTGCAGAAGCCCTCTTGAACCTGGCTTTTCTTTCCGATTCCCGGATTTTCCCGCTCAGCGTCGAAGGCAACCATCGCGGTTGGGATGCCATAAACAAGGATTTTTCAGAAAAAACAAAGAGCATCAGTGAGATATGGAACAGTATTAAGAAAGGACAATATAAAGCCCTCTACACGGCTGCACCCCTTGATATTCCTGATGACAATGGCCTTGAGCTCCTCATTGTTCAGGACAGTTTCGCAGGAGACAGTCTGGACAAAGCGGATATCGTGCTTCCGGCCTGTGTGCTGCCGGAAACAGATGGGTCCATTGTAAACACCGAAGGGCGTATCCAGGGCTTGAGAGGACCTTTGGATAGCCTGGGGGATGCCAAGCCGGACTGGGAAATAGTAACCGAGCTGGCTGGAAGGATGGGTTCCAAAGATTTTGGCTACACCACAGCCGGAGATATCAGAAAGGAAATGGCCCGAAAGCTCCCCCGGTTCAAAGACATTTCACAAACAGGGTCAAAGAGAGGAAAAGAAATCTTCCTTAAAGAAGATAATGAATGCAGGAAAAAATTCATACCATTGGATCCTGCTGACGAATTGGAAAAAGAAACCCCGCAGCATTCCCTGCGTCTGGTTCTGGAGCCCTGTTTTGATTATTATCGAAACTGTCTGTTAAGCGGGGAGATCGCGGAGTTTGATCTGTTCCGGAGTAAACAGTGGATAAAAATGAATCAAAAGGATGCCCAAAAATATAAGTTGAAAGAAGGCTCCCCGGTAACTTTGGAGTCAAAAGGAGGTCAATTCAAAGGGTTTGCTCACATTTCAGAATCTGTTCCCGAAGGCATAGTGACAGCGTATTATATACCTGGTAGGGATGTGGACAGGGCTGACTGGAATCTATCACCCGTAAAAATAAAAAGAGGAAAGTAATGGCTAAAATTATAGATAGAAAAAGGCTGGTGCCCAATATCCATATGATCGAAATATTGGCTCCGGATATTGCAAAAAAATGCAAGCCCGGCCAGTTTGTTATCCTTATGCCGGATGAAAAAGGAGAAAGGATCCCATTATCACTGGCTGATTGGGATGAAAACAGGGGTTCCGTAACCTGTGTGTTCATGGCCGTGGGCACGTCCACCCAGAAACTCGCCAGACTCCAACCTGGAGACGATATTCCTGTATGTGTGGGGCCTCTGGGAAAACCGGCTGAGATCAATGAATTTGGGACTGTTCTTTGTGCTGCCGGTTGTTATGGGATCGGAGCCATATATCCGATTGCCAGAGCCATGAAACAAGCAGGGAACACAGTGATGACCCTTATAGACGCAAAGGCAAATTATCTCATATACTGGGAAGATCGATTCAAGGAAATAAGCGACAAATATTTTGTTTCATCCAGGGATGGATTCTTCGACTGCAAAGATTATATCCCTAAGGTTTTAAAGGATGTTTTGAAAGAGAACAAAATCGACAGAGTCGTCTCCATTGGGTGCACTTATCTTATGTACACCTGTTCAGAAGCCACCAGGCCTTTGAATATCGATACGTATGTTAACCTGAATCCCATTATGGTGGACGGAACAGGAATGTGCGGGGCCTGCCGTTTAAAAGTAGGTGACCGCACCCAGTTTGCCTGTGTGGACGGTCCTGAGTTTGACGGCCATCTTGTTGACTGGAATGAACTTTTTTATAGAAGGAAATCATATTTTGATGATGAGATCCGTTCCCTGTGTTACTGGGAACGGAAAATGAAACCGAGGAAAATGACAAAGGAAAAGAGATAAAATGGGAGAAGACCAGAAAAAGCTTTCTCCGGAACTCAAAGAGCAGCTGAAAAAAGGTTTTAATGAGGAATGGCGCAAGGAACTGCGCAAATCCATTCCAATGAAAGAGCGGATGAAGATATCAAGGGAGGATATGCCGCAGAGAGAATCAGAAAAGCGCAATAAAGATTTTAAGGAAGTCAATCAGGGTTTGACCAAGGAAGCGGCTGTCAAGGAAGCCATGCGGTGTCTTGACTGCGCCAACCCCCAGTGTGTGAAAGGGTGTCCTGTGGGAATAGACATCCCTTCTTTTATCAAGTTGATCGAGAAGGGAGAGTTTTCAGAAAGCGCCCGGAAAATAAAGGAAACAAACAGCCTCCCGGCGGTATGCGGCAGAGTGTGTCCTCAGGAGACCCAGTGTGAAGAATTGTGTAATCTGAAAAAGGCGACCGGGGTACCCGTGGCCATAGGGAATCTGGAGAGATTTGTCTCGGATTACGAGAGAGAAGGGGGGAAGGTCCATATTCCCGAAATATCTGTTTCCACCGGACGCAAAGTCGCTGTGATCGGCTCAGGACCCGGAGGACTTACTGTTGCCGGGGAACTCGCGAGAAAAGGACATAAAGTCACGGTTTTTGAAGCTCTCCATGTACCGGGCGGAGTGCTGGTTTACGGGATCCCGGAGTTCAGGATGCCGAATGACATCCTTGATGCAGAGGTTGATTATCTCAGAAAGCTCGGAGTTGAGTTCAGGATGAATTTTGTGGTGGGCATGACCATGACCATAGAGGATCTGAGAAAAGAGGGGTATGATGCGTTTTATATCGGAACCGGAGCCGGACTGCCCAGCTTCATGGGAATTCCCGGTGAGAACCTGATAGGCATTTATTCGGCAAATGAGTATCTGACAAGAGTCAACTTAATGCGGGCCAATCAGTTTCCCGAGTACGATACGCCGGTTTTCCTGGGGAAGAAAGCAGTGGTTCTGGGCGGAGGGAATGTGGCCATGGACTCGGTGAGGACAGCTCAGCGTCTGGGCGCTGAAGAGGCCACTATTGTTTACCGCCGTTCCAGAAAAGAGATGCCTGCAAGAGTCGAGGAAGTTCACCATGCGGAGGAAGAAGGGATTCAGTTTCATTTTCTCACCAATCCTGTCCGTTATATCAGCGATGAAAACAACAGAGTTAAAGCCATGGAGTGCATTCAAATGGAACTGGGAGAACCGGATTCGTCAGGAAGACGGAGGCCTATTCCTATCGAGGGCTCTGAGTTTACAATGGAAGTCGATTTGGTTGTGGTATCCATTGGAAACAGTCCCAATCCATTGATAGGAAAAGTCACTCCCGGTCTTAAAATAGGGAAATGGGGAAACGTGGAAGTTGATTGGAACACGATGGCTACCAGCCTGGACGGAGTCTATGCTGGTGGGGACATTGTCCGGGGGGGAGCTACTGTGATTTTAGCTATGGGAGATGCTCGTGTTGCAGCCAGAGAAATGCATAAATATCTCTCTACATGAGTTTGCTTTATATCCTTGCCAAAATCATGTTGTTTGTATATTATTTTCTTAACCTGAATACGTCAGGTTAATCATGGAGGAAACAAATGCCCTGGGTCAATGATTATAAAAAAAAGCTCGTGAGCGTGGAGGAAGCGGTTTCAGTAATAAAGAGCAAACAAAGAGTCTATATTAGCGGGAATGCAGCAACCCCTTATGTTCTTGTTAAAGCTCTTGCGGAAAGAAAGGACGAGTTAGAATCCGTTGAGCTGGTTCATGTTCTTTTGCTGGGAGAGGACCCTTTTTCAGCACCTGATATGGAAGGGCATTTCAGGCATAATTCTCTGTTCGTAGGGCCTGCTGACAGAAAGGCTATTAATGAAGGAAGAGCGGATTATGTCCCTATCTTTCTTCACCAGATCCCTGAATTATTTTATTCCGGACAGATGCCCATTGATGTAGCTGTCCTTCATCTTTCACCGCCTGATGAACATGGGTTCATGAGCTACGGAGTGGAGGTTCTTTGTTCCAAATCAGCGGCAGAGACAGCGCATGTTGTGGTCGCTCAGATCAATGACCAGATGCCCAGAGTATTGGGAGATTCTTTTATTCATGTCTCTAAAATAGACAAGATCGTGGAAGTATCAGAGCCTCTTCCCGAGCTTCAAAAAAAACCTTTTAGTGAAGTGGAAAAAAAGATCGGCGCTCATATCGCCCGTTTAATAGAGGATGGGTCCACTCTCCAGCTCGGAATAGGCGGAATACCGGATGCGGTTCTCGCTGCATTGAAAGACCGGAGGGATTTGGGAAGCCATACTGAGATGGTCTCTGACGGCGTCATGGAGGCTATAGAGGCCGGAGTTATCACAGGAGCGAAAAAGACATATCATCCGAACAAAGTCATCTTGACTTTTTTACTGGGTTCAAAAAAACTGTACGAATTTGCCAATAACAATCCTATTTTTGAAGCCCATCCCACGGATTACACAAATGATCCGTTCATCATTGCTAAAAACGATAAAATGGTGGCCATTAATTCAGCTGTTGAAGTCGATATTTCAGGACAGGTGTGTTCTGATTCTATCGGGAAATACATCTATAGTGGTTTTGGAGGGCAGGTCGATTTTATTCGCGGTGCCGCGCATTCAAAAAACGGGAAGCCCATTATAGCTCTTCCATCGACAGCCAAAAAAGGAGAGATGTCCCGCATCGTTCCATATCTTAAAATGGGTGCCGGTGTGGTCACAACCAGAGCTGATGTGGAATATGTGGTCACAGAATACGGCGTGGCCTACTTGCATGGAAAAAATTTACACGAGAGAACCAGATCTCTCATTGAAATCGCCCATCCAAAATTCAGGGATGACTTGATCAAAGAGGCTAAAAGCCGGACTTTATTAAGATAGATAGAGGCCGGGACTCTATAAAAAAAAGCCGATAAAAGCGTGTCCGGGTCAGGAATTCGGATCCGTTACGGGTCGAGGTTAATTTTAATGAGGCAATCAAATCTCTTTAAGTCAAAACAGGGGCATATCGGAACAGATGAATCCGGTAAAGGTGATTATTTCGGCCCGTTGGTTGCGGCTGGGGTCTTTTTACCGGAAGGCCAGGATAAAGTCCTTACAGAATTAGGGGTGAAAGACAGCAAAAGGATATCAGATAACCGCATTAGAGAGCTTTCCAAGCAGATCAGGGATGGATATATTCATTCCATAGTGGCCATTGGTCCGGAAAGGTATAATGAACTTTATCTGAATCTGAGAAATCTAAACCGCTTACTTGCCTGGGCTCACTCCCGCGTGATAGAGAATATACTGGAAGAAGTGCCCTGTACCCTGGCGGTCACAGATCAGTTCGGAGATAGGAGTTTTGTACTGAACGCGCTGATGAAAAAAGGGAGAAATATTGAACTGATACAGAGAACAAAAGCAGAGGAAGATACAGCTGTAGCCGCAGCCTCTATTCTGGCAAGAGATGAGTTTTTAAAAAGGCTGTATTATTTATCAAAAGATTTTAAGGTGGAACTTCCCAAAGGTTCTTCCCCCAGGTCTGAGGAAGCCGGGGTGGAGCTGGTCAGGCGTTTTGGTGCTGAAGTTTTGAATAGAGTGGCCAAAAGGCATTTTAAGTTGACCCGGCGGATATTGGATGTGGTAAGCGGGTGATGTCTAAAAGACTTTATTTTGACAATCCGTACCAAACAGAATTTGAGTCTGTCGTCAAAAGCATAACTCAGAGGGATGGAAAGCATCTGGTTGTGCTCGAGGAGAGCTGTTTTTACCCTGAATCCGGAGGTCAGCCTGCTGACAGAGGTGAGATCAATGGAATTGAGGTTTTGGATGTTTTTGAAGAAAACGAAGAAGTGGTCCATGTCTTGAGCAAAGATATCTCGGGCAAAAAAGCAAGAGGAAAAATAGACTGGGAAAGAAGGTTTGATCACATGCAGCAGCACGCTGGTCAGCACATCCTATCCCAGTGTTTTCACAGATTGATGAAAGGAAAGACGCTTTCGTTTCATCTGGGTGAGTGCGTATCCACTGTGGATATCGATATTGAAGAGATTTCAGACCGGAAGCTCTTCAAAGTGGAAGAGATGGCCAATAAAATCGTTTTTGAAAACCGTGAGATCAAAACCTATTTTGTATCCGAAGAAAAGATTTCTGATGTGCCGTTGAGAAAGCCTCCCAAAAAAAGCGGCTTGATCAGAATTGTGGAGGTAGCGGATTTTGAACACTCCGCCTGCGGAGGCACTCACCCGAGGTATACGGGAGAGATCGGTCTGATAAAAATAATCGGGCAGGAAAGAATAAGACAGATTCTCCGCTTCACGTTTGTTTGCGGTCAAAGAGCGCTTCATGATTATGCCAGGAAACACAAGATACTCACGGATACAGCGGTTACACTGTCATCCCATGAGGAGGAGGTCCCTGAGGCGGTGGGTAAGCTTGTTTCCGATCTGAAAGGCCAGAAAAAAGAGAACCGGAGAATATCACGAAAATTGTATGAATTCGAAGCCGAAAGGATTATCCGGGATGCCGAGGGCCCGGTTATTAGAGATGTCTTTAAGGAAGAGAGTAAGGATCAAATCCGTTACCTTGCCCTCAATATCATAGAAAAGCCAGGATTTTATGTCCTTTTTGGCCTGACTGAAGGGAATCTGTGTCATATGATTCTGGCTCGGTCTGAAGATGTTGACTTTGATATGAGAAAGCTTATCCCTGAGATATCTTCTGTTCTGAAGGTGAAAGGAGGAGGCCGTCCTTCTTTGGTCGAGCTGGTGGGGGAAGAAAAGGACAAACTGGAGGCCGCTCTGGACAGAGCCTCTGCCTCCCTCCCCGTCAGTTGAGGCGGGGTTTGGCGAATATTTCCATGATTTTTAGATCAAAAAAGTTCTGGGCATGAGCTGGTTTTAAGAGGAGAGCTGTGTCCGCTCCTTCAGAGGTTCCGCCTATTGAAATGCATTCTTGACTGGTGGAAACCAGCCCGGCATCTGCGGCCATAAGAGCGATTTCGATCGCCACCTTTGTCCCCTCACCGAACAGCCTTAATGTGTAGGCGATGATTTCTTCCAGCTGATAGGTGCCCAGCTTTTTTCTCACAGCTCTTCCCACCCCTCCCAGGGCATGCTGGCATGTCAGGATTTTTACTCCTGAGTTTTCCAGCTTTGCTTTATTTTCTTTATCAAGCTGCTGGTGATCCGGTTTTAAAAATCCTGTGGCATGGGTGACGACTACCAGATTTCTGTCTTTGAAATAAGGAGCCGCCTTCAAACCCGTTCTGCCGGAACACGAGGCGATGAGTATATTTTCAACATTTCCTTCTTCAGCTTTTTGAGCTGCGATTTCTATGGTCTTTTGTGTGTTTTCTTTTCCGGGTTTCTCAAAAACACAACACATTGCCTGAAAATGTTTCATGGATTTTCTCCTTTTTGTATTCTGGACTGCTGGAACCCAAATCATATCATATACCTTGGTCTGGTTTGAACCTTTTCTTTTTCATTACGTAGAAATATTGTAGAATAAAACATGAATTTTAAGAGATCGGACTGTTCGAAAAAATGGCAAGAGTCAATATAGGAGAATCCATGTCAATGTCCCTTAGCTCTTTATGGGCTAATAAAATGAGGACGTTTCTGACTCTCTTGGGAATTATAATCGGTGTCCTCACTATTATTGCGGTTGTCTCGATCATACAGGGCCTTAATGATTATGTTTATGAAAGGATGTCCTTTTACGGGGCCAATGACTTTTCTGTTTCAAAGTTCTCTTTTATCGGGACTTCCCTTCAGGAATACAGGGAACAGCTCAAAAGAAAGGATTTGACTCTCGATGATATGAGGCTTATCCGTGACAGATGTGAATACTGTGAACTGGTCGGCGCATCCGTGAGCACCAGCCGGACGGTTAAATTCAGGGACCAGTCTTTGAAAGATGTCTCCATAAGAGGCGTTACCCATATCGATCATTTGATAGGGAGCGTAGAGGAACTCGAATTCGGGCACCATATATTAAAAGAGATGGAAGACCACTCACATCCGGTATGCGTGATCGGAGCCGATGTATCTGAGAGGCTGTTTCCCCATCTCAATCCCATAGGGAGATGGATTAAAGTCGGAAATCAACATTTCAGGGTCATAGGAACCGCTAAGGCGAAAGGCAAGATTCTCGGAATGAGCCAGGACAGTTTTGTCCGGATTCCCATAACCACCTTCCAGAAAATGTATGGATCAAGAAGGACCATCAGTATAAATGTCCACACAACATCGCAGGAACAAATGGGACTGGCCCAGGAAGAGGTAAGGACCATTCTGAGGACCAAAAGACACATTTCTTTTGGTGAACCGGATGACTTTTCGTTCCAGACATCGGATCAGTTCATACAGATTTATAAAAGTGCCACCACTGGAATTTACTTTGCCATGATCGCCATCTCTTCCCTAGCGCTTCTGGTTGGGGGGATTGTGGTCATGAACATCATGCTGGTTTCTGTCACGGAAAGGATCAATGAAATCGGGATCAGAATGGCAGTGGGAGCGAGGAGAATAGACATACTTTTTCAATTCCTTATAGAAGCGGCCACACTCTCTTCCATAGGAGGCACCATAGGGATCATTCTCGGCTTTATTCTCGCCAAAATCATATCCTCTGCCACTTCTCTGCCTTCTGCGGTAGATCCCGCATCTATTGTTGTTGCCATTGTAGTATCCGCGTCCATAGGAATATTTTTTGGCATCTATCCTGCTAATAAAGCCTCCAAGCTCGATCCCATAGAAGCATTAAGGACAAGTCTATGAAAATAGGAATTTTCAAAGATGTGTTTCAAATGTCTCTGGATTCCATAAAATCCCATAAACTCAGGTCATTTCTCACTCTGCTGGGTATCATGATCGGAGTCATGACGGTCATTGCCATGGTCTCTGTAGTGCAGGGGCTGAATAAAACATTTCTCAGTGAGCTGGAGTCAGTGGGCCCTGATGTCATCATGATCAGTAAATATGAGCCCGGAATTAATGTTGGGAATATGTCAGAAGAGGAAAGACAGAGAGAAGACCTTACCTTTGAGGATGTCGAAGCTATAAAGAATCAGTGTTCCTTGGTCAAGGCGGTGGCTGTTGATCTAACGGTTTCTCTATTTGAAAGCACCCCCATTAAATACCAGAATAAAGAATCTTCAGATACCATCATCATAGGCATGAATGAGGATTTTCCCAAAGTCATTTCTGTTTATCTCCCGAGCAGAGGCCGTTTTATTTCAGAGGCTGATATGAACCACCGCACGAAGGTGTGCGTCCTCGGGGCAGACCTCAGAGAGACTCTTTTCCCCCATACGGATCCTATAGGAAAAGAACTGAGGATTGGAGCCAAGCGGTTCACGGTCATAGGGGAGATGGAAAAAAGAGGCGCTATGTTCGGCCAGAGCAGGGATAATATTATTGTGATTCCTCTGACAACAGCCATGAAGCATTTTTCCTATAACTTGAGTAATATTGAAATCGTGGCAGTCCCTACGAAACACGAATATCTGGAAGAAGCCAAAGAGCAGATCATCAATGTTCTCCGCGGGAGAAGGAAAGTTCCGGTTGGAAAGCCCAATGACTTTGCTCTTTTCGGACAGGAGACCATGCTCGATCTGTATAACCAGTTAACCGGAGCCGCTTACATAGTCATGATCGTGATATCCTCCATCGGTCTTCTGGTTGGAGGCATAGGAGTTATGAATATCATGCTGGTCACGGTCAAGGAAAGGACCCGGGAGATTGGGATCCGTAAAGCGATCGGAGCGCGTTCTTCGGACATCCAGAACCAGTTTCTTATTGAATCCATAATTTTAACGGGAGTGGGTGGAGCTTCCGGTCTGCTAATAGGTTTTATCATTGCTTTTATTGTGAGAATCGCAACACCTTTACCCGCCACTGTCACACCCTGGTCTATTGCCCTCGGGCTTTTCGTATCCGTATCGGTGGGGATTCTATTTGGAATACTTCCGGCTCAAAAAGCAGCCAGAATGGATCCTATTGTATCGCTCAGATACGAATAATCCTGGTTATTCATAAAATATGTATGCATTTACATATACATTTACCATGATCAACTCTCTTAACATTGTTTCATTATTAAGAACATGATTATTCCGTTAGTTCATGTAATGGTTTAAATTTAATGCATTCATATTTTACCCTCCGGGCGAGCCGATCTCACAGCATCTGCTTTGTTGCAGGGCATTCGCGGTGAAGGAGGATGAAATTCAGGTATGGCCTGTGCTCCCTTCAGATTTTTAACGCCATTCTTCGCATTGTGTTCTCGGCTGCTGCGCAACTCCCCCCGTCCGTGGGTCAGACATGCTCCCAGCTCGGCTCTGCCGAGTGCCCTCAAACACAGCACTCCGAAGGCTAAATCTTCAATGTCGCCACGTCCACGCCTGAATTTCATAAGGATTATGCTATTCCTGTTAGATAAATAACATTATGCAGTAATCAGACCTTCAGGAAGGCTGGGTGGTTCTGAAGTCATCCGGAGGCGAGCGGGCATGGTTCCTCGCAGAGGGGAGCGAGCCGAGGAATAAGCTGATTTTACTCGCTGGGAAAAATCAGCGGGCTGAAGAACCAGCTTGCCTGATGAAAGTCGGGAGCGACCAGCCATATCTGAATTTCTTTCCATTATTGCTATTTGTTTGGAACTTGAGTAAAATATCCACAAGGATTGGATAAGTCGATGAAAAGGAAAGGCAAATGAAAAAGACAGCCGTGTTTTTTTGTGTTGTTCTCATAATAACCGTTTTTGTTCCGGATATAAACGCCCAGACGGGAATTTATATTGGCCCCCATCTTGGGATTTCCGTGCCAAAGCCCACTCTTGAGGATGTTGAATTAACCACAGATACCACGTTTCTTTACGGACTCAGACTCGGAGTAAAAATTGCCATGGTTGGAATAGAAGTTAATTATTTTCAGGCAGCCCATAACCTTGACCTTGAAGAGGTAGCCCTGTTTGGATGGAACGAACGGGAGGTGGATTATAATTATTTGGGGCTCAATTTCAAATGGTTTTTCCCTATAGTCATTATTCATCCTTATCTTACAGTGGGTTATGGATATTACACGGCTGACATAACCGATATTGATAAAGATACAGTGAGAAAATTGAATGTTGGAGCAGGCATTGAAATCCATCTGGGGAAAAAGTTTTCCGTTTTAGCGGAAGGGAAATACCAGAACCTTGATTTCAGTTTGGATGAGATGGATTTCAATTTCAAAGATTTTACGTTCAGTGGCGGATTCAGCGTTTATTTTTAAAGAAGATTCTTTTATCTTAATGAAGGTCATCATTTTCGCATCGGGGAATAAATGTGCGTTTGAATAAATATTTGGCAAGAGCCGGTGTGACCTCAAGGAGGAAGGCGGACCTATTGATCGAACAGGGGAGAGTCCGGATCAATGGAGAAATCGTGACCAGGCTGGGCTCTCAAATCAATACCAGAGAGGATAAAGTAGAGGTCAATGGTGTTGAGATAAAGCCCGAGTCAAAGCATTATTTGGCTCTCAACAAACCCCCAGGTTATGTTGTAACCCTGGATGATCCGCTTGGAAGGCCCACCGTAAAGGAACTTCTCCCTGACTTGGGTGTCCGCTTGTTTCCTGTGGGAAGGCTTGATTTTAACAGCGAGGGACTTCTTCTTTTTACTAACGACGGGGAACTCGCGCACCGGCTTATACACCCCCGTTACGGTATAAGAAAAGTCTATATGGTCAGAATAAAAGGCCGGATACAGGGCAGGGACTTGAGGGTACTGTCAGAAGGAGTGTACCTGGATAACCGGAAAACCTCTCCGGATAAGCTCAAACTCATCAAAAGAGACTCTGGTTCGAGCCTATTGAGAGTTGAGATTCATGAAGGACGCAAAAGGGAGATAAGAAGGATGTTTCAGGCTGTAGGCTATCATGTGGTGAAATTGATGAGGATCCAGTTTGCCGGATTGAAATTAGGAAGCCTGGAAAAAGGGAAATGGAGGGATCTCAAGCCGGATGAAATCAAAAAGCTTTATTCATAAAAGCTGCCTGCATATCCATTCCCTCTCTCATGATTATTTGCTTTTTTTCTCAGGGGCGGAAAATTTTTTCCAGCTTTCCGCCAGCCGTTCCAGCTCCTTGTCCACAAGATAATTGACCGTTTCCTTTTCAAAACTTCCGTCTTTCTTCTGCTTTCCGGCTTTTATACCGGTCAGTATTTCTATGCCGTCGTCAATGGTCCTTACCGGATAGATATGGAATTTGCCTTGTTCCACAGATTTGACCACATCTCTTCTCAGAAGAAGGTTTCTTATGTTTTCATACGGAATAATCACTCCCTGTTTACCGGTGAGTTTTTTCGATTTGCACACTTCAAAGAAGCCTTCTATCTTCTCATTCACAGCGCCGATGGGCTGGATCTCACCTTTTTGGTTCAGAGACCCGGTTACAGCAATGTCCTGTCTCAGAGGAAGGGCTGAGAGACTTGAGAGGATGGCATAGACTTCGGTTGAAGACGCACTGTCTCCGTCTACTCCGGAGTAAGACTGTTCGAACGCAAGGCTTGCATAAAGGGCGAAAGGCTTGTTTTTGGCGTACTTGTTTCTGAGGTAACCTCCGAGAATCAAGACTCCTTTATTGTGGGTTCTCCCGCTGAGGTCAGATTCCCGTTCAATATTGATCACTCCGGCCCGTCCTACGGATGTAGTGGCTGTGATGCGCGTGGGTTTGCCAAAATAGAACTGCCCCAGACTGTAAACAGAAAGGCCGTTGACCTGTCCCACCACTGATCCGGTGGTATCAATCATGAGTGTTCCTTCTTCAATCATTTCCTGGATTTTATCTTCTATAAGGCTGACTCGTTCAAATCGTTCCTTCACAGCCTTTTTAATATGTTTTAGGCTGATGATCTTTGATCTGGTTTTTTTGGCCCAGTAGTTGGCCTCCCGTATGATATCAGCCACATGATGGAATTGGGTGGATACTTTTTCTTTTCTTCCTGCCATTCTGACGCATTCTTCGATAAGGGCTGCCATTCCATATCTGTCCATAGGTTTTAGCTTGTCTTCATCGATTATTTTTTTTGCAAAATCAGCATACTCTTTTATGGTTGAGCTGGACAGTTTAGTTTCTGAATCAAATTCTGCTTTAATCTTGAATATTTTCTTAAAATCCACATCCTGATAATAAAGGACGTCATAGATATAAGATTCTCCGATAAATATGACTTTGACATTGATTTCTATGGGCTCTGGTTTGGGCCCTTTTGTGGAGAAAAGGAAAAGGGAGGAATAGTTTTGTATTTCCAGGGTCCGGTATTTTAAGGTTCTTTTTAAGGATGGCCAGACTCCTGGTTCCAGCAGAGCATCCAGGGCATTGATAACTATGTAGCCCCCGTTTGCTTTCAAAAGAGAGCCTGCCTTTATTTTCGTGAAGTCGGTTTCCAGTAAACCGAGGCGGTTCATGCTGGATTCAATGGATCCGAAAAGGTTCACATAATTTGGATTTTTTTCCATAATGATAGGAGCGCCCGTTAATTCGGAGTTATCTACCATGAGATTGATTCTGTATTTGGCAAACGGGTCAATGGGCAGTCTTTCTCTCTGCTGCACCTTTTGGCTTTTAAAGAGGTCGATGTTTTTGATGAGGTCGGCTTCCACATTGTTCAGGTACTTGTCTGTTTTTTCTGAATGGAAGTTATTCCTGACTTTAGAGACAATTTCCTTTATGAGAGGAATGATAGATTTTTTATCCCATTTTTTTAACATCTCATGGGTTTGTTC
Source organism: uncultured Eubacteriales bacterium (assembly GCA_964624145.1). GTDB lineage: Bacteria > Acidobacteriota > Aminicenantia > Aminicenantales > Aminicenantaceae > WJMT01. The sequence continues at coordinate 38,337 of CAZUXT010000005.1, read as the reverse complement.
TTCGATATCTTTTAATTCATTAAAAATTCCTTCCAGTTTATCAGTGAGAGCTTCGTATTTTTTCTTGAGCTTCTTAAATTCCCGTTCTGAAAATTTGTTTTCCTTGACTAACTGGGCCAACATGTCGAACGGAGTGGGCTTTTTGTCAATCACAGGGATAAGGTCAGGTTTGACAAAGGTGCCTATTTGTACCTGGATGACAGTGAATCCTTCCTTAGAGACTTCGTCCTCAAACTGCTGCAGGACTTTTTTTTGTTTCTTTTGCTGGCCCTCCACAATGCTGTTTCTTTTGTCTGTATAATATTTACTCTTAAGGAACTCTGGAATATCTCTTTGTAACACATTGATCATATTCTCCATGCTGTCTCTGAGGAGCCTGCCTTTTCTAGCAGGGAGCATTATGAGAGTGGGTTCATCAGGAGATTTGAAATTATACACATAAAGCACATCGTCGGGAGTTGCTTTGGTTTTTTCGATTTCATCCAGGAATTTTTTGATAGTGGTGGTTCTTCCTGTTCCGACCATTCCGGTTATAAAAATGTTGTATCCACGGCTTTTTATATCAAGTCCTGTTTGGATGGCTTTCAATGCTCTTGTTTGACCAATGATCTCCTTGCCTTTTTTACAGGAATCTGTGGTCTCAAAAGGAATCGAATCAGGATGGATTTCTTTGAAAAGTTTTTCTTTGGGTAATTCTTTAAAATGAAAAATAGATTTCATTTTATATTCCTTTCTTAAAAAGGTTATTTGTTTTTGATGCTTTGTGTAATCTTTTTAACACAAAATACGGCTTACCTCAAACTATTTTGCTGAAAAAAAATTGAAGGGACTGTTCTAAAAACAGGCAGATTTGTGTGAGAAAATATTCGTGCAAAAGGATTCTTTATTTGATAAGATAAATCAACATGGATTATTCAAAAAAAAAAAAATGATTGTCGCCATTTTTTTTATGAATAGGTCAGGTTAAACGAGGAGGAATCATAGATGAGTGATATCCGGATCAAAAAGATTGAGTCCAGAAAAGAAAGAAACGCATTTATCCGTTTTCCCTGGAAAATATATAAAGATGATCCCAATTGGGTGCCTCCTCTGATTTCTGATATAAAGGAGAGAATCGACAAGGAAAAGCATCCCTTTTTCGAGCATGCTGACATGGATCTGTTTCTCGCTTATGATGGAGATAAAATCAAAGGCAGAGTCGCTGCCATTTTAGATGAAAATCATAATACCCGCCATAATGAAAAAGTCGTGTTTTTTGGTTTCTATGAAAGTTACAATGATGGGGATATCACAAAGGCGTTGCTGGACAAGGTGTGTGAATGGGGGAAGGAAAAGGGCATGAATGTTTTAAGAGGCCCTGTGAACACATCTTTGAATGATGAATGCGCTTTTTTGCTGGAAGGATTTGATTCTCCGCCTGTGATCATGATGCCTTATAATCCGCCCTATTATCTTAAACTTATGGAAGCATACGGGATGAGCAAGATCAGGGACTTGTATGCTTTTCTCATGGAAAAAAATGAGAAGGCAGAAAGGAAATTAGAGACCATAGTAAAAAAGATTGAAAGTCAAACAAACATCAAATTGAGAAGCGTTGATTTAAAAAAAGTGGATGAAGAAGCTGAAAAGATAAAGAACATTTACAATCAAGGCTGGGAGAACAATTGGGGCTTTGTGCCGTGGACGGATAAAGAGATGGAAGATATGGCAAAAAAGCTGAAGCAGATCGCAGACCCGGATATCATTGCACTTGCAGAGGAAAGAGGAAAGCCGGTTGGTTTTGGATTTGCTCTTCCCAATTACAATGAGGTGTTGAAAAAGGTAAACGGACGGTTATTTCCCTTCGGATTTATAAAGTATCTCTTGAACAGGAAAAAGATAAAAGGAATCCGGGTTTTGGTTTTTGGGATTCTCAGGGAATACAGGATGACCGGACTGAGCTACCTTCTTTATTCAAGAATCTATAAAAATGCTCTCAAAAAAGGTTATAAATGGGCTGAGACCTCCTGGCAGCTTGAAGACAATGACGCTGTTAACAATTTTGTGATGTCCATAGGAGGAAGGATTTATAAGAAATATAGAATCTATCAAAAAAATATAGGATAATGGTAGAGGGATAAATGTGAAAGATAAAAGGCAAACAAAAGGAAAAAAAGGGAGGATAATAAGTGGGAGAATATAAAAATCTGGAAATCAGGAAAGAGGAAAATATTGGGTGGATAATAATCAACAGGCCTGATAAATTGAATGCTTTGAATCAGGAAACCGTCCAGGAACTGTACAAGGCTTTTTCGTCTTTTCAGGATGACAGCAGTGTCAAAGCTGTTCTCTTAAAGGGTTCCGGGGAAAAAGCATTTGTAGCCGGAGCTGATATAAAAGAGCTTTCCGGGCTTGACCGCTCTTCAGGTAAAAAATATGTACTTGAGGGTCAAAAATTAATGAGCCTGATTGAAAATTTCAAAAAGCCTGTTATTGCGGCTGTGAATGGATATGCCCTGGGAGGAGGTACAGAACTGGCTTTGGCCTGTCATATGAGGGTAGCTTCAGATAATGCAAAGATGGGACAGCCGGAAGTAAAACTGGGTCTTATTCCGGGATTCGGGGGCACTCAAAGACTTCCAAGGTTGGTTGGAAAAGGAGTAGCCATGGAAATGATTCTTTCCGGGAAAACAATCGATGCGCAGGAAGCCCTTCGAATAGGGCTGGTGAACAAAGTTGTTTCCCAGGAAGAATTGATCCCTACCTGCGAGGCATTAGCCAGGGAGATCATTACAGGCGGACCTAAGGCAGTGGAATACTGTATAAAATCGATAAACAAAGGCTTAGACAGGCCCCTGGACGAGGGGCTTCTTCTGGAGGCCGAACTTTTCGGAGAGACATGTTCCACTCAAGACAGCAAGGAAGGAACAAACGCTTTTCTGGAAAAAAGAAAGCCTGAATTTCAAGGGAAGTAAAGGGAGAATAAAATGGATACATTTCAAGGAAAACTAAAAGCCGAGGGTCTTAAAATAGGAATAGTAGTGAGCCGTTATAATCAGTTTATTTCAGAGAGACTTCTGGAAGGCGCTTTGGACGCACTGGAAAAATTGGGAGCGGATAAAAAAGATATATCTGTTTACAAAGTACCCGGCTCTTTTGAGATACCTGTTATTACCAAGAAGCTGGCAGAGTCGAAAAGAGTTGATGGAATCCTTTGCCTGGGCGCTCTGATCCGAGGAGATACTCCGCACTTCGAATACTTAAGTGCAGAAGTGACAAAGGGTTTGGCTCAGATTTCTATGGATAAAGGGATCCCTGTTTCTTTTGGAGTTCTCACAGTTGATACCATTGAACAGGGAATAGAAAGGGCCGGCACAAAAGCGGGCAATAAAGGATACGATTCAGCGTTTGCTCTTGTCGAAACATTGAACTTGATAAGAGAAGCAGATCTCAGTTGATTCGATTTGTTGGCTGTCAAGAATGGGAAGAAGAGAATCCAGAGAGACGGCTCTCCAAATTCTATTTCAACTTGAGTTTAATGACATTATGGAGGAACGGTCCTTAGACCATTTCTGGAAGGATCGAAAAGGTCAAAATTCGGAGTATGTCCAAGAGCTGATTAAGGGAGTCGTTTCCAATAAAGATGAGATCGATTCTCTGATTCAGTCATATTCCAAAAATTGGCGTCTCTCCAGGATGCTTTGCATAGACAGAAACATAATGCGCCTGGCTGTTTATGAACTCCTGTTTGAGGAAGGGATGCCTGTGGCAGTGGCTATTAATGAGGCGGTGGAGCTGGCAAAAAAGTTCGGAGGTAATGAATCGGCAAGATTTATAAACGGTCTTTTGGATGCTCTGAGCAAAGATCCAAGGATTCAAAAAAAAACTAGAGGGAATACAAATGAGTAAAAAAACAGAGAATTCATTCGGAAAAGTGGAACAGAGAAAGATAAGGGAAGAAAAAATGAAGAAGCTGGCTCAAGCTGGAGTAGAACTTTTTCCCAATAAAGCCGAAGTGACCCATGCGATCCATGAAGTGGTCTCAAAGTATTGTGATTATGGAGCTGAAGATTTAGAAAAAGAGAAACAGAGAGTCAAGGTGGCTGGAAGGATCACATCCATTAGAGAGATGGGGAGAGCCGTGTTTTTTCATATCAAAGACAGCCAGGGAAAGCTGCAGGGTTATATTCGTAAGGACCGGATCGGAGGAGACAAATTCGAGTTGTTCTCCTTACTGGATATTGGAGACGTGATTGCTGTAGAGGGAGTTGTCTTTAAGACCAGAACAAATGAACTGACCGTACTTCTGGATTCGTTTGATTTTCTCGCAAAATGTCTTTACCCGTTACCGGAAAAATGGCACGGGCTGCGTGATGTCGAACTTCGCTACAGGAAGAGATATCTTGATTTGATAGTCAATCCTGAAGTGACAGAGATTTTTCGGTTAAGAAGCCATATGATTGCCCAGATCAGGGACTTTTTCAATAAAAAGGGATATGTGGAGGTCGAGACTCCCATGATGCATCCTATCCCTGGGGGTGCGCTGGCTAAACCATTTGAAACTTTTCATAATGCATTGGGCGTCGAGCTGTACCTGAGAATCGCACCGGAGCTGTATTTGAAAAGACTGGTGGTCGGAGGCATGGAAAAAGTCTATGAGATCAACAGAAATTTCAGAAATGAAGGGATATCATCCGAGCACAATCCTGAGTTCACAATGCTGGAGTTTTATGAAGCCTACTGTGACTACAATGACATGATGAACATCACTGAGGATTTAATAAGCCAGTTGAGTCTGGAGCTAACCGGGAAAGAAGAAGTCACGTATGGGGAACATAAGATCTCCTTTAAAAAGCCCTGGAAGAGGATAAGATTTATGGATTCTTTATCGAAGTGCAGCGGTTTGGCACCCAGCCGTTTTCAAGATAAAGAAGGCATAATTAAATTTGCTTCTGAATTGAGCGGTGAAGACACGTTGAAATCTTATGGGAAAGCTCTGGATGTTATTTTTGATAAATATGTGAAACCAACTCTGATCCAGCCGACGTTCGTAATAAATCCTCCGAAAGAGATTTCTCCTCTTGCAAAAGCTTCTAAAGACAATCCGGATGAAGCAGAACGGTTCGAACTGATCATAGCAGGTATGGAGATCGCTAATGCTTTCAGTGAGCTGACTGACCCCAGGGAGCAGAAAGAGAGGTTTTTACAGCAGGCAGAAGAGAGAAAAAAAGGAGATGAGGAATCCCATGTAGTGGATCATGATTATGTCAGGGCCCTGGAATACGGTCTTCCCCCCACGGGGGGCGATGGGATAGGGATAGACCGGCTGGTCATGATTTTCACTAACCGGCATTCCATAAGAGAGGTCATACTTTTTCCTCTTCTCCGCCCAAAGGGAAAAGGAAATAAGCCTGATTCTTCCGGATAGACTTTTTCAAGAGGATATAGAAAATGAAGTTTGAATGGTTTGTAGCGAAAAGATACCTGACAGCTAAAAGAAAGCAGGCTTTTATATCGGTCATAACGTTGATCTCCGTATTAGGGATCACCATAGGAGTGATGGCCCTTATTATTGCCATTGCTTTGATAACCGGTTTCCAGAAAGATGTCCAGGATAAAATATTGGGCTCCACTTCCCATATCATGGTTTCTGATTTGTCCGGAAAAGGTATCTCGGATTACGGGGTTTTCGTAGAAAGTGTCAAAGAAATGGATGGCATTACAGAGGTCACTCCTGTTGCGTACATAACCGCTTTCATAACAGGTCCTTATAAAAACTCGGGGATTGTTCTCAGAGGACTTGATTTTAAGCGTGAGGAAACCGCTTCTTTCTGGAAAGATCAGTTAGAGAGAGGTGATCTTCCGGACTCTGATACGAATGGGGAGAATATTCTGCTCGGATGGGACCTTGCCTTTGATCTTGGAGCCGGAGTCGGTGACATGGTGACCGTGCTTTCGGTCTCGAACAGACTGACTCCCACAGGGCTCTTCCCAAGGATAAAGAAACTCCGGGTCACAGGCATATTCCGCACGGGATTGTATGAATACGATGCTTCCACAGCCCTTGTGGATTTGAAAACAGCTCAGAATATCATCGGTATTGACGATAAGATCAACCTTATCCAGATAAAAATAGACAATATATTTAAAGCTCCTGGGTTCAAGGAGGAGATGAGGAACATTCTTCCTCCGGAGACCTATGCCACTACCTGGATGGAGATGAACGAATCTCTTTTTTCTGCTCTTAAACTTGAGAAAAAGCTTATGTTTTTCACTATTGCTTTAATTATTCTTGTGGCTGCGTTAAATATCATAGCCACTCTGATTTTGATGGTCATGGAGAAGACCAAGGATATTGGAATTCTTATGGCAATGGGGGCGAAATCCCAGAGCATAAGAAAGATTTTTTTCCTCCAGGGCGCCATAATCGGAATTTTGGGTACATTTATAGGCACGGTTCTGGGATTAGCCTGGTGCTGGTTGGCCAATACCTTTGAATTGATAAAAGTGCCCGTAGATATCTATCAGATTCCTTTTGTTCCTTTTAAAATAGGCATTCTGGATTTATTGGTCATCATATTTTCAGCGATTTTCATCAGTTTTGTTTCAACTCTTTTTCCTTCTTACAGAGCATCTAAAATCGACCCTGTCGGAGCATTGAAGTATGAATGAAGCGCTTGAGATTGTTAATTTAAGGAAGGATTATCCGCTTCCGCATGGGAAATTATGTGTTTTTAAAGATGTCAACTTTACTTTGAAGAGAAACGAGCTTGTTGCCATTATGGGTGTTTCCGGGGTAGGGAAAACAACATTTCTTAATCTGTGTGGAGCTTTAGACAGGCCTACAAAGGGGAAGATACTGATAGAGGGAGAGGATATCAATGCCAAAGATAAAAGACAGAAAGCAGAGATAAGAAACAAAAAAATAGGGTTTATTTTTCAATTTTATCATCTCCTTCCAGAGTTTAATGCGCAGGAAAATGTCAGCTTTCCACTTCTGATCAACGGTTACAGTTCTCATGAGGCAAAAAAAAAGGCTCTGGAAAGGCTCAAGGAAGTGTCTTTAGAGGACAAAGCTTTTATCCGCGTTTCTCAGCTTTCCGGAGGGGAACAACAGAGAGTGGCTATTGCAAGGTCTTTGATCAATGAACCGGCTGTGCTTCTTGCTGATGAGCCCACCGGAAATATGGACTGGCAAACAGGCAAAAAGATATTAAAACTCATAAGAGAGCTTCATGACAGGAAAGAACTGTCTTCCATCATTGTGACCCATAATGAAAAAGTGGCTCAATTTTGTGACAGGGTTTATTTAATGGAAGGCGGGGATTTGAAACTATTTAATCATCTCTGAAGTTTAAATAACCTGGACACAGACGTCTTGACTCGGGAAAAATCCGGGTTTAATGAGAAGGATGATCACCTGGCCTGAGTCAAAGGCAGTGCCTTTATTTTTAGAGGCAAATATGGTATAAGGATAGCGAAATGAAAAAAGTGATATTAATAGCCATAATGGCTCTTTTTCCTTTGGGCATCTACGGCCAGGAAGTGATAGAAAAAATAGAGCTTATAGGAAACGAATTAGTCACTGAAGATACGGTCCTCTATTATTTGACTTTTAAGGAAGGGGATTATTTTAACAAACAGACTCTACAGGATGGTTTTAAGGTTTTATGGGCCACTGGGTATTTTTCAGATATAAAAATAGAAGCTGTTGAAGGAGAAGAAGGCAAGATCGTCAAGGTCTATGTCAAAGAAAATCCCGTTATAAAAAAGATAACGTACAAAACGGGGAAGAGGCTCAAAGAAAAAGATATTGTGGATAAACTAAAGGAGGAAAATGTAAACATACTTCCGTATTCATATTACAGGCCCTATTCCATCAGCAGGATAGAAGATACCATAAGGAGCATGATGGACGAGAAGGGCCTTGCTACGGGAAAAGTTGAAACAGAAGTGAAGAGTAGAGGAAAGAATGAGGTCGAGATCATTTTTAACATTGATACGGGACGTAAAGTAAAGATCGGGGATGTTGTGTTTGAGGGAGCGCCCAAACTTAAAGAAAGCACACTAATGAATGCATTGAAAGAGAACAAGGAACACAGTTTTGTCTCATGGGCAAGCGGAAAGGATACATACAAGCAGGATCAACTGGAATCAGATGTATCAAATCTGGTAGAAAAGTACAAAGAGCACGGTTTTATGGAAGCTCAAGTCGGGGATCCGGTCATAAAGGAAATTGAGAAAAGGTCGATTTTTTTCAAAAAGCAAACTATGAAACAGATCATTATTCCTGTAGATGCAGGGTATTTGTATTTTGTCGGAGACATCACTCTAGAGGGAAATGAGTTTTTCAATGCAAAAAATTTACGCACACTGATCCCTCTGGAAGAAGGGAATGTATACAGTATAGATGACAGAGAAGATGGAGTGGAAGAAATAAGCAAACTCTATCAAAATTTTGGATATATGTATGTCAGGGTCATTCCGGTGGAGCGGCTTGATCCAAAAAACAAAAAAGTGAATGTGACTTATAATATAGTCGAAGGTCCGGTAGCCTATATCCACAGGATAGAGTTCAAAGGGAATACGTATACCAACGATAAAGTCATGCGGCGGGAGATGATGATAAGAGAGGGAAGCCGTTTTAGTTATGATATGTTCAAGAACAGCTTACTTAGAGTAAACCAACTGGGTCTTGTTGAGATCAAACAAGATCCTGATATCTATCCTGATCCTCAAGATCCCTCCAAGGTTGACCTCACCATCAATGTGGCTGAATTACAGAGAAACAATATTCAGTTTTCTGCAGGATACAGTGGATATCAGGGAGCGTTTGTATCATTGAGTTACTCAACTGTTAATTTTCTGGGAGCCGGAGAGACATTAGAATTGACTGCAACATACGGAAAGCGGACAAAAATATATTCATTTGGATTTACAGAACCGTATATATTTGACCTTCCCTTGAATGCTGGCTTTAACATTTATGACCGATACATCATTTATCCGGGATTGTTTAATAGAAAGGGAAGAGGAATTAATGTCCATGTGGGAGGCCGGGTAAAAGGATACTGGAGAGCCAGGTTATCTTATGGACTTGAGTTTTTAGAGATGAGTGAATATGAGGGCGATGATGATTCGTCCTATTATAGTGACCTCTATTATTCAATGTATGGTTATGACTATTATAATTATTATTCTTATTATTACGGTGGTGATTATACTTACGGTAAATACAATATAAGCAGTATTACTCCCATGGTATACCGGAACACGGTTGACAGCCCTTTAACCCCTTCGAGAGGTACCCTTTATCTTGCAAGTTGTGAATTTGCAGGAGGGATTTTAGGCGGGGATGTCACCATGATTAAACCTACTTTTGAGTGGACATTATACAAACCTCTTATCGGGAATACATCTCTGGGTTTCCACATTGAGTATAAATTCATTAATTCTATCGGGGATTCGACCATCCCTTACTGGGAAAGATTCTACCTCGGGGGAGAAAGGTCAATAAGAGGTTATGATATCTACACTATAGGGCCCAGGAGTGAGGAAGGTTACAATATGGGCGGAGAAAAGTCTCTGGTTTTCAATGCAGAATACATTATTCCCCTAGGAGGGCCGGTTTACGCTATATTGTTCTATGATAGAGGAAATGCTTATTCCTCTGAACAAAAGATCGATATCAATAATATGTATTCTTCCGCAGGATTAGAGGCCAGAGTTTTTGTGCCTGCCCTGAGAGTTCCTTTCAGGCTTATATTCTCATACAACAATCGAATAGCACGGACAGGGGATTCGAATTTCAAGTTTCGTTTTGCCATAGGAACAACATTTTAAAATAAACATTTTTAAATTATAAATAGGAGGCTTAAGATGTTATCAAGGAGCACAAGCAAATTTCTTTTTCTTACTCTTGTTCTTTCTCTTTTGTTTTCAACAGGATTCGCTCAGGAAAGTCCAAAAATAGGGATTGTCGATTCCAACATGATACTGCAGAATTCCATTGAAGGGAAAAAAGTGATGGCCCAGCTCAGAGAAAAGGAATCCAACAACCAAAAAAAACTGGTTGGTAAGGATGAAGAGATCCGTGAGCTGCAGAAAAAAATAAGCACACAGAGTTTGACCTTGACTCAGGAAGCTCGGTTGAATCTCAACTCAGACCTTGAGCGAATAAGGACGGAAAGACAGAGAATCTATGAGGACAACCAGAGAGATATGAATGAAACCGCAGCAAGGCTTTTCCAGAAGATCCAGAATGAAGTGATGCCCATCATCGAGCAGGTGGGAAAAGAGAAGGGGATAGAGGCTATTTTCGACCGGCAGAACAGCGGTGTTGTCTATTTCAGCCCGGCTATTGATATCACTCAAGATGTAATCCAGAGATATGATGACCAAAAAGCCAAGCAATAAAAATTATTTTATTAATATAAGCGAAATACAGAATATACTGCCTCATCGTTATCCTTTTTTGTTGGTGGACAGGGTTTTGAAGTTGGAAGAGGGGAAGTCTATTTTGGCTATTAAGAATGTGACATATAATGAGCCCTTTTTTAATGGTCATTTTCCTGAAAACAAAATCATGCCGGGGGTCCTTATCGTTGAAGCAATGGCCCAGAGCGGGGGTATTCTGGTGTATTACTCTGTTCCCGATCCTAAGGGTTGGTTCATGATGTTGAGTAAGATTACCAATGCCAAGTTCAGAAAACCGGTTATACCGGGAGATCAGATTAAATTTTATGTCGATATAGTCAAAATGAGGAAAAGGTTCTGTGAAATTAAGGGCAAAGCTGTGGTGGACGGAGATGTAGTGGTGGAATCCGAGATCATAGCATCTCTGCTGCATCGAGAGGAGATGAATGGACGGAAGTGAAACATATATTCATCCCAGTGCGGAGATACATAAAGAGGCCTTGCTGGATGAAGGTGTTTTTATAGGCCCTTATTCTGTTATAGAAAAACATGTTTCCATAGGGAAGGGAACCAAAATAGATGCGCATGTTTATGTGACCGGCCATACTCAAATTGGACAGTACTGTCATTTTTCCCCATACACATCAGTTGGGACCGAACCTCAGGATCTCACTTATAAACAAGAGCCCACTCGGGTGGTCATAGGGGACAGGAATGTGTTCAGAGGATTTATGACTGTAGATAAAGGAACGGAAAAAGGAGGAGGAGAGACAAAAATAGGGGATGATAATTATTTTATGGCCTATTCCCATATTGCCCATGACTGTGTTGTTGGAAATCATGTTATTTTTATAAATGGGGCCACTCTGGGCGGCCATTGTTTTATTGATGACCATGCCCAGGTAGGAGGTTTAAGTGGTTTGCATCAATTTTGCCGGGTAGGAAAGTATGCTTTCATAGGTGGTCATTCTGTGATCACCCAGGATATCCTTCCTTTTTCCAGGGTAGCGGGCAGCCGGCCCGTTCTTTTTTATGGGATCAATGCGGTCGGTCTGCGCAGAGAAGGGTTTTCAAGGGAAAGGATTCAGGCCATCAAAAAAATGTTTAATCTTTTGTTTCACTCTGATTTGAATACCAGCCAGGCTGTTGAGAAAATAAAGGAAGAGATATCTCCGAGTGAGGATAGAAAGGAACTAATTGATTTTATCAGCTCTTCCAAGCGTGGAATATTAAAAAGACAGCAGTGAAGAGAGAAAAAAGGTTAGGAATTGTCGCAGGTTCGGGGGGAATTCCCTTGCATGTATGCCGTAAGGCTAAAGAGGAGGATTATACCTGTATTGTTGCGGGGATACACAGCGAATTTGATGAAAGTGTCACAGAGCAGGCCGATTCATATGCCTTTTTCGAGGTCAAAGATTTTTTAGACCTTGTTTCTTTTTTTAAAAAGAATGATGTCCGTCAGATCATATTCGCAGGGAAAATCAGGCATAAAAATATGTACTCAAAGGACACTTTTCCTTTGCTTTTGTCCTCTCTACTGGAAGGCACGAAAAACAGAAATCCGGACGAAATTGTAAGAGCTGTATTTGAGTTTATCGAAAGTCAGGGAATAGTGATCCTGGATCCTTCCCGTTTTCTATCGGATTTTTTCTGTGAGCAGGGTGTTCTAACCAAGGAGAAAATATCTCCCGCCGTAACAGAGGATGTCGACTATGGATGGCCTATTGCCAAACAGATGGCTGATCTTGAGATAGGGCAGACCGTGGTCATAAAAGACAAAGCTGTGGTTGCCGTGGAAAGCATGGAAGGAACGGACGAGGCTGTAATAAGGGGAGGGAGTTTAGGAGGAAAGGGGTGTGTTGTGGTCAAGGTTGCCCGTACACATCAAGATATAAGGATCGACCAGCCGGCTGTGGGATTGAAAACCGTTCAGAGTCTTATAAGGGCAGGATGTTCCGCTCTGTGCATAGAGGCGGAAAAAGTGCTTTTCATAAATAAAGATAAAGCTCTCAAACTGGCAGAACAAAGCGGAATAACCATCATTTCAAGAAAGTGAGAGAGCTCGATTTAACCTGATTTGAATATTTTAGCCTAAGGGATTAAACTATAAGGCTGAAAATCAATGAAGCTGGAAATCAGACATGGCTAAGAAAAGAGTAGGAATTATCGGAGTCGGGTATCTTGGAACCCAGCATGCAAGAATTCTTTCTTATCTTGAGGAAGCTGATTTGAAAGCTGTCGCAGATATAGATAAGAATAAAGCGATGGTCATAGGTAACCGTCACCGTGTCCCTTATCATGAAAATTTTGAAGATATGCTTGATGATATGGATGTGGGTATTGTGTCGACCACTACAAACGAGCATTTTTCGATTACAAAAAAACTGCTCCAGGAAGGGAAGTCGGTTCTTGTGGAAAAACCCATCACTGATACCGTGGAACAGGGAGAAGAACTGGTTGACCTTGCAAAGAAGAAAGGCCTGATACTCCAGGTCGGGCATTTGGAAAGATTCAATCCTGCTGTTGAAAAACTGAAGAATCTCATAACGGAACCTAAGTTTATAGAGGTACAGAGGCTAGGTTCTTTTTCAGCCCGTTCCTTGGATACGAATGTCGTATTGGACCTGATGATTCATGATTTGGATATTATTCTCGATCTAATAAAAGATACGGTGGAGGTCATAAGGTCCTCTGCTATTCATGTGCTTTCAGAAAAATTTGACATTGCCAATGCCAGGCTCGAGTTTAAGTCAGGGTGTGTGGCCACTTTAACGGCCAGCCGGGTCCACCAGGGAAAGGTCAGAAATTTAAGAATATTTGAACCGACCTCCTATTATTCTGTTGATTATATAGATCAGGAGATCAAAGTCTTTCCTTTAAACGGACGGCAGGCTGATATCAAGTCTTTGGAGATAAAAAAGGAGGAGCCCCTTAAAAAAGAGCTCATCAATTTCTTCAAATGCCTTAATGACGGCAAGCAGCGAAAAGTGAGCGGAGCTGAAGGGGTGCGCGCTCTTAAATTGGCTCACCGCGTCCTGGCGGAGATAGAAACATAAATCTTAATCCATCTTAAATAAAGAATCTTCCAATCCTGTATTGTACTGAACGTCTGTGATGGTTGTCACCATATATTCTTCACCGTCTTGGTAAGCAATAAGAGAATGAGCCACCATGGTTCCGTCTATTTCTTTGTAGTCGGATTGATATGACTCAACCATGACTTCCACTCCGGTCGAGTCTATGGTCATAGCCTTGCTTTTGCTGAGGAGATAGGTCTCTCCGTTGATATAAAGGGTGGCTTCGAACCCGTCTTCATGGTGTTGTTTAAGGACATGATTTTCCATTCCATCTATGGTTTCCGTGCCCTCATAGGTGTAAAAGATCCCGTATTTTTCCGGATTGAGAAGAGAGTCGTTCCCATAAGATTCTCTTTTCATTTCAGCAGTCTGTTGTTCAGACATTTCTTCAGTTTCTCCTGTTTGAGGATTGATCCACCAGGCTGTTTTTCCGTCATAAGCCTGTGTAATGACCATTCCCATCACTTCGACATCTGTGCGCAGTTTATCCGGTTCTTTTTGATAGATAGTGAGAGATCCTTCCAGCCCCATCTGGGTGATTTCTATGGTCCCTGTAACGACCATGTCTTTTATTTCCTGGATCCGTTTTTTGCCTCCCTGTGCTTCAATCATTTTCGAAAGAATTTGGGCGGCTTTGGCATCTGTTTTGTTATCTTGGGCGGCATTGCAAAGTAAGGATAAAGCAGATATGCTTAGCATCATAAAAAATACGGTTGATATTGAAAACAATTTTTTCATCTTTTCCTCCTCATTCCTTTTTAAATTCTAGAATGAAAATTTTGCAGTGTAAAGCAAAACATTTCTCTGTGTTTACAAATACGTAAAATATTTATATTGGTTTTAAGGATGGAAAACTCAGCTATTTGAAAGGAGGGTTTGTATAGGAAGAGTCTAAAACACAGGAATCAATGGCTGAGTCCGTATCTTTGCATTCTTTTATAGAGTCCGGGAATGGATATATCGAGTATGTCCGCTGTCTCTGTTTTGTTGTTGTCTGTGATCCTCAGGAGGTATTCTATATATTCTTTTTTTAATCTATCAAGGGAAGGCAGTTGCCTTGAATTCGAATTAATATTTTTAATGATAACAGAATGATAAAAGAAATTTTTCATTTTTTTTGAGTTTAGAACCTGTTTCTGTTGTTTTTTCATGGTCATATCCTTTTATCTGTTTCTTGCTTCATAGATATGGGACATATTGTTCGATACCACATAGGACAGAGCTATATTGCTGACTATACTGGTGATCCATGCCAGGGTTTTGTTTCGTTTGAAAAGTTTTTTCATCACAAAGTAGTTTGTCATTGTCATACCGATCTTTACGGCTGCAAAGGTCAAGTCATTCTTGACAAACGGCTTCATGAGAGGATTTCCTTCCTTCAGGCCGTCGTATTTTAATGCTTCTCTTGTGGAAAAATAATCAGCGGCATTGAGGGCCAGATTGGCTATCAAGCTCGCTTCGAAAAGGGAGCTTTCAAATCTGTGCTTCTTTCTATAGTCCTGGACGAATCTATAGGTTTCCGGATAGTTTGTTTCAGGAGTTGTCGGCTTGACAGAGAAATTATAAGTCTTATCTTTGTTACGGCTGTTTGAGTATGCGAATAAGGAAGCGGATTCAATGGAGGTTTTTTCTAGAGGAGTGATGACTGGCTGTATGACGACAGTGGAAAGAAGCTGCTGGCCTGATAGAAGCGCCTCACTGTCATTATTATTGCCTTCGGCTTTTAAAGATGAGAAACACAGCATCGCTAAAATGACGGAAATAGTAAATACCTTTGTTGCTCTTGCATTTTTTATTTTTTTGTTGTTTAACATGCCATCCTCTGTTTTTCGAATTTGCCTTTATAAAATGCAAGATAGATGCCATGCGTCTTTTATTTTGTATATTGTTTATAATAAAGAGGTTACAGGAATACCTAAGGAAGGGAAAAAACGAAAAAAGTGATCAATTTATGAACACTTTTTTTGTGAATATACTGTAAACTATTGAAAATAAAGAAGTAATAAAGAAACTGGAGAAAGTGTTCAATAAATGAACATGTTCAGTCAGATTTAATAGGGATTAATAGGGGATATTGTATTTTTTTAACTTACTATAGAGGGTGGTCCTTGATATGTTTAAAATATCCGCGGTCTTTTTTATATTGTAGTCTGTCTGGTTTATCAAATATGTGATGTAGTCTTTTTCCAGGTCTTCCAGAGAAGAAAAGTTATCTTTATCTATAATAGGGCCTTTCTTCTTTAAAATCGATGTGTCATGGAGATATTCAGGAAGGTCATTTATGTCAATAAACTCTTTTTTTGTAACCAGGGCTGCCCTTTCCAGAACATTTTTCAGCTCTCTGACATTTCCGGGCCAATTGTATTTTGTAAACAGCTTTTGGACTTTCATGGACGTCCCTTTTATTTTTTTATCGACTTTTTTGCTCAGATTTTCTAAGAAATACCTGACCAGAAGCGGAATATCTTCTCTTCTTTCCCTCAGAGGAGGCAGGTGGACCTCCACCTTGTTGAGCCTGTGAAAAAGATCTTCCCGGAAAGTACTGTTTTTTATGCATTCTGACAGATCCCTGTTCGTGGCAGCAATGACTTTCACATCCACTTCTTTGGTCTCATTAGATCCGAGGGGCCTGAATTGATGGCTTTCGAGCACTCTGAGTAATTTGGCCTGGACAGTCAAAGGGATCTCTCCTATTTCGTCCAAAAAGATGATGCTTTTATGAGCGGCTTCAAAAAGCCCCTGTTTGTTTACCAGAGCCCCAGTAAAAGCTCCTTTTTTATAGCCAAAGAGTTCTGATTCGAATAGATTTTCCGGAATGGAAACGCAGTCGCATATGACAAGCTGTTTGCCGCTTCTGGTGCTCAGCTCATGGATGGCCTGAGCGATCAGTTCTTTCCCTGTACCGGTCTCTCCCGTAACCAGAATACTGGAAAAAAATTTTGAAATTTTTTCGACCAGAGAGAAAATTTCAAACATATAAGGACTTTTCCCTACGATTCCTTTGAACGAATATTTTGCTTCCAGCCTTTTCTCCAGAAGATAGGTCTCTTTTTTGAGATTTCTTTTTTCATTGATGGAGCTCAGTGTTTTTTCTATGACATCCTGTTTAATGGGTTTTTCAATATAATCAGAAGCCCCTCTTTTTATGATATCCATGACATTTTCTGTAGATTTGGCATTGCCAATAAGTATGATATCGATCAAAGAATCAAAGTTATGGAGCTCATTAATGAGAGATAAGGCTTTGTCTCTGTATCTGTCAACATCCGTCATCACGACATCAATGTGATGCTCTTTTATGTGCTTCAGGATGGAATCCGTGCTTTCGGAAAAATAGACCTCACACGTATCGACGAAAGAGGAATCCTTGACTTTGTCGTACAGTGACAGCCCCTCGTCTATCAAAAGAAAGTTCATGTTAAGTTACACTTATGAAATGAAATCCAACAATCTGATTTTTATATTATCAGTTTCTCATTTGTTTTACAATATTGTTCTCTTTGATTGAATTTTTATTTTTCCGGCTCTCCCGGTCTGCTTCTTATGAATTGTATGCATATTTTGTTTTTGATCTCTTCTTCGATTCTTGAGATTTGGAATGTGCTTTCTGATAGGTAGAGGGCATGGGCTTTGATGTAAGCGAGCCCCTGTTCAACAAGAAAATCCAGCCATTTTCCCTGGGCTGTTTCGTCCATAAGTTCCGGAGTTTCTTCTGCAAAAGTTATTTTTCTTCTCTCAGTCAGCTTGCTTTCCGTGGGACTCTGCCTCTTTGAATAGATATTGACGCCACCCTGGATTTCCAGGTTATTCATATGAGGGTGCCATCGCGCGGCCCAGCGAAAGTATCTGTCGTAAAGTGATTTGTTTGATAGGCGGATGTTTTCAGGGGAATGCAGCCCCTCTATGATATATTTTTTCAGTTCTTCCCCGGCTTTTTTCCATTTCTCATATATGGGAAGGGAAACGGTCCTGTAGTACACAAACCATCCCCGGGGGACCCAGTAATCTCTGAATAGAAACGGAGTGTAATCCGAGAAAGGTTGAACCCATTCATGTGAAGGATAGCCGTGGAGATTGAGATGGATGTCAGGAAGCCACCGGTCATACAGGTTTTTTCTGACCTTAGCTTCCGGAAGTATGGGATGGTCTGCATTGACCTGATGACCGACATCTATCCCTAATGTGGAATACCGCCCGGCATGCAGGCTGTGAAAAGGGGTTAATTTTTGCAGTTTGTATGCCAGTTCCGCACCGTCCGGATTTTCCATGGGATGAAAAACGAAATTTATTTTTTTCAAAAAAGACCTGTATTCGTCGTTCTTTGCAACGAGTTCCGCGAATTTAAGTATGTAATTTGTCGAACAGACTTCATTAGCATGCTGGCGGCCGTTGCAGTAAAGAGTGGGCTTAAACGTGATGAGCCTCTGGAGAGAGGTGTATTGGCCCGTAGGAGAGTGGATCTCAATCACAGGGATCTTTTTTCCCTCATAGGATCTCCCGCCTATATAACTGTGGATGGTCTCAAATCCGGAAAGTCTGTCCACGATATCCAGACACATATCTGGAGAAATGATTTCCTGGGTGGGAACAATATCATGGTCTGCCGCCTCTTTCTCTTTTAGCGTCCGGTCTTCTGAATCATCATATGACACAGGAAATGTTTCTTCCTTAAAGATGTCTTTATGTTTGATTTTAAGGGTGAGTTGGTTGAGATTGGGAAAATGAAAAGAGAGCGGTATAATTCCTTTATCAGTGAGTTCCCTTAAAGAATCAATGATCTCTATGAGTTCAAGATAGTGTTCTTCTTTTTCTATCTCTGCCTCGATAATAAGGTCACGGATCCTGTTGTTCTCTGAATCATAGAGAAGAACGGAAGTGCTCAATTTTTTCACTTCAACAGGATCGAATTCGATTCGTTCCTTAGATGTGTTTCCCGAGTCATCACTCCAGTTTACGGTCATAAAGGGAGATTGTGCCCGTCGGTCTTCGAACAAAATGCTGACTTTACCTTTTTCTCCTTCTGTGGAAGGATGGATGATTGGAAGGACGTTTCCCGGGGCCGAGTAACGGGATGAGTCTTCGGGGAGGTCGGTCTCTTCCGTCTGGATGTCTGTGATTCCCCTGAGAAAATCAAGGGTGTCAAAATATATCTCGTCGTGAATGCCTTCCAGGCTGCTTATGATTTCCTGGTCCAGATCAAGCCTGTAATCAGGTTCGCTCAGCCACATCTCTATCAGAAGCCGCTTGAAATAAGGCTGTTTCTTAAACGATGGTTTGTTATCTGTTTTCTTAAGGATGAAGTCATAGACAGAAGCAAGGACCTCGCTTTGATAAAAATCCCAGAATCTCTCCAAATCACTGTCAATAGGGACATCCAGAACGACTTTCTCTTTCTCTCTGATTTGAAGCCACCCTGTGGTTCGCACCACTGTCCCCCATTCCGGAAGGACTTTAAGATATCTGGCCTTCTTAACACGGGGGGAGAAGTGGTCTGTGAAGATATCCTTTTCCTTATCGTCATAGGCTGTGATGACATACGTAGGCTCTTTTTCGTCTTTTATCTCAAAGATGATTTTATCAATGGGGATTCCCGTCTCTCTTGATATGATATCATCTATAGGATACAGCTCTTGAAGCCAACGGTAAGGGTCAGCATAGAATCTTTTGAGCTGTTTGAGGTCATCCGTGAATCTGGAGAATTGGATGACGACATGATCTGTGTTCTCGGATTTAAGAGAGGGGATCACTTTTTCTTTGAGCCAGAAGAAACCCTGTTTATAGGAGGACAGAACATCGATCCGGAAGTCATTGATTTCATTTTTCTCCAATAGTTCTTTGATCGATTTTTTTATTTTTTCTCTGATTTCAGGGGATTCGCTGACGCCGATGCTTATATTGAGAGGGCTTCCGCTCCATTGGCCGCTGCTTATGAATTTTTCAAGTCTGCGAAAGATGTCATCGGCTTCCCAGTCAAAGGTTTTTTCCGTCTGAAAAACGGTTTGGCTGTCATCAAAAGAAAAAGATTCTATGTTTAATTCTTCCGCAGCTAATGCATTTTCTAAGTATTTGTGTATATAATCTTCATAATCTTTGTTTTTTTCCGGTAAACAGAGGTCGACTGAGAATGCTTTGATTTTCTTATGGTTTAATTTTTTAGTGATGTCCTTTAATTTGTAAAGAAAATATCCTTCTGTACTCCCCCTCTTTCCATCAAAAAATTCCTCAAGGGCAGGAGGGATGTCCTGCAGTTCCGGACGGCCCGGTTCGTATGCGTCAAAATAAGGATAGACCCGGGAGAGATAGTCAACAAGTCCTGCAAGGCTGTTGTCATCCGAGCCGGAAAGCACGACCGCATTGGATTTATTGAAAGCCTGAGTAACTATATGAGCCGCAGCTGTCCCGGGCTGTAATTCAATCTCACTCAGTTTCCCTGTTTTGACCAGTTCTTCATAAAGGGAGTTGTCTTTCCCTATGATGATAGGATTGGGAAGCTCCTCCGGCTTTTCGATTTCTGAATCCAGGTAAGTCAGAGGAAAGGAAGCTCCTGCTGTATGGAGAGTCAGCCTTGACGAAAGAGAGGCGATTTCTCTCAGGCTGCCTTTTTCCGGTACGATTAAAGAAGTGTTTATGTCATCCGGGATCCTGTCCTGGTTTTTATCCAAGTAGATACCGCTGAGGGAGAGCATATCGATAAGGTCAAAATCGTTTTCCTTGACTTTTGTTTTCACAGGTGATTTGTAGGAGGGAGTGAGTATCCTCTTAGGATAGCCTACCCGGGGCACCTTGAGTGCTGTGGAATCCTTTGGTGCTTTGATACGGAGACTGAGCCCGGCGCATCCCGGATAGGAAAGCATTTCGGTTCCCAAACCCCTTTTATGGTTAACGGTCAGATCCTGTAAGGCTTCATAGGCCTGATACATATCATTCTTGTTCTCAACTACAAGGTCGATTGTGAGGATTTTGATCTGATCCTGGTTGAATTCCAGTCTGTTGATGGTTTCATAAGAGGATTCTTTGTCCGGAAATTCGTAAAGAGCTGAGATGATATTGATTTTAGGAATGGTTATGTGGCGGGATTTTAAATAAGCCTTGATGTCTTCTTCCACACTTAAATAAGTCACTCCCTGTTCTCTTCCCCAAATATCCCAGAGATAAGGCCATCTCAGGAAAAAGGCACGGCTGGTTTTGAGCAAAGTTTCTTTGGATCCGGCGGTAACCATTATGACTTTTCTGTGTTTTGATGGGGAAACACAGACCAGTCCTTGATGAGAAGGGATTTCATCCGGCAGTTCATTGAGACCGGGGATGCTTTTTTTTATCCATGATAGGTCGCAGCTTATGATGATGGGGCAGGCGCTGTCTTCATTGTCGAAAACAGTGGAGGTGTCTCTTGAGAGAAGGTCCATGTCGACCACCAGGCTTTCCAGATTAGCTCTGGCTGCGATGTCAGATGCGGATATGATTTCATAGGACGAGGCGTTCTCAGGAATGATGAGGTACAGCCCGATGCGGTCAGGAAAGCCGTCCCCGTCTTTATCCAGAAGCCCTTTCCCCGTGGCGAACACATCGGAAAGACTGTTGATGTCACTCCCAAAGCCAAAGGAAAAAAAGATTGCCAGACAGATGACCCCTAATATTTTTTTTCTCATTTTCATCCTCCGTAAGATAAGTTTAATGTTTCAGGCAAAAATTTTAAAGATATATTAACCTGCACGATTCATATTTCAATTAAAAGGGGAGTAATCCGTTAAAATTAAAATATATATGTTGGAGAAGAAAATTCTTGAAAGCGGTTTTTGATACTGGAAAACACAAGGTTTTTATTTTAAGAAGAACTAAAAATGATGATTTTAAAAGAACAAGTGAACTTTTTTGTTTGGGAGTACCACAAAATATAAAGTTTTATGATTCTGAAGGAGAATATATCAAAGAAGTCAATCTGCCGGATGCTGTGGATTACAGGAATAGCGGACCAGCTTGTTTTTATGACCATGAGAATCATTATCTTTACATGCTCTCAGGTTGCGGCAGCAACACTCAAACCACACACCACTCCATCCAGCACAGGAATCCCCAATTCTTTTTTTATTTTGCGGTTCAACCCGGTCATACCCGCACATCCCAGCACAATGACGTCAGCCCCATCTTCTTCCATAGCGGCCCGGGCCGTCTGGAGATATTTTTGGTGTTCGCTCATGTTTTCCATTTCTTTTTTCGGAGCTCTTATGGAAGCCAAGGAGTCTTCAAGACGGTATTTTTTCACTAAATTTTCCTTAATGGATATGGAAAATTCACTGGTTTGTATCACGGAGAATCTTTGCCCCACCATGGAGGCGATTTTCATGGAGGCTTCTCCGATTCCCACCACTGGTTTTTTGGTGATTCCTTTAATCAATTCTAAATTGGGATCGCAGTGACAGGCCACCACAAAGCCATCATATTGAGCTTGGTTTTCTTTAACCAGCTTGATCATCCCTGGGGCCGCTTTTTTCTGATCCTCATAGGTTTCAATGAATTTTGGAGCTCCGGGAGTGGGAAAGCATGTTGTTTCAAAATTTCCTTTACTGAAATTTTCAGCGGTTTTCTGAATGGCATGGGTCATCTCCAAATCGCTGTTCGGATTGATGATCAGAATTTTCATCGTTATTCCTTTAATATGAAAATAGGGAATTATGTTGCTTTTTTTTGTTCGTTGTCATTGTCCAGTATATAAGGGGATGAGGGGAATTCTTGAGAAAATTTTTCTTCGATAATTTTTTCCGGATAACTCAGAAGCCTCATGAATTCCCGGGATATCTGCTTCCTCGCTTTTTGGTCATATCTTCCTTCTTTGACTAATTCTGATTTTCTCTTTTTCAAATTCAAATAAGATTCAAGAACAGAGTCATCTTTGTAATAGAGAATAGAATACTTGCCTTGTGTAAATTCTTCAGACTGAAGATCTGTCACAATCAGGGACTGCTCAAGATAGGATTTCACTCCAAAAGCATTCACAATGATTTCTGATGAATTCTTTATAGTTTCATAGTCATCAGGCTTAAGAGGCGGACTCACTGCAAGCCTTTTCACTCCACAAGCTACCATTTCCACAAAGCAGTTGATCATGCCTAATTGAAATGAGTGGTGGTCTATTTTCAATCCTTCTTGATTTGATCCCATGATTATTTCTCCTGGACAGTTCTTGTTTGCCTGAAATATTCATCATCCAGGCTTATTGTTGGCTTCTGTTTGCTTTTACAACATAATCCCTGTTAAAGTCAACCTTTAAAACAGCGTACTTGTTGCGCTTCTCCAAGAAATCCTTCATCAGCTTAAAGAACGCGCCGTTTAAAGCCAAAAGAGCAACCAGATTGGGAAGGGCGCACACACCCACAGATATGTTGGCAAAAACCCAAAGTTTGTTCACATGAGCGACTCCAGCAAAGATCACTCCGGGCAGAAAATAAAACCATTTGAGATAGCGGATTGATTTTTTACCAAAAAGAGTGACCACAGAGGTTTCATAATAGATAAAAAATCCGATCTGGGTGGACAAACAAAACAGCAGTATGGAAAAGGATATGACGGCTGAAGCCAGCCAAGAAGGAAACACTGAAGAGAATGAGTCGATCACCAGCTCTATACCGGATTGACCACTTCCCAGGAGTCCTGTCGATAAAACCGCAAATGAAGTTATGGAGCAGATAATGAGGGTATCGATAAAGGTTTCAAAGGCCCCCCATAATCCCTGCTGAAAAGGATGCGTTGTGTCTGCTGTGGCATGAGCCATGGGAGCTGTGCCCAGGCCCGCTTCATTGGAAAGCATGCCTTTAGCCATGCCTTCTTTAAGGGCGGCACTTACAGCCACACCTGCCATCCCTCCCACTGCCGGGACCGGAGAAAAGGCATACTTGATGATCATTCCAAACACTTCGGGTATTTTGGCATAATTGATAAGGAAAACAGCCACGCCTCCCAGAATATAAACAAGAGACATCAAAGGAACCAGCCTCTCACAAACCCTGCCAATGCGTCTAATGCCTCCGATCACCACAAATCCTGTGATCACAGCCATGAGGCCTGTGGTAAGGTAGGGATTTATTTTATAGCTGGAGAGAAAAGCGCGTCCTACTGTGTGCTGCTGAAGCAGAGTGGCGCTGAGCAGGGAATTAACCAGAACTCCCCCTGCAAATATCTTTGCCAGGGATTTCCAGCCCAGGCCTTTTCTTATATAATACATAGGTCCCCCGTGAAGAGTTCCGTTTTTGCCCACTTCTCTGTAATGAACAGCCAGCGTTATTTCTGCGGTTTTGATGATCATGCTGAAAAGAGCTAAAATCCACATCCAGAATATGGCGCCCGGCCCTCCGATGGACAGAGCTGTGGCCACTCCGGCTATATTGCCCATTCCCACAGTGGAAGCTAAAGCTGTGGAAGTGGCCTGAAAAGGGGTCATCCTGCCCTTGGTCTGGATTTTTGTTTTCTCAAATATTCTTCCGAATGTGTTTTTAAATATGAATCCTATCCGGGTTATTTGAAACGCTTTTGATTTAATGGTTAAAAAGACCGCCACTCCTGCAATAAAAATTATGGTCCATGGACCCCAAAGTACCTGGTCAACAGCAGAAGCGATGTTTAAAATATTCTCTAACAATATCCACCTGCATTATTCATAAAAAAATGGCGATGATTTTATTATTCATTTTGTTTGAGCGATGCGGCGGCATAAATAAGCTGTTTCCAGAAGGTGCTTGCTTTGAATGGCAGGAGAAACAGCAACCAGCCTGAGTGCTGTTTTATCTCCTATTTTTGTTTTCGAAAGAGCGTTCTCTCCTTTGGACATGATTTCGTTGTATATCATTTCCTGAAGGTCATTGATTTTATCTGGCTTTATATTCTTGGGTACCACCTGAAAGCACAGGATTCCTGTATCTGGTTTGAGGCAGAGCTCCAATTCAGGCTCTGATTGGATTTGTACAGCTGCTTTTTTCACAGCTTCCAGAGGTGAACGCAGCCTGTGTCTTATTTTTTTTAGGCCCTGATGCAGTATAGATGTTATGAGAGGAAGGGCAGAAAAAGGCCGGGTGGATGGGGCGGATTTAAGGCCTGGATTGGGATGTGTGTCCTGTGAGGGATTGAAATAATCACTGAACAGCGCCATTCGCTCAAAGTCTTGTTCATTTTTCACAAACAATACAGAGTTTGGGATAGGAACTCCAAATTGTTTATGAGGATCCCAGGACACAGAATCAGCCAGCTCTTTTCCTTGGAAAAGAGGCTCCCACTCAGGAACCAGAGAATAAGCCAGCCCATAGGCCCCGTCTATATGGACCCAGATATTTTCATTTATAGAGATCTCAGCTATTAAAGAAAGAGGATCTACAGAACCAGTGGAGGTGGTCCCTGCTGTGGCCACAACGCCAAAGATATTTTTCCTTCCTGTTTGATCAATTTTTTGTTGAAAGTGATTCACATCCATTCTCCGGTTTTGGTCCACTTTCACAGGAACTAGGCTTTTCTCACCCAAACCCAGAGTGCGCACCGCATGTTTCAAAGAAAAATGGGCATCTTCAGAGCAGAGCAGAAATAATTTTTCAGGATTTTCAAATCCTGTTATTCCTTTTTGACTCAGGTCAAATCCCTGTTTTTCTGCATGCCTGTGGAGCGCCAGAAAAAGAGCCTGCAGATTGGCAGAGGTGCCGCAGTACATGAATGTGGCATCTGAATCCGGGGGGAAGCCAAACATCAGGCATAAAGCTCTGGCACACAACTCTTCCAGCATGGCGCCACCAGGGGAGACTTGCCAGTTGGTCACTCCTTGATTGTATTGAATTTCCAGCACAGCCCCGAATTTGGCCCCGGGTTCAGGAAAAGTATTGAACATGGATTGGAATTGAGGAGAAGCGTAGTTCATCAGATGGGGGAACAGGCTTTTCTCCAAAAGGGCGCGCAGTTCTGAAAGTGGCATCCCCTGTTCCTTGAAATGAATAAGAGGGGAGAGGTCTTGGGCTACTTTTTCGGGAGAGGCTCCTGAAAAAATTCTTGCTATTTTTTTGTTTTCTTTCTCGTCACTCATTGACCCTGACCTATTCATAAAAAAATGGCGATGATTTTATTATTCATTTCATCACCATTTTAATTTTCTTTGGATGTACTTTCCTCTCCCTTTTTGAGCCAGCAGCCGCTCTCCATCCACAATCAGCTCTCCTCTGGAAAAGACCTTCTCGATCTTTCCAGTAATGTCAATATCCTCATACGCAGACCAGTCAGCAGCCATGTGCAGGGAATGTGTTCCCATAGTCCATTTTTTCTTGGGATCAAATAAAACAATATCCGCATCAGCACCGGGAGAGAGAGATCCTTTTTGAGGAGACATACCGAAAATTTCAGCGGGTTGAGTTGAGATAAGCTCCACCATGCGGTTAAGAGAGATTCGCCCTTTTTGAACTCCTTCTGAATACAAGAGAGAAAGTCTCACTTCGATCCCTGGAATTCCATTTGGGCATTTATCAAAACGGTGAGCTCCCATCATCTTGGCGGCCCAGGAATAAGCCGCATCATCAGTGGTTACGAGAGAGATTCGTTTGTCCCGAAGTCCCTCCCATAGTTTTTCCTGGTTTGATTTACTTCGGAGGGGGGGAGAGCAGATCCATTTAATACCGTCCCTATGCTTAAGCTGGCTCTCTGTAAAATAAAGATAATGGATGCAGGTCTCTGCATGCACGTTAATCCCTTTTTTTCGAGCTTGACCTACAAGCCGGACTCCTTTGGCTGTGGACATATGAACAATAAAAATCCTGGCTTGTGTCTGTTCAGCCAAATGAATGCATTTTTCTATGGCTTTATTTTCAGCTTCAGGAGGGCGGCTTTTTGCATGATAGATAGGCTCTGTCAGCCCCTGTTTTATCAGGGAAGAACTGTTTTTTTCAATGATGTCGTTATCTTCCGCATGAACCATGAGCATGCCACCGGCACTTTTAAGCTGTTCCATAATGCGCCTGAGGTCGTCCTCCTTGACCATTAATCCTTCTTCTCTGTAAACCATATAGCACTTTATGGTGGGCGCTCCTTTTTCCACTAACAAAGGGATTTCCTTGAGGATTTCTGAGGTGGCATTTGTGATAACCGGATGAACTCCCCAGTCTACTATGGCTCTGCCCTCAGCTTCTTGTTTTTTCTTTTCCAGAGTGTGGATCAAAGGCTTTTCAGGAATTTGGTTTGAAAAGTCCACCACAGTGGTGACTCCACCAAATGCAGCGGCAACAGTGCCGGTCTCATAGTCATGGACACTCTTGGTGTTCATGAACTCATCATTGAAATGCACATGGGTATCCACAGCCCCTGGAAGCACCAGAAGTCCCTGGGCGCTGTATTCTTTGGAAGCTTGAACACCGGAAAGGTCTCCCACAGAAGTTATTTTTTCTCCTTGTATAAGGATGTCCTGCTTCAAGACATCTCCATCCAGCACTACATCGCCTCCTCTAATCAGTGTTTTATTCATTTCAAGTTCCGCCCTTTATTCTCTTTATTCTCAGCGGACCCATCAGGATAAATTGAGTGGATTTCATTTTTATCGAATATAATACACACAAAAATCATCTCCAGTCAAGAAACCCACAGATCCGAAGGGGACATTTTAGCTTAGCAGTTGAAGGGGACACTTTCGCTTTGTTATCACAAAATAATTTTTTGCCCTGTCTAAGCAAAGTCAAGATGTCCCCCTATCAGCAAAGCAAAAATGTCCCCTTTTTGGGTGGGCGGGTGTGGTTTCGAGATAGACTTGTAGGATATGCTTAGCTCTAGGGTCGTCTTGTTTTCTACGGGGTCTCCATTTTTGGAATGGTGGTCTGAGGGGAGTTGGGGAGTGTTTGGCAATACAGGTATCACCCAGCCATACGGTCCATGCTCCATCCAGGTGTTGACGCGCCAGGACACGGCGCTTGGCATAGGATCTTTGATTTGGTCCGGGAGGGATATCAATGGTCAGTCCTCCTAGGCGGATAGTGTTGTCATTGGCTACTGTGGCTTTATAGGCAAAAGAGACCAGACGGTAACGCTGTGCATCGGTTATTTTCCGGAAGACACATCCTGGTTTTTCCGCTTTTTTGGCGAAACGGCGATTGAAACGGTCAAGGAAATGACTCTCGACCCATTGATTGGCTTTATCCATATCAGTTATTCCCTCTAAGGCCATCTCAGCGATCAGGCGATCTTGAAACGTACCGCCCTGTCGTTCAATGCGTCCTTTAGCTTGAGCGGAATAAGCTGTGAGGGTCTTGATCTCCAACTCTTCGAGGACTCTTCCGATATGGGTGGGGAAACGCGATCCAGCCAGCTCTTCTTCATGGCTCCAGTGTTTATCGTTTCTCTGGAGTATGCTGTGGCGGTCCTGGTAGACAGAGGCAGGGATCCCATGACGTCTGATGACCATATCAAGCAGCTTGAGATAACCAATAGCGTCTTCAGTAGGCCGGAAGACCAGGCCCAGCACATAGGTTGTGGCATCATCAGTGGCATGTATAAGGCTGCAGGATGGGTTCCGGGGGCCGAACCATTTATGGGGACTCCCATCCCACTGCATCATAAGCCCCATCTGAGGACGTCGGGGTCGCCGGCTTCGATGCCGAGGAGCACGGCGCCTGCGTTTCGGCCTTATCCCAGCCTCCCTCAACCACCGACGTACTGTCTCCCGGCTGATCTGCAAATCCTCACGCTCTTTTAACATCTCCGCAAAATGTGTGTCATTGAACTGAGAATAACGTTCCTGGTGAAGTTTTATGACAAGATCACGAATCGCAAGATCAAAAGCATTATGAGCCACACGTCCTCGTCCTTTGTGAGCTAACCCCTCAGGCCCATCCCGGCGATATCGTGCCAATAACCGCTTCCCATGACGGTAGCTGATCTTCAGCACCTCTGTCCCAGATACTAACGAAAGCGCTCCTTTATCAACTTGTTCTAAAATCTTTAACCTGTGAATCTCATGCATGCTCAATGTTATTCTCTCCTTCATGCCCGCCTCCTTTCCGAAGGGGACATTTTAGCATTGCAGTTGATGGGGACTCTTTTGCTTTGTTACCACAAAATAATTTTTTGCCCTTGACAGGGGAAATGATTTCCGCTAGGGTATACAAACGTGAAGAAAGAAGTGCGATACAACATATGGTATGGATAAATAAAAATGTTGAATATATTGTAATTTTTGTTGACATTGTAAAGAAAAAACGACTATAATTATATAAAACTTAGAAAAAAGTCAGCATCATGCGAAAACTCATTTCCCAAAATATAAAGTATTTTATCATCATAGCGCTGTCTGTTTTTATTGCGGGCTGGCTTCCTCTGGAATATGGAAGTGAGAAAAACTTTTTTCACGGGTATTCCATTCAAAATCCGGTCGTAAGAGTCGGATTGGGGGACAATCTGAGAAATATCGAGATCACAGCTTCTTCGGGAATGAACATATATGAGGTTGAAACAAATTATAAACTGATCGCTGAAAATGCCGGTGAAGCGTATATAAAAGGTAAAAAGGACAAATTAAACGAAATGTACCTGGTTCAAGTCGCTTATACTGAAGGAAGCGAAGGGGCGGAATTGATGGCCCAGGAATTGAGAAACAAGATTTTACACAAGGTCTTTATAACCAGAAGCCCCGAAGCAGATGTCACGGGCCCGTTCCGTATCATGGTCGGAGACTTTCCGACCCGCAGTGATGCGCTCGGATTCATTGCCAGGTTGGGAGAGCTGGGAAAATATGACCCTTGGATTATAAGGGAGGATATAACGGATAAGGATTCCAGACCGTTGTGGATAATGGTAGGGGATAAAGTAAAGAGTCTGGATGAAGATACGGTTCTTTATTTTATTCCTTCCAGCTATCAGAGCTATTTATCTTATGAAGGCCGGGATTACAGAGGGATTTTTATAATCAAGAAAGGCACCCGGGGAATTGTATTGATCAATACTCTTTATATTGAAGACTACTTGAAATCGGTTGTTCCCAGTGAGCTGTCTCCTTATGCATTCAGGGAGCTGGAAGCTCAAAAAGCACAGGCCGTGGCCGCACGGACATATGCCCTTAAAAATGTGAAGCTGAATGACGGACTTGATTTTGACCTGGATGACACACCGAACTCCCAGTTTTACAAAGGAATGAACGCAGAGCATCCGTTGAGCACAGAAGCTGTGGAGCAAACAAAAGGCGAAGTGGCGGTTTACAAAGGACAGTTGATCGAAGCTCTTTATACAAGCACATGCGGGGGAAAAACAGAAAATGTGGAAGATGTTTTTATGGGGCCTGCTCTTCCTTATCTCAGAAGCACGGAATGTACGTATGAATCACAGAAAGAGTGGGCATTCAGAACATCGAGGAAAGTCCTGCCTCATTATTCTCATTCAAGAAACGTAAGCTATGAGATCGCGGCTCTTACAAGCCTGGGAGTTCTCCAGGATGGCAGGGAGCCTCTTTATTACAAGCAGACCGCTCCGTATCCTGAGGTCAGGGATTGGTTCCAGAAAGCAGCCGGAGTTCTGGGGTTGAAACAGGCCGGTGAGCTCCCGGAAAAGAATTCATTAACATACAGAAATTTTGCAGAATTGGCCACTTCTGTTTTTGATTTGCAGAAAAGAATGGATAACCTTTTAGTGGATTCTGAGGAAAAATTTTTAACAAAAGGAATGGATGAATGGACAGGAAGCAGTCAATCCCATGCCGCTTACTTTATTCAGGCCGGCATTTTCCTTACTACGGAGGAGGCTCAAGAGGCTGATAAGGATATGTCGAGAGGAGAAGCCGCGTACTATTTATGGAAAGTCATCCTCACTCAAAAAGCCCCCTTTAAAATGGGAACATTTAAAAAATTTGATAATGATGAGATGGTGTTTGAAGATGATCACAGCAGTGAGAGAAAATATACAATAGCTGATGATGCCTATTTCATCAAAAATTATACGGGTGAGAGAACATTTGTTTCCAATCTGCGCATGGTAGGGGGCGAAAGAGTGAATATCATAGATAACGGAGAAAGGGTTGTTTTCTTTGAAGTCATCTATCCGTATCAGACCAATGTTCTGGACCGAAAATCAAGCCACCACACATGGAGAGTCAGGAAATCCATTGAAGAGATAAGCCGAAGGATCAACCGGTTTTATCCGGTGGGTGATGTTCTTGATATTGTTCCTACTGACCGGGGTGATTCCAGAAGGATCTCAAAGCTCATTGTCAAAGGGACTCTTTCGGAAGCTGAGGTAAGCGGCTTAAGGATACGAAGGGTTTTAGGGCTGAGAGAGACTTATTTTGTCATTGACAGAGAGTATGACGAATCCGGTCAGGTCAAATATTTCACCTTTAATGGAAAAGGATGGGGTCACGGAGTCGGTTTGTGTCAGGTGGGTGCTTATGGTATGGCCCTGGCCGGCGCTGATTATAAAGAGATATTGAAAAAGTACTATCACGGAATTGATTTGAAAAATATCTACTGACCTTTTTAAGAAAGATCTGTTTCCTGTGTTTTTTTCTTCAAGTAAACGACTGTTTACATATCATGCCTTCACTCTAAAATCGATTCTATCAGTCAACAGAGGAATTTAGCCATTTCTTCTGGAATATGAGAACCGGTTTGAAAGACACTTTGGTCACCTACGACCTATTGTTCAGGAAGTGGTAGACAAGTACTTAGACTGCGGTGATCCAGTCATTCGGAAGCCGGATAAACTTCCATCCTCATCTTCATTTTCTGGTTACAGAGAGAGGGACAGATAAACAAGGTCTATGAGATCGATCCCCTCATCTGTCCCAAATGCGGGGGAACCATGCGAATTGTCTCCTTTATTGAAGATCACAAAGTCATAGACAAAATCATCAAACACCTTAATCTGACTTTTAAGGCTACTCGGCCCCCGCCTCCTCAAGCTCAGCTCTCTATAGCAGCTGAGGAACTATCAGAATACATGTGAAACTCTAATGTCCTGGATCAAGGACAAGGGTGACCTCTATTCTTTCTATGCCTCCCTTTCTGATATTCTTTCTTTTTTATGTATGATGGGTGAGGAGGTTGCTTAGTGGATGGTAATTTGATGAAATTGAGTGAAAATCATCATCAACAAAAAAACGAAATTCCTGTCTTACATCTTTCAATAGATCACGGGAGGCGGCATGCCTGAGATCGGCCAGAAGGTCCGCCAGTACACGATCGTGGAGAAGCTCGGCATTTCATCGTCATGGAGTATCTTGAAGGGAAAACGCTCAGGCAATCGATCGGCGGCAAGCAAACATCTACTGACCTTTTTGAGAAAGACCTATTTCCAGAGTTTTCTTCTAAAAAATCAAATTATCTGTTGATTGAGGATACCTTTCTGTTTATCATTATCCTTTGACTTTCTGAACAGACCATATCAGAGAGGCTTTACCTTAAGATGTCACAGGAAGGAGAATGATGAATATAAAATTAATAAAACCGGATGAACGGATAGCGAAAAATGATTCAAGCGCCATGACTTTTAAGATTAAGCAACTCAATCTTCCCCTTCTGGCTGCTTATACTCCTTCCAGGTACAATGTAAAAATAGTGGATGAATCGTTTGAAAAAGATATTTACGAAGATGATGTGGATTTGGTCGGGATCACGGTCATGACCCAGCTGTCTTGCAGAGCCTATAAAATAGCAGACACGTACAGGGAACGCGGGGTCAAGGTGGTTATGGGAGGCATCCACGCTTCAGCTGTCCCTGAAGAGGCGCTGGAACATGCGGATTCTGTGGTTATAGGTGAAGGAGAAGGAGTGTGGCCCCAGGTTCTTCTCGATGCAGAGAAGGGAAATCTAAAAAAGAGATATCAGGCAGAAAAAAAGATCACACTTGACGGAAGGCCCATGCCTCGGTATGACCTTTATCCAAAGACATCTTTAAGGAGCTATACCCCTTTTGCGTATGGGGTGGAGACTTCCCGTGGATGTCCGTATAATTGTGACTTTTGTTCAGTGGGTTTGATCATGGGGCATAAATACAGAGTCAGGCCTGTGGATGATGTCATCAAAGAAATAGAGGAAAACGAGGATCCGAATGTATTTTTTGTTGATGACAACCTTTCCCTCAACCGAAAGAAAGGGAAAGAGCTGTTTTCCCGGATGATCCCCCTTAAGCGAAGATGGGTGGGGGAGGGAGGAGTGTCTCTGGCAGAAGATACAGAACTTTTAAGATTGATGAGACGTTCCGGCTGCCAGGCTCTTCTTGTCGGATTTGAATCCGTTCAAAAACAGACACAGCAGAGTATGCTCAAAATCAAAAATTTAAAGATTGATTATAAAGAAGCCATGAAGCGCTTTCATGGAGAAGGGATATCCATATTGGGAGCGTTTGTGTTTGGTTTTGACCATGAAGACAAGGATATATTCGATCAAACATATGAATTTTCTCTGAAAAACCGTATAGAATTGGCTCAATTAAGGCCCATGGTTCCCTATCCCGGAACTCAATTGTATCAGAGGCTTTTAAAGGAAAACCGATTGTTTTCAAACAAATGGTGGCTTGAGAAGGGAAAGCCAAGAGTACCCCTTTTCCAGCCAAAAAACATGACCGAGGAAGAATTTGCTGATGGAATGAGGAAATTGGGCAAGCATTTTTATTCCAGAAGTGCCATCATTGAGCGCTTTTTTGGAATAAAACCATGGAAAAGAAGTGCGGTCAGCTGGCAGTTGTATTTTGGAGCTAATCTGGCTTTCCGAAAGCGTTATTATAATCATTTTGTCAATAGGTCATCCCAGGAGATATCCCTTCTTGAGAAAACCGAGAAGGCCTCGGATTGAAAAAAAGAATCAAGATAAATAAAATGACGGAAGAAAAGGAGATTGGTTGTGAAAGAGAGCAAATACAAACAAAGGCTTATTGAAATAATCAAGGAAAAGTCTCTTTTGGAAAATGTGGATAGAGTTCTGACATCCGGAAGGCAAAGCCGTTACTATATCGATGCCAAAATGACCACTCTTGATCCAGAGGGCGCCGATTTGGTGGCGCGTTTTATTTTGGAGAAAATCAAATCTTTCAATGTGGAGGCCATAGGTGGATACACACTGGGCGCAGACCCTATAGTCAGTGCTGTGGCTGTGCTGAGTTTCCAGACCAAGCATCCCATCCCGGCTTTTATTGTGAGAAAGGAATCCAAACAGCACGGCGAGATGAAGATGATAGAGGGGCCTTTTAAACCCGGCTGGAGAGTGGCTGTGGTGGATGATGTCGTGACTACAGGAGGTTCGACTATAAAAGCATG
The DNA here is from genome assembly GCA_964624145.1 of uncultured Eubacteriales bacterium. Lineage (GTDB taxonomy): Bacteria > Acidobacteriota > Aminicenantia > Aminicenantales > Aminicenantaceae > WJMT01. The sequence goes on along the minus strand of CAZUXT010000005.1, from coordinate 4,620 downwards.
CCGGGCTGTGGAACAGGCAGGAGGAAAAGTGGAGGTAGCTGTAACCGTCGTCGACCGCCTGGAAGGAGGCAGGGAAAACCTGGAGAAAGCAGGCTATGCTTTTATTTCGCTTTTGACAAAAGACGATCTCCTGGTGTGAAATGCCCTTTCCTTATTTAAGAATGAAATCATGAAAGAGGAGAAAAAAAAGCCGAGTTTGGGACTGGCATTAATACCCGTCATTTTCTTGGTTCTTGCCCTGTTCGTAACCATTGTTCTGCTGGATCAGTCAGCTCATATCCCATTGATTCTGGCTGCGGCTGTGGCGGCATGTGTTGCGGTTTACTTGAACTACTCCTGGGGAGAAATCCTGAGCGGTATGGTCCACGGAATCAATCTCGCCATGGGTGCGCTCCTGATCCTCATGGTTGTGGGCCTAATGATCGGAACCTGGATTTCCGGAGGCATTGTCCCGACTATGATTTATTATGGGTTAAAGGTCCTGTCTCCCGGTATTTTTCTGGGAGCAACCATGATCATCTGCTCCATCATTTCCATCGGAACCGGTTCTTCCTGGTCCACAGCCGGTACAGTGGGAGTCGCTCTCATTGGAGTGGGACAGGGATTGGGAGTTCCTACAGCCATGGTCGCCGGCGCCATAATCTCAGGTGCTTATTTTGGGGATAAAATGTCTCCGTTATCGGATACGACAAACCTGGCACCTGCTGTTGCAGGGACCGATCTTTTTTCCCATATAAGGCATATGGTCTACACGGTAGTGCCTGCCTATGTCATCTCTCTTGGACTGTATGTTTTTCTGGGGGCTCGATTTTCAGGAGGGGTGCTTGAGTCCCAGAATATTGAGACCATGCTCTCTACTATAAAATCCCAATTTTTCATACATCCTTTGCTTCTTCTCCCTCCGCTTCTTGTTGTGGTTATGGTCGTGCTTAAGATACCTCCTCTTCCTGCTTTGCTGGGAGGCACGCTGTTAGGAGCTGTATTCGCTGTTTTGAGCCAATCCAGGAGTTTGGGTGAGATCGTCCAGGCTGCCCATTCCGGTTATGTTTCGAATTCCGGAGTGGCCATGGTGGATGACCTTCTTTCCCGAGGAGGTCTTATGAGCATGATGGAAACAGTGGCTCTCATCATATGCGCTCTGTCTTTTGGCGGGATCATGGAAAAGACCGGGATGCTGGAGGCTCTTGCGGCATCCCTTTTAAAAAAAGTCCGGAGAACAGGGAGCTTGGTGGCTATAACTATTTTCAGCTGCATAGGAATGAATATTATTGCCGCAGACCAGTATATTGCCATAGTGGTACCGGGACGGATGTTCAAGAATGCGTTTGATGCCAAGGGGCTGCATCCGAAAAACCTTTCCCGTGTTCTTGAGAATTCAGGGACCATGACATCTCCTTTAATACCCTGGAACAGCTGCGGAGCTTTTATGGGTGCTACCCTCGGGGTCAGCCCCCTTTTGTATCTTCCTTATGCCTTTCTTAATCTCAGCGTGCCGCTGGTCTCTCTTTTCTATGGCTATACGGGCATAACCATGGAAAAGGTCGATCAGGACAAGAGTTGAGATTTTCACCATAGATACGGAGATACTGAAAATGATTTTTGGTGTTGGAACAGACATCATAGAGGTGAAAAGAATCGAGAAGCTGATTGAGAAAAGCAGCCGGTTCAGGGATCGTGTGTTTACCCGGAAAGAGATCGAATACTGCGAGAGAAAGAAAAACAGAGCCTACAGTTATGCGGCCCGGTTTGCAGCGAAAGAAGCCTTTTTTAAGGCATTGGGCACCGGATGGAGAAAAGGGGTTGCCTTCAAAGACGTGGAGGTTATCAATGAGCCTTCAGGAAAACCGGAGCTCGTTCTCTACGGAAAATCAAAGGAAATAACAAAAAAAAATCAAATCAAAAATATTCACGTCTCTCTTTCTCACGTAAGTGAGTTTGCCCATTCTGTGGTCATACTGGAAAAATAATCCTCCATGTTTCTAGATGACGCCGTGTTTTTTCCCAACCTTAACAAAAGCTTGAATGGCTTTGTCCAGATGAGACCGGTCATGAGCGGCTGAGATCTGAACCCGGATTCTGGACTGGCCTTTGGGGACCACAGGGTAGAAGAATCCGATGACATAGATTCCTTCATTCAAGAGGTCATTAGCCATATCCTGTGAAAGCTGGGCGTCGTTTTTGAACTTTCCAAGCATAATGGGGACAATGGGGTGTATGCCCGGCTTGATATCAAATCCTGCTTCTGTCATTTTATCTCTAAAATACCGGGTATTTTTCTCAAGTTTGTCTCTCAACTCAGTGGTTTCTGTCAGGAGGTCGAGTACGGCGATGGAGGCTCCGGCAACGACCGGTGCCAGTGTGTTGCTGAAGAGATAAGGCCGGGAGCGCTGTCTGTAAAGCTCAATGAGTTCTTTCCGCCCCGAGATAAATCCTCCGGATGCTCCTCCCATGGCTTTTCCCAGAGTCGAAGTGATGAGGTCCACTCTTTCCTCCACCCCTCTGTATTCCGGTGTCCCTCTTCCTGTTTTGCCAATAAATCCGGTAGCGTGTGAGTCGTCCACCATGACCAGAGCATCATATTTCTCCGCCAGGTCGCATATTTTATCCACTTGGGCGATATCTCCGTCCATGGAAAAAACCCCATCCGTGGCTATGAGTCTGTACCGGGTATCCTGGCTTTTTTTGAGTTGCTCTTCAAGGTCAACCATGTCACTGTGTTTGTAGATGAATCTTTGGGCTTTGCAAAGCCGGATCCCGTCTATGATAGAGGCATGGTTGAGCTCATCCGTGATAATGGCATCCTCTTTTCCCAGGAGAGGTTCGAAAGCACCGCCGTTGGCATCAAAACACGCTGCATAAAGAAGGGTGTCGTCTGTTTTTAAAAATTCAGAGAGTTTGCGCTCGAGTGTTTTATGGATATCCTGTGTGCCGCAGATAAATCTTACGGAGCTCATCCCGTAGCCGCGTTTGTCCAGAGTGTTGCGGGCGGCTTCAATGACTTTGGGATGGCTGGAAAGGCCCAAATAATTGTTAGCGCAAAAATTAAGAACTTCTTCTCCTGTCTTGACCCGGATGACCGCCCCTTGAGGCGTGGTTATGATCCGTTCTTCTTTGTAAAGGCCTGATTCCCTGATAGAATCGATTTCTTTTTTAAGATCGTTTTTTATATTGCCGTACATAGAATTCCTCCTCTCACGGTTTCTTTATATTATAGTAAAAAATTTGTTTTCTCTTAAAGGCCGGATTTCTCTTTTCTTTTCTGCAGCTCTTTTAACATGTCTTCTGTCATGGAGGAAAGGTCATATTCCGGATTCCATCCCCATTCCTGCCGGGCTGCAGAGTCATCGATGGTGCGGGGCCAGGAGTTAGCTATTTTTTGTCGGTAATCAGGTTTGTAGTCTATGGTGAATTCAGGGATGTGCCGCTTTATTTCACTGGCCAATTCATGGGCCTTGAAGCTCATTCCCGCGACATTAAAATCCGCATGGTGTTTCAGTTTATCAAAATCCGCGTCCATGAGATCGCAGGTGGCCTTGAGGCAGTCCGGCATATACATCATGGGCAGCATGGTCTCTTTATTGACGAAGCAGGTGTATTTTTTCTTCCTGACCGCTTCATAAAAAATAGCGACCGCGTAATCTGTTGTTCCCCCGCCCGGAAGCGTTTTGTGGCTTATGATCCCCGGATACCGGCACCCCCGCACATCTGTTTTAAAACGGGAAACATAATAGTCGCACAGAAGCTCTCCCGTCACTTTGGTTATTCCGTATACGGTGTTGGGCCTGAGTATGGTTTCCTGCGGAGTGGATTCCCTGGGGGTGCTGGGGCCGAACACAGCGATGGAGCTGGGAACAAAGATTTTTTTTATGCCGTGCTCCCGGCCGGCTTCCAGTATGTTGCGGGTTCCTTCGATATTGACCTTCCAGGCATGCTGCGGATTTTTTTCTCCGGTGGCGGAGAGAATGGCCGACATATGAAAGATCAGAGTGATTTTGTGTTTTGCGATGATCTCTCCAAGCCGCCCTGCGGAGAGGACATCCAGCTGTTCAAAGGGGCCGGAGTCTTTGAGTTCAGACGGAATATCTGTCCTTATGTCCGAGGCTATGACATGGCTCTCTCCGTATTTTTTTTTCAAAAGGGGGGTCAGTTCCGAGCCTATCTGTCCTGCGGCGCCGGTGATTAGAATTTGTTCTTTGTTTTTCATTCTCTCATCTTTTCTTAATGTCTGGATTAGGTATAGATTTTATATATCCAGGCGGCTTGAAGTCAACCATTAAAAAAAATGTTGCTTCATGTTTGATTGATCAATATTAGCCAAGGGCTTGTTTTTTTATTATAATCGATTCCGAGGAGAGAATTCATGAAAAAATCATTGGGAGCAAAACCCATAGTCTACCCGGCGCCTGTTCTCATAGTGGGCTCTTATGACAGCTCCGGGAGGCCGAATCTTATGACTGCGGCTTGGGGCGGGATATGCTGTTCCGATCCCCCCTGCATCACTGTCTCTTTAAGGGAAAGCCGGTACACGTTTCACAACATAATGGAGAGAAAAGCATTCACAGTGAGTGTTCCGTCAGAAGAACACGCGGCGGAAGCGGATTATATAGGAATGGTTTCAGG
>CAZUXT010000004.1:166256-167951 GCA_964624145.1 uncultured Eubacteriales bacterium | reverse complement strand
AAGCCTCATCCGAAGGCTAAATCTTCAATGTCGCTTCAGCCACACCTGAATTTCATTAAGCTCTATTTAACCTTGACTCGTGAATAATTCAGGTTTATTGAAAAGGGATGTTTACTGCTCTATTAAATTATGGTATAAAAGTTGAACAAAATGTTTTAAGGAAGGAAAATGGAAAAAAAGCAAGAAAACAACTGGGGTATGTTCTGCCATCTTGCCGCACTGGCAGGATTTGTGGTTCCTTTCGGAAATATCATTGGCCCGTTGGTCATCTGGCTTATAAAAAAGGATGAATCGGAATTTGTCAATGATCAGGGAAAAGAAAGTCTGAATTTTCAAATATCCATCACTATCTACGCTATCGTTGCCGCCCTGCTCATGCTTGTGATCATCGGAATATTTCTTTTGGTCGCGGTCGGTATTTTATCCATGGTTTTTATCATTTTAGCCGCTATCAAAGCCAACAACGGAGAAAAATACCGCTACCCTCTTACCATACGATTCATCTCCTGAACCGGAAATTTAACCTATCTGAATCTCAGTTGTAAAGAATGCCCGTAGACCTGATTGTTTTGGAACAGGTAAGGGAGGCCGCTGTATAAAAATCACAGAATCCATTATAATAGTAAAACTGTAATGGAAGATAATACCCGTTTGATTAAGAACAAGACCGGCTTTTTTGTTGTGGTAGCCCTGTGGATCCTGGTGGCCTGGCTGCTTTTCCCTCTTCTGGGAATCGGATCCCTTGATCTGGAGCATGCCAAAAAATACCTCTACCGTTCTACGGGAGGAACGGCTATTCTGATCATACTTTTCGGGAAAACCGTTTTCGACCTTTTCTTTTTAAAGGCAGAAGAAGTGAAACAGTCTGTGTTCAATGTCATTTTCCTGACTCTTTATTTGTTTTCTATTGCCGGGGTTCTTGTTTATATTGTAAGCCGTATGATCATGCTTTATGTGAAGACCCATGCCAGCGAATCCTTCCTGTTTTAGTCTGTTCTGTCCTTTTCATTTTTCTTGTGTAAAAAGGGAATATTTGTTTCTCTGATTTGTATATTGTGGTAGAAGGATGAATAGAGAGTGGGGCACATAAAACAGAAGGAGATGAAAATGTCAGTCACAAAATTTTCAAAAGTTTTGGTCTCAGGAATTTTTGCCTTGTGTTTGATTTTGTTTGTGCTGCTTCAGGCAGATGCGGTGACAGGGATCAAAGGCAGGGTCACAGACACGGAAGGCAGCACCATACCGGGCGTGTTTGTAAAGATCACGCAGCAGCCGACCGGAAAGGAATACACCACCACAACGGATATCAAAGGGGTTTTTAGCTTTAAAAACATAGATCCGGGCCTCTATGATCTAACAGCAGAAATAGCCGGATTTGTTCCTTTTGAAAAAAAAGATATTTCTGTCTCTGCGGACAAGGCAGTGGAAATCAACATCCGGCTCAAAATGACTTCCTTTATACACATGGATGAGGAAGGCCGTGTGCTCGGAGGTGTTGTAGGGGGCGTTACGGCAGCAGTCGTCTCAGAAAGAGCGCCTGCGGCAAGGCCTAAAACAGCTCAGTTTCCTGTGAGTGTTTACACTTCCTTTAACACCGAAGAGTATTCGCGGATCTATGAGAACCGGTTTTTCGATGCTCTGCACAATCCTCTCTCAACTTTTTCCATTGATGTGGACACAGCTTCTTATGCCAAT
>CAZUXT010000004.1:0-166156 GCA_964624145.1 uncultured Eubacteriales bacterium | reverse complement strand
GCACAATCCTCTCTCAACTTTTTCCATTGATGTGGACACAGCTTCTTATGCCAATATCAGGCGTTTTATCCGGAACAATCAGTTCCCTTTGGAAGATGCGGTACGTATTGAAGAGATGATCAATTATTTTGATTATGATTATCCTCTGCCCGGAAAAAAGGAGCCTTTTTCCATCTTTACTGAAATGTCTCTCTGTCCCTGGAACGAAGCTCACAGACTGATCCACATCGGACTTCAAGGGCGCGAACTCACCTCTGAGGAGCAGCCTCCCAGCAATCTGGTGTTTCTGCTGGACGTGAGCGGCTCTATGAGGAGCCCGAACAAGCTCCCCCTTCTTCAGACGGCTTTCAAACTTCTGGCAAAGGAGCTGGGGGAGAAAGACAGGGTCTCTATTGTGGTTTATGCAGGGGCAGCCGGAGTGGTCCTCCCATCCACCTCTGCTTCAAATAAGGCAGAGATCATCGAAGCGGTGGACAGGCTGAGGGCCGGCGGTTCCACAGCCGGGGGCGAGGGAATCAGATTGGCGTACAAGACCGCCATGGAAGATTTTATAAGGAACGGCAACAACAGAGTCATCCTGGCTACGGACGGTGATTTTAACGTGGGAGTGAGCAGCACCTCGGAGCTGGTGAGGATGATCGAAGAATACAGGGAAAAAGGTATTTTTCTGACCGTGCTCGGTTTTGGAATGGGTAACTACAAAGACAACCGGATGGAGCAGCTTGCGGACAAGGGAAATGGAAACTATTTTTATATCGATAACATCCTGGAAGCCAAAAAAGTATTCATTGATGACTTAACCGGGACTCTGTTCACCATTGCCAAAGATGTGAAAATCCAGGTCGAGTTCAATCCGGCGAAAGTCAAAGCTTACAGGCTGGTCGGATATGAGAACAGAATTTTGGACAAGGAGGACTTTGCGGATGATACCAAGGATGCCGGAGAACTCGGCTCAGGCCATTCTGTGACCGCACTTTATGAGATCATTCCTTATGGCTCGGATGAAGAAGTGGCCCAGATAGGGGATTTGAAGTACCAGGATACGAAAATAAGTCCGAAAGCGTTCAAGAGCCCAGAGGCCATGACCGTAAAGTTGAGATACAAAGAGCCGGATGGAGACAAAAGCAAGCTCATAGAGACTCCGGTTATTGATAAAAAGGTATCTTTGGACAAAAGCACGGATGACTTCAAGTTTTCAGCGGCCGTAGCTGAGTTCGGCATGCTGCTCAGAGATTCCGAATTCAAAGGAAGCATCGGTTTTGACAGTATCTTAAAGCTGGCCCGGGAAGGGAAAGGAAAAGACACGCACGGATACAGGGCTGAATTCATCAGACTGGTTGAGATGTGCCAGCTTCTCGAGCGAACCAAAAAACAGTGATGTCATGAACATTTGCTCTTTTTTTTTGTTGGTTAAAGGACGGGCGCGGTTTTAAATTCTCGCTCCTCCCGTTTTTCGGGGAAACTCCCTGCGCTTCGGGGTGGGAAACCGCGCCCGGATGCTTAAGCTTTTTTTATCATTGACCCTTAATACAATCTATGTTATTCATAAAAAATGATGGGGAGAGAGGAGGGACGGATTGAATATATGGCATGACATAAAAAACATACTTCATTTCATCATTATTTTTCAGTGCCTTTTTTTAACGTTTTATTTGATTTCTCAAAAGAACAGAAAGCGGGTGAGTAATATCATTCTGGCTGCATTTCTGATCTGTGTGGCTGTTTCAGAACTGAACGGGATCTTTTATCATTTCGTGGAGTTGAAAAAACTCATTCTGTCTCGTGTTCCCCATCTGATTGAAGTGGCTTTTCCTTTTGTTTATCTCTATATACCCATACTTTTTTTATACGTACTCTCCATAACGAAAAAGGATTTTCGTTTTAAAAAAACCCATTGTGTCCATTTTATCCCTTTTGCCCTCTTCTGTATTTTTATAGGGATCAAGTTTGGCACCCTCAGCGCCGGGGCCATAAGGGAAATGGTGCAAACGAGTTCTTTGTACACCTCTTTGGAGGAGCATGTTTTTGACCTTGTGGAGTATGTGCAGTTTTTTGGTTATGCCATTGCTTCTTTGATTGTTCTCAAAAGATATCGAATGAGGATTAAAAATCTTTACTCAACGGTTGAGTCGATCAATCTCTCCTGGCTGAATTTTGTACTTTTCGGATTTATCGGATGGAAGTCACTGGAGATCATCGAATTTGTTTTATGGAATGTGACCCATTATGATTATGTGTTTATTCTCTATATCATCGCTGAGGTTGTCTTTCTTGTGTTTTTAGCTTTGATGGTCTTTAAAGGCTTCAAACATCCTGAAATATTCTCTGTAGCCAGTGAACCAAAATACGAAAAAACACGGCTGCCCGGCTCTCTCAAAGAAAAGTATAAAACTGAATTGATTCAATATATGAAAAATAAAAAACCTTTTCTGGACCCAACTTTAAGCCTCAAGGAACTGGCCGGAAAAGTATCCATCCCCCCTCATCACCTCTCACAGGTGCTCAATACACATCTTAACCAAAACTTTTTTGACTTTATCAATTCCTACCGGATTAAAGAGAGCCAAAGGCTTCTTCTGGAGCAAAATCCGGATAAAAAAACGATTTTAGAGGTTCTTTACCAGGTGGGTTTTAACTCCAAATCCGTGTTCAACAGCGCTTTTAGAAAATACACCGGCATGACGCCCACTCAATTTAAAAAAGCAAATAATTTCTGAATAATTTACTTCCTAAAATTAATCTATTTTGACGTGAGATTTGTTCTTTCCCCAGAATCAACGGAGGGCGCTGTTTGACGAGATAGTGCCTTTGTGTTAAAATTTTTTGAAGTTATTCATTTGTAAATTTTTCATTTATAAAAAAGAAAAGAGATGATGAAGTGTCATTCATGAAAGATTTTCTTTGATTGGAAAGATAAGAGAAAGAAAGAAGAATGGATTTAAAGCGAACTGCCTTGATATGGATTGTGATTGCGGCTGTTTTGCTTCCTCATGCGGCTCAAGCCTCCAGGGTCTCCAGACCCAAAAATTTTCTTCTTATCATTGTTGATACCTTGAGGGCTGATCGGCTGAGCTGCTACGGAAGTCATGAAGTGCAGACTCCTTGGATCGACAAATTAGCAGAGAGGGGCACACTGTTCACCCGAGCCTTTGCCCACACACCCATGACTCTTCCCTCCCATGCAAATATCCTAATCGGAACTACTCCATTGACCCATGGAGTTCATGAAAATACCAGTTTTGTGGTTAAGGAAGAATCATTGACTTTGGCTGAATTTATGAAAGAAAAAGGTTTTTCAACGGGTGCTTTTATTGGTGCCTTTCCGCTTGATTCCCGATTCGGTCTTGATCAAGGTTTTGATGTTTATGACGACAAGCTCGAGACTCCTACATCTCAAAAATTTTCTTACGGAGAAAGGAAGGCAGAGATTGTTGTTGATAATGCTTTAGCTTGGCTTGATGGAAGAGAATCTCCATGGTTTCTTTGGGTTCATGTGTTTGATCCTCACGAACCCTATGTCCCGCCCCCTCCCTTCCAGGAAAAATACCAAGATCAACCTTATGATGGAGAAGTAGCCTATGTTGATCAGGAACTAGGAAGGCTCATTGACGTGTTAGACAAGAAGGGCCTTTTCAAAGACACTCTGGTCGTTTTTACTTCAGATCATGGGGAATCGCTAGGCGAACATGGTGAGATGACTCACGGTTTTTTGGCTTATAACACTACGCTTTGGGTTCCTTTAATCATTGTTCAGCCAGGAAGGGAACCAGCAAGAATTGACGATTACGTCTGTCATATCGATATTTATCCGACCGTATGTGATATTTTTAAATTTAAAGCTCCTTCATATTTGGAGGGGATCTCACTTGTTGACAGTATGAAAAAACGTCGGTTCCCCCAAAGGACTATCTATTTAGAATCATTGTATCCCTACTATCAAAGAAATTGGGCCCCCATTCAAGGCTTCATTGAAAACGAAAAGAAATTCATCAAGTCCCCTCTGCCCGAATTGTACGATTTGAAGAGCGATTTTTCAGAGCAAAAGAATCTCGCGAAGCAAAGAGAACTGGGCGGGTACAATCAAAAGCTTCAAAAAATTTTATCATCTGGAATTCCATTGGGTAGCGAATCAAACCGCAGGGAAACGGACAAAGAATCCCTGAAAAAGCTATCCAGTCTTGGTTATATTTCCAGCTTTCACACTGATACGAAAGGAGATTTCGGACCAGAGGATGACGTGAAGGTCCTTCTTCCCTTTTATAACACAATTATAAGGGCCATTAAACTCCATTATGAAGGGAAGAGCGAACAGGCAGCAAGGATGATAAGGAAAGTCATTACTGAATGTCCGGATGTTGACATAGCTTATTCCAAACTAGCTGAGATCTACAAAGATCAGGGGCGTTTAGGAGATTGCCTGATTGTACTCCGTCAAGGATTGGATAAGTTCCCATCAAGCTATGAGATTCTATCCTCTTTTGTAAATGCACTATTGGATGCCCGGCGTTATCAGCAGGTGATCGATGTTATGAGTCAGTCTGATCATCGTATGTTGAATTATGATCCAGAGATTTGGAACTATCTCGGAATCGCTTATATGTATTCGGAGGAGCTTGATAAAGCTTTAGAATCGTTTGATAAGGCACTTTCTATAGATCCTGAGTACTCTTCCATTGATCTTAATCTTGGTAACACCTATCTTTTAATGTTCCTTCGAGACAACAAAGAAGAAACCCTGGTCAAGTGTATCGATCATTTAGAAAAGGCAATTGCCAGAGATCCCAACTCTGCAATGGCTCACAACAGCCTTGGCGCTGCTCTCAAAAAATCAGGTCGTTTGAAGGACGCCGTGGCAGTTTGGGAGAAAGCTTTGGAACTGAATCCCGATCTTAATATGGCTTTGTACAATTTAGGGAAAGCGTATTATGATTTAGGAGACAAGTCTCAAGCTCTTGTTTTCCTGCAGAGATATCTTGAATCATCTGGTTCACAAATAAGCCCCAGTGTAAAAAAAGAAGTCGAAGATCTGATTGCCGAATGTCGAAAATAAAAGTTCTAAGTTGAGGTTATTTTTGTAAATTATTTTATTTTTCCTTAATGAAGAAGACAAAATTTTGTCTGAGCGCTGCGCTGCTGCTTGTGGTTTTTGGTTTATGGCCGGGATGCGGGGGATCTTCAGGCCCTGTCATTGATGTCCGCAGTCTCCTTCGGGAGATGATGGATTTCGAAAATCTCTCGCGCCTTCCCGACCCTTTTTTCAAACAAGCTGCTTCCACAAGCTACAGCCGGGAAAGCCACAAAGGGGGAGAAGACTGGTTCCACAACCTGGACAGAGGTGAATATGTCCGGACGGAAAAAGGGACCGGACGCACAGAACACGTGCTCCTGGATGCCGGGGGCCCCGGTGCTGTCACCCGCTTCTGGACAGCCAATCCTACAAATCCACATATGACGCGGTTCTATTTTGACGGGGAGGAAACACCGCGTATCGCTGTTCCTTTTAAAGAGCTTTTTAACGGCGAGACCGCTCCCTTTGAACCGGTCTTTTCCTATACAAGCGGTACGGGAGGGAATCTCTATTATCCCCTCCCTTATTCAAAATCACTGAAGATCACTATTGAAGAGAAAGAAAAGCCGCTCAGCCTCTATTATGAGATAGGGTACCGCACTTATCCGCCCGGGACAGACGTCAAAAGCTTCCGTCCGGAAGAAGCAGAGACCTGGGAGGATATCCAGAAAGAGGTGGCCATGATCCTCACAGACCCTGAATCCGCGCCCGTGCCGGACGGAGAAGAAAGGATAAGCCGCGAGGCGGATATCGCTCCCGGAGAGGTTTTTACACTTCCCGCTCTCTCCGGAGAGAAAGCCGTCTATGAGTGGTCAGTCGAGATCAAGGACCTGCGCGAAAGCCGCAAATGGGATGACCCGCACAGAGCCCATAACGCCTACCGCTTTTTGATTCTGGAGATCCGTTTTGACGGGGAGGAGAGCATACGCGTACCTCTTGGGGATTTTTTCGGTTCAGCCCCCGGGATAAATCCCTATGAAAATCTCTTTTTCACCGTCCGGGAGAGCGGCCGGATGACCAGCCGCCTGCTCATGCCTTTTCAGAAATCCATGGAGCTTTGCCTGCGCAATGAAGGGCATATCCCTTATAAAGTAGCGCTCGATTTGCATATCAAGCCCTATTCCTTTGGAAAGAGAGTGTGTCACCTGAAAGCCCAATGGGGGACACTTACCAGGGAAACCTGGCCTCCTTTCGATGTCAATTTCCTGACCGCTGGTGGGCCGGGAAAAGTAGCGGGCAGCGTTTATATGATAGCCAATGACGGGCTTATCTGGTGGGGTGAGGGAGACCAGAAGATCGTTGTGGATGGCGAGTCCTTTCCCAGCACCTTCGGCACCGGAACCGAGGATGACTACGGCTTTGCCTACGGGTACAACGGAACGTTTATCCGTCCCTTTCATGCCCAGACCCGTGTGGACGGGCCGGCCAGCGGCGGACACATCAGCCTGAACCGGTGGTATGTGCTGGACGCGCTTCCCTTTTCCTCCTCGCTTCGGTTCGACCAGGAGATGTGGCACTGGATGCCCTGCCGTCCGACCTGGACTTATGTCATCTACTGGTACGCAAGGCCCGGGACAGCAGGGCCGCAGGAGATCGACCGCACAGCGCTGGCTCCTGTGGACCTGGGGATCCGTTCGGACATGCTGGAGCCCTTTGAAGGAGAGCTGCTTGAGTTCGAAGTGACGGGCGGCACAGCCGCAAAGGAGCGGCTGGCCAACTGCTCGCGTGCCGAGCACCTGGTCTGGCGGGATTCAAAACCAGGAGACCTGCTGAAAGTGCGCTTTACTGTTCCAAAAGAAGGGCGCTATTTGGTCAAGCTCAATCTGTGCCAGTCACATGAATACGGAAGGCAGGCCCTGTCTATAAACGGCATACCGGTGGAAGAGGCCGTTGACGGCTACTCGGCAGAGCTTTTCTGGATCCATCCCGAACTCGGTGTTTTTAACCTCAAAGAGGGAGATAATGTGCTGGAGGTCCGGACTCTGGAACCAAATCCGGCTGCTGATGAAGGAAACCTTTTCGGCCTCGACTATATCTTTCTCATCAGACAGCAGGATTGAACGGCTGAAAATCTGTCAGAACAAAGGAGCTATTTTTTCTTCTCGATCTCGTTCCAGTTGGGAGGCATGATGCCGTACAGGTGCTGGATGAAGAAATCAACCAGCTTCCGTTCCCCGTAGGCACCTCCTATGCCGTGCCCTCCTCCGGGGATGACCAGAAGGTCAAAGGTCTTGTCCGCTTTGATCAGAGCATCCACGACCTGCATGGTTGAGGAAGGGTCAACGTTTGTGTCCAGCTCTCCCACGATCAATAAGAGTTTTCCTTTGAGACGGTAAGCATTGTCCACATTGGAGGAAGCCCCGTATTCCGGGCCTAACGGCCACCCCATCCACTGCTCGTTCCACCATATTTTATCCATCCTGTTGTCATGGCACCCGCAGGAAGTAACTCCGGTTTTGTAAAATTTGGGATGGAAGAGAAGTCCTCCCAGAGCATTCTGGCCGCCGGCAGAGACGCCATAGATCCCCACCCGGCTGATGTCATAGGAGGGGTATTTGGCGGCAGCAGCCCTGTGCCAGAGAATTCTGTCCGGGAACCCGGCATCGCCGAGGTCTTTCCAACAGACGTCATGAAAGGCTTTGGACCGGTTGCTGGTGCCCATGCCGTCCATCTGGACCATGATGAATCCCATCTCTGCCAGGGGCTGCATGCGGTTGCAGGGACTGAATGTTTTAGGCACAAAAGACCCGTGGGGCCCGGCATAGATGTATTCCACTACCGGGTATTTTTTTTCGGGATCAAAATCCATGGGCCGGTTGATGATGCCCCAGATATCGGTCCTGCCGTCACGGCCTTTGGCAACGAAAACCTCAGGCGGTTTCCAGCCGGCGTTAATAAGTTCCCGGATGTCCGTCTTCTCGACCTGCATCAGCACTTTTTGGTCCGAAGTGCGGCGGAGTTCCATAACAGGCGGGACATCCACACGCGACCATGTGTCAACATAAAAAGACATTTCCGGGGAAAAGGAAATAGAATGGCTGAAACTGCCTCTGGTAAGGGGCGTAAGGCCCGAACCATCAAAGTCGATCCGAAAAGAGTGTGTGAAATAGGGGTCCTGACCTTCATTCATTCCGCTTGCCAGAAAATAGATCTGACGGGCTTCCTCGTCGACTTTTTCCACACGTCTTACAACCCATTCGCCTTTGGTGATCTGGTTTTTAACGGCACCGGTTTCTCCGTCATAGAGATAGAGATGATTCCAGCCGTCCCGCTCTGACATCCAAATGGTCTCTTTTCCATCGTCAATGTCATGGCGAAAGTTTTTCCCTGAATAGTCAAAAAAAGTTTTGGCCTCTTCACTGATGACGGTGCGGGCTTTTCCCGTGGTCCCGTCGATCTCAATGATCCTGTATACCTGATGGCCTCGCTGGTTGTACTCGAATGTGAAAGCCCGGCTGTCTTCCCTCCAGACCGGATCCGAAATACTGTAGGGATTGGGGAAGAGAGCGTTGCCTACAGGAATTTGTTTTTTTCCGTCAACAAGAAAAAGCACCGGCAGTTCGATATCAAGGGCATCGCCCGGTTTCGCGTATTCCATGGTGTGGTGCTTTGGCTGGAGCTGGTCGCCGGGGGATGACTCGATGTAGTGTATGACACGGTGATAACCGCGCCGGAGACGAAATGCAGCGATTTTTTTGGAATCAGGAGACCAGACAATGGAGCCATAGGTATAATAGTTACCTTCAGAGCCGTCAAAGCTCAGCGCGGAATCGTCTTTTTTATCCTTTGTGCGGATGTAAACATTATAGTTTTTTATAAACGCTTCCATTGTGCCGTCAGGAGATTCCTTGGCTTCTTCAGAAGCAGCCTGCGGCGCAGGGCCTCTCTCCCACATGGAAAAGTCACGCGGACGCCAGCGGCGCTCAGCCGGCCCGGCTTTTTTAACCTCATAGGTGGTCAGGTCGCACATGTATTTCCATTCCCCGATTTCAAATTCCATGGACTTTTCTTCTTCTGTGAACTTGATGGACCGGAAAGGCAGTTTCAGGGGTTCGACTTCTTCTTCAAGAAGCCCGGACAAAGAAGCGGCCAGTTTTTTATGGTCAAAGGCGGTTTCTTTTTTAAGAGCTTTTGCGTCGACCAGATAGAATGCGGATCCTCCCTTGACCGATTTCCGGTACCAGAAGCGGCTTGTTTTGTCGATCCAAAAAGGCCGTTCAGGCATGTTCACCACCAGGCTCGAGAGCTTCTCCCGCAGGCCGGAAGCCCTTTCATAATCAGCCTGTGTTCTCTGTGCACAGAGAACACAGGGCCCGAACACCAAAAACATCGTAAAAAAACAAACAGCATAAACACTCCGACGGTTCATTGTTCCTCCTCTTTTAATTTATGAAAAGAACATACCGTTAATAGAGAAAACTTTTTTATTAATCCAGACCTGTTATCATCGCACCTTAACCGGCTGATTGCAAGATTTTGTTCTATTCCAGAAGAGTTTTTCCCTTGACATTTCCGTTATATAAGGCTAACTTATATTGTTGATAGGACTATGGATATCCAAAGAAGAAGAATTTTCAATCTGGCTTTTCTTCTTATTTTTCTTTGCTTAACCCTATTCATAAACTTTTTCCATACAGAAGAGGTCATCACTGATACGGATAACTGTCCTGCCTGTCAGTTTCAACACTCATCTGTTACCACAAGCCAGATCAATTTTTTCTTCCTGCCGCCTCCCCGGATTTCGGGAAATCTGGAAGTATTTTATTTATTTGATTGCCATTCCGTCTTTTTTATTGAACCTTCCTCCCGTTCTCCTCCTGAAAATTAGTTACCTCACCTCAAAAGATATTTCTTGAGTGATGTCTTCTGGAATATCTTTGTTCAATGG
The DNA here is from genome assembly GCA_964624145.1 of uncultured Eubacteriales bacterium. GTDB lineage: Bacteria > Acidobacteriota > Aminicenantia > Aminicenantales > Aminicenantaceae > WJMT01. The sequence goes on along the minus strand of CAZUXT010000004.1, from coordinate 156,200 downwards.
TTGAACTGAAAAACCATAAGAGAATTTCAAGAGGAGATAAATAATGAGAAAACACTTAAAGATTCCTTTACTGATTATCCTCATATTAGCGTATTCGTTGGGGCTTAAAGCCCAGGAAATAATACTGAATCCTACAAGGGGCCAATCCGGAGACAAAGATCTTTTGAATCTGTCCGGTCAAGTGATATCTTATGAAGGGGAGCCCGTTAAAAAGGCCGTGGTTCTTATTCCGGAAATCCAAAAAACAACGAAGACCGATGAGAACGGAGAATTCGAGATTTATGCTATCCCTCCGGGAAGATACCATGTTGAAGTCTATGCCGAAGGTTATGTGGATTATCATTCGGATTTTTTTGATTTAAAACAAAGTTTGACAGCCACCATCAACCTGATTAAAAAGCTCTCTGAGGAAATAGTGGTCACTGCCACTCAAACACCAAAATTGTATGCCGAGGTTCCGGTAAGAACGGAAATCGTTACAGCGAGAGAGATCGAACAAAAAGGGGCGTCCCAGCTTGCAGAGTCCCTCTCCCTGATCACAGGAATCAGAGTTGAGAACAACTGTCAAAACTGCAACTTCACTCAGGTCCGCATCAATGGGATGGAAGGGAAGTACTCGCAGATCCTGATCGATAGTTCCCCTGTTTTCAGCTCCATGATAGGCGTTTACGGGCTTGAACAAATTCCCGTAGAAATGCTCAACAGGATTGAAGTTGTCAAAGGAGGCGGGTCAGCCCTTTACGGGGGGAATGCTGTGGCCGGGGTCATCAATGTTTTGACCCAGGAACCAAAGGGAAACAGCACGACCATAAAACTGCACCAGCAGTCAAATAAAGGGGAACCCTATACAGATATGGGCTTTCGAAGCAGCCTCGTGACCAAAGACGGAAACACCAAGGCGTTCCTTTTTGCCAATTACAAAGGAAGGCAGCCCGTGGATTTAAACGGAGACAGCTTTTCTGAGATCGGCCGTTTAAAGAGCACCAACTTTGGACTGAATCTTTACAATTCTTTTTCTGATATCAGAGGAAAACTCAAGTTAGGCTTTTACAGAATAGCTGAAGACAGACGGGGAGGAGACCATTTTGACCTGCCCCCGCATGAAGCCAATATAGCCGAATGGATCAATTCTGACCTTTTGGGTTTTACTTCGGATTGGAATCATTATCTGACAGATAAGCTGTATTACAATGTTTCTTTTTCTCATGTTCATGCGGAAAGAGATACCTACTATGGAGCTGAAAAAGATTTGAATGCTTATGGAACAACAGAAAATCCGGTTATATTTCTTAACACTCAGATGAATTACTATTGGGGATCGCACCTCCTGTCCACCGGAGTTCAATTCAAAGGTGAAACGATCAGGGACCAGGCTGTTGCTTACGGCAGGGAGATCGATGATAATTACAATGAGTTTGGTTTGTTTGTTCAGGATGATGTCAAGCTCAACAAAACCTTCTCCCTTCTTGCCGGATTGAGGTTAAGCAAGCATTCGTTGGTCGATAAGCTAATATTTAATCCCAGGATGAGTGTTCTTGTAAATCTTCTGGAAGATCTGAACTGGAGAACGACATTCTCATCCGGATACAGAGCGCCTCAAGTCTTTGACGAAGACCTTCACATCACCCAGGTTGGGGGCGAGGGAATGATCATTGAGAATTCTCCGGAATTAAAAGAAGAGAAATCCTACAGCGTGAGCACAGGTTTTGACTACGGCAAAGAACTGGGAAGCAACCTGTTTCAGTTCAGTGTTGAGGGTTTTTACACCTTGCTCACGGATGCTTTTGTGCTGGATGAAAAGGAATATGACCCCAGGGAAAAAGCCATGGTTTTTGAGAGAATAAATGGCTCCGATGCAAAGGTTTATGGCATATCAGCTGACATCGGATACAGACTCGGCAGTTATTTGTTCCTGGAAGCAGGATTGACACTGCAGCGAAGCCGGTTTGACCAGCCAGAACCTGATTTTGGTTCGAGAGATTTTTTCAGAACTCCCGATTCTTACGGTTTTGCGAGCCTGAGCTATCAAAATTCAAGAATTGTTGATGTGAATCTGTCTTTGGAGTACACCGGAAAGATGAAGATCCCCCACTATGCCGGATACATAGATGATGACAGGCTGGAGACAGGGCAGACTTTCTGGGTGGTCAATGCAAAAATAAAAAAGCCGTTCCATTTCGGTCAAAAAAGTAAAATCAACGTTTTTCTGGGCATGTACAATCTTTTCGACTCGTTTCAGAAAGACCTGGACAAAGGAGTTTACAGAGATGCCGGCTATGTTTACGGACCGAGCCGTCCCAGGTCAGTTTACACGGGCTTCGAATTTTCTTTCTAAAATAGGGGCAAAGCGAATAAGGTTCTGTTCGTGGAGCAAGCCCTTTGCTGCCGTTTGAAATAATGTGTTTTTTATGATAAAGATGAGTAAAAGTCCGTATTGAATAAAGCCGGACACTGCGTTTTAAGACATGGGATTTAAGAGAAACGTTCTCATAGCTGTGATAGCGCTGGTCTGCCTTCCGGCTTATACCGGAGGTGTGAGAAGTGACCTGCAGAACAAAGTGTCAGCAGGAGAAATACTGAACAGCTATTTTACGTATAAAGGTTTTGTTACGGGAAAGATAGAGATCCCCGAACTGGAGATGGAAGTCGTACTCAAAGAAAACCAGTTCTTTAAAAAAGAAGATAATGTGAAAAACGTATGCGAAAGAATAAAAGAGATAAGAGAAGAGTTCGGGCTGTCCAATCCTGACTCGGAATGTGTCGTTGGATACGGATGGTGTGGGTTTTTACACGCTGGGTACGCTGAGCAAAAAGCATACGCATACATTGTTTTAATAAGAAAAAATTTGAATGATGTCAGCAGAGTGTATACTGTCGGCCATGAATGCGGTCATTTTTTATGGTATATCAGCCAGCAGGAGATGATCTATCAAAAATTCAAAAAGCCGGATCTGGTGAGAGCTCAAATCTCTTCCAATTGTGATTTTGCTGTTTTATGCGGATGGGCTGCCGTGGAAATCGCCGGGTATAATCTCAGCGACTGCATCATCATTGATGTCGAGAACCCGGAAAAACAGGAGAGAGCCGACTATTTAAAAAAACTGGTCAAGGAACATCTGTCCTCTCCCTCAACTCATTCAGGTGTTTGACCGTATAGGGGTCCTGTTTTTTTAGGGGATTGAGCATGACAGCGGGCGGCAGGTCATAGGTCCCGGTGATCTGGGCGGCTTTTTTCGGTGTGATCTCGCGGTTTGTCCAAACCAGGTCAAAGTGGAATTCCATATTTCCGGGGCAGTCGTCTAAAAAGTTAACCTCCCACATGTTGTTGTAAACCATGGCCAGTATCTTATTCATATGTGCCGGAGGCGATAACCGCTTGGCTGCCAATTGGGGTGAAGAGAAAGAAACAAGGACAGCATCGCGGCTTGACCAGAGCCAGCTTCCCGAAGGAGCGGGATAATTGACCCATCCGTCTATGGTAAAAAAATCAGTACAGGTTCCGGGTATCTGATCGAGGTAGGGCCGGAACGCTTCGCCGCCGTTGCTGGTAACAGGAAAAGCCTCCTGTTCTGGAAGCGGAAAATCGATATAGAATATTTCGGGATTGGATGAAGAAAGCCGGTTGAGATGGATATCCAGAGAGATCCTTGGCTCGTTCTTCCAGACCTCCAGGATCCGTTTTCCCTGTTTTATCCTGGGATGCTCGAACTCCTGGATAAAGATGAGTGTAAAGGGAGTCTCTCTTCTTGAAGTCATTTGAGCGGCAGCGGATACCTGTTTTGTGGACTCCTTGACCTTGCGGCTTCTTTGGGTGCTGTCCTGCTCGTTCCATATCTCGGGCTCGATCTTTCTGCCGACCAATGACTCCAGGGACAAGAATTTTCCGATATCTCCCAAGAAAAGCGGCTGCGGCATGCTTTCCCAGATAATGGATCGGGGCCATCCGTTTTTATCCACCTCTATTGCAGGTTCCGGTAAGGAGTCCTCAACCCCGGTTGGCTCTTTGGATAAAAGGAACCGTTTAAAGGAATGAGGCTTCAGGCCGTTGACCCAAAATCGTACGTTTCTTTGGCTGCCGTACAGTTTCCATGACCGGCCTGTTTCCGTATCCGTAACGGATTTATAGTCAATTTCCCGAAAACTGATGGTATCCAGATCGATCCAGCCGGTATAATCCGAATCTCCGGTATTGATGATATACAAACCTTCCGGCTCATCGGTAAAAAGATTGCGGATCCTTTGAGCGAGCAGCCATTTTGCCTGTTCATAGGGGCGGTAGGCATAGATGTTCTTTTCGGAAAGATGCTCCTGATTAAAAAGGCCGTATGGATCCGAACTGCTCTTATTGCTGGTAAAAGTGTGTTCGTAATACCGGCACAGCAGCCGCTCGATGGATTCGACTTCACGGTCTGCCTTTTCGCTGTTTCCTCCCCATACCGGTGATAAAGCCGCTTCTGCGTAATTTCCTGCCAGTCTTGATGCTTTCATTTCTCTGGGGAACGCAGCGCCTCCAAAAGCCCACCAGTCAGGCCATTCTCCTTCAAAAACAGGAGTGTCCTTTCCCAGTTTTTTTTCTATGCGTTTCATGGCATCCGAGGCTGTTGTCAGTCTGAGTTGGGGCTTCAGGCCTAATGTGTTCCATTTTTTTATGAAATCGACCAGCGGAGGGAAAGGGCCGTCGTTATCTATTCTCCATTGGTTTGTCACTGAGACAGCAATAAAATCATAGGCATATCCCTCTTCTCTCATGCTTTTGATCTTTTCTATGCATAGTGAACGGGCTTTACGTACGGATGATTCATCTGATTTAAAAATATCTCCGATCCCCGGGGTATGGAACTGGGTGTTGCTGGCCTGTGCCTGTACAAGCCTCCAGTCTTTTTCATGAAAGAAATTGTATCCATACCAGTACGGAAACGACTGCCATACCAGAATCTTCCTTCCGTCCGGCATCTTCCACCAGAATCCTGCAGGCGGGGGGAAAGGAGCCTGCCCGCTGGCAATCAATCCGGGGATCAGGAACAGCCATATAAGCCAAATTTTTTGACGCATCTCAATCACCCTGTTTGATTTCAAAAACAGCTATTTCTCTATCCCGGTCCCTGCAGCGGGCGAGAATTTCCGCATGCTGGTTGACTGCGATGCTCTGCCCGCCGTACGTCAATCCCCGCCATGGGCCGTGTGTTATTTCTCCGACCAGATCGGTTCCGATGACCGGGCATCCTATTATTTCGGCAGCATGACGGACGACCTTGTGCAGCTCCTTTCCATGGTCAGGCCAGGATTCTTCTTTAGCCGCCCATCCGTAAGGAACGAGGACAAAATCAGGAGTCTGTTCTTTCATCTTCAAAAGAAGTTCATCCTTGAAAGTGTCCGCACAGATCATCAGGCCGATTTTTCCCAGCCTGGTATCTATGGCCTGTATCTGGCTGCCTTTGGTATAGGGAGGCGACATCAGTTCGGTGAGGGCATTGATTTTCCGGTGTTTTGCCAGGATATTTCCTTTATCATCAATCAAAATATGGGTATCAAAGAGTTTTTCGTTTTCTATTTCTGCCATCCCGATGCTTATGAAGACTTTATATTTTTCGGCGAGGTCACAGAGCCGGTCTGAATCAGGTCCGGGAATGGGATAAGCTCGATCGTGAGCATCGGGATTGACCCAGCCCAGAACAGATGTTTCGGGAAAAGCAACCAGCTCCGCTCCTTTTTCCTTGGCTTCCTTAACCGCGTTTTCGATCCGGACGAAATTGCCTGATCGGTCTCCGTCCAGACAAAAAATCTGGGCCATGGCCACTTTGATTGTTTTCTCTTTTCCCTTTATTTGTTCAATGGTAAGGCAGGTGTCCCCGGCTTTGTCGCTGTAAAAGTCGTCCTTTGATTTTGCCACAGGAAGCCGCACACTTTCTCTATCCGGTTTGATATTCACCGAGCACGAGGCCTGTGTGTAATAGAAGGCCGTCATTGCATAATCGATGCATGTTGCGCGCCAGTGCCACAGTTCGATATTGCTGCTTATGGACGATGTGAACGGGATCGCATCCAGGGAACGGAGCCGTATATTAACGGTTAAACCCGGATTAAAATTCCCTGAGCCTGTGGGTTGTGAGATGAAGGGATGGGAAAAGGACTCTGGATGACCGAAAGCATATCCGTAGTAGTCTTCGCTTCCGGTTCCGAAGCTGGAAGGAAAATATTCCCCGTCCACAAAGATTTTTTCGTCTCCTTCACCCCACCAGGTATCTGCCATGTTGAAAAGCGTGATCTGATCACCGGCATATATTCCTTTTCCTTTGATATCAACATAATTCACGTCAAAGAAATCGCCGCGCTCGCTTCTTGTTTTGATATGGTGATACTCATGCCAGGTTGCCCCAAAGTACAGGCTTTCCGGTTTCCATTGGTAGCTGCAGAGTCCGGCAGTGACTTTGATTTTTACGGTCTCGTCCCCGTAGTTGTGAAAGTTCAGGGAGCATGTCTCCTGAAAAGGCATTATCCAGAAAGATTCCATGAGCCCGTCTTCTGTACTTCTGTTCATCCATGTTTCATGATCAAGCATTTCATAACCGGTTCCAAAGAACTCACCCACAGGTACCCAGACCGTTTGAGTGCCGTCAAAAGAGACTGAGAGTACGGTTGAGCGCAAAGCCTGCCGGAGGTCTGAAGATGAGATTTCAAGGACCAGATGGCTGACAGCCATCCCTTTTTCGGTAAACTGCAGAGTGGAGGACTCGCCGGGAGCGATGTCTCTTGCGAGTTCATTTTCGTAAGAGGCGGGTGGCTGGAAATCCTCCAGGGATTCTTTTGTCTTTTCAAGGGTTTGCTGTGCCCGGGTCAGGGCTTCTTTTGAAAAGGATTCGACTCTGGTTCCGGGCTCATACTCGCGGTAACAGATATTATAAAAAACATCCGGCCAGAGGTGACCGTCCTTAAGCTCCAAGATGTCATTTTCATAGGTTATTTTACAGTGTTTGGCAAAAGGAATGGGGACATACAGATTGTTCCCTCTCTCCTCTTCCGGGGCCTCGTCAGGGACAGCTACGCTAAAAGGAGCGGGTGCAAGCGTGCCTCTGCTCAAGACCTCGTAAGGATGGCCTTGTATGATTGGTTCAGGTTCATGATCCAGATATAAGCGGATGACTCCGTCCTGGGCTTTGTAAAATGTCATCCACCAGCGCACAATAGCGCCGGGTCCGTCCGTGTCAAACATAACAAATTCACGCCGGCCCTCATTTTCCTCCTCTCTTAAAAAATAGGACATATCGGCGTTCGCATACCAACCCTCTTTATCCGGTCCCACTGATTCCCGGTTGTAACTACTGAATTGTTTTAATTTGTAAGGGATTTCAGGGAAATAGGTCAGATGCTTTCTGTCAGCCATTTCCCTGATCAGGGAATCCTGGGTAATCTTATTCGTACAACCTGAGAAGAACAGAACAGATAAGGCCAGGATAAAGAAAAAGCATAAAGTCAGCCCTCTGATTTTCGTGTTTGATTTCATCTGGATAACCTCATTTACAGAAAATTTGTTTTTTGATGATCTTCACTCAGTCAGGTAAGATTCACTAGCTTTGAGTGATTTCATCAACTATCATACAAAGTAAAAGAAATTTTCGTCAACAAAAAATCCATTCAGGATTTTTTATAGCCATTCTCTAGGTAATAGAGTAAAATAATAGAAAACGGAGGAATGTTATGTCAAAAACAATCATGATATTGGGTGCAAGTTACGATCAAATACCTATGATTGAAAAAGCTAATGAAAAAGGATTAAGAGTCATCTCAATTGACGGGAACTGTGAAGCTCCGGGATTTGCCATAGTGGATAAACATTATTGTGTGAATGTCATGGATTCAGAAAAAGTACTGGAGATTGCAAGAAAAGAACGAATAGATGGGATCACGACAATGGTCAGCAATTTAGGGATGAGAACAGTGGCTTATGTGGCCCGTGAAATGAATCTTTCGTCAATTCCTCTAGAATCAGCAAAGAAAGCGACAGACAAGCATGATATAAAGAGGACCCTGAAAGAGGGCCATGTTCCTGTGCCCGAGGGTGTTGGCTGCCATCATTATGAAGAAGCCAGGGAAAAAGCAAAGGAGATGGACTTTCCTTTCATAGTTAAACCGGTCGATGGCACAAAAGGCAGGGGGCTGGTTATGGTAGCCGATAAAGAAAAGCTAGAAGAAAATATCATGTTCTCATTAAAATTTTCTCCAAGCAAAAAACTCATTTTAGAAGAGTGGATTGAAGGCCCTACTGTTGGGGCTGAATGTCTCATTGTTGGTGGGGAGCTCGTACCGATCCTGCTTACGGACAAATACAATACAAAGCCTCCTGATTGTGTGACAATCGGGTTGACCACCCCATCAAATTTGCCTGAAAAAGTGCAGGATAGAGTGAAAGAAGCCGCCAAGGGCGTTGCAAAAGCCCTTGAACTCAATACAGGCGCAGCCCATATTGATATGGTGGTTGATCATGGGCAGCCCAAAGTGATAGATGTCGGCCCCAGGCTGGCAAGCGGACCGGTTATCTTTGATTTCGCCCCTAATATCATGGGAGTGGATATGATCGGATCTATCATAGACATGGCTTTGGGAGAAACGCCTGATGTCAAGATCTGCTGGAATGGGAAATACGGTGCGGAAAGGTTCCTACCGTCCACTGATAAAGGTTGTATGTACACCATAAACTTTCCTAAAACAGATAAAAAGTTTGCTTATTTTCCCTATAAAGAGCTGGGAGTCCCTGTTAAGAGACCTAAAAGCGATAATGATAGAATGGGTTGTTTTTCGATGGAGGCTGATTCTTATGAAGAAGCCGCGAGAGAAGCGGATTGGCTCTTAGAAAAGATACAGGTTGATATAGCTAATTAGATTTGGAGAGGGAACTGAAAAAAGATGGAGTGGTCTGACCACAGAAGGCAAAAAAGGCCCTATAAATTAAGAAAAAAGATATTTTATAATATGCCGGGGTGTGTATAATTTATTCTTCGAATAAACCCCACAGAATGTACCTGTTACTGTCTCAGCAATGCTTTCATTTCTGGAAGCTTTCTTGACTAGAGAATTGAGAAGAAGAGGATTTTTTACCGCAGTTTTTGCATTGATTCTTCCATACTTGAAATCCGCACTAAAGTCTTTTTTCCATTTTCGTTCATATTTTTTCAGGGTGTTCTTGGAGAAATCTCCTTCAGAACAGGCAGTATGAATCACTTCAGCAGCAAGCTCACCGGACCTTAATGCCTGGTAGATACCCTCCCCGCTTCCAGAATCCACAAAACCGGCTGCATCACCGACAAGCAGTACTCCATTTGAATAGGAATTTTTGGCCATGGACCCGAACCTCTCAGGCCAGGCTTTTAATTTGCCTATCATTTTTGCATTTGCCAGCTTCTTTTTGACGAGGGGATTCTCAGAAATAAAATATTCAAAAAGGCTTTTTAAGTTTTCCTCTTTTTTATAAAGATATGTTTTGATGATTCCAACTCCTACATTGGCACAGCTCGAATTGATCGGAAACAGCCATCCGTATCCCGGAAGAAATTTCGAATCAGCGTGGATCTCATTATAATCTTCTAAATTGTCAACGCCTCTAAAATAGGCTCTGGCTACTATGGTTTCATGATCCGGATCGGTTGTGTAGATCCCGGCGTTTTTCGCAACCCTGGAATAGACTCCGTCTGCTCCCACTACAATTTTACATTTCATTTCTGATCCATCGCTGCTTTTTACTCCGGCAACTCTCTTTCCCTCAAAGAGCAAACTCGTGATTTCCATTCCTTCCATGACGGTGACTGAGGTATCCTTAACATGCAAAAGAAGCATATTGTCAAATATTTTTCTTGGGATCACATACCCGTAATCAAGCTGTCCTTTCGCTTTAGGAATGTCATTTTTCATGACACTGAAATCAGGAGAGGACAGGATAATGCCCTTGTTTCTGAAGAAATCCCCTTTTTCTATTTTTTCCAAAAGGCCCATTCTCTCCAGGATTTTAAGAGATCTGGGGCTGATGCTGTCGCCGCAAACCTTATCTCTCGGAAACCGGGCCTTGTCAAGGAGAAGAACATTCAGTCCTTGGAGCGCACTGAAATAAGCCGCACTGCATCCGGCCGGACCGGCTCCTACGACGATCACATCATATTCTCTGGAAGCGGTTTGATCTATGTCTGGCATTGTTCTATCATCAGGTACTATCCCATTGGATGTAAAATACGATACACAAGTCCCCAGATAAAAAAGACAGCAAAGAGGATAAAACCGGCCGTTATCACCCAGAAGAAGACAATGACAAAACGGGTCGCTGTTTCCTTTTTGGTTTTGAATTTTTCTATATCGTTCGGCAGTCGTGCAAATATCTCTTTGCACCAGAGTACTCCGATAATAAGAACGGCGATAACAATAAGGTGGTTAAAGGAAACAAACATGGTTATGCTCTTTGCTTATTCTAAATGAACCGATACTATCTTCCATACGGCAATCATCACGATTCCTATAACCAGGCCAAGGAAGCATCGTGAGCGGACCGAGGCGGCAAGTTCCTTGTTTTCAGTAAAGAAAGAAAGCACAAGGCCCAGGACTGCTACGCCAAGGATAGCAAAAATGCTGCAGCCGAGCGCAGCTTTGGTATTACTAAAGGGAGTCCTGTTTGCCATATCTGATATATACCATACTTGTTTTAAGAAGAAAAGCCAGTGGTGATTGTTCCGGACTTTTCCGTAATCGCATCCTGTGTTCTCTTTAAGGATTTCATTCAATGAACGAAACAAAAAGTGTTGACTTTGATATAATACATAAGCTACTTATGAACAAAACAGAGCATAAAACAGAGAAGCCAAACATAGTATTAAGTGAATGTCTTAATATGAAACCTGTCAGATATGACGGGGGGATAGTGAGGGATCCGTTCGCATCTGTTTTGGCTCAGTATGTCAATTATATTCCGGTTTGTCCTGAAGTAGCTATTGGACTGGGAGTTCCCAGAAAACGGGTTACCGTGGTAAGAAAGGACAAAAATGATTTTCAATTAGTCCAACCTGAAACAGGACTGGATCTGACCCAGAGAATGAGCCGGTTTTCTGAAGAATTCCTGAACTCTCTTGAAGATGCGGATGGATTTTTATTAAAAAGCAGGTCTCCGAGCTGTGGGGTTTCGGGGACAAAGACCTACAAAAACAGGGATGGTACGGGATTTCTTTACAGAGGGAAAGGGTTTTTTGCTAGGGATGTTATCCGGAAGTTGCCGGAACTGCCCTGTGAGGATGAGCAAAGATTAAAAGACATGAATATCAGGATGCTTTTTTTAACCAGAGTCTTTTCGCACTTTGAATTGCGGAAGGCATTGAGTGATGTATCATCCATGGATGCCATAAGGGATTTTCATCAGAGATACAGGGATTTGATAAAAGCATACAACCGGACCCGATTGAACAATCTGGACAGAATAGCATCCAATAAGAAAGATCTCCCGCTTAGCAAAGCAAAAAAAGCATATCAAGACAAATTCAACAAAGTTTTTCTCAAAAGGCACAGGATAGACTGGGAAAAGCTCCCTTATGTGCCTCAACCCAAAGATACGATGCTTTACAGAGACTGTATCTGAGCTTGCAGGTATCTCGGATTATAGGCCTATATAGGCATGGTATCCGCTTTTAAAAGAATTTCAAAAGCTGATATCTTTTGTATGGAAATGTTCTTGCTTTGCCTTCAGGATTCTGATATACACCACTATTATGAGAATAAATAACAAATATCTGTTCGTTTGGCTCATGATCTTTATGGTCGTTTTTTCGGGGCTGTTTTTTTCTTGTCAAACTCAAGAGAAGGCTCAGAAGGAATTTGACACACCTGAAAGGATAGCTGAATTAAAGTCAGGGCTTTCTTTGGAGATAAGGGAAGAACCGGATACAGGAAGGAAAATATCTGAAGGAACCTTTGCTGTTTTTGAGGACCGGGAATCTCAAGAAGGCCGGATGATCCACCTCGATGTTGTTGTTTTACACGCTGAAGGACCCAAAGTCGAACCTGATCCTTTGTTTGTTTTTGAAGGCGGACCCGGTGTTGATGTTAGTAAGATTGCTCCATGGGTCAAAGATCACTGGACAAGAAAAAACAGAGATATCGTCCTTGTAAGCCAGCGGGGGACCGGAGGCGACAACTGTCTGAGCTGCAAGGATACCTTTGCTCAGGGTGACCTTCAGACCTATTTTGAGCCTCTATTTAGAGCGGAGAGGTTTGAAAAGTGTCTGGAAGAGCTAAAAAAAGAATATGACCTGACAAAGTATTCCACATGTCTTGCTGCAGATGATTATAATGACATCCGGCTTGCTCTGGGCTATGACAAAATAAACATTACCGGAGGTTCTTACGGAACTCGAATGGCGCTTGTTTATATGCGGAGATATCCGGAAACAATCCGGACAGCAATGCTGAACGGAGTGGCACCTATTGCTAATAAAAATCCTCTTTTTCACACCTGGGGTTTTCAAAGAGCTATTGACCTGCTTTTACAGGAGTGTTCTGATGACCCGGAATGCCATTCTGCATTTCCCAACCTTAGAAGCGAGTTCGAATCGATCCTTTCCCGGCTGGAAAAAGAGCCTGAGGAGGTCATGGTCAGTCATCCCGAGACAAAGAAGCAAGTTCCCATCCTGCTAAAAAAAGAAGCCTTCATAGAAGCTCTGAGGACCATAATGTATACGGACAGCAGAGAGGTCCCGCTGCTCATTCATGAGGCATTTAAGGGGAATTACAAACCCTTTGCCCAGGCCGGTCTTATGTCAGAATGGGCCATCCGGGATTTTCTGGCGACAGGGATGCTGCTTTGTGTGACCTGCGCCGAGGACCTGGATCGCATATCAGAACAAGAGATTATAGATATTGCCGAGAACACTTATATGGGAAGCGGCCGGGTGCGCAGGCAGAAAGCAGTCTGTGATTTCTGGCCCCGCTCTGAGCTTCCGGAAGGTTTCGGAGAGCCGGTGAGTGTCGGTGTTTCCACTTTGATCCTGTCAGGCTTTCTTGATCCTGTGACTCCTCCGCGCTGGGGAGAGGAAGTGGACAAGAATCTTCCAGACAGCCTGCACATTGTGGCTCCGGGAGCACATGGAGTCGGCGGTGAGTGTTTGAGGCGCATTGAAAGGCAGTTTCTGGAGTCAGGCTCTGTCGAGGGGCTTGATACATCATGCGTTGACGCTCTTGAGGCAGGAAAATTTAAAGTAAGCATGGATGAGAAAGGAAACTGATACTGTACATAAACGAACACCAAATGTTTCAGAAACGCACATAAAGCCTTCCTCTGTTTCTCCTTCTCCTCTAAAAGAATCCCGCTTTCCTGTGATGGCATGTTTTTTGCATCTTTGTGCATGATATGAAATTTCCTTTATAAAAGTCTCCGGAGGGGCCAATGCTTAAAAATTATCTAAAAGTTGCCTTACGGAATGTTTTAAGGACAAAGATATTTTCCCTGATCAATATAACGGGTCTGGCCATCGGCATGGCAGGAACACTGATGATTTTGATGTATGTGGCCAATGAACTGAGCTATGAGAATTTCCACAAGCAACACAAACAGATTTACCGTATATCCGTGGAGTATGGAGAAAAAGGCAAAACAATGGACTTTGCCGGCGCAATGCCTGCGCTGGGCCCTTCCCTCGTTGAAGAAGCTCCTGATGTTCTCAATGCGGTCCGTTTTAACCGGGATGAAAACGCAGTACTGAATCACGATCAGAAAAAATTCAATGAATCCAATGTGTTTTTTGCTGACCCGGCAGTGTTTGATGTGTTTGCTTTTCCATTGATAGAAGGGGATAGGGAAACAGCTTTACAGGATCCTTTTTCACTGGTTCTTACTGAGGGAGCCGCAAGGAAATATTTTGGGGAACAAAATCCATTGGGACAGTCGATCATTTACAATGACGAATACCCGCTTAAAATTACCGGAGTTATGAAAGACATCCCGGCCAACACGCATCTTACCTGTGATTTTCTCATTTCTTTCAACAGCCTGGAATCTCTTGGCAAAATGCCTGAGCGTCCGTGGATGGTTTTCGGTGATACCTACACTTATCTTTTGGTAAAAAAGCAAGCCTCCCTTGAAAATATCTTGCAGGCATCCCAAGCTCTGCTCAAGAGAAACACGAGCGAAAATTTTATGTCCATGATCAAATTTAACCTGTTGAATCTTTCGGATATCCATATGAAATCAAAAGCCATTGTGGATCTGGCTCCAAGAGGAAATATGACTTATGTGTACGTTTTTACTTTTGTTGCGGTTTTGATTCTTTTGATCGCCTGCTTCAATTTCATGAATCTCTCTACAGCCCGGTCTCTGAAAAGAGCTAAAGAAGTGAGTATGCGAAAAGTCCTGGGAGCCAGGCGGTCCCAGCTCATCAAACAGTTTCTGGGAGAATCTCTGGTTATGACAGTAATGGCTGTTGCTCTGGCTTATGTTCTTTTCGAATTGTTCTATCCGTCTCTGAATACATTTCTTGAAGGCAGCCTATCCGTAGGGCAGCAGAGTTTCAGGTATTTTTTTGTCCTGATTCCCCTTGTTGTACTTGTGGTCGGGATTCTTGCAGGGAGCTATCCCGCGCTTTTTCTTTCAAGATACCAACCTGCTCAAGCCGCAGCGAACCGTTTTTCTCCGGTGTCCCAAAAATCCGGCTTTAGAAAGACTTTGGTCATTGCTCAGTTTACTATGGCTGTTGTTTTGATCATAGGAAGCCTGGCGATATTAAAGCAGCTTGATTTCATGAAAAACAGCGACCTCGGATTTAAAAAAGAAGATGTAGTCCTTTTGAATTTCAGGCCTAGAGATCCCCATTTTAAAGGAAAATATTTGGTTATGATGAATCAGTTCAAGCAGTCTCCCCAGGTCATGAGCGTCTCAGGCGCTTACACTATTCCGGGCCGCATCAGCAAGGAAGTCAAGACCATCCAAAGAAAAACGGGTGACGAGATACAAAATTACTCCATACAGGCCATCGCGGTTGATTTTGATTATCTTGATTCTATGGGAATGGAAATCATCCGGGGCCGGAATTTTTCAAGGGAAATATCCTCGGACGAGAATGAGGGAATGATTTTAAACCAGGCAGCCGTCAAAGCAATGGGACTGAAGGATTCGTTAGAGGAGAAATTTTCAGTGCCCGGTAGGGGCGGAATGAAAGAAATGGCCGTCATCGGTGTGGTTAAGGATTTCCATGTGTATTCCTTTAAACAAAAAATAGAACCGCTTATGCTCTATATAAATCCTGATTATTTTTACACTGTTGCTGTCAGAATCAGGCCTGAGAACACACCAAACACCCTGGCTTTTCTTGAAAAAACGTGGGGAGATGTTTTCCCTGAAAGCCGGTTCAGTTACACTTTTCTTGAAGATTCCTACCATGGTCTGTATGTCTCTGAGGAAAAAATCGGCCAGATGCTGACTTTGTTTTCCGGGCTTGCCGTGTTCGTGGCCTGTCTTGGTTTGTTCGGGCTGGCCTCTTATATGGTGGAACAGCGGTATAAAGAGATCGGTATCCGGAAAGTGCTGGGGGCTGATGTGTCGAGCATTGTATCCCTGCTGTCAAAAGATTTTACAAAAAGTGTGCTTATGGCCAATGCCATTGCCTGGCCTGCGGCTTATTTTGCCATGAACAGGTGGCTGCAAAACTATGCCTACCGCATTCACCTGGGGATCTGGATGTTTGTGGCTGCCGGATTGGTGGTGTTTGCTGTGGCACTCATGACCGTCAGTTATCAAGCCATTAGAGCCGCTCTTTCCGACCCTGTGGATTCGCTCCGTTACGAATGATCCCCAATTTATAAACCTCCTTTCTGTCAGGAACATGGAGAGTATATCGCCAGTGTTATCGATGAGCTGCTGGAATAAGAAAGTAAATGAAGGAAATCGTTTAAGGCCTCTTTTTCCTTTTGAGCAGTCCGAAAATTCCGGAGAGGATGATCACGGTTGTCAAAAAACAGGATCCCACTCCGATAAAGAGCGCGCCGCCAAGGTGACCAAAGCCCCGCCAAATGGAAAAGACCAGCGAGCCAAAGGCAAGCATTGTGGTCAGCGATGTTAAAAGAATGGCTTTTCCTGTGCTGGAAAAGACAGTCCAGATCTTGCCTTTCCCTTCGTGTCTCCAGCGGTGCACAATGTGGACACCGTCATCAATGCCGATTCCGATGATCAAAGGAAAGGCCATGACATTCATAACGGTCAGCATCATTCCGGATATTTTCATGATCCCGACCATCCAGA
Source organism: uncultured Eubacteriales bacterium (assembly GCA_964624145.1). Taxonomy (GTDB): domain Bacteria; phylum Acidobacteriota; class Aminicenantia; order Aminicenantales; family Aminicenantaceae; genus WJMT01. The sequence goes on along the minus strand of CAZUXT010000004.1, from coordinate 139,945 downwards.
AGATGCCAAAAGCCAGAGGGATCATGGCCATAAAAGAGTGGAGCGGGTTGCGAAAGTCCACAGTCAACAAGAGAAAAACAACCACCAGAGTCAGAATCATGGCGTTTCTTCCATCACGACCGATGATCTGAACCAGCGCTCTAAAAACAGGCGGCATTCCCGTGGCTTTATCACTCACTCTTTCCAGGTCATCCACAAAACGGTTTAAAAACTTGGCATTTTTCCAGATGTCCCCATTGGGGAAGATCGTGACAAGAAATTGGTCGCGGTTTTTATTGCTGTACCGGTCCAGTATGGACGCAGGAAGTTCATTGAGCTGGACAGGTTCTGTGGAGCTCATTCTTATGACAGATTCTTTAAAATAGGGCGAAAATGTTTGCTGGAATTTTGAAAGCCCTTCTGATGACGTACGTTCATCCTTTTCCAGTATTTCCAGCAGACCCTGGATGATATTCACTGAATCGGGATTATCAGGAACTCCCACGATCTCTTTGCATTTATTGTCAACTTTATCCTGGCCTCCAAGAAAGGCCATATCCTGTATCTCCATGATGTTCATCTGAAGCCGGTCGATCTCCCTGTTCAGTTCCGGGACTTCTTCGGGCAGCAGTACCTGATTTATGGAGCTTACCTGGATGGTATTTCTGATTTCATTGATATAGGGGATTCTCATCTTTTGTTGTTCTTGAGAAGGAAGGTAAAGAGAAATATCTTCGGTCCTGGCCACAGTTCCCTGATCGCGAAGACGTTCAGCCAATTGACGGGATTTTTGGGGACTTTCTGTAAGGATCATAGCATAATCCATTCCCATATCAAACTTTTCAAGCACTGTGTCTTGAAGTTTGATGGAGGTCAGGCCTTTAGGTTCGATATTCATATAATTGTGATCGAACTGAATGTGCAGACCTGTCCAGATGAAGAGAGCGGTCACCAGGATAGAAACCATGATTGTGAAAACATACCGCTTTGCCAGCCAGCTGCTCATACGGCCGAGGAACCGGAAGGTGATGTCCTTTTTTGGGGGCTTTGTTGTATCTTTTCTTTTTGCCCATTTTTTTTCCTTGCGGCGTTCCCGGAACACAAGAAGGACAGGCATGAAAATCATAGTTGACAGGAGGATAGCCAGAAGACCAAAACCGGTCACCAAGCCCATTTCTTTCATGCCCTGGGAGTGACTGATAACGAGAGCCAGGAAAGCAGCCGCTGTCGTCATTCCCCCTGTGATGATCCCTTTCCCGCTTTTTAAAAATGTTTTTTCCAGAGCTGTATGGATGGAGTCTCCCGCAGCGCGCCATTCGGTAAAACCGGATATGAGATGGATGGAAAAATCAATGCCCAATCCAAGTAAAATGACAGCCATCATTTGAGTCATGATGTTCAACTGTCCCACTATGAGGGCGGCCAATCCAATGGCCCAGATTATGCCGATCAATAGATTTCCCATAGCTAGGAGGGGGGCTATCCACATCCTGAATGAGATCACAAGAAGGAAGAGAATGGCAATCACAGCAATGACCGTTGTGTAGCCCAAGCCCTGCTGGGAATAGACCATTTCATCCCGGCCCACAGCAATGAATCCGGTCAGACCAGCTTCTAATCCGGGAAAATCAAGGAGAAGCTTATCCACCTGATCCTGGGCCTGGTCTGTTCCTGAAACAACATAATCCAAATCAAGCATTGTGAAATTTGGGATGACATTCATCACCAAAGCCTTTTGGTCATAAGAGAGAAAATAAGGGTCACCGATAAGGAATTTATCCACTGTTTTTTGGATCTCCTTCTGAGAGAGCTCCTCTCCAAGAGCCGCTCTCTTTAGTGTGTGCACAAAGTCCTGGATACCGTCTAAAAGAGCCACAGCCTGGTCTTCCTTTTCCCGGGTTGAGATCGATTCCTCTTGACCCACATATTCTTTTTCCATGGCATTGTTGAGATTAAACAGCAGGCCTTTAAGGTTTGGATCCAGGAACATATCCTTCATATTCTTCAAATCCTTTTCTTTAAGAAGGAGCAAACCATGATTTTTAATAAAGTCGACTTCCATCTTATAATCGACCCGATTGAACAGTTTGAAATCAATCCTTTTCTTTAAGGCATCTATCTCGGACTGCAGCGCGGTTATTTTGGATTTGTTGCTATCCCGGGCTCTCAATTGTGTGAGTTTTTCTTTGAGCTTGTTGATCTGGTTTTGACTTTTTTCGTTCTGGGTTGTGTCCACGAGTTTTAATATTTTTGGCGCCAGCCTATCAGCGAACTTTTTGATCTGTGTTTCCTCTCCTTGAACAACCACGATCAGGCTGGTCGCAGAGGAAAATTCATCTATGACTTTGTTGAATTCCACAGTTCTTCTGTCTCCGGACGGAAGCAGGTCAGCCCAACGCATGGTGATGCTCAAATGTTCGGCAAACCATCCGAAAACAATGGTTAACATCACAACGATACCCACCATTCTCCAGGGATGGGAGGCGTGCCATTCAGCTAATTTGACCAGTAATTTCTCTCTCATTTCTTGGCTCCTTTTTGACTAAAAATAAACTCTTACCCTGACAAACCCGCCGTTGCCCATGGTGTTGGCAAAGTAAGTTCCTTCTTTACCTGTATTCCAGTTGAGATACGCATAGATATCCACATTCTGGGAAAAGGAATACATGACCATGGGCACAAGCGCCAGGCTGTGGTCCGAGAGGCTGCAGATCGCGGACATCCCCACGGTCATAAGGTCTGTGGCCGGATGCTGGATAAGCATATAGACCTGATCCCTGGAGACCGCTTTCTGCTCCTGGGCAAAGCTCCGCATCCAGTCATTGAGCGTGTAATCCCTGTGATCATTCTTCCCCAGAGTGTTCCGAAAGTATTCAATGAGAACGTAAGTCTGAAAATCAAAGGTGTAATCCGTGCCTACCACCAGTTCATAAAAATCATCTGTGGTCTCCATCCAGTTATAGGCATACTCGGCCCACACCCCGAGCCCCAGAAGCTCTCCGGCAGTGCTCGCGCCTAAGAGTTTCCTTTTATCCGGAAGCTCTTGAAAATTCATCTGAGCCGGGTCAAACACAGTGTAGTCATGAAAGACCCATGTCTTCTCAATGCCGGTCACCGCAAAGTCAAAATGGGAGATTCGGGTTTTGAACTGGAGCATTTTAGAGGAGTTTTTCCACTCTTCTCCGGGAGAATAAAGCGCTGTGAGCGTGCTTCCCAATCCGATGGGCACGTCCGCACGCACCGCATTGTGGCCTGGCTGCTCATAGGTGGGATCCAGAATGTCTTTGATATTGAACACATCCACAGGATTCCACACATAGCCTGTGCCCAGAGAGATCTGCTGTTTGCCAAGGGTCAGGTCAAACGGCTTGAACGAGAGCCTCAGATACGCGTTGTCCAAAAAGTGGCGGTCGGAAAAAGGGATCACATACAGGGGTCTCATTGCCTCAGGGATCTTTGAGGTGATCTCAGAAGAGAGAAAGTCCAGAACATTCCACTCCTTTTTCCCGTGATAGGTGATGTAATCGAAATTAGCGGCAAAGGAGACGCTGGATGAGAGGTCAGCCTTGAGGTCCACCCTCAGCTTATTGGCGAAGAGCTGGTAAAAGTGGTCTTTGACATCAGCGCCTATGACCTGCGCCTCATAATAGCCGAAAAGGTCCACGTCACCCCTGGCTTCGGGTGCAATAAGGAAAAAGAAGATAATCCCGGCAGCACAAATAAAAAAAGTCTTTTTTTTCATCTCTTCAGATTCCTCTCCGTAAACATCCGGTCATCCAATTCGATATTATATTTGACTTCCAATAGTTCCATCTCAGTTTGAGTGTTGTTGTTTTTATCAATCATCACAAACTTCATGGCTGTGGGGATCCCGTCAATCACCTCAATATCACTCTGGATCAGGGTTTTAAGAACTCGTTCCGGGGCATCTTCGTCATAGTAATCGATAACGATAGGAACAAAGTTGTCTTTTCTGACCCAAATAATCATCTGAACATAAGAGATATCAATTCCTGGTTTTCGTGTCAGTTTCACTTTATAACAGCCATATCCTTGTTTTTGTTCGTCTTCAAGCCGTTCTGCTTCAAAGTCATTGATAAAGGTTTCTCCACTGCCCATGTCTTCATAGGAAAAATCGCTGCCCTGCATTTTCTGCTTTTTAGCGTGAGTAGCCAGTTTGCGGACCCGCTGTGTGCGGGGGAAAAACATCCAGATATCATCTGCATTGTTCAGCATCAGAACAGCCTGGCCTTTGACCCGGGCTGGTTCGAGGTACCGGACTAGATTTTTTTCTCCCTTATCCTTGGTCCAGGATTCAGAGATAAAGGTTCTTTTTTGATCAGATGTTGTTGTGATGGTCATTGTTGATTTGGAATAACTGGTCTCGACATTGATCAAGTCATTGACCTTCTGGATAATCTCTTTGCCTGTGAGTTCTTCGCTGTACACTCCGGAAACAAGAATCAATATTAAAAAGCTGAGGAATATTTTTTTTGGCATGATAGAACTCCTTTCCTTATTATGTGACCGACTGGTCAGTCATAATCTACTCCCTTTCTTATTCTTTGTTAAGTGTTTTGTTTATTGGGATTACCGGAGCGGCCGGCTGCGGTCGTTGCTTCTTATTTTCTCAAGCAGAGAGGCCAGTTCTTTGACGATCTCCGGATGTTTAGCAGCAAGATTATGTTTTTCACCGAGGTCATTTTTGAGATTATAAAGCTGCGGCTCAGGATCATTTCCAAGCTCGATGTTCACATTCTTGGCGATCCTGGCTCCATCGCTCGGCTTGATATACTTCCAGTGTCCCTTGATCAAAGAAAGCGTACCCGCATGTTCGACAAGGTGATCTCGACCCACAGACGATTTTCCGGTTAACGCAGAAAGGACATTATAACTATCCGGAGCATCGTTTGCGTTGAGTTTCCTGGCGGTGAGAGAGGCAAGGGAAGCGAGGAAATCAATCTGACACATAAGGGCATTTGATTCGCCAGGCTTTATTTGGCCGGGCCACCGAACGATGAAGGGGACGCGTGTGCCGGCATCGAACGCACTGTACTTGCCCCCGCGCAGCGGTCCGGATGGGTTGTGTCCGCTGAGTTTTTCTACGGCCTGGTCCTTGTAGCCGTCATCCACAACCGGGCCGTTGTCGCTGGTAAGAATCAGCAGTGTGTTTTCCGTTAGATTCAAGCGATCCAGGGTCTTGATGATCTCGCCGACGCACCAGTCGAACTGCATAATGGCATCACCTCGGGGACCGAGTCCGCTCTTGCCGGTGAACCGGGGATGGGGCACACGGGGAACATGGATATCGTGAGTTGAGAAGTACAGGAAGAAACGGTCGTCTTTGTGCTTTTCGATAAAGTCCTTTGCTTTTCCGGTGATGGTATCAGCCATGTCCTCATCCACCCAGCGGGCCGCCCTCCCCCCGCTCATGTAACCGATCCGGCTTATCCCGTTGACAATCGTCTGGTTGTGCCCGTGGCTGGGGTGCATTTTGAGCAGTTCGGGATGGTCTTTACCCGTCGGCTCATTGCCGATCGGCTTGCCGTAACTCACCAGGATGGGGTCGTTCGGATCCAATCCGACGACCCGGCGGTTCTCTACATACACACAGGGCACCCGGTCGCCCGTGGCGGGAATAAGGAAACAGTAATCAAATCCAATATCCAGCGGGCCGGGTTTGATGTCGCTGTTCCAGTTCAGCTCCTGATTCTCGGCTCCCAGGCCGAGATGCCACTTGCCTACAACGCCTGTTGTGTAACCTGCCTTTTGGAGCACGAAAGGCAGTGTTGTCCGGCCGGGCTGGATAATCATGCGGGCATCGCCCCTCGCAACGCCTGTGCCTTCCTTCCGCCAGGCGTACTCGCCGGTCAGCATAGCGTACCGGGAGGGGGTGCAGGTCGCCGAGGGCGAATGGGCGTTCGTAAACCGCAGGCCCAGAGAAGCGAGCCGGTCGATGTGGGGCGTTTTGAACTTCGTCGCCCCGTAGCAGCTGACGTCGCTGTAACCGAGATCGTCCGCATAAATCAGGACGATATTGGGTAATTTCTTTTCCGTGGCCCCGAGCTTGAAAGGAACCACTGCCGCAGCAGCAGCCATACCGATAGACCTCATGAACGAACGGCGGGATATATATGGGGAATGCATGATTTCTCCTTTAAGAAACTTCAGCACCCATCATACATATAAAAAATAGGAACAGTCAATAAGAACCCCATCTCAGCTAGTTTTTTTTCCCCAAAGCCGTCTGTTCAAGAGGATGATCAGGGATGCAGCGAGGATCGGGATTAACACAGCGGATGTGAGGATTACACTCCATCCCCACCAGAACGGAGCATTGATAAGACAGGTGAGTCCTCCCACGATCGGAACAGCAAAAAGGTTCATGAATCCAAGCTCTCGGGCGACTGGAGTTTTGAGTTCAGGGTCCACAATGCGGAGAAGCATGAGGCCGCTTGATACAGTGCCGGTGACGACTCCATAAATTGAGACGGTGCGCTCCAGTTTATATTCTGTTAATTTTGAACCAAGCGCAACAATGATAACTGTGGTGAGAAGACCTCCTGTCAATGCGATCAAAAGAAGTGGAGCCACATATTTCCCCACAATCAAAAGTTCGATCCCGCATCCTGTGGCCACGATGAGATAATCGATGGAAAAGCCGGTGATCCGTCTTTGAAAAGGAGGGTTCAATAAGTGGCCCATTGGAGATGCCTGAAAAAGGATGCGGAAGAGGATGGCAAAAACAAGGCCGAACAAGAAGAAAAATCCCCATAACATGGATCCTGTGCTTAGAGGAAGAAGACTTGTTATTAAGGAGAGGATGAAATAGGTGACTAAATACACCAAGCCTATTTGTGCTGTATGGAAAGCCATGCTTTCGAGACTGGCGCTGTGTGTTGTGAGAGACCCAGCGGATTTGGATGGCTGGCCTTTAGGCAGGATACCTCTCAAGAAAAAGGGAGGCATGGGCTTTGTTTCAAATTTTTCCTTTTTCAGCCCCCTGTGGGCTAAGGGTACTCCGATAAAAAAGGCAAAAAAGAATCCCAGTGTAGCAAAGGTGAGCCCGATGGTGGAACCATCCATAAATCCGGCTTGCTCCCATACTCTTCCAAAGGAAAGAGCCTGACCGGGTCCTTCGTTGAACCCCAGAGGCAGAAGAAATCCAAAGCTTTCATGCAAAGCCTTGCCGCCCATAATAAAAGCCAGGGTGATGAGAGCTCCTATCAAAGCCTGCAGGGGAAAAGAGACAGCCTGAACCAGAGCCATCCATAAAGAGCCTTTGAAAATCTTCTTTTCTTTGCTTTGTTTTGGCCTTTTGATTTCAGGTGGAGTGAGCCCCAGGGAAATGAAGGATATATTAAAGAAGTGGTATGCGAAGGATTTAACGGTCTCAATATCCAGGGAGATCAAACCGAGGTTGATCAGAATGAGACCCAGCAATCCCCCGATCAGACTTGCGGGAAAAAGCATTTTCTGGAGAAACGGGATATAGGCTCTAAGGACCATGCCGGCAAGAAGCATGATAGATAAAAATCCAAACACTACCAATGTTTCAAATGGAAACGGTGTCATCACTGCTTAATTCCTTTCTTTGGAATGTTCGTAAGCCCCTTCCTCCCTTTTGAAATCTCTTTGTCAGATAGTAAAGGGTTCTGGCTGTCGAGCCAATAGTCTTGAACTCTTCCTAAAAAAATGGCGAAGTTTATATTATCATTTTCTTTTCTTCAATAAGCAAGATTTTTTCACAAACAATTGTGGGAACATTTTTCTTGTTTTCATTTTCAAGCGGAACCTCTTGATTTGCTCCAGAAAAAGAGTTAAATTGGAGGCGGAAGTAGGAGGCATTATGAAGAAAAAAATTTCACTCGGTTTGATATGGTTATTTTTCATTCTTTTGTTCACAGCCCGGATGGGTTTGGGAGAGGAGAAAAAACAGGAAAAAGAAAAAAAGGAAAAAAGAACCAGCACGGTAGTTCTTCCTATTGTTTTCTACCAGCCGGAAACACGGGTCGGTGTTGGAGGGGGAGGGCTAATCACTTACAGGCCAAAGGGCAGTCCTGAAGATGCCAGGCCTTCTTCCCTGTATTTTGAATTATACTATACCCAGAACAAACAGTACGGCATAGAGCTCAGACCAGAGCTATATTTAAAAAACGAGGCTTATTTCATCAAGGGGAAATTGAAGACAAGTAAATTTCCCAGTAAATATTGGGGAATCGGGAACCAGACACCGGATGAAGCGGAGGAAAATTACACTCCGCGCATGGTCAATTTTGATCTATCCGCTCAGAGAAGAATCCTGCCCAGGGAAAGACTCTATTTGGGTGTCCAGTACAAGTATGAAAACTTGAAGATCATTGAATCAGATCCGGGAGGAGAACTTGTCACAGGGCAGATCACAGGAAGCAGCGGGGGCCGCTTGTCCTCTCTTGGATTTATCTTGAATTGGGACAGGCGTGACAGCATATTCTCTCCCCATAAGGGCAATTATTTCCAGCTGACCATGGACTTCTGCTCCCCGACCTTTGGGAGCGACTTTGATTTCACCTCTCTTAAATTAGACCTCAGGAAATATGTTCCCGTGTTTCAATATCATGTGTTTGCTGTCCAGGCCATTGTCCAATCTGTTTCCGGTTCTCCCTCTTTCAGGCATATGTCTGAAATTGGGGGAGAAATGGTCATGCGCGGCTATTATTCCGGGAGATATAGGGATAAATCCATGCTGGTCATCCAGACAGAGATGAGGTTCAAGATTTGGAAAAGAATCGGAATGGTGGTGTTTGCGGGAGCTGCCGATTTGGCGGATCAGCTTGGAAAATTGAGCCCCGGGAATTTTAAATATTCCGTAGGCCTGGGACTCCGTTTTCTGGTCGTCCCTAAAGAAGGCACCAATATCCGCATAGATCAAGGCTGGGGCAAAGGGACCTCCGGATTTTATATCATGGCTGACGAAGCCTTCTAAAAACGGGGGAACATTACCCATTTTTTATTCAGTGCATATCTTTCAGAGTCACTCCATTCCATCGATAGATCAAGATGGAAGCATCAAGAAAATCAAGGTCAAAGTCAAAGGCAAGAATTACAGGGTGACCCACAGGGAGGGCTATTTTTCCAACTGATTAACAGTAAAGCAATAAAATTCATAGCCAAGGCTTCCCCGTAAATCTGGAAATAACTGACTGGCAGCTCTGCTGTATCCTAGCATCTTTATAATCCCACAGAGTATACAGATTGACTTTATTGTTTCCCGGGAATATATTTTTTGAAGACACTCTAGCAGGAATCGGAACAGCAAAGAAAGAAGATTGGACCGTTGAAAATACCAAGTCGCAACAAAACCATCAGACTCTCCGTTCTGTTCTTAATCCTATCTATATCTTTTTCGCATGGTTTGTATGCATCAGTTCTTTCCATCGATCCGGATAAATGTCTTGTAAAAAATTGGGGAACTTCATCGGGTCTTCCTCAGAATTCTGTGCGAGTGCTCATCCAGACTCATGAAGGGTATATCTGGATCGGCACTCCGGCCGGCCTGGTGCGTTTTGACGGTGTGCGGTTCACGACTTTTTCAAGAAGAAACTCTCCTCTAAAAAACGACAGCATCCTTGCAATATGCGAGGATGAAAATCATGTGCTCTGGGTAGGAACAGACGGTAGCGGACTTTATTCTTTTGGTGATGGGATCTGGATGAATTATTCAGTCCAGGAAGGATTATCCAACAACCATGTGAGAGTCATCATCTCTGATTTATGGGGCGGTTTATGGATAAGCACAGACAACGGTCTTAACCATATGAGTGCGGATGGTATCCAGCACTTTACAACCGGAGACGGATTGTATGACAACATCATCACTTCCTTAACCATAGATAACAGGGGATATCTCTGGATTGGTACCTTGATGGGTGGACTCGCCCGCTTAAAAGAGAAAGTCATTCGTGTCTATGATTTCGATGACGGGCTTTCCAACATTTCTGTCCATTCCCTGCATGCTGACCATCTGGGAAATATCTGGATAGGAACACTGGAAGGCCTGCATGTTCTGGAAAGAGGAGAAGGAACCGTCCACCATATACCGGGCACCCTGTTCACTCCAGTAACGTCCATTCTCGTGGACGAACATGGGATATTGTGGATAGGGACAATGGCCGACGGAATAAAACGCTTAGATAGAGACACTTTAAAAGGTTTATCCACAGAAAATGGACTCCCCGATGATTTTGTTCACGACCTTCTGATCGACCAAAACGGACTGATATGGATCGGAACGGATACAGGCGGTCTGATTCAACTTAAGGAGCCAAAAGTGGAGAATTTTACCAGAGCAGACGGACTTCCTGAGGATGCGGTCTATGCCGTTTGCCAAGACCGGGAGGGATTTTTCTGGGTAGGGACCAGGAACAGCGGCCTCTGTAGAGTAAAAGATGGCCGGGTCACTCGTATCATTGATGATAAAACAGGCTTATCCAGCAGCCATATAAGAGTTCTTTTTCTGGATAAAAAGCACTCGCTATGGATAGGCACCGAAGGAGGCGGGATCAATATCCTCCAAAATGGAAGTATGAATCTATTGACCACTAAAGACGGTTTGACCTCCGACAACATCACAGCCATTCATCAGGATGGAACAGAAGATGTATGGATCGGGACGGATAAAGGCCTGAACAGATTCAGTAGGGGAAAAGTTCATAAAAACGAATTCACTGGTTTATCAAACCATCACATACGAACTCTTTTCGAGAGCCGAGGCGGCAGCCTCTACATCGGGTCCCGGGAAGGACTTTATAAGATTTCGAGAAAAAACGAAGGATCCTTTAACCTTGAAATTGTCAAACAGGATCTTGACGTCGCTTTCTTGTATGAGGACAAAGACAGAGTGCTGTGGGTGGGAACGAATGGAGACGGTTTAAAGCGCTCTTTTGAAGGGGAAATAACATCATTCACTTCAGAAGATGGACTAATCGATGATTATATTTACAGTATAACAGAAGACGATTCAGCTCGATTGTGGATGGGCACAAACAAAGGAATTCAATGGATCAGCATCGAGCAGCTCAATAATTTCCGGAATCAGACCAGCTCTTTTCTTGTGCCGGCTTATTATGATGAAGCAGACGGCATGGCTGCTTCCCAGTGCATTGGTTCAGGACAGCCCTCTGTATGGAAAACTCCTTCCCATGAGCTTTTTTACCCAACAATCAAAGGAATGGCTGTGATTGACACGAAAAATATCTCTGAAGAAAAAGATCCTCCTGTGGTGATTATTGAAGATGCTGTTGTTGACGGCCGCTCTTTCAATAGTAAAGGAGAGGCTGCCCGGATACATAAGAGCGAGCGGCTGGAGTTTCGCTTTACTGCACCTGCTCCTCTGGCTCCGGACAAGATCCGGTTTGCATACAAACTGGAAGGCCATGATGATGACTTTATATACCTGAAGCCCAACACCAGACGCACAGCCACTTACCTGAACCTGGGCCCGGGTCATTACAGCTTTAGAGTCAAAGCAGCCAATAACAACAGCATATGGACTGAGCTGGAAACGCCTTTTGAATTCAAGGTTCTCTCCCCTTTCTACAGAAGGGCAATATTCTATGTCATCCTGGCCCTGGTTGTTCTCGTTATCGGGGGAAGTGGACTTTACTTGTATGAACGAAAAAAAGCCAAAAGACAGCGAGATAAGTATAAGACATCCACTCTCGATCCAGAAAAAGCTGATAAAGTCGTACCAGAACTCCTCAGCCTGATGGAGAAAGAAAAGCTATTCTTGAATCCGGATCTCACTCTTTTGGAGCTTTCAAAAAAGCTTAAGATTCACTTTAACCACCTCTCACGGATCATCAACGAAAGATTTGGGTTGAACTACAATGATTTTGTGAATAAATACAGGATCGAAGAAGCAAAGAGGCTGCTGACTGGTCCGGAACAAAAAGAAAGAACTATCCTGGATATCATTTACAGCACAGGATTCTACTCAAAATCTGTCTTCAATATTGCCTTTAAAAAATTCACAGGAATGACTCCTTCCGAATTCAGAAAAAAACACCTGTAAAAAGTACTGAATTTCAATTCCAGACGACAAGCCTGATTTATTTGTTTATATTTTTTTATGTGAAAGGAAAAGCATCCTTGCATATAAAAGAATCAGGAGGTTAGGAAAATGAAGAAAACAAAAGCACTCATTACGATGGCTGTATTTTTCGGCTTAATGGCATCCCTTGGTCTCACCGCCAGTGCCGAGGAAGAGATCCAGAAAACTTTTGACAGGAAAGAAGAGATCCGGTTCAAGCTGTCTCTTGGTGACATTCAACTCAAAAAAAGCAGTGATGACCGTATTCATGTTCACCTGGTTTATTCTTACGAAAAAAAAGACAGGTTTGAGCCCACAATCGATGAAAAAGCAATGTATCTCTATTTACGGGAAGGATACCAGGAAAAAAATCCCAGAGGATACTCCAAGTGGACCGTAGCTGTTCCCGATGAGACAAAAATCAGATTCAGCACAGGGACTGGAGACCTTTATGTCGACGGGTTGAACATCGAGATAGACGGGAGCACAGGAACGGGTGAGATCGAGATCAGCAATGCCAGAGGTGAATTTGATGTCAGCACAGGAACAGGAAATCTTTATATAAGCCATTCAGAAGGAGAATTTGATGTCAGCTCGGGTACGGGAAATGTATATGCCGATGAGTCACAGGGAGAATTCGAATTGACTTCAGGGGCTGGAAAAGTGGAGGTCAAGAACTGCAAGGGGAATTTTGAAGTTAGAAGCGGCACAGGTGATGTCAATGCCTGTGGTTTGACTCTTGAACAGGAAGGAATTTTCAGTTCAGGAACAGAAGACGTCCAAGTGGCTTTTCCTGAAGGAGATTTTATTGTTCTGGTTTTAAGCTCATCAACCGATACAGCCTCTCTCGACATGGGGGGCAAATCCCTTGACGGATATTTCGAGTTCACCTGCCATGCCCGGAAAGGACAGATTATATCTCCGGTCAAATTCGACAATAAGGAAGAATACTGGGAAGGTGATGACAAATATTACAAGAAGTCCTTCACAAAAGGAAAATCGAAACGGAAGATTTTCATAAGTACCGGAACAGGAACGGCCGAGTTGAAAAAGTAAACAAGGAGATTAAGAAGAGATGACAAAAAAAACCATTTTTTCTTCGGCCCTCTTTGTAGCCTTTTTTTTGATTTCATATGTTTACGCGGCAGAGGTTATAACCATCACTGCGACAGATGCCTCTCCGGTAATCGATGGACTTTTAGATGACGCGGCTTGGGAAACAGCTGTAAAGTTTGAAAACTTCAAGACAATAAGACCGGATTATGGTAAGAAACCCAGTCAGAAAACAATCGCATACATGACTTGTGATTCAGAGAACATTTATTTTGCCTTCCGTTGTTTCGACAGCGAACCGGAAAAGATAAAAACTTCGGTCAGCAGCCGAGACAACATGTTCCAGGATGATTACGTACTCATCCTGTTGGATACGTTTAACACCATGCAGGAGGCATTCGGTTTTTTTATGAATCCTGAGGGAATCCAGGGTGACGCCATGATCAACAGTGATGGTGAGGGAGATTCCAGCTTTGATATGGTCTGGTACAGCAAAGGGACTATCGATGATGAAGGATACGCCATAGAGTGCCGCATTCCTCTTCAGAGTATCCGATTCCCGGGGAAGGAGACGATCACCATGCGGGTATCCTTTTTCAGGCAGATCATCCGTAGCTCCGAACAATTCAGCTTTCCTCCGATGTATGCGGATAAGGGAAGCACCCTCAAACAATCACAGCCGATATCTGTCTCAGGTTTGAAATACAAACGTGTGGTTGAAATTCTCCCTGCCCTGACCCACAGCACCCGGCAGTCGACAGCCCAGGGGAAGATGCAGACGGATGAAAAAAACACGGATTTCAGCCTGACAGGAAAGGTCGGGCTGACATCGGACTTAACCCTGGATGCCACCTATAATCCGGATTTCAGCCAGGTCGAAGCAGATGCCGGACAAATCGATGTCAATTTGAGGTACGAGCTGTTCTATCAGGAAAAGCGGCCTTTTTTCCTCGAAGGAAACGATATTTTCCAGTTTGCCGGGAATGTCGAGGAAGGGCCCTTGGCAATGGTTGTTCACACGCGGACAATCATCAATCCCATCTTCGGGCTGAAATTAGCCGGGAAGCTGGGCCGGAAAAGCAGCCTGGCCACCATTTATGCTCTGGATGACTTGCCGGACGATCCCATCGATGTCCACCCGGATTTCATGATAGCCAGGTACAAGTTCGCGCTCAAAGAAGATTCTTACATCGGGGGATTCTACACAGGGAAGGAATACGGCCAGGGTTTTAACCGTGTCGTTGGTGCAGACGGGAGATTTCGCCTCACCCAGACATCCATAGCTGATTTCCACCTGTTCGGAGCCTTCACACAACAGAACGGCAGCACAGAGAGCTTGAGCGATCATGCTTTGGGATTGCACTACCAGTACGGTACGCGCAATGTGATCATCGACCTGGGATATCAGGACATTTCCAAAGACTTCCAGGTTGATACCGGGCATATCACCCGTACGGGCATAAGACGTTTTTCCGCCTTCGCGATGTACAGGTTCTATCCCGAATCCAAATTTTTCCAGAGGATTGAACCTTTTTACTGGAGTTTTCATCTGTATGATACCGAAGACAACATGTTCGAAACATTCAATCTTTTTACTCTCAGGTTCCAGATGCCCAGATCCACACAGTTCAGGGTGGATGCCATATTGGCGAACGAAGTATTTGCAGGTGAGAGTTTCAGAACCAGCGGGATTGGGCTCCAGACTTTATCACAGATAACAAAACGAGTATTTTGGAGTATGTATTTCCGGCGCGTTGGTGCTGTCTATTATGATCCTGATAATCCTTACCAGGGATATGGAAACAGGTTTGGTGGCTCTGTCCAATACCAGCCTCTGGATAAACTGAGTTTTATTCTCACCCTCTCCTACGTGGATTTTTTCCGTGATTCGGATAAGAAAAAAATATTCAGCTATGCCATCATCCGCAGTCGGAATACATTCCAGGTAAACAAATACCTCTACCTCAGAGCCATACTGGAATACAATGACTTCAGGGACAGGTTGACATTGGATACATTGATTTCCTTCACTTACATTCCCGGGACTGTGATATACGGCGGTTATGGGTCTGCGTTTGAAAAATGGGAGTGGGACGGACAGGATTACCGCCAAAGCAACCATTTTTTTGAAACTAAAAGGGGATTTTTCTTCAAGGTGAGTTATCTCTGGCGCTTCTAGAAGGATTCTTGGTCCGTCCCCATTATTTTCATTATTTCCCAATAAAGCGATTGATGAATTCGAATGTGCGGTTGTACGCCTCCATCCTGTTTTTATACAGAAGGAATTCATGGGGTTCGTCAGGAGCGATCATGAGTTCAATATGGACATCTCCTTTAACTCTTAACTTTTGCACGATATCAGTAGTCTGCTGGAATGGCACGTTGCGGTCATCATCACCATGAATAAAAAGAACTGGAGAAGTCCAGGTTTCAATATCTGCCACTGGGGAAGATTCTCTCGCTGTTTGGCGCATTTTTTCATCAAGTCTGCCTCGCAGTTGTGACCAATCATGCACACCAGCCATGTCAACGCCCACTTTGAATAGTTCTGAATTTCTGGCCAAGGCCATGGCTGTTAAGAGTCCTCCGTAAGAAAGGCCCCATTTTCCGATTCTGTTCGGGTCGACTTCGGGCCTGCCCTGAAGGAACTTTGCTCCAGCCAGGACATCTTGGTATTCAGCAGCACCCTGCATGCCGGTATTATCAGCTTCCCGGAATGAGCGGCCGTAACCTATTCCGCTGCGGTAATTGACAGATAGCACCACATACCCTTTGTTCGCAAAATACTGGTTGATTCCGTATGCCTCTGAATAAAACTCCATATAATGCCAGCCCAAGAGCATCTGGCGGATGGGGCCTCCATGGGTATAAACCACACCCGGTCGGTTATCTCCCGGTTTCGCACCTTTGGGAAGAAACAGCTGACAGGGAATATCCAATCCGTCAGGGGACTTGACGATCACAAGCTCAGGAATCACCAAATCATCGATGGGGAATTCCGCCGGCAGCTCCTGCGGTGCGATGACATCGATTCTCCCACCGCCGGAAGGGACCATGGCAATGGAAGTGGGGTGCGAAGCTGTAGCATAAAGAAAAGCGACTTTATTTCCGGACCCAAGAGCTGCGGGATAGGTTCCGATGGTATCTTTTTTGGTTAATTGAACTACTTTTCCTCCCGAAGTGGGAACCTTCCAGATATGTCGTCCATGGATATCAGCTCGATTACTGCTGAAAAAAAGAGTTTTGCCGTCACTGCTGACTCCCATATGTTCCACAAATCCTTCCCCGGGTGTGAGGTCTACAGGTTTTCCTCCTGAGATGGGAAGAGAGTACACATGATTCCATTCTTCATTTTCCGCTGTAAAAAGGATTCTGTCATTGGCCGTTAGTTCAAAGTTACGGAAAGAATAAAAAAGAGGATCCTCTTTGGGGGAAGACCATATTTTACGGGCAGCTCCTTTGTACGCATCCGCAACCCAGATCTCAAGGTCAGCAGGTCCTCTGTATCGGAAGCGGGGAGAGCCGTTATACTGCATTCCTGGTCTGCGGATAAAGGCAATTTTCTGACCGTCGGCAGACCAGCTGGGATTGCTGTCCATGTCAACACAGGGAGCGATCCATGTGATCCTTCGTTTGGTAATATCATAAATTCCGATAAAGCTGTGGTCATTCCGTCTGGAGACAAAAGCAATCCTGGTACAGTCAGGAGACCATTGGGGAACTCCGTTGGAACCGGCAGCTTTAAACATCAACTCAAGTTCCGGCATTTCACTGGGATCTGAGGGAGGGGACAATGACACTCGATAGATCAGTCCGTCTTTGACCAGCAAAGCCCATTGTCCATCAGGAGAAAGAACAGGACCTCCTCCCAGAGCAAGCTTCCACATGAACTGAGTATCGGTTCGAACCGCCCAGACAGCTTGTTCCCTTGCAGCTGGATCGCTGTCAGAATTGGTCACCCATCCTTCGCTGTTGGGGCGGCCTCCTTTTACAAAGACAATGGTCTTGCCGTCATTCGTGATACGGACCTCCGGGATCTCGAAGACTTCATCACGGGAGAATCCAGTCAGATTGACGGGTTTAAAATCAGGGGCTGCTGCGGTCCAAACATTTCTGGCCCCTTGGGAGTTGAACACCCAGGCAATCCGGTCGGCTTTTTTGGCTGAAACCAAATCCCAGGGATAAGGAGAACTCAAAACTTGTTCCAAGGTAAAGGAACCTTTGGCCCCAATCAGTATGCCGGGGAGAAAAAATATTAAAACGAGAAAGATACAAAAGTTCTTGCGCATTTTAGTTTGCCTCCTTTTTTCGTGAATAAGAACACGTTAATTACATTAATATCAAACTTGTTATAAATCAACAAAACATAAAAAAATTTCATTTCCTCCGCGCAGGAGCTTTTTTGGATTGAATCGCCTTATAAAACATTTTGATTTTTCCAAAGCAAGTGATTAGGATAAGAGATAAATTAGAAAGAAAACCGGAAGAACCATGTTTTGGTGGCGAAAAGGACTCCACAAACTCCGCTTTTTATTGAAGAACTGGTCAGCGGAGAAAGACCGCGAATATCATGATATTGCTTTTGAGTCCTCAGTTGAACAGCCTTTTCGTTCCAGTTACACAGGCTACATCACCATCAGGCGGTTTGCAGATCTCGTATCTCCGTATATTCAGGATTCTCAAAGAGTTCTTGATATGGGGTGTGGGACCGGCGAGATCACCTGTGAACTAGCCCGTCGACTTCCGCATATTTCTTTTTTTGGGGTGGACCACAGTTCCGAGGGCATTGATAAAGCCAAAAAGCATGCTGGTTTTCTCAGCTTGGATAATATTTCTTTTCAGGTAGCCAAGGCGGAGATGTATGTTCCGCTCAAACCGGTGGATGCGGTCATGATGTTTGATGCTTTTCATCATTTGGAAAAGCCAAAGAGTTTCATAAGAAGAATGGAGAAATTCACCAGCCTGTTTTTATTGATTGAACCCAAAGGAGACTGGAAAGGAAGTTGGGATAAGACTCTGGATCTGGATTGGATGATTCTTGAACTGGATAAGATCCAGAAGAGACTTGCCTTTGTTATGGATGAAAATGAACTCCCTGTTGATACTCATTCACCCAGGAATTTGAAAGGGGCTGCGGTTGAGAACCGCTATTCTCTTCAGGATTTCAAGCATATTTTCAAAGGGTATGGTTTAAAACTGCGCGGGACTGTCTCAGGATTGGATGAGTATCCGCTGGGTTCCGGTGACAAGGGACCTCTCCGCGAGCTGTTTGGGGAGTGGGCTTATCAAATCTACCGGGATATGGATGATTATCTTTATCAAAACAACCTTGATTTCTGGGCTAAACATTGGGTGATATGCGCTCAAAAAGGAACCAAACACAGGCTTCGCAAACCTTCTTCCAAGCCGGAAACCAAAGGATTCAGTCCTCCGAAGATTCAGGCTCCCTATCAAGTCACATACATCACACACTCTGAAGTTGGAAAAGCTGTTTCAGCCTCCAAGCTCTTTCAGCTTCAGGTCACGCTTCAAAATACTGGATTTCTAAACTGGTCTTCCAGGGATACCAAACGCCCGGTTTTCATAAGCTACCACTGGCAGGACTGTTCCGGGAAAACACTGATTCATGATGGAATAAGAACCGCTTTCACCAAAGATATCCATTCAGGAGAGAAAACCACTGTTTCTGTTTCCATAGAACCACCGGATTCATCAGGACGCTACATCCTAGCTGTTGATCTGGTGTGTGAAGGAGTGACTTGGTTTTCACAAACAGGAAACAAACCTCTTTCCATTCCTATTCATGTCAAGAAAGGTTAAAAAATGTCGTAGGCTTTATTAATTAGAATTGGTTAAATTTCGATTCAAAGGAGAAAACCCTTGACAAAAAAAATATCCCCCGGTGAAGTCGAAAGGCGACGTTTTCCGAGATTAAAGGTTCCTGTCCTCTTTCGGCCTACTAAAATGGATGAAGACCCTCTTCCTACTAAAGATGTCGGTAATGGAGGAGTGCGAATTTACAGCAATAGATATATAAAAAAAGGAAAAAAGCTGGAAATCGAACTCTTTCTTCCTGGAGGGAATTCCATTACAGCCGATGTCCGGGTTGTGTGGACAAAAGTACTACCGCCAGGTTCTGCTGCGGTTTTTGAGATAGGCCTCGAATTCCTTACCCTCTCTCCTGAAGCGAGCAGACAGCTCAAAACTGTGCTTGAAAATGATAAGGGAAATGTCGATCCTGAGGGATAGGTGATCTCGGACTCAAAAAGAGCTGAGGCTGAAGAGGTGGGGGCAGGTGTGGTTTCAAGATAGACCTAGAAGATATGCTTGGCTCTTGGGGCGTCTTGTTTTCGGCGGGGTTTCCATTTATGGAAGGGTGTTCAGGAAGTGCAAGGACAAGAATTGCTTCATTAATGCGAAATGAAAAATTAGTATCTCAATTTGAGCTTTATCTAGCCAATCCTAATTATAGGAAATTTGATATACTTTTATTGTACTGTTGATCCTCACCCAAAAACTGGACCATTCAAAAAACACGTGCGGTAAGCAATAAACACAAAGATTTGATTTCGTTATCTCACAACGCACAACTTCATTTCTAATTATTTAGTATTATCTATCGCAGGTTTTGCTCCCTTTGATTTCGCGAAGATTTTTGCAAATCCTTGATGCGTTCTGAGACAGGCGCCAGCGGTTTATGGGTAAAACCCGCCGGATGGTTCTGGTACCAGTAAAAGACAGTAGCGTAATCCACCCAGCCCCCGTCGGCTTGTTTGAGCTCTTGCAATTTTTGAATGTGCTTCGGGTTCCCTTTACCGCCAAATTCATATTCCCAGTTGATCGACCACCTCAACTCCTTGCTGAAGCGGATCGGCATATAATCGTGGAAACGGTATATGGACAGATAATTAGTATCGCCGACTTGGACGAAGGGTATGCCCGCCCGATAGCCGGCGAAGCTCCGCTGAAATCCCCAACTAAACGTAAAGGAGTCCTCCGAACCCAGATAATCAAGTTGTCGCTCTTGGCCGTCGATATCCACCTCGTTGTTGCCTTCCATGACGAAGTTGTATTGTTTGAAATACGGCTCGTCCGTCACGACGCTGAACTGACGACCGAGGATGTGACCGGCGCCCCGCACGTGAAAAAACGTCTCGTGAGATTCAGCCGTAAGCTGGAATACCTTCCGTTGATACGTCGCGTGGAAATAACCCAGGTCCGGATTCCACTTGTCCAGCGGTTCCCATTCCACATAGCTGTAATTACTCAGATTTATATCCGTATCATTACGCAGTATGACTTTCGCCGACGTTTTAAAAGGCATCGGGATATAGACGTTGTAGCTGCCTGGCGCGCATTCGATTAGCGGTGTGGTGAAGTCCATACTCTTGCCGTTGCACCCATCCCCGAAAAAATCCCCCAGCGGACACTGCACCGCCGGTTCCTTCTCTCCGTCGAAATAGATCAACAGTACGACCCCGCGTGTGGTAATCTCAGGATTGTGCTGCCGCGTCGTATGAAAGTGGGTAATTACGCCCGGACCCTTCAGGTTCGCTACCGTAATACTCGTGTGGGCGTTCAGCCGCTCCAGCTCCGAGTAACGGTCATACGCCCAGCCCCCGTTCGAAAATCCGGTCCGAACCTCCTTCTTGATAATCGGTAGATTCAATACCGATAGTTCCGCCTCCCAGAGCGATGACGGACTCAGCAGTATCAGTATGGTAGTGATCAATACAATGTCCTTACTTGTTCGCATGATCATGGTTCATACTCCCTTCCTCTAAGCGACTTTATCACCCATCATACATACGAAATAAAGGACTAGTCAACAGTAAACCCTTCCTCAGCGGCTGTAGAGAGCTGAGTTTGAGGAGGCAGGGCAAAAAAATTTATATAAACAGGTATGACATCACTGTTTTTTATTCCTGGTTTTTATGGTAAATTATAGGACGGTCAATGATCCAATGACGTGGGCGGTTAGCTCAGTTGGGAGAGCGTGGCGTTCGCAACGCTGAGGTCGGGGGTTCGAGTCCCCTACCGTCCACCAGTCTTTTATTTCAGCCAGCGATTACAGTTCTTTTACCTCAGTGTGCTTCTGATTTCATCCAGTTTTTGTTTTGCCTCAGGTACCATCTTCAGAAACTCACTGAGTTTCTCACAAGGATAAGACTCACAATAGGCACAGTTAATCACTTTCTTTTCCTGAGCACATTTCCGGATTGCACAGACCTGACAATAATTAAAATACACATTTTCTTCATTTTGACATCCCAGGCAATTAATATCCTCAGGCTTGATATCTGAGTTATGTATTTTGGACCACTGTTCAGCGACTTGCTTGCGTTTAAGGTCATCATCAGCCTGAGTGGCTAAAAGAGCACCACACTTATGACAGGTAATGCCGCAATAGGCAATTAATTCATTCATCCTGGTTTCCTCCTTTTTTGTTTTTTGAAGCTTGTTACAGGCCAATCCTCCGGTTATTAAGCATAAACAATAGGTTATAAACCTGAATACCATTTTTCATTATATAATTCAAATCAATAATAGTTCTTATTGCTTTCCAAATGATTATAAGCACTTTATGGTATTATAGATAAAGAAGAGGATCATGAAATTTGTGGTTGACTGTATGCTGGGAAAGTGTGCCAGATGGCTGAGGATCCTGGGGTTTGATACGCTTTTTTTCTCGAAAGCTGAGGATGACCGGCTTATTGACTTGGCCCGAAAACAAAACCGCGTCCTGCTGACAAGGGACACGGGAATCGTTGAAAAAGCAAAACAGATCGAAGTGCTTTTTATAAAGAGCGAACACTGGAAGTCCCAGGTCCGGCAGGTTTTGAGTGAATTGAATCTCAGAGAGCAGGCTAAACCCTATTCCCGGTGCATTGAATGCAATGTGATGCTCAAACCCCTATCCAAAAAGCAGGCCAAAAATTTGGTAGCTCCTTTTGTTTATGAACGCTCCGACTCCTTTGCTCTCTGTCCGAAATGCGGGCGGGTGTTCTGGCCAGGGACCCACCACAGCGATATGAACTTTAAGATCGAAGACATACTTGAAAAAGACTAGTAAAATGCGGTTCTTTCCAAAAGAAAAGAAGCCTTAGTAAACTATCGAAGGACACTGATCTTTTTTTTAATTAAAAAAAAAGTAAACTTATTTTATCAAATAACGTATATATATATGAATATGGAGAAAAAATGAAATTATTATCGCGCATTGAAGAAATCATTTTGCTGTCCATATGGCAGTTGGGTGACAAGGCTTACGGTATGGCCATCCGGAAAGAAGTCATTAAGGCTACAGGCAAAAAATGGCTGCTGGGAGCCATTTATGGTCCCCTGGGACGGCTGCATAAAAACGGCTATGTTCTGACCTCCAAAGGTGAACCGACTCCGGAGCGTGGAGGCCGCAGCAAAGTCTACTACCGGTTGTCCCGGGAGGGAATCAAAGCGCTCCGTGAGATCCAGAGGGTCAATTCTGTTATCTGGAATGGCATAGAGGAGCTTGAATTCAAAGAAGAATGAACAAACAGACAATAAAGCCTCCACGGATAGCTTCCAGGATACTGGAGTTTATCATCCAAAAAGATATCAAATATGGGGCCATGGGGGACCTCGAAGAGCAATTCTACTGGGCGGAAAAGGAATACGGATTGTTCAAAGCCCGCCTGCTCTACTGGAAACAAATCGCTGGGGCTCTTCCATACTTCATTAAAAATTCGGTTCTCTGGAGTTTGATTATGATCAAAAATTATTTTAAAACAACTTTCAGGAATACCACCAGGCACAGGCAGTATTCTTTCATCAATCTTGCCGGCCTGGCCACCGCCCTAGCCTGCGTCATTCTCATTCTGCTCTGGGTGCAGCATGAGTTGAGCTATGACCGATTTCATGAAAAAGCAGACGATATTTTTATGGTCCTTCGGGGGGAAGAGGAAACAGTCATGGCTCCCACATCCTACCTTCTTGCTCCATCGCTCGTCGCTGAACTGCCCGAAATCGTAAATGCCACCCGTTTTGCCCAAACCCCCGAAACCGAAAAGGTATTGTTCCGCTCCGGGGAAAAGGTTTTCGAAGAAAATATCAGTTTTACAGATTCTCACTTCTTCGAAATATTTTCATTCCCTTTCCTGAAGGGAACCTCTGAATCAGCATTAGAAGGCCCCAACTCGGTTGTCATTACCGAAAAAACAGCGCGGAAATATTTCGGCAGTCAGGAAGCGTATGGACAGTCAATTCAGATGTTTCTTTACGGAGTAAAAATGCCGATGAGTATAACAGGCGTCATCAAGGACATCCCGTCCAATTCCCATATCGATTGCGACATATTCGTCACATTCGACACCATGCGCTCCATCGGGATCAATCTGGAGAGTTGGGAAAACCAGTTGCCTCGCACCTACATTTTGACAAGGGATAGTAGTGTCGTTGCAGACTTAGCCTCGAAAATAACCGCCTGTGAGATCCGAAACCGGCCGGATAAAAGCATGGAAAAATTGTTTTACTCACTCTTTCCTCTAAAGAATATCCATCTCCAGGCAAATAATATTAAATTTTTCTCCACCACAGGCAATAGTAAATATGTTTACATTTTCACAGTCGTAGCATTTATCATTCTCCTTATTGCTTGTGTCAATTACATGAACCTGTCCACGGCCGTTTCCTTGAAACGGGCAAAGGAAATCGGTTTGAGAAAAGTGGTGGGCGCCAACAGAAGTATGCTCATCAAGCAACTCTTGGGAGAGACGGTCATCCTTTCTTTTCTGGCCCTAATGTTGGCCGTTCTTCTGGCGCAGATATTTATGCCAGCCTTCAATCGACTTTCGGGCAAGTCACTGACCATCCACTACTTTGACATCCGTTTTCTGATAGGAGCGGTTCTTTTAGCCTTTTTTACAGGAATACTGTCCGGTTATTATCCTGCCCTGTTCCTTTCTTCATTTCAGCCGGCAAGAATTTTAAAGGAAAAATCAAGCCTTGCTCTTAAGGGAATGGGACTTAGAAAAGGACTCGTGGTTTTTCAGTTTTCTCTGTCCATCATCCTGATCATCAGCACCATCATCGTCTTCAACCAGTTGCTTTTCATAAAAAACAGCGATATCGGCTATGACCGGGACAATATTCTTTGTGTGAGGATAGCCGGGGATTTGAGCGGCACCTATGATGTTTTAAAAAATGAATTGTTGAAGAATCCGGATATTCTCGGCGTTTCTCGCGCAGAGCCGCTTAATGCGAATGTAATAACCAATACGGATGGTGTGATATGGAGAGGTCAAGAAGAAAACAAAACACAATATTTCCGGATTCTGCGGACGGATTATGATTTTGCATCCACATATGATATCAAGATGGAAGAAGGAAGGTTTTATTCTCAAGAATTTCCGTCCGATGCCACAGGTTCCTATGTCATTAATAGAGCAGCCGAAAAGGTGATGGGATTGGAATCTCCCATAGGAGAGGAAATCAACTTATGGGGCAGGAAAGGGAGCATAATCGGAGTGGCCAGCGATTTTCATTTTGGATCATTTCACCAGTCGATCGAGCCTTTGCTGATTATCCTCCCTTCGGAGAGGTTGCAGAATCTCTATTTGAGATTGTTATCCGTAAGATTCAAGACCGGGACACTGCAAAGCAGCATGAAATATGTGGCGGATAAGTGGAAGGCAATAATTCCTGACGTGCCCTACGATTATTATTTCCTGAACGATGCCCTGAATACTCAGTATAAGGCAGAACAAAGGATGGGTACACTTTTCAGATATTTCACAATACTCGCCATATTTATCGCTTGTCTCGGTCTTTACGGATTGACTTCCATTTCTGCCGAACAAAAAATCAAAGAGATTGGCATTAGAAAAGTGCTGGGGGCATCGGCGTCCAATATCACAGTGATGCTCTCCAAAGAATTTCTGAAATGGGTGATTCTGGCCAATTTCATCGCCTGGCCTGTTGCCTGGTATGTGATGAACAAGTGGCTGCAGAACTTCGCCTATCGCATTAATATGGGCTGGGGAACTTTTATCCTGGCAGGCGCTTTAGCCCTGGCCATTGCGCTCTCCACGGTGAGCATTCGCGCTTTCTGGGCGGCGACAGCCGATCCGGTGGAATCATTGAGATATGAGTGATTGAAAATTAAAATGACCGCGAATCGTTCTTTGGTAATTTTTCTCGTACTTCCAATAGTCGTTTGCTTTTCTTGTTCTCATAAAGGTGAGTCCTTCTATGAACTTCCGGAACCTACAGGGCCTTTTGAGGTCGGCACCACCTGGTTCTCTTTCACGGATTTCCATAGAACAGAGACCTTTACTGAAAATCCAGATGATTTCCGTGAAATAGCTGTGAGAGTCTGGTACCCTGCGGCGATAGAAAAGCCTGATAAACCCTGCCCGTATATTGAACACGACGCCTTTCTCCCTGGACAGGGGATCTCCGATGAGATCCGTTCAGCTTTCGAAAAGATGAACCAACGCTTATCAAGTGTCAAGACTCACTCATTTAGAAACGCTCCGATGGCAGAAATACCTGTTCCTTTTCCTTTAGTGCTGTACTCACACGGTTACTGGGAGGGAATGAACCAGAGCACCATATTGATGGAGGAACTGGCCAGCCACGGTTACTTTGCGGTAAGTATCGGGCATTCTTTTGAAACCAACAGTGTGATAAAACCAGACGGCACCCTTGTGCGGTTCGATTCTTTGAATCCAGAACTAAAACTAAGGAACTTAGAACGCCAGAAAGCAATCCACCTGGAACGCGCCCTCACTCAGACTTTGGATCCCGGTAAACTCGATTCCCTGTTTCGGGAAATAATGAAATCCCGGCCAAAGATGCTGGAAAGCATTGGCATCTGGGCAGATGACATCAGCTTTGTCATTGATCAATTTGATAGACTCAACAGAAAGCAGGGAAATTTTCAAAATAAACTGGACTTAAAGCATATTGGAGTGATCGGCTATTCATTCGGAGGGGCAGCCTCGGGTCAGGCCTGCTTGAGTGATGCAAGGATAACCGCTGGTATCAACATGGACGGTTTGCAGGTCGGGGATATGATCGACAAAAACATTGATAAACCCTTTTTATTCATGCATCACGATAATCTGCAGGCACCCAATAAAACCCCGAATATTAATCTATTTCAGCGTGCCCAGGGAGCTGCCTATCTCATGGTCATTGAGGGAAGCGGTCACTATAATTTTTCTGATTTTTCGCTCCCGGCTATTTCTGAAGTGGCACTGGTCCCTAAAGGAGCTCTTGGAAGCATTGACGGGATGCGGTTTATTACGATTCTGAACGACTGCGTTGCAACTTTTTTTTTGATTTTCAGTATTTATTAAGTGGAATAGTTTAATGAGAACCATTCTAAAAAAACATACGAGGATGAAAAATGACATTTCTATCTAGAATTGAAGAGATCCTGCTTTTAGCGATCTGGAAATTAAAGGAAGATGCTTATGGGATGGCTATCCGCCGGCGGGTGGAAAAAGATACCGGGATCTCCTGGTTGTCTGAAGCCATCTATGCCCCTTTGAGCAGGCTTAAGGAAAAGGGGTATGTCAAATCCATAAAAGCCGAGAGATCCACAGAGAAAGGCGGACGGCCCAGGATCTATTACCGGCTCACGCCTTTCGGATTGGACAGATTGAGCTCTGTTCAAAAAGTCACCAGGTCACTTTGGGCGGGAATACCGGATTTAAAAAAAGTAATAAAAAATGAATAAAAAAAAGTTTGGATTAATTAAATTTTCCCGATTCTGTTTAGATTTTCTTACTGATGAACATATGCGGGAGACCATAATAGATGATATGGAGGAGCAGTATGATTGGAACAAGAAGAATAAAAGCCAGTTTTTTGCCGGATTAATCTGGCTCTTCTCACTCGTCATTATAGTGGTAACATTTTTCATAAAGTCAGGTATCTGGAGGGCTATCATGTTTAAAAATTATGTAAAGACGACCCTGCGAAATATAAAAAGACACAAAGGGTATTCCTTAATAAATGTAACAGGTTTGGCTGTAGGCATGGCCTGCTTCCTGCTCATATCAATGTGGGTGCGCGATGAACTCAGCTATGACCGCTGGCATGAACACGCTGAAAACACCTATATGGTTACTTTCGTAGAGCCGGGGTCTTCGGGATTTTCTATCTATGGGTGCGGGGCGATCGGTCCGGCCTTATTTGATCAATATCCGGAGATCACTTATTTTTCCCGGCGTTTCGGCCCGGTGAGTTCACCGCTGCGCTATAAGGACAAGGCCTTCAGCGGGGATGTGTCCGGAGTGGATCCCGGTTTTTTTGACATATTCAGTTTTAATTTTCTGCATGGTTCACCGGAGAATGCGCTGAGCACGCCCGATTCTATTGTTCTTACCAAGAGTACAGCCCTGAAATATTTTGGAAATGAAAACCCTCTGGGAAAAGTCATGAATTTTGAATGGTGGGGAACCTGGCATGATTTCCGGGTGACGGCTGTTATTGCGGATTTGCCCGGAAACACCCATCTGGAATTCGACTATTTGCTGCCTATAGATTTTGTTACCCGGTCCGGGATGACAGTCGACACATGGGACGCGATAGCCTATAAAAATTATGTGAGACTGCGGGAGGATGCTGATCTTGATCAATTAAATGCCAAGATCTCAGGAATTATGCGGGAGCATGTTCCGGAGTGGGAATCAGATGTGAAACTTTTTCCTATCAAGGACTTTCATCTGCATTACAGTACTTCAGGAGCGAAGACGGTCACTTATGTTTTAGTCTTTTCAGTGATAGGAATCCTCATTCTGGCCATGGCCTGTATTAATTTTATTAATCTGACCACTGCATTTTCAGCCAGGAGGGCGCGTGAGGTGGGTATGCGTAAAGTAATCGGAGCAAAGCGAGATCAATTGGTACTTCAGTTTTTGGGTGAGTCGACGATTTTGACTTTAATTGCGCTTGTAGGATCATTGCTGCTGATCTGGCTTTTGCTTCCTGCGGTCAATGCTGTAAGCGGCAAATCGCTGGCGCTGTGCCTGGATGGGACTCTCGGGCTGCAGATGCTAGCTGTAGTTCTACTGGTAGGAGGGGCAGCCGGTCTCTATCCGGCCCTCAAACTTTCGGGCTTCCGTCCGATCTCAGTGCTCAGGCGCACCTCCACTTCACGGGGCGGAAATCCTCTTTTTCGCAAAATTTTGGTGGTTACTCAGTTCACCATATCTATTTTCCTGATCATATCCTCTGCAGTGGTCCTGCAGCAGTCCCTTTTCATGCGCGGACATGACATGGGGATCAACACCGAATATGTTGTGAATATGGAGCTCCGCGGCGGAGTTCGCAGAAACTACCGGGCCATAAGGGAGGAACTGCTCCGTTTGTCTCATGTCGAGGCTGTCTGCATCACCAATGGGTCGCTGAACAAGAGATTCGCCACAGATGATGCTGATTGGGAGGGACGCAAGCCGGAAGAAAAAATTAATATGGAGATCCATGCTGTGGATTTTGAATATGATGATGTATTTGGTCTTGAACTGGTAGAGGGCCGTTATTTTTCCCGGGAATTCTCCACAGATGCAGAAGAGGCGATCGTCCTTAATCAGACAGCTGTCCGCCGAATGGGGATCGAGGATCCTCTTGGCAAACGTTTTGACTTTCCTCTCCCTTTTGATCCTGACCGGAGTGGCCGCATTATTGGTGTGGTTAAGGATTTTCACTTTAGATCCCTGCATGAACCGATCGCTCCTTTGATCCTTGTGATCGCTCCCGGTTGGATTACCGATCTTTACATCCGGTTGGATGGAAACGACCTGAGCGGAACAATGGCTGCTGTGGAAAAGGTTATAAAGACCCATGCACCAAACTACCCTTTTGAATTTCGCTTCATGAACGATGAGATCAATGAGCTTTACAGTACTGAAGTGCGATTCGGGAAGCTGGTGCAGGCCGGAACAGGGCTGGCCATATTTATTGCCTGCCTTGGACTCTTTGGATTGGCCTCTTTTATGGCCCAGCAGCGGACCAAGGAGATCGGGATACGCAAAATATTAGGATCGTCCACAACCGGGATCGTGGCCCTACTCTCAAAGGATTTTCTGTTATGGGTTGGCATGGCTAACCTAATCGCCTGGCCGGCTGCCTGGTGGATGATGCAGGTTTGGCTGAGAAATTTTGCCTACCGTGTACCGCTGACACTCTGGCCGTTTCTGTTTTCAGGTATTGGCGTGCTGGTGGTCGCATGGCTGACCGTCAGCTGGCAGTCTTTCCGTGCTGCAAGCTCTGATCCTGTCGAGACTCTTCGTTATGAATAAAGCTTTAAGGAGGAGTATTATCAGGATGGATAAAAGTTTTCTCTTTACAAAATCAATTGTGTTCTGACAAGAAAAGAGCTGCTTTTTAGGGAATGTGGTTATCGGCAGCGCCGCCAGTCTGAATCACTGTAGGTGTACTCAAGTTCCTTCCACAATTCCTTGAGATTAACGGTCATGACAATCAAATCCTGCTTTTTTCCTTCCTGATCTTTAACAAAATCAGGGATAAGAAGTTCCTCTCGGAATCCAAGTTTCCGAAAAATCCGCTGAGCACCGACTTGAGGTCGCATCATTCTGACAACCACCAGCTCCACTTTCTTCTCAACCGCAAGAAAATAGAGCTCTCTCACGATGATGGTCCCGAGACTTTTTTTTTGATATGGTCTGGCTACGATGACTCTTAACTCTCCTTGATGTTTCTGCCAATCTTCTGTGGATAATTCAAGGGCTCCATCAGCAATAATATCTTCTTTATAAAGGGCGATAAGACGAAAAACACGGCCCGTTTCTATGAGTTTGATCCTCTGTTTTACAATCTTTTTATTCGTTACATCTATCCTTAAATATTTTCTGTCTTTAGGTGGAAGTTCAGAGTAAAATTTCATCAACTTTTCTAGATCTTTTTCTTGAAGCTCCCTGATTACGACGTTTTTCCCATCTTTCAAGGTTTCATTCTTTTCCATTAAAAAGGACCTCCGATTGGGGTGTCCAAAATATAGGAGCGAACTACCGCATTGTCAAGATTAAAGGGAAGAAAGATTCAATTTAGTTTTTCATTTCCTGAGGGTAATCATTCGTCTGATCCGTTTAGCTTCGCAGTGTCCGGTCCAAATGTTCCCTCAGCTGCTGTGGATAGCTGAGGCTGATTTAAGTGAATTTCATTTTTCATTAAACTTGACTGATTGATATATATGATATATATTATATACATGATATAAAAAGGAGGTTCATATGACATCCCAAATGCTTATTCGTCTATCTTCCGAAACAAAGGAGAAGCTGGATAGAGTCGCCCGGAACCAGGGGAAAAGTACCTCTCAGGTAGTCCGAGAGTTGATTAAAGATTACATTCAAGACAGAGATATAGGAGTTTATATTGATGACCTGTGGTCAAGAATAGGAAAAAAACTCAAATCAAAAGGGATTTATCATAAGGATATACCTGAAATGGTGAGACAAGTCAGAGAATCAAAAAAATGAAAGTGGTCATCGACACCAATATTTTTGTTTCCTCTTTTTTCGGGGGAAAACCCAAAAAAATTATTGACCTTTGGAAAACAGGTAAAATCACCCTATGTCTTTCAGACAGCATCCTGGATGAATACATCCAGGTTCTCCAACGACTCGGCCTTAAAGGTGAAATGGAATTAGAAGAGTTGCTGGCACTTTTTGCCAAAGGTATTCATATTCTGTTTACAAAAAAAACACCTGATCTGAATCTCATTGAGGAGGATTCTGATGATGACAAGTTCATTGAATGCGCAGTAGCTCTTAAAGCCAGATATATAATAACTGGAGACAAAGCCCTTGAGTCTTTTGGCCAATACATGAACATAAAAATATTATCTGCTCATAAATTTTTAAAGGTGTTTAAAGGATAATGATAAACAATATATTTTCTTTAATGTGAAATCGATTGAAAGTTACTGATTGTTCTTCTATAGAGAGCTGAGCTTGAGGAGGCGGGGGCCAGAAAAAATTAGTTAAACAGGTATGACATCATTGCTTTTTATGATAAATTATAGGGGATACCAGAACAAAAAGATTTATTTCCTATTTTTATTTTCGATTTAGATAGTTTTTTAATTAAACCTCTGGCACCCAGTGACATTTCTGCCATTGTAACTGCCCACCGGCACATCCGCATGAATAAGAAGATAGATAATAACCCGACTGAGCTTCGCAGCAACATGGTGCACTAGGATCAGAACAAACTTCATCACAAGCCCCTGCGATTAGTTTGAGAGAATATGTCCCAATTAAAACAACAAAAATCAATACTACAATGAAAACCAAAGTTTTCGGATTTTTAATCATTTAAACCCCCTTGTTTTGAAAAATAGATTTTTTGATCTATGGTTATAAATATGTATGTGTTATCATAAAAATAGATTTGATCGATTATATCTTTTTCAAAAAATGGAATGTTCATCTGATAAAGATATATTCCGTCTTTAGAAAAAACAAATAATTTCTGAGGTTCATTTTTATTTCTAAGCCTCAATATAGAGATGATAGTATCTTGATTATTGACACAAAAAAATGGGCACCAGAGCTCGAACTCTTTAATTGATAGGAATGGCTTTTCTGATTTATTTATATCTTCTAATATTTTTGACATCTGATTTTGGTGTAGGGAATCATATGCACTGAATTTTGTCTTAATTATTCCTGATTGAGATATGATTTTAAAAATTCCTGTAAAATAATTAAAATGAATAATATTTTGATTTTGCTTCGATAAATATATTGAAGATGAATTTCCAATGTTAACACCAGGAATCTTTATTGAATCATTTCGTTTTAACAATGTTCTAACAAAAGAACCATTATCTTGATATTCGTCGATCAGATTTTTACTGATATTATATGCAACAAACAGCCTATTATCCTTATTCAGCAGGAAACGCGATATATGTGAATAAATATTATCTTTGGGAATAGCAAGTTTGATCCTTTTTTTAAACTTACCTTCCTGTGAAAAGACTTCAACTCTTTGAGCAGCGGAGTTTGTAACATAAATTGTTCTATCAGAATTAATATAGAAATCCTGAGGGTATTCAAGATCACCAGGACCTTGCCCGGGTTGTCCAATAATGGTGATTAAATCGCCCGAAGAACCAATAACAAAAATTTTGCTTTGTTTACTATCTAAAACATACAAGATTTCATCATGGAGAATTACTTTTGAAATATCGTTAAAAATAATTTCCTCATTATCAATTTTTAATTCATTAAACTGGTTAAAGACAAGATATTTATCTTTTTCTCCTTGATAAAGTCCTTCCTTTTGATAGATATTATTATTTTGAGCATAAAGAACACTAAATAAAAAAGAGACATTGAAGAAACACACAAATAATACTTTTTTTATATTCATTTTTATATTTACTCCTTTGTGTAACGTTCTAAAATCTCCCTTACGAAGGTAGGATCATATTGAGAAGAAAAATACCTTAGAATCAATGATTTATCAATAATAAACAAATGGAAACAGCTATTACATGAAGTATTAAATATATCTGATATTTTGTTATTTTGGTCATTGATTAATTGGGCCTGGAGATGAAGTCGATCTATAAATTTTTGAAAATCCTTTATCTTGCCGTTAGAAACACATATTAAATTAAATCTTACATCTTGTAACTTAAGATTAATTAATAAATGATTGAATTGAGAAATAATATTGTTGTGATATTTATTGCCCATATCAAAAAACAAGACTGTTGTCACGACTTTTTCATTAGGAAAAGTGATTTCTTCCCTCCTATAATTTTTCGTCTTTATTGATTCTATATAAGATCCATATGGTAAATCATAAGAAATCATATTATGGATCAAAATAGTAAATAGTAATACTCCCATAAAAATCTTTTTCAACATTTTAAACTTAAATTTAAAATCCTGAATTGTGGTCTTAATTTATACATCTCCCCACAGACACAATTAATGTAATAGATAAGTTCTAAATATCAACCCTTTTTTCAGTTGTCAAGAATAAACTAGCAGATGTCCTTCTATGTCACTTTTTGTCCTTTTTTGTCATATAATGTCATATTATTTTCTTTTAACAAACTATGTCAAAATGAAAGGAAAGTGCAATAGGGAGTTGCTAAAATATTGCTAGAGTTCTTTGAAAAATCTTAATATTTTCGTTAATTTTTATTTTCTGAATTTCACATACAAAATGTGGGATTTTTCTCAGCGGATAACCTGAGAGGGATGAACTTATAGGACAAACCGAGCAGTATTCAACATCAGGACAAAGAAAACAATCTCTATCAGGTGTTGAGTAATGGTCTATCCGATAATTCTCCTATGCGTTCAAAATAGTCTGAGAAGAGACGACATCCCCAGATTTCTTCGTTTGTTGATATGCTCAACCTGTCTGATCCGGCAGGCCAAAAATTTGGTAGCTCCTTTTGTTTATGAACGCTCCGACTCCTTTGCTCTCTGTTTGAAATACGGGCGGGTGTTCTGGCCCGGGACCCACCACAGCGATATGAACTTCAAGATTGAAGACATACTCGAAAAGGATGAGTCTGGATAATTCATAGAAAAGTATTTGCTTCAATCTCCACTTGTCAATGATCCTGGTTATGATTAAAATAAACGTATAACAACGGAGGGTGAAATGGAAAAACATATAAAAATAGTGTCGGTTTTGTGGATCGTCTCCGGTGCGCTGGGTTTGATATGGGCGTTTTTTATATTCTGGATTTTATTCGGAATATCTTTTCTTCCGGAGATCGGGTATGAAGCACCCATCATTCTGCGGACCGTGGCTATCTGGATGACAGCTTTTATAGCGGTTCTTTCCATTCCTGATATCATAGCCGGTGCCGCGCTTTTAAAAAGAAAAGAATGGGGACGCCTGCTGACTCTGGCCTTAGCCTTTTTCAATCTGTTGTGGTTTCCCTTTGGGACAGCCCTGGGGATCTATTCGCTGGTCATCCTTTTTAATGACGAGACCATCAAACTATTTAAGTAATCCTTAAGTCATTCCGTGGTTTTTGCTGTCTGTTAACAGACAAGAAGGGGGGAG
Organism: uncultured Eubacteriales bacterium; assembly: GCA_964624145.1. Taxonomy (GTDB): domain Bacteria; phylum Acidobacteriota; class Aminicenantia; order Aminicenantales; family Aminicenantaceae; genus WJMT01. The sequence continues at coordinate 105,792 of CAZUXT010000004.1, read as the reverse complement.
TTTGGTTTTTCCTTTAAATCAAAGGCAACCTTTTTGCCCTTAATTTCATCTTTAACACTGAGTGTGACCTAAGATGAATGCAGAAATGGCTTTATTCCATTACAGTTTCAGCACGATATGTCAGGAATATGATAGAATAGGTGTAAAAATTGAGGAACCTGTGATGGATGATAACTCCAGTAAAGAAAATTTGATACCGTTTGACCTTATTGACCGGTCCCGTGAGGGAGACCATGATGCTATGGAGGCTGTTTATGAGCAGTTGAAAGTGAAGTTTTTCGGCGTGGCCTACTGGTACACCCAGGACCGGGCATCCTCAGAAGACATTCTTCAGGATGCCTTTATTAAAATATTCACCAATTTATACCGGTTGGATAATAATCAGGCTTTTGTGAGCTGGTCTTACCGGATCGTTGTGAACACCAGCATCAGTTATTTAAGGAAGGCAAAAAAGCAGAGCCAGAAGTCAGTATCTCTAGAAAGCGTGAAGGACTTTGTGGGAGAAGATAAAAGCGGGGAGCATGAAGACATGAAGAAAACAACGATCAAGGCAGCTCTTAAAGAACTTGCGCCCGGATTAAGAAGCGTTTTTATTCTTCATGATGTTCAGGGATTCAAGCACCGCGAAGTGGCAGAGATCTTGAATTGTTCGGAGGGCACATCCAAATCCCAGCTTTTTAAAGCAAGGGAACAGCTCAGAAAAAAGCTCTGTGCCAAGCAGGTCCTATAAGGAGAATAAAATGAGATGCAAAAAAGCAAAAAAATTGATCAGCGATTATGTTGACGGCGAACTGGATTTGACCGAACGTTCTTCTCTGGAAAAGCATTTTGAGAAGTGTGAGGAATGCCGGAAAATCCTGGAAGATTATAAAAGTATTGCGGATGCCGCTCAAAAATTGGAGGCAGGTTCTCCATCTCCTTATCTCTGGACCCGGATCAAACAGAGATTAGAGACATCGGTTCCTTCCTATGAAGGAGCCAAGAGAGGCATATGGGGCTGGTCTCCGCAGCTTAAGTACGCTGTGAGCTTTTTGTCTGTTCTTCTCATTGTGGGAGCGGTGGTGATAGGCATTTATCATTTGGGAAATCAAGGGGATTTGAGCCCTTTTGAGCAGCAGGGTGACGTGATCGCCAATTTAAAAAAAGCAGAAAAACACTACAAACTGGCTATTGAATCCATGATAAAAGCGGTAGAGGCACAGGAAAATGGAATGGACCCTGAAGTGGCAGAGGTTTTCCAGACCAACTTAAATTTGATTGATTCATCCATTTCAGCCTGCAGGAAAGCGGTTCTCAACGATCCCAGAGATATTGATTCCAGAAACATCCTGCTTGCTGCGTATAAGGAGAAAGCGGATTTGCTCTATAAGCTTTTAAGCGTTAAAGATTATTCTCCCAAAAAGGGAGAATCAGAGAATAAAATATAAAGGAGGAAGGATATGATAAAAAAGATTTCTTCAATACTGGTGATCCTGGGAGTGCTTTTGTTCATCGGGATGTCACCTCGATACTCACTGGCTGATGATCAGAAATTCATGGAGAGATTTGATGAAACAGTGGCTCTTTCCAAAACAGGAAGCGTTTTGGTCAAAAATATCTCCGGTGATATTGAAGTCAAGACATGGGACAAAGCAGAAGTGTCCATACAAGCCTTTAAAACAACCTATGCCCCTTCGAAAACTGCAGCTCAGGAGAGATTTGATCTTGTTAAAATAGAAGTCTCAAAACAGGGGAATATCCTCACAATAAAGACAGAGTACCCTGAGGAACGTTCTTTAAGCAGAAAAATCAAAAACTTTTCTGTGGATTTTTGGCTGGTCATCCCTTCACAGGCCGAGGCTGACGTCAGTTCCGTAAGCGGAGATGTGTATGCTGAAAAAATCGGAGGAGACCTTGAGGCATCGACCGTAAGCGGAAATGTGGAGATCAGAGATGCTTCCCGTTTTGCCCAAGGGAAATCCGTGAGCGGTGATGTGACGGCATCCAACGTTTCCAATGGTGTGGATTGTGATTCCGTAAGCGGGGATATAGATGTGGAGAATATCACAGGAAATGCGGACCTTAAGACCGTATCCGGAGATATAAGTCTCAAGAATATTAAAAGCGGAGATATCGAAGCGGAAACTGTAAGCGGAGGGATTGAATTGATCGATGTCAAAGGGGCCATGGAAGTCGATGCGGAATCTTTGAGCGGAAAAGTCGAATACATTGGTGATATAAACAGAGACGGACGTTATTACATGAAGTCTCACAGCGGAGGGATTTATCTGCGCATACCGGGAAATTCTGCATTTGACCTTAAAGCCAAGACATTCAGCGGCAGCATCGATAGTGACTTTGATATCACTATTTCAGGCAAAATCAGCAGAAAAGAATTGTACGGGTCGGTAAACGGCGGAGGAGCTGACATAGAGGTCAAGACATTCAGCGGGAACGTTCGTATCATTAAGCGCTAAACACGCGGATTCCAAGCGACCATTCGGGGCTCAGAGCAATTGGCTCTGAGCCCTTTTTTATTCAGATTAAAAATCTGTTTTAAAGGCGAAAAACAGGATGTTGTCGTTTTTAAAGGGACCGAACTTGGTGTTGGACTCACCCCCTGATACAATAAATCCTCCGGCCTGGAAAGTGACAGCGTCTTTGATCTTATACTCCAGAGAAGGCATGAACGAAAACGCGCTTTCATGGTCACCGAACTCGACAATTCCGCCTAATTCTATCTTCAAATTCTCTCTCAGCATACTGTATTCAGCGCTTGCCAGTATGAAGTCCTGGATCTCTCCGAAAAACATTCCTTTTTTAAATCCGAACAAGGATTCGGCTGTGCCGGAATAATCCGCTTCGTCAAAAAATCCGTGCAGATACTGGGCGTTGAGATAGATCCCGGTCCCTATATCTGCGGTATAGTCCAGCCCTAAGACATATTTGAAATAAGGGCCTTCAAAAAGAGGGAACATTTCATTGAACGCAAAAGCGTCCATATCCTCCGGTATTATATAGGCCAGTTCAGCCCAGAAACCGGCTGAAAAGATCTCTCCAGCCATATCCATTCCCAGTACTTGTTTGTTAGGATATTTGTACGAGTACTCAAGTTCTGTAAGTCCGACAGGGGTCACTCCGCAGAGCAGGGGCAGATTAAAATTTCCTTTGTAGTAGCTGAGCCCTATATCCGTATTCAAGAGGACCGTCGCAAATCTCAGAGCAAAGTTTGTGTTCCTGAGGAGCTTGTTTTCTGTATCTATGCGGATGGAAGAAGAGGGGAGGCCTCCTGTGGCCAGGTCCGAGAAATCTGCCGGAAGAGGAGATATCTGCCGGGATAAAAGCCAGATGAGCTGGATTTTTGAGAAGCCGGAAAGATAGTATTCGAAATTAAGCGCTGTCTGAGGGCGTCTTTCTCCGAAATAATCCGGGTCAAAGGTCAGGAAATTAGCGAAATCCACGGGATTTAGATTGTCAACCACATTGACCATATCTGCTGTTCCCCATTGGATCCTCTGTTTCCCCAGCGTGAGGTCAAGTCCGGAGAAAAGAAAATCAGAGATCTTAATATTTCCTTCATAAAGAAAAAAATCAAAGGGCTCTGCCAGAGTCGGAGCGCCCAGGGAACTGGATTCAGGAAAGCTTTCCGCAGTAAAAAAGGCATCCGGCTGGGAAAAACTGTCGAACCGGACCGTGTAGCTTATCTGGTCGGATAAAAAGCCGGAGAGGCGAAGCCGGGTCTCGATGCGTTTGGTTGCGAATTCAGCTGAATCGTGGATAAAGTAAGGGCCTGTATCATTCTGTTTGAGAAAGAGAGATGTGAAAAGTTTGACCCTTCCTGACACAGTGACCTCCGCTTTTACAGTTTGGGGAATAACCAGCAGGGCTAATGAGAGCAGGAGGACTGGTTTTTTCACCGGACACTCCTTTTCAGAAACCTGGGAGTGAATATTTCCGGGTCGAGTCTCTGGTCTGTTTTTATCTCGTCCATAAAGAGCTCTGTCAGGGAACCTTCTTTTATGTTTTTCATGGTGATCTTCACAGGGATCCAGTATGTGCCAAAGGGCCTGCTTTCTTGTTGGGTTTCTTTACTCAAGGCACCGGATGAGTCATAAATCTTCATTCTTAGAGGGAGATTCGATTCCTTGGAAACCCACATCTCGATCAATTCATAGGGTTTATCAGCATACGGTTTTTTAGTGAGTTTGAGAAGCCAGAAGTCGTTTTCTTCTTTTATCAGCTCCGCGTCGTAATATTTTTGAAAAGAACTGACTCCCAGGTCTTCGTAGGAAAAGTCAGAGCCCATGAAGCTGTCGGATTTGTTGTGAGAAGCTATCCGGCGGATGCGATGGAATTCCGGCAGATAGAGATACATCTGTTCGTCTGAGAGAGAGAGAAAACCCACGTCCTTTATATCCGGGGGGGACATGAATTTCATGAGCCGCCAGTCGTCTTCGTTTTCATTATTCTTGGTCCAGGTCTTTAATTCGCGCATTTTTTCGCTTCCCGAAGGGCTTACGATTTTCATTGTCATGATCATCTGAATATCCTCGGGAGCTTCACTGCCGACCGTACGCGCATCGACTTTCTTTAGAATCTCATTACCTGTGAGGCTCCACCCGGAGAGAGCGGAAAGCAGAAAGAATATCAGGAAAATGATTGTTTTTTTATTCATTCGTTCCTCCTATTTTCGGTTTAATGGTTAAGATAAGGGCAGGAAGTATGGTTAGAGAGGATAAAGCTGCAAGAAACATAGCTCCAGCCATAATCCCGCCAAAATTTTTCAAGGGGCTCATGGATGAGAAAAGAAGAACCAGAAATCCGGTCATAACAGCCAGGGAATTAGCCAGAATGGCTTTTCCCTTTTCCATGAACACATTCCGGACAGATTCTTCCATGCTGTAGCCTTGTTTTGCCTTTGCCCTTATTCCGTGAGTGAAGTGGATCACATAATCGATACCGACTCCGATGCAGACTCCGGCGATCATCATGGTGGCAAAGTCAAGGGGTATACCTGTCAACCCGAGAAAACTGTAGATCACAAAAAGAGTGAAACCTATGGGCAGGATCGAGATGCATCCCCATTTAAAGGAGCGGCTTACAATGGAGATGAGAATAAAAGTGATGACCAGGGCAAGAATGAGAGACTGTATCTGGGACATATATAGATAATGATCCAATCTTATCATGAAGACCGGTTGGCCGCTTTGTTCGATTCTTGATATTTCAAGAGGCTGACCTTTGAAAGGAGCTATTTTTTCAGGGAGGATGACCATATCGTCTGCGATTTCATAGAGGAGGCCTTTCAGTTTTTTTGAAAAATTTTCGTTTTTTTCCAAACTAGAGTCTATGTAGGGAGAGATCTCTTTCAAGGCCCTGTCTGAAAAAGCTGACCTTATGGACTCGGTCACTCTGTAGGATAAAGTGGATGCCACGTCCAGAGCAATCTCATCATCATATTCTTCCCCGGGAATGGTATTTTGGAGAATTGTTTTAAAGTCCTGTACGGAAGTCTCTGATTTGTTTAAGGAAGAAACCAGTCTCTCATAGAGGGTTTTGGCTGTGTTATCGGATATTATGAAGTCAAAGAATTCGGAAAACAGGTAATTTCTGAATTCCAAGGAAGCCCTGCTTTTCACATCTTCATCATGGGGCTCGGGAAAATCCTGAAGAAGAGAAAAGAGTCTGTCCGCTGCTCGATCGCTATCAAAGGGGGACTCTCCGTAAGACCGGATAAGCCAGGTTATTTCATCCAGGATCATGTTTGCCTCTTTTTGTCTCAGATCAAGAATTTCATTTTCAGTAAGGTCTTTTAAATGAAACACATAGGTATTCCCTGAATATTCCTGCTCGAGAAAATGATTGATTTCATCGCGGAGCCGGCGCATGAATTTGATCTCCGAATTCGACACCCGGGAGAAAACCTGACTTTCGGTGAGGTCATCTGAAACGATCTGTTTGAGTTCTTCTCTTCCTTCTATAAAAAACCACAGATTTCCAACACCTCTGTCATTATCCGGGATGTGGTAGCGGTCATTGAGCTTGTCGTTCAGCTCCTGTATGAAGTCAGCAAGGGAGAAAGGCTGGCTGGCCTCCCGGGCTGAACCAAGATAAAGAGAGATCCTTCTTATAAGGCGAAGAAAGGCCGCTGAATTGACACGCTCCCCTTTAAGATAGACCGTAAGCGGGAAGGAGCCCCCGAAATGCTCTTTGACTATTTCAAAACCTTTGTGCGGTTCGCTGTTTTTCGGGTAGTATTCGGAGAAATTCACCTGTCTTTTTATGATGAAAAGTCCGTATCCCATTCCTAACATGATGATGAGTGAAAAAACGAGAATGGGCTTTTTATATTTGTGCACAAAACGGAAGAGGGCTTTCAGGAAAGGAAGGAAATAAGACATATGTTTTTTTTGTGCAGTTTTTTTTTTGCCCTGAAAAATAATGTGCGCAGCTGGGATAAAAACGAGTGATATGAAAGCGGCGAAAATAATCCCCACAGCGGAATAGACTCCGAATTGTGAGATGATTTTCAGTTTCACTGTCAGGAATGAAATAAATCCGGCCACAGTGGTTAATCCCGCCAGCATCACAGGAGCTGCGACTTGGCTTGAGGCTTTCTGGACATTTTTAAGTTGAAGGGAATTGGGGCCCTGCTGGCTATAGAGTGTGTTAACCACATGGATTCCGTAAGCAGAACCCAGGGCGATCACCAGAACGGGTAAAGCCGGACTCACGAGAGTCAAGGGAGTACGAAAAAGGGCCATCGTACCGAACATCCATACCACAGATATGGCAACAACAATAATAGGGAAGAGAACACCTTTCAGATGTCTGAAGCTTAAATAAAGAAGCGAGAGGATGAGGATGACAATAAGGGGGATGAGTTTCTTCATGTCTGACGATACGAACTGATCCGCAAAATACGCATCCGAAGGGATGCCTGAGTAGAAAATTTCGGTTTGTGTGTTGAAATATTTTTCAACGGTTGGTTTTATGGTCTTTTTGAATACCTCTATGAGGTCATCCTCCGGGTCGATATACACACTGACGGCCAGCCATTCTCCATCCGCGGATATGACATTGTTGACCATGGTGTCTTTGGATAAAGCCAGTTCTTTAAGCCGGATCAGCTCTTGTTTGCTCTCGGGGATTTCTTCTAAAAAATTTCTGACTTCGATTCCTCCTTGGATTTGAGTGATAAAGGGAGAATTGGAGAGGGAAGAGGCAAGGAATATTTGGTCGCTTTTATTCAGCTCGTCTGTAAATCGTTTGACCCGAACCAGCAGTTCTTGTGAGAAAGCCTTGCTGTTATCTATTTTAAAAGAGATGAGCACGAGTTGGTTGGACCCGAACAGGTCTCCTGTATGAAGAAGGAGTTTCTGAACAGGGTCGTCTTGAGGGAACCATTGGGTCATCTGGTTTTCAAGGCGAAGTTTTTTCATTTGAAGGCCCAGTAAACAGGTAATAAGAATAATCATGAGGACAACGACCACTCTTTTTTTGATGAGGAATCCAAATATTTTATGCAGCAATTCAGGTCTCCTTTGCGAAAGAGTGAACATTCACTCTCATTTTAATAAATACTCATTCCTTTTTTTGAAGTTCCCTTCTAGGATTTTATTCCTTTAAGAAATTGAGACAAAAGACAATCACCGGTCTGGATTAAGGAAATAGCTCTGTTTTTTATGGTCCAGTAAGAAAAAGAAGTCTGGACTAATCCCAGAAAATGAACGGCCGCCATGGTGGAATTAAGGTCGGAACGGAATTTGTCTGTTGTTTTCCCTTTGTCAATGATCTCCTTAATGGAGCCGGTTAAATCATTGATGAGAGATTCGAGTCTGTTCAGCAGTGACTTTTCCCCTATGTGGATCTCGTCGGAATATATGATCTTGAACAGGCCGGGAAAAGTTTCCAGGAACTCAAGATGGATTTTTAGAAGAGCCTTCAACTTGTTGACCGAATTATCTTTTAAATCTATGATTTCCTTTAACTGCTGCTTGGCAGCAATGCCTGCTTCGTCCAGTATGAACTCGATGATTTCTTTTTTTGAATGAAAATGTCTGTAAAGCGCGGATTCTGCAAAACCGACCTCTTTGGCTATGCGGGCAACGGTCATTCCTTTGATGCCGTATTTATCGACGATTTCAAGTGATGTTTCTATGATTTCTTTTTTTCTGGTTTCTTTTGAGATTGTAAATATGGTTTCTTTCATGAAAGTGAATGCTCACTCACATTATAGGATAGTTTGATAAAAAGTCAATAAGACGGAAAAAAATATTTTGTTTTTTTTGGTTTTTTCTTTTATAATTCATGAATCATTGGTTCAATTTGAGAGAATGAAAATTAAAACAAGGGGTCATTCAATGAAAAAGAAACTTAGTATTCTCATATCCGTTATGTTTGTTTTGCTTTTATCCTCTGTCCGGATGTGGAGCGCACCTGATGTCCATTTTGGCATAACCACGGATATCCTTGAGCTCATAGATGAAGACTATCAGTTAGAGGTCATGTATTATACCTCCACAAGGTCCGCCTTTTCTTTGAGAGTCGGATATTACAGAACCATCGAAGACTCTGACGATGTCTATGCTGATGGGGACAGACACTGGGAATTGGGCGGAAGATGGAGGCTTTTTGTTTTAGACAGGGCGCCTAATCTGCTTTTTGTAGGAGCTGGATTTGACAACAGGCCTCAGGACAACACCATCACTCCCCTGGGAGAAGTAGGGTTCAATTTCGCTTTAAAGCCGTTCATCGTAGGTATTGTGGGTTTTGGCGGATATGAGATCCATGTTTATGATTCTGATGACAGCCGGTTTGTAACAGGAATCGAGCTAAGAGCCGGTGTGGCCTTTTAGCATCAGTATCTCCAGCTTTGCAGGTCCGCTCCTTCGGGAGCTGTCTCCAGTATCCTCCGGACGATTCTTGGAATGAACATTTGATTGTATCTGAGCCTTGAAAGGGCATTGGGCCTTTCGTGGTCTCCGTTCCAGCAGTGCTCTGCCCTGTCTCCATAGTCCACTTCTCCGTCATAGTAGGGTTCCTTCGTGCTTTCAAGGAATTCTTCCATAAGATACACCGCATTGTTCAGGTAGTAGTTATCCATATCCCCGCAGTATATGTGGATCTTTCCTTTGAGTTTAGGCCCTAGCGTCTCCCAGTCTCTTTCCAGGATAGAGTGCAGGTCATAATTTTCTCTCCAGTATTCGGCCACTTCAGGATTTATGTCTCCTGTTCGTTTATCCCAGATAGGTTGAGGGTATCCATCCTCTCCTACCGGAGAATACACGGCCTGCCAGATATCCCACTGCTGGCCTGAACGGGAGTTCGTACCCAGAACAAGTTCTCTGTGATTCATCTCTTCAAGAGTGCAGTTTATCTTACCGAGATAATCCCTGGCTCCCGGTCTCGGAGTTTTCTTCCACTGGCTGTCCAGGAAATAGGCGTTTTTATTCTCGTATATATTGACAATGGTGTAAGCCCGGAAGTCAATCGGATCAGGGCAGGCGGCAAAGCATCCGTTGTAGTCGTCCGGATAGAATACCTGAACGGCAAGAGCTTCCCAGCCTCCGGTGGAACCTCCGTACAGGAACCGGGACCATCCTTTGCCTAGGCCTCTGAATTGTTCTTCGATATACGGGATCAGTTCATAGGTGATCGCATCTCCATACGGGCCGAGATTGGCGGAGTTTACCGCATAGGAGTCATCGTAATAGGGATTGGCATGCTGGATTTCAATAACAAGTACCCGTGGGAAATCGGCTTCTGTCCAGTCCTTATAAAATTGATAAGCATATTCCTGCTGGATGAGGTTGTACCCTTCTACATCAAATCTATCACTGTATTCAGGCTCTATGCTCTTATCCGGTGGTTCTTCCCTGAATCCGCCGAAAGTGTACGGGAAATGCCCGTGAAAAACGACAAGGGGATATTTTGCATCAGGATGCTCCTCAAATCCTTCCGGAAGAAGCACATGGGCGCCTAAATGCATGGGCCGCCCCCAGAATTCGGTCAAGAGCTTGCTTTGTATTTTTACGTGTTTGATGTATTTTGTCTCAGGCGGATCAGGAATGGGAGGGATTTTTTTATCCATTTTTATTTCTATTTTTTGCTCTTTTTCAGGATCTAAACTGATTTCAAAAGGAGTGCTGTACAGGTTTCCCGGGGCTTGATTCCATCTCTGGCCTTCACTTCTGTCCATGGGAAGCTTGACGGTATGGCCATCGGCCCGGTTAAAGGTCTCGTATTTGTGAAGAAGCGCCTGAACAAAATACGACCCTTTCGGGATGTCAGATATGCTTTTTAAAGGATATCCGAATACATCTGTGTCGATCACGGCTTCTTCCCCTGGATTCAAACCCTCTACGTTTATCCCGAAAACCAGCTGTGTATCCGGCCCATCGGATATTTGAAACCGGGGTTCTGCCTTTCCATCGCTGGATATCATCAGGAGGAGCCGGCCGTCCAATGGTTCTTTACAGAGCTCTTCCGGAAAGGAGACGGAAAAGCTCAGATGTGTTCTTTGATTTGAATTACTGGTTTGGCAGCTTATCAAAACCAAAAAAACGGTAATGAATAAAACAGCCGAGATGGCATGACTCTTTAGATATCTTTTTCTCATTATCATTCTCTCCTTAATGTGTTCCTCATTAATCTAATTCAAATTAATGACCTTTTCAAATGCTAAATTAATTTCCGGTAAGTTTCGGCGCTGTTTTTTATTGAGGTCAGGTGGGCAACTGAATTGACTATTTATGCGTATATTACTATAGTCTTAATGAAACGGGAAAGACACAATGAGATGCCCTAAATGCAAAACTGAGAACAGACCCGGAACAAAATTTTGCGGAAACTGTGGGGCCTCTCTGGAAGCCAGACCAAAAGAACCGACATCCGGTACAAAGACTCTTGTGACGTCCGTTGCTGACATGAGAGTCGGCAGCACCTTTGCGGATAGATATCATGTTCTCGAGAAGCTTGGAAAAGGGGGAATGGGAGGTGTTTATAAGGCGAGGGATATCAATATAGATGAAAATGTGGCTTTAAAGATCCTGAATCCTGAGATCGCCTCTGATGAACAGACCCTTCAGCGTTTCCGTAATGAATTGAGATTGACGAGAAAGATCTCTCACCGGAATATATGCCGTGTGTTTGACTTAAGCGAATATGAGGGAATTCATTATATATCGATGGAATATGTTTCAGGGGAGGATTTGAAATCGCTTATCTACCGGGTGGGACAGTTGACTGTGGGCAAGGCTGTTATCATTGCCCGTCAGATCTGTGAAGGCTTGAACGAAGCGCACAGGTTAGGTGTTATCCACCGGGATTTGAAACCTCAAAATGTCATGATCGATAGTGAGGGAAATGCTAAAGTTATGGATTTTGGTATTGCAAGGTCTGTCAAGTCAAAAGGAATAACCGAAGAAGGTGTTATCGTGGGCACGCCTGAATATATGTCTCCGGAGCAGGTTGAAGGCAATAAGATTGACGGCCGGACTGATATTTATTCATTGGGTATTATCCTTTTTGAAATGCTCACAGGAAGGCTTCCTTTTGAAGGGAAAACTCCCTTAAGCGTAGCTGTGAAGCAGAAATCAGAAAAACCTTTAAATCCAAGACGGCTCAACTCTCAGATACCGGAAAATATAAGCCGGATGATCCTAAAATGTTTGCAGAAGAACAAAGATGAGCGATATCAAGAGGTGAGTGAGCTGCTGGCTGAATTGAGAGAGATAGAAAAGCAGATGCCTGAGACCGACAAGGTTCTGCCTAAAAGGAAGACCACGGCTTCCAGGGAGATCACGGTAAAATTCAACTTAAAAAAGGCTCTGACTCCTGCGTTGATAGTCATCTCCCTTCTTGTCATAGGTTTTATTGTATGGAAAGTCCTTCTTCATAAGAGGACTATGGTTTCCAAAGGAGACAGGCCTTCTCTGGCTGTCATGCATTTTGAAAACAATACTGGGGATGAGAGTTTTGACCACTGGAGAAAAGCTCTTTCTGACCTTCTTATCGCTGACATCGGGCAGTCTAAATTTTTGAAAGTCTTAAGCGGGGAGAAGCTGTTTGATGTATTGAAGGAATTGAATCTTGAGCAGTCCGAAACCTATTCCTCAAAAAACTTAAAAGATGTGGCATCCAGGGCCGGTGTGGCCTATATCCTTATGGGACGGTTAACAAAAGCCGGAGACACATTAAGAGTGAATACAAGTTTGCTTGAGCCTGAGACGGAGAGGATAATCGGAAGGGAGCAGGTGGAAGGGATAGGAGAAGAGAGTCTTTTTGATATAGTGGATCAACTCACAAAGTTGGTCAAAGAGGACTTTGAGCTGTCATCTTCAGATATACAGGGAGATATAGACCTGAACATAAGGGAGATCACAACAGATTCCCAGGATGCCTATCGATACTACAGAGACGGGGAGAACTATAAAAGCCAGGGGGAATATTTGAAGGCGATCCCTTTACTGGAAGCAGCTGTGGCCATTGACCCGGAATTTGCTATGGCCTACAGGGGGCTTTATATATGTTACTCCAATTTCGGATATCAAAGTGAAGCGGTTAAAAATCTTGAAAAGGCTTATGAAAAAAGGGAACATGTCTCAAAGAGAGAGCAGTACAGCATCACTGCGGAATATTTTCGTCAGACTGAAAAGACCTATGATAAATCCATAGAGGCCTATGAAAAATTATTGGAACTGTACCCTGAAGATGAGATCGCAAACAACAATCTCGGCCTTCTGTATATGACTGTAGAAAGATGGGATGACGCGGTCGAGCGTTTATCGGTGAACAGAGAGAATAAAGCCAGAGGGCTTCAGAGTTATACGAACTTAGCCAATGCCTATACAGCAAAAGGACAGCTTGACAGAGCAGCCGAAGTCCTCGAATTTTATTTGGATAATATCAGAGAGAGCATATATGTTAGAGCAGACCTTGCCCGGGTCTTGATGATGCAGGGCCGGTTTGACCGGGTACAAGAAGAATTAGATAAAATTTTATCCGTGAATCCATCTTTTGAAAATCAATATGAAATAAGAGGCTCTGTTTATCAGATGAGAGGGGAACTGGAAAAGGCAGAAGTCGAGTTCACAAAGCTTCTGGAGACTGAAAATCCCAATATCCATAATACAGGAAGATATTTGCTTTATAAGTTGTATTTAATGCAGGGCCGGTTTAAAGAAGCCGAAGAGCAGGTAACAGAAGGTATAGAGATGGCTCAAGTCATTGAGGATTCATACCTGGAGGCTAACTGGAAATTAATAAAAGCGTACCTGTATTTTCTCCAGGATGAGCCGGATAAAAGCACATCCGCCTTATCAGAAGCCGAAGACATGGCTTTGAGCATTGAAAATTTAAGCTTCCAGAGACAGGCTCAGTTTTTCAGATGCCTTGTGGATGTAAGAACAGGCTCTTTAGACGAAGCCGAAAAGGGCGCAGAGAAACTCAGGACCATGATACAGAAAGGAATGAATCAAAAGGAGATGAGGCTTTATTACCTGGCCCACGGTTTCATCCAGTCAGAGAAAGGCAGAACTGATGAAGCTGTGAGTGAGTTCAGGAAAGGGCTAACTCTTCTGTCCGCTCATGACGAGATGAGAGCGTGGTTCCTGAATGCTACTGCAGAGGCTTATTATAGATCCCGGGATCTCGATAGTGCGCAGAACAGTATACAAGGCATTTCTGACGATAGGAATTTAAGAAGGGAAGGGGATTACTTTTTCTCTAAAAATCTCTATTTGATGGGCAGGATACTTGAGGACAAAGGCATCAAAAAAGAGGCGAAAGAGTATTATAATGAACTTCTGAATATATGGAAAAATGCAGATGAAGGTTTTCCTCTTAAAAAGGAGGTTCGCACAAGGAGCCAGTCCCTCTAGAAAAGAGCTTTTAGTCAGAAAAAATTGACTTTTTCTGCGGAAAATCCGATATTGATAAGGAAGTGAAAAAAGCTTTTCTCTTTTGCCCCGGATTTATAACAGCCGCCCTTTTTGTATTCTTTTCTATGGGATACGATGATTTGAGTGGCACGTACAGAGCTAAGAACGAAGAAAAAATCAAAGATCCTGAGAAAATCATCCTGGAAATCTATGATGAAGTCAAAGATATGGGCCAGAGAGAAGGGGAAGATTTTTTGAAAAGAGAGTTCCATTTCGACCTGGACGGACGGAGGGAAAACAGGGAAGAACACATTTTAGTGTTCAGTTATTTTTCTAAAAACCAACAAATATTTTCCATTCAAATCACTTATTACGAAGACGAGGGCAGTAAGAACTACCAGGGATTGGCTAAAGACATCAAAGATATAGACTGTTTGATAACGGAGAATACCGTAGAAATAAAGGAATGCAGTTATTCACAGGAGGATATGAAGGCTCTCCTGCCTCAGATTCTGGAAGGCATAAAAAAAGAAAAAGAGCTTTTAAAAATGATCCGTCAGCCGGAATAAGAAAAAGTACAGGAAATCCCCTTTCTATTCGATTTAAGTAAGCAGTCCTTTGGCGACCATAATGACTTTTCCGCCGACATTGACTTCTCTTATTTCATTTTTTTCTTCCGCCCGGAGATGCAGCAGGGAAGGCCTGCCTATTTCATAACCCTGTTCCACGCGTATGTTGATTTTTTTATTTCCAAAGTATCTTTGCTTGACGAGATACCCTGCCAGACAGCCGTTCGCACTTCCGGTTGCAGGATCCTCCGGAACTTGATAATAATCGCCAAACACTCTTACGTTAAGGTCATTCTCCTTGTGATACGTTTCAGGACTAAAGACCAGGATCAATTTCGCAGTGGTTTTTTCGATGAGTCCGTAGTATTTGTTGAGATCGACTCTGATCCGTTTTACCGTCTCCAGTGTTTTCAAAGGCACAATCAGTGCGTACAATCCAGTTGATACTTCCTGAATCGGGAATCTTTCGTCAATCTGCTTTGGTTCAATGCCGAGTACATCTGACAGGGTTTCTGAATGGAGTATTTCGCCGAATTCCGGTTCATTTTGTTTCATCCACAGGATGTTCTCTTTGGGGCCGGATTTCTGTAAGGTGACAGGGATTTGACCTACTTTCAGATTCAAATTGATTGTCTGAACCGGCTGCTTGGCAATTTCGCGGTGAATAACAAAAGCGGTCCCCAGAGTCGGGTGTCCGGCGAAAGGAACTTCGGCTGCGGGTGTGAATATACGCACGTCATATCCGTTGTCTCTCGGTTTGTCGCTCAGAATAAATGTTGTTTCCGAATAGTGCATCTCTTTTGCGATTTGCTGCATTTGCTCGTCAGGCAGAGCCGCAGCATTTCGAACAACAGCCAGCTGGTTACCGGCATATTTTGTCTCTGCAAAAACATCAACAATATAAAATGTTTGTCCGGTCATTTTTCTTTCCTTTGATCATTCATTGTATTTTTTCTGTATCTAAAAATTTGGCAATAAGACAAAATGAGAAAGATTGACTCTAATCTTCAAGCATGTGCACAAGAAGGCCGCTTCTTAATTTGGGCTCGAACCAGGTAGATTTGGGAGGCATCACTTTTCCTGAATCAGCTATGTCCATGAGCTCTTTGACCGATGTGGGGTAGAGGGCAAAGGCGATTTTGAACTGACCGCTGTCCACCAGTTTTACCAGTTCTTCGAGTCCTCTGATTCCTCCGACAAAATCAATATCATCGCTGGTCCGGGGATCTTTGATTCCGAAAAAGGGCTCCAGCAGATTTTTCTGCAGGTAAGAAATATCCAGGCTTTCAACAGGGTCATGCTTTTCCACGTGTTCGGGTTTTGCCGTTAGCTTGTACCAGTTCTTGTCCCAATACATACCGAATGTGCCTTTTTTCTTTGGTTTAAAAGGTTTCGGGCTTGTTTTCTTGATTGTGAAATATTCTTCCAGGCTTTGAAATAATTCATCAGAACTGTGTCCGTTAAGATTCTTCAGCACCCGGTTGTAGTCCATAATGTGAAGCTGGTTATCCGGAAACAAAACAGCAAGGAAAAAATTATATTCTTCATCACCTCTGTGATGGGGATTGGCTGCTTTTCTCATCCCAGCAACCCTTGCTCCTGATGCGGAGCGGTGATGCCCGTCTGCCACATAAATGAAATCGATTTTGTCGAATTCCCGGATAATCCCGTCGGATAATGAATCATCTTCAATGACCCAAACCGTATGTCCTATACCGTCGGATGCGGTAAAATCATAGACAGGTTTTTCTTTGATGGCTTTTTTGACCAGCCTGTCTATATTTGGTTTTGCTTTATATGTTAAAAACACAGGGCCTGCGTTCGCATTTGTCCGGTCAACGTGTTTCATCCGGTCCGCTTCTTTTGCCGGCCGGGTGTGTTCGTGTTTTTTTATGACATCCTTGTCATAATCTTCTGCAGATACACACCCTACGATCCCGTACTGCTCTCTTTTTCCCATTTTTTGCCTGTATATATACAGCTTGGGACGGTCTTCTTTGATCAGGATCCCTTCATTAATGAACTTATCGAGATTTTCTCTCGCTTTATCATAGACCGACTCGGAATACAGGTCAGTGCCTTCGGATAAATCCACCTCTGGTTTGACCACATGCAGGAAAGAGTAAGAATTTCCTTTAACCAATTCCCTTGCTTCTTCACTGTTCAGTACATCATAGGGATAGGAGGCAACCTTTTCCTCCAGCCCTTTTTTGGGTCTCAAAGCTTTAAATTTTCTTAATATAGCCATATTAACTCCTTTTATCCTTGAGTGTTCAGGTTATTTTATTAAAAGTATTTTTTTCTGGCATCCGTCTATAAAATGGCATCCGTCCTTGGTAAAGACGCCGTCTTCTTCAAATCCGATTCTGACATCCTGCCCATCCCATTCCGGGACACTGGTTGTGCTGCTGAATTCAATCGCATAGCAGGTATTGTAATGAAGGGTGTACTCCATTTCCGTGCGTATTCCTTCAGGCGCGCTTTCCGGGTCTCTGGCATCCATGGAACATCCGGCTGCATGGCCGTGAAATCCCAGGGGATGGGAATAAATAAGAGGTCTGAGTCCAGCCTCAGATGCTTTTTTCATAGCTGTATCTGTGATCTCATTTCCTGTCCTCCCCACTCTGAATTCGTTCATGAAAATATCAGCGGCCTCGAGAGCCCGTGCCAGAGCTTTTTTAATGCCTTCAGGGGCGTCATCTTCGCCTGTTTTACACACATAAGCCTGCCACTGCATGTCCGTGCAGAGTCCGAGGTATTTTATGCCGATATCACAGTGAAGCAGGTCTCCTCTCCGGATGACTTCCGGGTTTTCTTTGTATTTTTCCGCTGTTTTTTCATATCTCTGAATGCTTACGGAAGGATGAAACCATGTGTCCAGGCCCAAATCAGTATATTTTTGGCGGATCCACCAGACGACATCATCCGTTGTGGTGATATCAGGAGTGATGACTTCGTTGGAAAAGAACTCAGCTATGATATCATGGGCAATGCCGCAGATATGGCGGTATACACTGAGTTCCTGAGGACTCCGTATCTCCAGCCAGCCAAGGCAAAGGTTTTCAGCGGACACGAATCTTGACGAAAGTTCAGGACCCAGTGCTTGTTCCAGCTTTTCCTTCATGCTTGCGGTCAGGCCGTCCCCAAATCTGAAAGTGGGTGAAACATTGATCCCGATTTTTTTCGGATTGATTTTTTTTATGAATTCAGCCAGGCTTTCGAACTGCGTTTTCTTTTTGTCTTCCCAAGTAGTTCTGTACCATTTTCCCATTCCGTAATAGCTTCCTGACAGTCTTTCAACTCCTTTGTCTTCCCCGCGGTCATAAAACATAAGGATAGATGTTCTGCGGGCAGCCATGGTTGGTTCCGGGACCAGAGACATATAAACCGGGTCCTCATTGTACTCCCGGTTTATGATAAGCCAGAGGTCTATGTTTTCTCTTCTCATCAACGTGGGAATGATATGATCGAGCCTCCATTCCAGCCATTGGTTCATGACTTCCGCCCTTTTTTTCTCGGGAAGTATGTTGTGGCTGTCTTTGACATCAGCTGTGGTGTTTCCCTGAGAGAAAAGCACTCCGGACAAACCGGTTAACACAAGGAATGAAAGAATCAACAGAAATAAAGGCTTACGCATACGTTTCATTGAAATCTCCTCTGTTCAATATATCATAACTTTTTGACTATCCCAACGGTATTCTAATTTAGAGGCAACTTTATGTATTTTTTTTCCGTATAGTAAATAGGAAAAACAGGATAAAGATGCTGAAGAGAGACGGAAAAATCAGGAGGATACACATGAAGAACGCGCTGTGGATTTTTATTATTCTTTCAATGCCTTTGCTGCTGACCGCAAAATCAGTAGAGGCTCCAAAGCCCAAGCCGGTTACGGCCCGTAGGGCAAGGGAACCCATAAAAATAGACGGAGTTCTTGAAGAAGAAGTGTGGAAGGCTGATGGATTCAAGGATTTTGTACAAACAGACCCTATTGACGGGGCTGAACCTTCGGAGAAGACCCGTGTTTGGATTGCCTATGATGATGAATCTCTTTATGTGGCTGCCTATCTTTATGATTCAGAACCGGAATCGATCCTAGGGCGCCTGGGCCGAAGGGATGACTTTGTGGACTCGGACTGGTTTATTTTTGCAGTGGATCCCTACTTTGATAGAAGAACAGGCTACCAGTTTGCTGTCAATCCTTCGGGTTCTATCGTGGATTGGACGCTTTACAATGATATAGACAGTGATACAACATGGAACGGCGTCTGGGATTGGGCTTCTCGTTTAAATGGAGACGGATGGAGTGTGGAGATAAAAATCCCCTTTGACCAGCTCCGCTTTCCCAAAAAGGATGAATATATATGGGGAGTTAATTTTCGCAGAGTGATACTGCGAAAAAATGAAAGACTCACTTATGTCTGGATCCCTAAAGAAGAGAGTGCTTATGTATCCCGTTTTGCGGAACTTAGGGGAATCAGAGGGATCGACCCGGGCATGCATATTGAGGTCCTTCCTTATGCGGTAAGCCAGGCGCATTTCAGCCCCAAGCAGGAAGGGAATCCTTTTGAAACGGGAGGGGAATTTTTGGGGGATATCGGATTTGATTTTAAAGTGGGATTGAAGAGCAATCTCACTCTGGATGCTACGGTCAATCCGGATTTCGGCCAGGTAGAAGTCGACCCTGCTGTCATAAATCTGAGTGCGTATGAGACTTATTATGAAGAGAAAAGGCCTTTTTTTATAGAAGGAGCCAATATTTTCAATGCTTTCGGAAGGGGCGGCGTTCACGTGAATGCCAATATCAACTGGCCTGCCCCTTCACTTTTCTACAGCCGTCGTATTGGAAGAGCTCCTCAGGGACCTGTGACAAGGGAGGGTTATGTGGATTATCCTGAGGCTTCTACCATTCTGGGAGCATTTAAACTCACGGGAAAGATATTTAACGGATGGGACATTGGATTCGTCAATGCGCTGACATCCAGGGAATATGCAGAGATTGATTCCGGAGGCACATGTTATCAGGAAGTAGTGGAGCCTTTAACCTATTACGGAGCGCTCCGCGTGCAGAAAGATTTCAATGAGGGAGCCCAGGGAATCGGTTTCCTGGTTTCTTCAGTCAACAGGGACCTGGAAAACCAGACACTGGACGATTTGCTGAACAGGGATGCTTTTTCTCTGGCCGTGGACGGCTGGTCCTATCTGGACAAGAAAAGAACCTGGGTAGTCTCTGCGTGGGCCGGAGGTACCCGTGTCCAAGGCAGCCAGGCTGCGATTTACCGCCTTCAAAACTCTTCTCTTCATTATTTTCAAAGACCGGATGCTTCCCATGTTGAAATAAACAAAGAGGCCACTCACATGAGCGGATGGGGCGGCCGTTTTCAACTGGCCAAGCAAAGGGGAAATTTTCTGTTATCTTTTGCTCTCGGGGCATTATCCCCCGGATTTGATCCCAATGATATCGGATTTCAATCATCATCTTCGGATGTCATCAACGCTCATTTTTTAGCCGGATATTTTCAGCCCCATCCGGGCAAGGTTTTCCGCAGTTGGCTTGTATACGGAGGTCCGTTTGGAAATTATGACTTTGGCGGGAACAAGATATGGGAAGGTTTTCTTGCTTTGTTCGAGGGGGAGTTTCTCAATTACTGGGGTTTTGAAACCATGCTCGCTTACAATCCTGAGACGTACAGCAAAACACTGACCAGAGGGGGGCCTTTGGCTCTGGTGCCTTCCGGCTATGAAATTGATATTAGCGTTTCAAGCGACAGCAGAAAAGCTGTGGTTTTTTCTATGGAAAACGGCTTTTATAAAAGGCCGGATGAGGGATTTTCTTTAAGTTCAGGGATTTCCTTAAACTGGAAGCCGCTCAGCAATATAAGCCTCTCTGTAGGTCCCGGTGTTTATATCAAGGAATCTGACATCATGTGGGTGACCCGGGTGGATGATCCTTTGATGACAGAAACATATGGGACAAGGTATGTGTTCGGAGGCATAAAACAAAACACTCTGTATACGGAAATAAGGCTTAACTGGACTTTTACCCCGAGAGTCACTCTTCAGCTCTATCTCCAGCCTTTTATTGCGGTCGGAGAATATGATGACTTTAAGGAGCTGGCCGAGCCAAAGGCTTTTGAATACAATCGGTATGGAGAGGGAGAGTCTTCCATAGGATATGAGGACGGATACTATCATGTAGACCCGGACGGAGCAGGACCCGCGTCTGAATTTTCATTTTATAACCCTGATTTTAATTTCAAATCCTTAAGGGGCACCATGGTTTTCAGGTGGGAATATCATCCGGGTTCGACTCTTTACTTTGTCTGGACCCAGAACCGCTCGGATTATTCCAATCCCGGAGACCTCTTGTTCGGCCGTGATCTGAGAGACCTTTTCACAGCCCCCGGAGATAATATTTTTCTCATTAAAGCCACCTACCGATGGAACAGATAGAGATGAAAAATAAAAATCAGGATTTGGATAATTCGCGCAGAAGAGCCCGGCAGGCTTTTGGAGATTCGATATAAAAACTGGCTTTAGTGGATCCGAACCCTATTTTTATGGAAAAAGCTCCTTCCGGCAGAGCTTTGAAAAGGTCCTCGTCAGTCCAATCATCACCCAGTGCGAGGATGAAATCCCAATCGCTCATTCTTAGAAAATGATCCGCAGCTATCCCTTTGTTGATTCCGGCGATCCTGACCTCTATGACCTTTTTTCCGTGCATTAACTGGAGGTTTGTGTTTGCTAAAAATTCATTGAGATTATCAAATAGTTCATGGGACCGGATTTTTCCAAGCTCAGGGCTGGCATTCCTGTAATGCCAGGCAAGGCCGAATTCTTTTTCTTCAACAAAAGAGCCAGGGACCCGGGATTCGTAATTTTTTAGGATGGGCATGATCCGGTCTTTCCATTGGAAAGGAATACTGACCTGACTTTGCCATTCGCCTTTCGGAAGTATCTTGATCCATGATCCGTGTTCGGCCACCAGGGAGCAGTTGATATCCCCGAGCCACTGTTCCATTGTGTTTCGATCCCTTCCGCTGATTATGACCATATGGTTATTGGCGTTGCTTGATAGAGAGATGAGCAGTTTTTTTAATTCTTTATCCGGTTTGGCATCTTCGGGTTTCTTTGAAAATGAGATCAGGGTTCCGTCATAATCGAAAAGGAGAAGTCTTTTCCTGCTTTTTCTGTAATGAGATAAAATTTCTTTTTTTCCGTATTGGTTTAATTTTCTGTGTTCTCTTGTAGCCTGGATATTTTTTGTCTCTTCAATACTTTTTATGAAACTCCGGGTCCAGTATTTTATATCATATTCCAGGATGCGTTTCCTCATGATCTTCATGCGGGATATTTTTTCCTGCTGCGGCATGGTAAGGGCTTTTTTGATCGCATCAACGACTTCGTTTTTATTATGGATATTGACTATCAGTGCTTCTCCCAGCTCCTCTGCGGCTCCGGCGGTTCCGCTCAGGATAAGAACTCCGTTGTTATCCTTTTTTGCAGCCACATATTCCTTGGCAACCAGATTCATGCCATCTCTTACAGGAGTTACCAGAGCAATGTCTGCGGCTGAGTACAGAGAGAAGAGTTTTTTAAACGGCCGTGAGCGGTATATATAATTGACAGGTGTCCAGGTCGGAGTCCCGAATCTTCCGTTTATATTTCCGACAAGTCTGTCGATTTCTTCTTTCAACAGTTTGTAATGGCTTACTTTTGTTCTTGACGGCACGCACAGCATAATATAGGTCGTTCTTTTATGCCATTTTCGATTTTTCGCAAGAAAGAGTTCGAATGCTTTGAGACGGTGAGGGATACCCTTGGAATAATCAAGTCTATCAACGGAAAGGATGATTTTATTCTCTTTTCCCAAGAGTTTCCTGCTCTTTTCCGTTTCTTTCTGGACTTCGGGATCAGCAAGGAGCCGGTTGTTTTTTTCAATATCGATTCCCATGGGAAAGTTATCTACCCGGACCATTCTGTTGTTTATGGCAATTGAACCGAATTCGTGTTCATAACCCAGAAGCCTTAATGAACTGCTTAAGAAGTGCCTTGCGTATTCATATGTGTGGAATCCAATAAGATCAGCTCCCAACAGTCCTTCCAAAATTTCCGTTCTCCAGGGTAGTATTCTGAATATTTCTGATGATGGAAAAGGGATATGAAGGAAAAATCCTATGGCACTTTCTGGAAATACTTTTCGTATCAATTCAGGAAGAAGCATAAGATGATAGTCATGGACCCAGAATGTGTTGTCAGAATCAGCCATTTGCATGATTATCTGTAAAAATTTCTGGTTTACTTTCTTGTAGGATTTCCATTCCAGCTCCTCAAAAGAACTCAACGAAGAAAAATAGTGAAACAGAGGCCATATGGTTCTGTTTGAGAATCCATAGTAATACTTTTCCAGTTCAGGGCGGGAAAGGAAAACAGGATAGCACTGGTGGTTTTTGATAAGGCATTCTTGGATATAATTCTTCTCCCTGCTGTTCCTTGGGATATAACCAGGCCAGCCTATGAATAGTACTTTTTTCTTTTGTTTGAGGGAGCGGAGACCCGTAGCAAGTCCTCCCGGGCTTTCCTTTATTATGATCTGGTTCTTTTTCCTGCTTACGGTTACAGGAAGCCTGTTGGAAATTATGATAAGTTTGTTATTTGAAGATTTGTTTTTACCCATAAGATTGCTTACCCATTCATAGCTTAACCGTTTAGGCAGTTAATTTCAAACCTTTTGAACCTGGATAGGTCAGGTGGATGATTCCAGCTTAATATAGAGGATAGCCAAGATTATGGTTGAGAACATCGATGAGAAGTGTGAGATAATCATTGAGGTGTCGGGTAATCAGAAAATTTTCCTTGATGTTTCTTTTTCCTTTTTTGCCCATTTCTTTGGCAAGCTTTTTATCTTTGAGTATGGTTATGACTTTTTCTGCGCATCCTTTGATATCATCAGGTTCTACCAGAAAGCCGGTTTCATTATCTATTAGTTGTTCAGGGATGCCTCCTCTATTTGAGGCAACGACAGGAGTTTCTTTCCATTGGGCTTCACTTACGGTTAGGCCGAAGCCTTCTCTTATCGATTTTTGAAGTACGACTGCGGATATCCTCTGCAGAACATTGACCAGGACCTGGTTGTCTCCCAGAACAAACTTGACGTCCCCTGACTGTAAATATTTCTTTGCTGTGTTTTTCATTCTGCTGTAAACAGTAACGCCCTCAGGATCATCCGGAGCCATGTTGTAGCAGTAAATAAGTCTGCAGTCGATTTTTTCCTTAACATGTTCAAAGACCTTGAGCACTCCTTCCGGGTCTTTCCATGGGTCAAACCTTGATACCTGGCTGATTATAGGCTTATCAGTGGGGATGTTGAATTTTTCCAGTGTTGTGCTGATTGTTTTTTCACTGAGGTCCATATTTTTTGTGGAGAGAGGATCTATGGAGGGATGAATGATATACTGTTTTATAGGGATATCATCCTTTCTAAATCGTTCGCTGGATATGACCATCAGGTCATACCTGAGAATAAAGGTCTTGATAAATTCCCATAATTTCTCGTTTGGCTCTGTGATATCTATATGACAGCGCCAGACCCAGGGCTGTCTTTTCTTGTTGTATTTAATAAGAGGAAGGGGTTGGGGATCATGAATGATAACACAGTCATGATCCAGATGCGTAAACCTGGAGAATCTGTTGTTAGTCTCCAAGTAGAGACACTTTTTGTTTTTTGATAGATTTATGGAATTACCCTGGAGGGCGTTGTGGAATTTTTTCGTGACCGTAAAGAAATCAGAGGGGCCAATCAGGACTCTCCATCCTGTATCAACTCCTATGTCATTCAGAAGGACAATGAGGTTATTCAGTATTTCAGCCACGCCTCCTCCATGGGCAGTGGAGTTGATGTGAACGATGTGTTTGTTTATCAACCTATGGGCCTTTTGATGGATTTGACCTATTATTTTTTCACCGACTATAGGCAGGTAGTCATCGATGCTCTTCATCTCTCTCTCCCGTGTGATTTTTTCGAGTTTAGATGTTTTGTAACTTATAGCATCAATGCTTTTATGTGTCAAATAAAAGGCCTGAGAGGTTGTAAAGAGGTGGAAAATTTGATTCTTATCTGAGAATATGAGATAATCTATAGCCAGTGAGAAATACAGTTCATAGTACCCTATACGGCTCCATATGTTTTTCAGACCTATGAATGCTCTTTTCATAGACGATAGAGAAGACCTATCAGGAAGAAACCAGACAATTCAAATGCACATAAAAAGGAGAGAAAGTCTCTGAATGGCAAGTAATCCGGAGTTCTTCACTCAGACCAAGGTAAAAAAGAAAAAGAAGTACAGTTCTGAAAAAAACGAGCAAATCAGGAAGATCCTCCAGCTCGGAAGAGAAAGAGGGTATCTCTTTATAGAAGAGATAAATGGTTTGCTTGAGGAAGGATTTGACACTGACGAAGAGTTTGATGGATTTATTGAATCCTTGGATAGATATAAGATTAAACTCAGAAACAAACAAAGAGAAATCAAGCAGCGTCCAAAAAAACCTGAAAAAACACGGATAAGGGGGATTGAAAGAACGACTGACCCTGTAAAACTCTATCTAAAGGAGATGGGAAGCATTTCTCTTTTAACAAAAGAAGGTGAAGTCGCTCTGGCAAGACAGATTGAAAGAAGTGAAAGAAATATTATAAAAGCGCTTTCTGAGACTCCTTTTTTATTTGAATTGATTTGTGATGTCAGAGACAGATATGAACTGCATAAAAGAATCCTGAACAATATGTTTGATTATGATGAAGGCAACGCTTCAGGTGAGCCTCAGGAAGCAAGAGAAGACCGGATTTTCGACATAATCTCTCAGATTAAGGAAGGGTATTCAAAACTTGAACAGATACCTGGATCTGATAAGAGAAGCATAAAACGCCTCCGAATTCTTTCCAGAATAAATCAATTATTGAGGTCTCTCCAGATCAAGCCTGAGATTATTGAGAGAGCTACTGAGAATTTGCGGTTAAAACTGGAAGGGATTAACAGGCTAGAAGAGATCAAGGAGGATTTGGAGGCCAAGTACAGGCGCAAAAGAAAGAGAAAAAAGAAACTCATCATAAGAAAGCAGATAAAAGATACAGAAAGACTGATTCATGTGATGCAGGAAGAGGTGGGGCTTGATTTTGATGGAATGAAGAAGATAATGCGCACCATTAAGATGGAACAGAAGATGAGCGATCAGGCCAAGGAAGAGTTGGTTGCGGCAAATTTAAGGTTAGTCATTTCAATTGCTAAGAAATATATCAACAGAGGGCTTCATTTTTTGGATTTGATTCAAGAAGGGAACACCGGATTGATAAAGGCGGTCAGTAAATTCGAATACAAAAGAGGATACAAGTTTTCGACCTATGCCACCTGGTGGATCAGGCAGGCAATAACAAGAGCTGTTTGTGACCAGGCAAGGACTATCAGAATCCCTGTCCACATGATCGAGACTATCAATAAACTGATCAAACAATCTCAAAAGTTTGTTCAAGAAAGGGGCAGGGAGCCAAAATGTGAGGAATTGGCCAAAAGAATGGATATGCCGATCCATAAAGTGAGAAAAATCATTAAGCTTTCCCAGGCGCCTATTTCTCTGGAAACTCCCATAGGAGAGGACAACGACAGCCAGTTAGGTGATTTTATTGAAGACAAGATCCTCCCCTCTCCTCCTGAGACTGTTGTAAACATTACATTAAAAGAGAAAATAGAGGAAGTTCTGGATTCCATAACGGAAAGAGAGGCAAAAGTTCTCAGAATGCGTTTTGGGTTGGGAAGTGGTAATGAACACACTCTTGAGGAAGTCGGGCAGCAGTTTAAAGTCACACGAGAAAGAATAAGACAGATTGAAGCCAAGGCACTAAGGAAGTTAAGAGGGCCACGTCGAAGGCAGAAATTGAAGTCTTTCTTGAATGATTAATCTGGATGATGAATAGGTCAGGTTAGTGAACAAGGGATTCGATATAAGCGGTTATCTCTTCAGGATCGATTCCCTCAAAACATTTGATTTCAGAGCAGTTTTTAAAAGCCTTATTAACGCAGGTTATGTTTTTACAGGGGGGATGGCCTTCGAACGATTTTGCCGGAGCGTTCTGAGCAGAATCTATGTGCTTATCTGAGAAAGAATCATATCCGTAAAGCCTGCTTGGAGTGGCGCCGAATATCCCTATCAGTGCGGTTTGGTTTCTGAATTTTTGTTCTGAGTCTGTTATAATTTTTTCTGCGGCGGAGATATGCATGGGACCCGTATCTGCTGAAATGTATAAATCCGCTTTGTCAGTAAGGGCTGCATAAACATCTATAGGGGTATCCAGGGGGAAAAGCAGGACCTTCTTTTTTAATTCCTCAGTGAGTTGATGGAGTATTTTTTTTTCGATATTCCTGTATGACCGGCCTCTGTTCATAAGGACCTGACCCACAGAAGGCATGGAAAGAACTTCTTTCAGAATTTGAACCTGCATTTGTAAGGGGATTAAGGTGTATGGAGAGGACGAATCCGGATTAAAAAAAATAATTTTCTTATCCGGTAGGATTCCAATTTTCTCAGCGGTTTTCTCTGCTCTGATATACACATCTTTATCAGTATACAATCTGTATGTGAAAGAGCTGTCTTCACTGGTTTTTTCTTTAAATCCTGAGGGATTGATTCTGTGAGCCATTTCCTTTGCAAATTGATTTAATTGAAAGCTAATATGCATTTTGTGGTGTTCTGAACAGTAGGCCCTTATGATCCTGGCCATGAATCTTATAGGGTGTATGACTTTTGCCTTCCCGTATTTTAAAGCAGAGAATGGAAGATAGGGGCAAAAATTAAAAATGATGTCGTATTTATTTCTTATTAGGAGCTTTTTTAAAATATCAAGGTCTTCTGAAGAGGGAGTGACACTGCTTTGAAGAAGGGGATGATGCACATCGATAAAAGGATTTGATTTGACAAGAGGAAAAGCTTTTTTTTTATAGATATAATGGATTTTTGATCCGGGTAGATATTGTTTTAGCTTTTCAATAAAGGCTTGATGGTTTAAGGCGTCTCCTATATTTATGTCAGGAACAACAAGAAATTTTTTTGGATTCTCCAACTTCCTTATTTTCTTGTCTTCTCTGCTTTGGATGAAAGAGTCAAGATTTTTTCTATGAGCGATGAATTTTAAAAAACAATCAAGGAATGGAGAAGATATTCTTTCTGCAATTCTTACTGATTTTTCAATGTACTTCATTCCAGATCACATTATCCCGGCTTGTGTGTAATCCGCGTTCATATAAAAATATACAATAAATAGTTTGCTATGAGAAGTGATCTGTCTGTTTTTAAAGATTCATTATTTATCGATATAACCCAGGGTCCTCAGTCTTTCGAGCATGTCTTCGGATATTTTTTCTTCTCTTTCAGCTTTTCTTTGTGCCGTATCCATTTCTTCCGTTATTCTTTTTATGAACTCAAAGAGTTTATCTTTTTGCGGGATGTTGTTTTTCTGGAAAAGATTCACTTTTTCTCCTGGATCTAATGCCAAATCATATAGCTCCACTGTATGGATGATCTTAGGAGGAGGATATGTAAAGTATTTGAATGTTTCTTGAGTGTACCTCTTATTGAATATAATTTTATAGTTATCCTGGATGACCGCTATTTTCCCTGGAAGTAATTCAAATGGTTTGAATCTGTATATGGATGAGATTATGGGCCTTTCCTGAGATTTACCGCTTTTTATCAATGGGATAAGAGACTGCCCTCTGATGTTTTTAGTATATTTGATTCCATAATAATCCATTATGGTGGGGAGAACATCTTGAAGGCTGACATTTTCTTCAATTTTCTTTCCTTGATATTCTCGTTCCGGGAACTTTATTAAGAGAGGGATCCGAATCTGTTCATTATACAGATCAGAACCGTGAGCCCATCTTTTATGTTCAAAAAATTCTTCTCCATGGTCTGAAAGCAAAATGATCATGGAGTTTTGATAAAGGTCGTTGTTCTTCAGAAAAGTGATGAATTCTCCGAAATAGTGGTCAAAACTCACTATTTCCGCATCATACAGGGCTTTCACATCTTCAATAAAGTCATCATCTGTTTCTTTAAATATACACTTGTTTCCTCCCAGGTCACTGTTAAAATCGAATTCTTTTAATTGTGTTTCCCTTGGGATTTTACTCAGGAATCCTGATGGAGGATTATGAGGTGCGTGGACATGGTAGGTGTGCAGAAAATAAAAAGCTTTTGGAAATGTGGATTCTGTCAGTTTGTCTCTGGCTTCTTCAAACATCACAGAACCGGCTTTTGGGGAGTAGAGGTCGTTATTGCTCCAGTAGAGATCAAACCCTCTGTAAAAGCCAAAGAGAGCATCCACTTTGACTCCTCCGTTGTAACTTACGGCCACGAATTGATCTGATATGTCTTCGGCGAAAAAGGGGATGTCGTATGAGAGAGGAATGATAGCAGGGGGTTTCACGCGTATTAGCTTCTGATTTTTTATCTTGTATTCAGCCCTCTCTTCAACCTGGTGCTCGTGCTCATGAAGGGACGTGAACAGGCTCATATGAGAAGTGACGGTCCAGGATGAGTTTGAAAAAGCATTCAGAAAAACAACTGAGTCGTGAGCGAATTGGTCTATATTCGGTGTGGTTTTTCTGTCATATCCGTAGAGGCTCATATGAAGAGAGCTCAGCGTATCAACAGAAATCAGAAATACATTTGTTCTCTCCTCTGCCGGAAGGGATTTGTATATGATGGGCTTTGAAAATATGATATCCAGTTCATCCGGATTTTGAATGATGATATGCTGGCCTTTTTCAAGGTCCAGTGCAAAGTTCAGGTCATTGTATCCTTCTCTTATTGGCATTATGAATCCGGATGGGGGAGGCGTTTCTGTGCCTTCTTTCGATATGGTAAGGGTCCCTTTTTTATCAGAAATGCAGCTCATATTGACATTTATGTTTCCAAAAAGTTTGCTTTGGATACTTATAGAGTCACTTTTTGTCTCGAATCTGAACGTAACGAATTTTTTGTGGTAGTAAAGATTGTTATCGCTATCCTTTTTTAACAGATTGAGATCAATGTCTTTGGTTTCCCGATTTTCGGCATCTGCCCTATGGAACATTTGTTTTTTTGCACAGCTTGAGAGGACAAAGAGGGCGATTATGGATAAAAAAATGAGTGATTTTTTTATTTTCATGTCTATCTCAAGCTCAATAATTCCGTTAAGATTCAAAATCCATATTAGCATACAAGACGTCATACAGTAAATAGCCTGACCTATGAATAATCCAGGATAGACAGGAGAGAGAAGATAAGACTGAGAAGGTTCTTAAATTTGATTGACAAATGGTTTTTCAAGTGGCAAACTTTATGAAATCAAATGAGCCGTCAGGGTTGTTGTTTGAGAATTCTGAAAAAACCGGCATTGATCCTTACTTTTGTTTTATCACCCCTCTTTTTGTCCGGAAGCTTACATTTCACAAACGTGACACAGAAGAATAATGTGGGAGGGTACAGTTATTTCGGCGCTCATGGGATCTGCTGGGTTGATGTCAACAATGATGGGAAACTTGATCTGTACATAAAAAACCAAGATGCCAAGGGAGTACTGAATGTTGAAAACATTCTCTATATAAACTACGGAAGCATATTTTCGGATGAGGCTTTCCTCAGGGGTGTTTCCGATGCGTACCCTACCGGGACGCATGGAGGGGTTTTTGCTGACCTCGATAATGATAAAGATTTTGATTTGTTTTCGACCACAACCTATGGAAATATAAGTCCTTCGTACAATCATATTTATGAAAATGACGGTACCGGCTATTTCCAGGATATCACTGATAATATCTCCCCCTCTCAGGATATTGATACTTTTTCCAGAGGGGTGGCTGCCGCAGATTTTGATGGCGACGGCGATATAGACCTGTATTTTTCTAATCCTCTTTCGGAAGCAAAGCCTTTCAGCACGCAGCCTTCTCCGCCAAAGCAGCTCAAAAATTTTTATATGAATAACGGCGATGGAACATTCACATGGACCTATCGCGGTATTGAATGGATTGGATTTGTTCAGGGAGTCAGCGCTGTTGATATCGACCAGGACGGAGATATAGACATAGCCGAAGCCAAATGGGCTCCTCCATCCACCATATACCTCAATGATGGAAATGGATATTTCCACAAAGCAGGCGGAAGCCTTGGTCTTCCTTTAACCATCAATGTCAAAGATAATGGGATGAGCTTTGCCGACCTCGACAATGACGGGGATTTAGACTTTGCTGTCATAGGAGGCCACAGAATAGACATATACAAAAACAATGAAGGGATTTTTCAAAAGTACAACTCGATGAGCACAGTTGGATCTAATTCCGGTTTCCACTGCTGTTTCGGAGATTTTGATCATGACGGGGATCTGGACCTTTATGAATCAGGAGGTTATTTCTATCAGAATGACGGGCAGGGGAATTTCATTTATGTCTCTCTCAATGTGAGCGCATTGATGGCGTCCCTGAACACCGTTGACCCAAGGTCGAGTGCATTGGGGGATTTTGACGGAGACGGGGACCTGGATGTCTATATAGCGGATAGAAGAGGATATAATGTGCTGTTAAGGAATGATATTGATGATTCGAACTGGATCCAGGTTGAGGTTCTTTCGGATCAGACAGGAGGTACCGGCGGGATTGGTACGAAACTCTGGCTCTATGAAGGGGGGCATCTTGGGGAATCCGGTTTTTTGAAAGGATTTCGTGAAATAACAGGGGAATACGGCTACCTGGCACAGGATATGCCGGCCGCTCATTTCGGAGTTTCTCAATCATCAGCGTATGATCTGAAGATTGAGTTTTTGAACGGCGAGCAAAGGGTTATAAACAGCATCGTTCCCGGCCAGAAAATACAAACAGCTTATATTCTGCCTCCAATCAATCTCACCGGTGAGAGGAAAGTGAATAGAGCTTTGTTTTACTATGAGAATGTCATTCAGCTCACATGGAATGCCAATCCGGATAATGAAAATATCTCAAAGTACAGAATATACAGAGTGGAACAGTGGAGAAAGTTAGACTATGTAGATGAGGTTTCAGCAGAGAATCTCGTCTATCACATAAGAAATACGTCAAGTAATACTCAATATATATTCGCAGTGACCGCTGTCGACAACAATAACATAGAGGGAGCACCGGCTTATGTGACTGTGGAGTGAGTGAAACATGAGAAAAGCACGCACCTGTTTTTTTATATTTTTCTTATTTGCCGCAATGCTTTATGCAGGAAACGAAGAAATAAAAAGCTCTAGGCTTTCAGTAGCAGGCGGTGCCTATTTTATGCAGGATGAAGTATTTAAGGAGGTTTATGGAGACAGCGCCTGGGTATTTTACGGGGAGTATTCATACAGGCTTCCTTTCTTATTGAATCGACATATAGAAATAGGAGTGGAATATAGATTTTTATCTGATAAAGGAAAACTAACGGTTACCAAAGAAGAGGTTGACTTAGCGATATCGGATTTCACATTATCTTTAAGATATCTTTTTGATTTGAAGAGGTTCATAATTTTTATTGGGCCTGGCTTGGATTACATCATATATAAGGAAAAATATCCTCCGACTTTTCCGGTAAGCTCCACCAAGGGCTCGGTTTTAGGATTTAGTTTTCAGGGCGGATGCTATTATGACTTTTCTTCTTCACTGGGAGCAAAGGTCTGTGTCAAGTACAGCCATGCTCAAGCTGAGGAAGGGTCCGTGAAAGCTGACCTCGGAGGAATCGGGATTAAAGCCGGCCTCGTTTTCAGATTTAATTTATAATCGTTCTATATAAATAACCTGTGCTATTCATGATTAAAGGAAAGGGAGGATAAAGAGATGATCAAAACAACAAA
Source organism: uncultured Eubacteriales bacterium (assembly GCA_964624145.1). GTDB lineage: Bacteria > Acidobacteriota > Aminicenantia > Aminicenantales > Aminicenantaceae > WJMT01. Next base: position 73,486 of record CAZUXT010000004.1, on the reverse strand, counting down.
ACCAGCATTCGTACTTTTTTTCTTTTGTTTTCTGTGCTTGAGTGCATTCGGGGAAAACATAGATGTGATTTATAAGCTTGGCAGCGAGCTGGAAGGACAGGCAGTCTTGTTGGCGGAAAACAGTTACAAACATTTTGAAGGTTGGAATGGAGTGATAACCGACCAGGAACAGGCTATTCTGTTTAAGTCAGAGGCTTTTTCCGCATCATGCAAGCTCTTCCTAAAACTGACAACCCAGAGCTCAAGATATTTTCGAACAGGTTATTTAAGAACAAGCCTTTATAATGCGTTTGTGTATCTTTCCCGTTCATTCAAGGAGCTTGAAGAAGAGATGACCAGAGCGAGAATAATACCGTATGAGGTTTCAAAATGCAGGCAAATATTAGATAGAATGGATTATGAATTTTCCAGATGGCCTTCCAGTGATAACCTTGCTTATCTGAATGGAAAATACATCAAAGCCAGAGATGATACTGTTTATATGATAGAAAGAAGGGGGCCTGGTGATTACATCAGGAGGCCTTTTAAGAACCTTGAAAGCCTTTACTTCTATAACTACAGTATTGGAAGGAAAGATGAACCCTGGAATTATCTTGAAGAAATTTCTTATAATACTCTTATGAATATGAGGCAGGGGCCCATGATAGTACTTTCCTTTGAAGGGTGCCTTGTTATAGAGAAAAGCTCCCGTCCGAACCGTTCTGTTTATCTTATTGAGAGAGGCAAGAAGAGAGGAGTGACTTCTCCCAGAGTACTCGAGCGGCTGGGCGGCTGGAATAAGGTCTATGAAGTACCCAAAGAAGTGATTGACAAATATCCTCTGGGCCAGCCCATAAAGTGAACCATCTGACCTATTCATAAAAAAATGGCGATGAGCATTTTTTTACCATTAAGGCAAGCCGATGTGAAATTCAGATATGGCTTTTGCTCGCTAAAGATTTTTAACGCCATTACTCGCACTGTGTTCTCGGCTGCTGCGCAACTCCCCCCGTCCGTGGGTCAGACATGCTCGCAGCTCGGCTTTGCCGAGTACCCTCAAACACAGCACTCCAAAGGCTAAATCTTCAATGTCGCCACGTCCACACCTGAATTTCTTAAGGTTAATGTTAATCCTGTAATGTAAATAACATCATGCCTCACCCAGACTTTCAGGCAGGCTGGGTGGTTCTGAAGTCATCCGGAGGCGAGCGGGCATGGTTCCTCGCAGAGGAGAGCGAGCCGAGGAATAAGCTGATTTTACTCGCTGGGAAAAATCAGCGGGCTGAAGAACCAGCTTGCCTGATGAAAGTCTGGAGCATAAGCTACATCTGAATTTTTTCCTTATTTCCGCCCCGCTGTTTTCAGATGCTCCAAGGAACCGTAGAGGGTGAGCAGTTTCTGGAATTCTTTTTTATCGTAGAATTCACATTTTCCTTTTCCAAATGCTTTAGCGACTTCCAAAACAAAACGGACTGCGCCTTCCAGATCCATGAGATTATTGGCTCCTGTAGCGCATCCGGGCACAGGTACTTCACTTGTAATGGCTACTCCAACGAGAGGGGCATTTGTTGCTGTGCAGGGTTGCATAATACTGTTGAGATGAAAGACTCCATTTTCATAGGGTGTTATATCCTGGAGAGTGATAGGAAATACAACCGGAAGCCTGCCGGTTACTGAATGCATGATATCCAAAAGGGAATCACTGACTTTTAATATATATCCGTCTTTGACCGTAGGGGATAGGGCAAAACCTCTATGGTTTATGATTCTGTTTCCTTTGGTTGCGTCCACAGAAAGGATGGCATCCATGCGGGAGTCGACTTCATGTTTGTTCATGACAGCAATGGAAACAGGAGAGCCCATAAAAGGAACGGGATCGTGGGGAATGACAGGTGCCCTGGGGCACAGATGGGTGGAGATGATGATGTCTCCCTGGAGAAAATCCCCTTTTTCCCGCATGGCAGCCATTTTTGCTGCAGCGGCAAGAGCAGTGATGGCTCCGTCAGCATCTGAAACCAGCCCGGTCTGAGCAGGCCTGGCTCCTATTCCTCCGAGACGTCCGACAATGCCCAGGGTCGGAGAGGATCCTCTTTTTGATTTTCCTTTTTTCCCGGAAATGTGAATTTTAACAAAAAGCGTACGGCCTTTTTTGCCTTTTATTCCCATGAATTTTGTTTCCTTTTGCTTGACTCCCCATCGGGTGAGGAAATTCACAATATCAGTCTCTTTTATTTCCGGTGTATCCAGAAATTCATAGGTTTCTATGACTTGTTTCAGGGCCATTTGTCTTCTCCTTATTCGGAAATATTTTCATGATGACATAATAGAGGATGATTGAGGATATGATTCCGTTAAAAGCAAAAATCGAGAAGGGAAAAATGTTTATGGTAAACGGATGTCCTGACGTAAGCCATCCGATAACTACGGATATAAGATAGACTCCCAGTGCTTTTTGATTGACTGCCTGTATGTTTTTTTCTTTGAGCCCGGATGGTTTGAGTCTTCTTAATAAATAATAGTCGCAAATAAAGATCCCTCCTATGGGTCCGATGCTTACGGTAAGAAAAACAAGGAACAGTTCCAATCTTTCTAAGATGCCCAGTGCTGCCAGCGCAGAGGCAATGAGTCCGGCTCCTATGGTGACCAGCCATCTTTTTGTCTTGAATATATTGTTCAGAGCAAGAACAGATGAGTAGATATTGCTGTCATTTGTGGTCCACTGCGCAAGCAGAAGGACCAGGAAGCCAACAAATCCCAGACCAAGATAGGCTGGAGATATGATAAGTTCTGGCAGATTTTCGTGATAAAGTCCTGTATTCATAGCAAAAACAGAACCAACAAGGTGGAGAAAGGCACTTACCAGCATAGCAACAAACGCAGCTCCGAAAATGTTTTTTATTTTGGGTTTGGAATAACGAAATATGTCCGCGCTGGTAGTGGCTCCCACGATAAATCCTCCTGCTACAACAGAGGCAGCAGCGCCTATGGTTATAGGATAGGGGTCGGGCTGGTGGTGTTGAGCTAGGGAGATAAGGGTTTGAGCGGGAAGGAAATGGAATCCGCTTTTTACAAATCCTATTATGAATATCAGGATCACAAATGGAGAGGCTATCCAACTGAGAGTGCTGAGCCCCCTGATGCCAAAAATGGCGGGAATCATCATAATGATCCCGCATATGAATGAAAAAAGCGGCAGCGAAAAATCCGAATGGATGAAGTACTGAATAGTTCGTGCGAAAAAAGCAGCCTGGACTCCAAACCAGCCTAGAAGAGACAGGGCTATGGACAAAGATATCAGTATAGATCCTATCCGTCCAAAGGAGAAGTTTGCTATAAGGGGTGTGGACAGCCCTGTTCGGGCTCCGATATATCCGGAAAGGCCCATGATCCCCACAAGGAGTATCTCCCCAAGGACATAGGAAAGCAGGATACTTGTTATTTTCCCCAATCCGAGACCGATCATCATGCCGCGGAAAATAGCGGACATGACTACCGCTATCCCTATCCAGATGATGGTCAGGCTAATCCAGGATTTTCTCTCAGATAAGGGGACCGGTTTCAAGGAATAATCTTCAAGTGTTCCGGAAGTCTTCTTTTTTTGATTCACTGAATAATCCAGACTATATAAGATTTAGCTCATATATTCAAGGATTCTGTGTGTATCTTGGTTGTACCAGAAAACGGTCAACTGCATTCAAAATAGGTCACTCTCCTCACCCGGTTTCCTCCTGTTATGCCTTAGATTTATTTTGGCATATTATTTGCATTTCTAGATGGCAAGCAAAGAAAAAGGAGTATCAGCATGAAAAGAGAAAAATATTTTTGCAGAAAAATAAGTGTTATCTTCGTGTCATTGGCTTTGTTTGTCGCCCTTTCAACTTCAGCTTTTTCCAACACTCAATACAGATATGCCATAAAGCAGGGCCTGGATGTCTATTTCGGACATATAAGTTATATCGAAAATGATAAATCCCAGCCTATTGTTTACAAGGAAGACCAGATTGGCCCTGAATATGCGGTTTTGAACTTTCCTGTTGCCCCGGGAAATACTGTTCGAACAGACAGTGACGGAAGATGCGAAGTGCAGTTTGACACGGGGATTATCCTCAGACTGGAAGAAAATACACAGGTAAGAATAGAGACCATCCTTGCGCAGACTCTCAGCTCTCGGAATAAGTTAACAAATCTCGTTCTTGAAAAAGGGCAGGTTTATGTGATGTACAAGAGCTATATGATTCAGGAGTTATTCCAGGTCATGACTCCCAACGCCGCTTTGAATATGGATCAGAATTCAGTGGCAGTGATAACCCTGAATGAAGACGGCAGCACGGATATAAAAGTATTGCAGGGGAGAGCTTTTGTTTTGTACGGACCTGATGAGGACAACCTGAAACAGGAAAAGATAAAAGAAGCACAGATGGTCAGGGTCAGGAAAGAGCATAAACTCGATTATTTGGATGAGACTCAGAGTTCTGATTTTGTGCTCTGGAACAAAAAAATAAATAAGAACTTTGAAGAGCTTCATGAAGGAAAAAGCCCTCTGCCCAAGCCTGTGTACAGGTACCCGGATGCAGTCATATATTTTGCGGAAAAGTATTCAACCACGTATGGAGAATGGCTGTGGGATGATTTTTACGGATATGTATGGAGTCCTTTTCATTATCGATACTATCCGGGGGGCTGGCAGCCCTACTACTACGGGCAGTGGACCGCAGTGAACGGTCACATGTTCTGGATCCCTGAGGAACCCTGGGGGTGGGCTCCTTACCATCTTGGGATCTGGGTCTGGCATGAGAAAAAAGGATGGCTCTGGATCCCTGGTTCTGCCTTTTCTCCGGCATGGGTTTACTGGGATTATTTAATTCAGCCCAGTATGCTGACAGGCTATTTTTCCTGGAGGCCCTGGACTTTTCTGGACTGGTTGGATTGGTCCTTTATGGATGATTCATGGATGCCGGATAAGGAAGATTTGGGGGGAGGTCTGCCCAATGTCAGTCTGCAGAACCTGAGCCGAAAAAGCAATCCCCAATTCGTTTTAACAGGAGCCTTGAAGAAGGCATTTAAGAATATACTCAAAGCAGCAAGAAGAGGTGAGAATGGTTTTCTCTCATCCTACTTTCATATAAGAGACAGCGCCTCATTTGTCAAGCACGAATGGATCACATCCCCTGATATACAAAATAAAATCATAGGTTTGGATGAATTCAGCAGAGGTGACGGGGAAACCTTTTCTCAACTTTCTCAACAAGAACTCAACACAAAAATAGTTGACGCTTATAGAGCTATAAAAAGCCCTGAGACAGAAAGCAATCCAATTGATCAGGAGAGAGGAGCCTATACAAAAAATTCTTTGACAAAAACAGCTGCCGGGTTTCCCACCAAAGGCGCTGCTGCTTCTGGCAATGAAGCAGCTCAAATGAGATTCAGAGACTGGAATCCTGACATAAAAGCGGCTCGTGAGATGGGGGTATCCATAATTTATTCAGGGAGCAGAAATGAGATCAGTTGTCCTGAGCTGCGGCTTTCTTCCGGGAATGTTCGTATTTCACCAATGAGCAAAATCAGTTCTGGAAACAGTTTCTATTCCGCAGCGGGAAGCGGAGGAGGAAAGTCCGGTTCCGGCAGTGCCTCGCGTTCAGGGTCAAGATCTTCGAATAAATCCGGCTCAGCAACGTCAACTTCAGGAAGCAAAAGCTCCGGCAAAAAATAAGAGAAAAGGATAGGAAGCATCCATCATTCTTTTTTTTCTAGAAGCTGAGGATGATGGATGTTTCTGTATCAGGATTTGAATGCACTCCTATAGAGCCTTTATGGAGACGCATGATCTGCCTGGAAAGGCTCAGACCTATTCCCGAGCCCCCTTTTTTGGTTGAGAAGAATGGTATGAATATTTTCTCAAGATTGTCTTTAGGAATACCGGGTCCGTTATCTTTGACTTCAATGATGATTTTTCCCCGTTTGTCCAGCCTTGCGTCCAGAGTGACTTCTGCTTTTTTGCGGCCTTCCACTGCCTGTTGAGCATTAAGCAGAAGATTTATCAGTACCTGCTCCAGGAGTTCTGTGTCCGCAGTGAGTTCGAGAGTCTCGGGTTTAATCTTGATTTTAAGCTTTATCTTCTTTGCTTTAAAATCTGCCTGCATCAGTTTTTCAATTCTGTTGAAAAGTTCTTTGATCGGAAATATTTCAAAATGCGGTTTTTTTATCAATGTTAAATTTCTGTAAGCATCCACAAAATGCATCAGCCCTTGGCTTCTTTTCTTTATAGTCTGGGCCGCATCCTTGACATCGGTGAGAGATTCAGAAATCATGTTTTCATTTACCAGACCATGGATTGTGGAAGCCAGTGAGGATATGGGAGTTACAGAATTCATGATTTCATGAGTGAGGACTCTTATAAGCTTCTGCCATGCTTCTATTTCAGTCTCCTCCAACTCACTGTGGATGTTTTGTAAGGATATAAGGGAATATTTGTTACCTCCGAGTTTGAATTCCGTTCCATAGAGAGAGAGATGCAGGACTTCATTGTCGATTTCGACCTTTACAGTGGCTTTTTCTCTTGGTTGGAGCTTTAAAAGTTCTTTGACGAGTTTTTTAGAGCTAAGAGATTTTATGTTTTTGAGCTGGTTGATTCCGAGAAGCTGCTTTGCCGCTTTGTTTATAAGTTCAACCTCTCCATTTGGTTGAAAAACGATCAGTCCGACTCCTATGTGTTTGACAACTGTCTGCAGATAACGGGCTTGTTCCTCTTTTTCCGCTCTTGTCTTTCTGAAAGCCTCTATGACTTCAGAAAAAGAATTTTTCAACGAATCAAATGATTTTCCCCTTCCGTAATCTTTAAAGGATTGGGAGAAGTCGCTGTATTTTATCGATTCGAAAAAACGGGTTAAATCCCTGTTTGTTTTTTCGACATAATGGATTAAAGCATAGGTTTGATAGATAATGGCAGCTCCGATTATGATCAAAGCACTGTATAAAGAGGTATGAGTCATGATGAGAAAAAAGGCAAGGATGGTCAGCGCAAGTACTAAAATGCGGATGAAGCAGTTGATTCTGAAATTTTTATAAGCCATATTTCTCCATTCTTCTGTAAAGGGAAGCTCTTGATATACCCAGTTCCTTGGCTGTATTGGATATATTTCCGTTGTGTTTATCTAAAGCCTTACGTATGGCCAGTTTTTCAAGACCGGATAGATTAAAGTCTTTATATGCCAGAGAGTTCCCTTTTGATTCCGAAGTAGAAAAGAAAAAGTCCGAAGGCTGTAAAGTGCGGGATTCACTCATTATCACAGATCTTTCCAAAGCATGCTGGAGTTCTCTAACATTTCCCGGCCATTTGTACTTTTCAAGGCGTTTCATTGTGGAGGGACTGATTTTACTTATGGGTTTGTTGTATTTTTTGGAATAAATGTTGAGAAAATGTTCTGCTAAAAGGGGGATGTCCTCAATCCTTTCACTTAAAGGAGGAATCCTTATTTCCACTGTATTTATTCGATAGAGCAGGTCTTGTCTGAATTTATCATTAGTGACCATTTCATGTATATTCATGTTCGTAGCGCATATGAGACGCACATCTATTTCAATGACCTTATTGGAACCGAGCCGGGTTACTTTCCTGTTTTCAATGACCGTGAGCAGTTTGGCCTGGAGGGTCAGAGGCAGATTTCCGATTTCGTCCAGAAATAGAGTTCCTCCCGACGCTATCTCGAATCGTCCTGCACGGTCCTCTTTTGCGTCTGTAAAAGCTCCTTTAGTGTGGCCGAAAAGTTCACTCTCAAAAAGGGTTTCACTCAATGCTCCCATGTCCACGCTGATGAAAATTTCTCCCTCTCTTGAAGACTGGCGGTGGAGTTCCCTTGCGACCAATTCTTTTCCTGTGCCGTTCTCACCCAGTATCAAAACATTGGCATCTGTTTGGGCAAGCTTTTGTATGTCAGAAAAAACGTTTTGAATGGCAGGGCTTTTACCTATGAATTCATGAAAAGGCTGGTCTAAGTCCTGACTGAGCTGTTTTTGTTTGGAGCGGAGGCTTTTTGCTTCTGTGCGGCTTTTCCTTAAATTCATAGCCGCGGAAAGGGTAGCAATCAATCTCTCGTTCTGCCAGGGCTTGAGTATGAAATCAGTGGCACCTTCTTTGATCGCTTTTACTGCCATTTCCACATCTCCATAGGCTGTTATCAGGACTATGACAGCACTGGGATCCAATTCTAGAATTTTATCGAGCCAATGGAATCCTTCTTCTCCGCTGGTTGCACCTTTGGCAAAGTTCATGTCCAGGAAAATGACATCATAACTGTCGTTTTTTAGGAGCGTGGGAATCGAGCCGGGTGTTTTTTCAGTATGTACCTGACTAACGTGTTGTTTCAGAAGAAGACGGGCTGCCTGAAGAATATCTTCATCATCATCTATGACAAGAATTTTTCCTGATTTTTTTTTCATATTCGCATCTCCATCCTATTTTTTGTTATTGGTTTTCTTTTTTATAAGTAGATGCAAGATATGTGCCTTTCTGTTTCTTTTTTTCCCAGGCTGAATGACACATGAATAAGGATGTATTATACACGAACTGTTCGATTTTGAACAGTATTTGTTCTTCAATGAACACTTTTGTCGAAGATGAAACCATTTTTTAATAGATTTTCCCTGAGAATCAAATATGGCACAATTATTGCAGAACAATTCGTTGAGTGAGATGAACATGTTACAGAAAAAGTTGAAAATGATGAATCCTGATTATTCACAAAAGCTTTTTGTTTTACCACCCGCATCAACCTTTTTTATGAAGAGTCTAAGTGAGGAGATCTAAAATGAGTATGGACAAAAAAATCAAAAAAAAGAAGTGGACCCTAAAAAAAATCGCAACTTTTGCGTCTGCGGGATTGTTTGTCATTGTGGTTGTTTATATGCTCATATTTGGAGTGAGTAAATCATCCTTAAATGTAAAAGCCGAGAGACTGACGGTTTCAACGGTCAGCAGAGGGCCGTTCCAGGAATTCATTCCCATTATGGGTAATGTTCTTCCTAAATATCAGTTCTATTTAAGTGCGGAAGAAGGTGGAACAGTGGAGGAGATCTATATTAAAGCGGGAAATGTTCTGGAAAAGGGAGATAGGATATTAAAGCTGGCAAATACAGATTTGTTGATAAACAGCATGTGGAGGGAAGCTGAATTGTTCCAGCAGGTCAACAACCTTCGAAATACACGGCTGGAGATGGAACGCTACAGGCTCCAACTGAGCCAGGAACTGACAACTATCGATAATAACCTTCAGCAGCAGAAAAGAACATATGAACGCTACGAGAAATTATATGAAGATGATTTGATTTCAATACATGAGTACGAGCTGGCAAAAGATCAATATGAGTATCTCAAAAAGAGCAGGGGATTGACCATTGAGAGTCAGCAAAAGGATCTGGAATTCAGAGAAAATCAGGTCAACGCTTTGGAAGGTCAGGTCGAGCGAATGCAGGGCAACATGGAGATCATCCAGAACAGGCTGAAAAAATTGACTATCAGAGCGCCCGTATCAGGCCATCTCACCTCTCTGGATGCGGAAATCGGTCAGTCAAAATCTGCAGGTCAAAACATCGGACAGATAGATGTCTTTGAGGGTTTCAAAGTCAGAGCACAGATTGATGAGCATTATATAGCTCGTGTAGAAGAGGGACGTTCGGGCGAATTTGAGTTTGCCGGTCAAGAATATATACTTAAGGTAACCAAGAAATATCCTGAGGTCAGAGAGGGACGTTTTGAGGTTGACATGGAATTTGTAGATGAAGAGCCTGAAGGAATCACCCGCGGGCAAACACTTCACATCCGGCTTGAGCTGGGAGATATTTCTGAAGCGTTGCTCCTCCCGAGAGGAGGGTTTTATCAGACCACCGGAGGAAATTGGGTGTATGTTGTGGATGAATCTGAGAATATAGCCGTGAAGAGGAGAATAAAGCTGGGGAGGCAGAATCCTGATGTTTATGAAGTCCTTGAAGGGCTGGAGCCCGGAGAAAAAGTCATAACTTCCTCCTATGAGAGTTTTGGTGATATGGAAAGATTGGTTTTAAAGTAAACTAAATGCAGTTAGTTTACGTCTTATATAATATAAAAAGAGGAAACTATTGTAAGGAGAACAAACATGATTAAAACTGAGGACCTTAAAAAGGTGTACACTACAGAGGAGGTAGAAACAACAGCCCTGAACAATGTGAATCTGGATATTAAAGCAGGAGAATATGTGGCGATTATGGGACCTTCAGGATGCGGAAAATCCACTCTGCTTAATGTACTGGGCTTGATTGACAAGCCAACAGACGGCAAATATTATTTTGTTGACACTGAAGTCTCTTCGTTTTCTGAACGAAAACGTGCAAATCTGCGCAAATCCAACATCGGTTTTGTATTCCAGAGTTTTAATTTGATCGATGAGCTGACCGTATTCGAGAACGTGGAACTGCCCCTCCTATACCTTGGTTATTCTTCTGGGGATCGGAAGAAGAGAGTCAGTGAAGTCCTTGAGCAGATGGAAATAATTGCCAGGAAGAATCACTTTCCCCAGCAGTTATCCGGAGGACAACAGCAGAGAGTGGCAGTGGCAAGAGCCGTTGTAGCCCGGCCTAAACTGATACTTGCTGATGAGCCCACTGGTAATCTGGATTCGGCGCACGGTGAAGAAGTCATGAAAATTATGAGCGAGCTTCATGAGGCGGGCACAACTATCGTAATGGTGACGCACTCTCCAAGCTATGCAGAGTATGCCAACCGTACAGTCCATCTTTTCGATGGTCACGTTGTCTCAGAGAATATTCAAGAAGAGTTTATGATATGATGCTTGGCGGCCTTTTTTAGGAATAGGTCAGGCTAAGTGATTGTAGAGGATAAAATGTTTCTCCGTGAAATTCTAGAAAAACTTGTAGAAAAGAACGCGCCAATATTTTTGTGTGATACCAATAACAAAAAATGGGAAGCAGGTGACCTTCTGAATAATCTGTCAGCACCCATGCTCAAAAAAAAGGCCCATATGCAGCCAGGATTATACATTGCTGAGATCAATGATTCTGGTTATCTCAAAGGGGTGCTGTTCAGAGTTCAACAAAAGTAAATGTTAAGGCTTTATTTACTTTATTAAAAGGGCGTACTATGGTGGGAAGCTATATTAAAACAGCTATTAGGAATATCAAGAAGTATAAAGTCTATTCTTTTATCAATGTTGTCGGATTGGCCGTGGGAATGGCCTGCTGCATCCTCATATTTCTGTGGATACAGGATGAGACCAGTTATGACCGGTTTTATGACAATGAGGGGCGGCTTTACAGGGTCGTCTCCAGTCTTGAGGGAGAATGGACATCGACCAGTCCCTGGGCTATCAGTGATGTTCTTAAGGATGATTTTCCGGAGATCGTAAGGGCCACCAGGTTTAGGACGATCAATCTCTTAGCGAGATATGAGGAATCTTCCAATTATGAAGAAGTTGGATTTGTGGATCCGGACTTTCTCCATATGTTTTCTTTCCCCCTCATCCAGGGTAATCCGGATACGGCCTTGTCCGGAAGAGACTCGATCATATTATCTGAAAAAGCCGCCCACAAGTATTTCGGGAATGAAGATCCTGTCGGTAAGATCCTGAATGTCAATAACAACATGGACCTTAAAGTAACCGGAGTGATACAAAACGTTCCTTCCAATTCAACCCTTCAGTTCGATGTGCTGGTGCCGGTTCAAATCCTGGGAGAGGAGCGGATCAGAACCTGGGCTCTGGAAACAGAGGCTTTTGTCATGTTAGAGGAAAACATTTCTCTCGAAGATTTGAAGCCGAAAGTTTCCGGCACTACCATGAAATACGATCAAAGGGTTGAGAACAAAACGGTTATCAATGACCTCCAGCCCGTTTCACGCATGCACCTTTACGGATTAAATGATGCAGGGAGCATCCTTTATATTTATATCTTTTCTGCCATAGCCTTTATCATCCTGATCGTTGCCTGCATAAATTTTATAAATCTCACCACAGCAAAATCAGGAAACCGGGCTGTGGAAGTTGGCCTGAGAAAAGTGGTCGGAGCCAATAGAAGTCATCTTATAAAGCAGTTTTTTGGAGAGGCTGTGTTGATATCATTCATGGCATTTGTTCTGGCCGTTCTTATGGTTTCCCTTTTTCTGCCGAGTTTCAATAATCTGACTCAAAAACAGTTGACCTTTGATCCCGCACATAATGTCCCGTTGATTTTATCGCTTTTAGGGGTAGCTTTTTTCACAGGTGTTTTTTCCGGGAGTTATCCGGCTCTTCTATTTTCGTCCTTCACTCCGATACAAGCGCTGAGGGAGTCCGGCGCACTGAATTTAAAGAGTCCGGTATTAAGAAGAGTTCTTGTGGTTTTTCAGTTCACTGTTGCGGTGGTTCTTATTTTCTGCTCCATTGTTCTGCAAAGGCAGATGAATTATATCCGGAATAAGGATTTAGGTTTTAACCGCAGCTATGTTTTGAGACTGCCCATGAATCAGGAGATTCAAAATCATTATGATGCTTTCAAACAGTCACTGTTAGAGAATTCCGATATTCTGAGCGTCACTTCAGCTTCCAATGTCCCTTTAAGCATAGGAAATATCAATCCCGTATACTGGGAAGGGAGAGGACCTGACCAGTATGAAGTGATAAATTTCACAGCCGTGGATTATGATTATTTTAAGACCTTTCAAATGGATTTTGCGGAGGGGAGGAGCTTTTCGCGTGATTTTACAACGGATGCACAGAATTACGTCATTAATGAGGCCGCGGTAAGGTTTACAGGACTTGAATCTCCCTTGGGCAAGCTTTTCTCTATATGGACGCGTGAGGGCCGGATCATCGGTGTTGTGAAGGATTTCCATTCCCGTTCTCTGCATGATGAAATCAAACCAGTGGTGTTCACTCTCACCACGAATTGGCCTCATAATTATATCTTTGTCCGCACGAATCCGGAAAGAGCCCAGTCAGCTCTTCGGGCTATGGAGGCTACCTGGAAGCAGTTTGCGGCTGGTTATCCTTTTGAGTATGATTTTCTGGATGATATTTTTAACAGGCAGTATCAAACTGACCAGAGAATGGGACGGATCATCAATGACTTCACTTTTCTTGCCATATTTATTTCTTGTTTGGGCCTTTTTGGATTGGCCAGTTATATGGCGGGAAGACGGACCAAAGAAATCGGAATACGCAAGGTTCTCGGTGCTTCTGTTTCAAGTGTTGTCCTCATGCTTTCTAAGGATTTCACAAAATGGGTACTGGCGGCAAATGTCATTGCCTTGCCCATTGCCTGGTATGTTGCGAGCCAGTGGATGCAGAACTATGCCTACCGTATCAGCATCAGCTGGTGGGTGTATTTGCTTTCAGGCGGCTTGGCTTTGACCATTGCGCTCCTTACTGTCGGATATCAATCATTGAAATCCGCTTTTGCAAATCCGGCTGATTCGATACGCTATGAATGACCCGGGTGTCTTTATATAGGAGACAGCTTTTCATTGATTTAAATAAGTGTCCGCTGTCAGGACAGAAGATGTTCAATAACGGACAGTTTTTACAAAAAAAAACATAAGTTTAAATTTATTCCTCAAGAAGAGAGAATGGCATATTTTTTGCTTATTAAATAAGCGTGGACAAGCGATTGTTTTAAAATAACATTTGAGGAGAGTGTATGATGAGAGAAGTCGTGCTTCAAATACCAACATTAGGAGCCGAACAGAATATTGATATAGAAGTGAAAATAAACGGAAAAAAAAGAACACTGCACTACAAAGTCGAGATCATAGACTGGGAAGACCATAATGGTGACAGTGTGGATAAGGTTGATGTGATAAAACGCGTTATTAAGGAATACAATAAAGACTGGAAGCTTATTGAAATTGGCATGCCGACGGATGCGAATATCCCTATTATGTTCAGAAGAAAGGGAGAATTGAAAAAAAAGTAAAGGGACATGGCAGGATTTATTGAAAAGAAAAGGAGACGGGAATGATAAAATGTAAAAAGATAAACAAATATTATTCATCCGGGTTCGTCAAGACCTATGCTCTTCGAAATATAGACCTTGATGTCAAAGAAGGTGAGTTCATCACCATAATGGGCCCTTCCGGTGCCGGCAAATCAACCCTTCTTTATATCTTAGGGATGCTTGATAAGCCCTCAAAGGGGGAGTATTACTTTTATGACAGACCGGTCCACAGGATGACCGAAAAACAGCTCACAGACCTTCATAAAAATCATATTGGTTTCGTATTCCAACAGTACCATCTTATAGACGACCTGACTGTTTATGAGAATCTGGAGACCCCTCTTCTTTATAAAAAAGTAAAAGGCTCTGAACGCAAGGGAAAAGTATGTGACATGCTGGATCGGTTTAATATCGTGGGAAAAAAGAATCTTTTTCCGAACCAGCTTTCAGGAGGGCAGCAGCAGAAAGTCGCGGTGGCCAGAGCCGTTATCATAAGTCCCAAATTAATACTTGCGGATGAACCAACGGGTAATTTGAATACAAAAGAAGGCGAAGATGTGATGAAGCTTCTCAAAGAGCTTAATGAGGCCGGAACCACCATCATTCAGGTCACTCATTCAGAAAAAAATGCGGCCTATGGACGGAGGATCATTAATCTGCTTGACGGATGGATAGTGGATGAGCTTTAAAATGAGGAATTTTAGGAGATTCAAAATGAATAAAAAAATAACAGCCGTGGGCATGGCCGTTTTTCTTATTTCAACAATCAATTTTAGCGGACAGGAGAATCAAAAGTCGCTTGCTCTTGAAGACTGTATAATCTTGGCGCTGGAAAACAATCTCAGTATAGCGGTGGAAATCTTAAATCCGGAAATAGCTGACATGTCAGCTTCCCTTGCCAAAGAGAAATTTTTGCCTTCGCTCTCTCTCAATTACGGCACAGAGGAGACCAATAATCCTTCCTATTCCTGGATTGAGTCCGCAGGCAAGGTCACTTCTCTCTTTAATGATTACTCAGTCCAGTTGGAACAGCTCTTTCCTACAGGGGGGACTCTTTCAGCGTATATTTATTCTTACAAAAGTGATACCACTGCGAAGTATCTGACCATAAATCCCCGCTATGGAAGCACCTTGTCCTTCACATTGACCCAGCCTCTTTTAAGAGATTTTGGATTTAAAGTGAACCGGAGGGAGATCATTGTAGCGAATAAAAGCACTCAAATATCAGAGGCAAATTTTAAAGTATCGCTCATACAGACGATTTATGATGTTGAGGCCGCTTATTGGGAGTATGTGTACAGCATAGAAAACCTTAATGCAAAGAAACAATCTTTGGCTCTTGCCCGGGATCTCCTGGCGAAAAACAAGAGAGAAGTGGAAGTCGGTATGATGGCTCCCATAGAGATTTTGAGTGCTGAATCTGAAGTCGCAGCCAGAGAAGCTGATATCATAGAGGCCGAGTATCTGGTCAAGAATAATGAGGATGCGTTAAAAACCATTATCAATCTTGCAGGGGATGGGGATATAAAGGAAATAAAGATAACTCCTTCTGATAGGCCCACTTACAAAGAGAGGGATATAGAACTTGATGAGGCACTGCTTATAGGAATACAGAACCGGCCTGACCTTGAAGCAAGCCGGATTGACATAGAAAGCAGGGATATTGAATTAAAATACGCCAGGAACCAGCTTCTTCCCGGCCTGGATCTGCAGGCTCGGTACTGGAGCCCCGGCGTCTCCGGAACCAAGTTGTTTTATCAGGATAATAATCCGCTCACAGATGTGGTTGTAGGGACATTACCGGGAAATGCGACCAAAGCTTTGGAAGATACGTTTTCTTTTGCCTATAAAAACTGGTCTGTAGGATTGATTCTTTCCATTCCAGTGAATACGATTTTTTCCCGGGCTCAGTTCGCACAGGCAAAGATGAACTTCAAACAAGCAAAGCTGAGGCTGCAGAATGAGAAACAGCAGGCCTTTCTGGAAATAAGAAACGCTGTACGAATGGTTAAGTCCAGTTACGAGAGGGTCCTGGCGTATAAAGCTGCCAAAGAACTGGCTGACAAGACACTGAAAGCCGAAGAGAAAAGGCTGAGAGTGGGACTTTCTACAAACTACACGGTGCTTCAGTATCAAAGAGATCTGGCAGATGCCATAAACAATGAAATCAGAGCCATTATTGATTATAACCTTGCCCTGGCTGCTCTGGAAAGAACTCTGGGGACAACCCTTGAGAGCAAGGGTATAGAATTCTCTGAAGTATCCCCCCTCTAAAAGCAGGGGCACCATACTTTTTTGCTTTTTTCCCTTCAATTTTATTTTATGCTTGACAAGATACTATGATTTAGATATACTTCAAATGAAATGAAGTTTAATAAAATTAAATAAAGGAGCTATAATGGAAAGGAAAGTCAAACTAAAGCCTGTTCAGGTTGGCATGTGGTTATTCACTCTTGTTCTCTTTTTAGCCGTAGCACTTGCCCGGATATTCTTCGGACCCCCAGGTTTTTACTGGGTGTTCGGTTCCATACAATTCCTGTTTACCGTGATGCATTTTTTTGTATTGCTGAGGACCCGGTATTTGATTTATTTGATCCCTGTGAGCATGTATTTTCTTTGGGGTCTGACTTTTCTCCCGCCGCTTGCTGACCATCCCTGGCATCCTTGCTTTGCCGGTCTTTCAGCGGTCTTTCTTTTTGCTTTTATTTTTGTCCTTATTTCAAAAAGAATCAACTGGCGCTATAAGGAGATTTTGGAACTGGCTGCCCAGCCTGTGAAAGAAACCGCAGACGGCTTCACCCATCGCCCTTTTCCTACAGGTCCTGCCAATTTTACAAGGAAGGATGCACTGGGATTGTCCAGGTATCTTAAAAAATATGTGGTGGTCTTTCCGTTCATCGAATCCGATAGAGTGGTGCTTGTCATTCCTGAATATATGTGGCTGTATATGATTTTATTCAAAAAAAGTTATAATAACGAAACCTATGTGGCCTTTGAAAATTCAGGAAATGTCACTGTCCGGATTGCCCGGCGAGACTATAGAAAGTACAAAGAAGAGCTGACTTTTGACCAGCTGTGCGTGTCTTTGGGAGGGTTGTTCAAGCAGTTCATACAGTGGTATGTAGATGGGACACCGGGAAAAATCCTGGATAGACTCAATTCCACCTGAGCAGGAGAATGATTCGATGGAGAACAAAAGGATTTCGCCTTTCGAAAAATCCCGCCGCCTGGCCGCTCTTATAGCAAAAGATTACGCACAGGAATTTTTAAAGCTTCTTGTTATTTATAATGACATTTCCGCGTCAGAAGCAGCAGCCCGCTTGGGAATCCATATCAAAACAGCTCAGGATTTTCTGGAGGGACTGGAGAGAGAAGGAATCCTGGATAAAAGGGAGGCCGCAGAGGGAAAAAGGCCTTATTTCAGATATTTTCTTAAGGAACAAAAAGTCAATATACGCTTTGATCTGGATAAGCTCTATGATCCTGCGGCCTATTCCTTTAAGATGGCATGGAGAATAAGAGAGCGTAAAAATTCCGGAGCTCTGTTTAAAGAGAGCCGTGGTGAGAAGATTTCTGCTGTTGATGTTTTCCAAGGGAAGGGCCGGTCCCGCAGGCAAAGACGGTACAACTTAACAGACTGCCAGGGACGTTTCCTGTTTCATCTCCCTTTTCCCACAGAAGAACCCTGCACCTTTGAGGAAATCTCACGCAAAGCCGGCATCAGTGATGACTGTCTGCATGAAGTCATGGATATCGTTGAGGTCCTGATTTCATGCGGAGTGATCGAAAAAGTTAACAGATAGTATCCCTAACCTGACCTATTCATAAAAAAATGACGATGTTCATTATAGGCAAGCCGATGTGAAATTCAGATATGGCCTGTGCTCCCTTCAGATTTTTAACGCCATTCTTCGCACTGTGTTCTCAGCTGCTGCGCAACTCCCCCCGTCCGTGGGTCAGACATGCTCACAGCTCGGCTTTGCCGAGTTCCCTCAAACACAGCACTCCGAAGGCTAAATCTTCAATGTCGCTACGTCCACACCTGAATTTCAGTATGCTCTCTTCAACCTCGACATGTTCATCATTCAGGCTATTGAAAAAAATAGGGTGTTTCCATACAGAAAAACCTGTAAAATAGTGTGTCCTATATACGAATAAATGAAATAAGGAGGAAGTCATGTCTTATGCAACCAGGGAGGACGTTGAAAGAAAATTAAAAAGCGGATGGGAGCCGGAATATTTCAATGCTCCGGGCCATGTTGATGAAAAAGACCTCATTCAAACGCCTTACAAAGAAAAATTGAATCCCAATATAAAGATTGTGGTCGCAGGGGGAGGTGGTTTTATTGGCGGAGCCATGGTGAGATACCTCAAGGACAAAGGGTTTCAAAATATTGTGGCCGCTGATATCAAGCCGGTTTATGATTGGTATCAGACTACGGAGGGAGTTGCCAATCTTTGTCTGGACCTCAGGGATTATAAAAACTGCATGGATCTTGTGCAGGGGGCTGTAGAGGTGTATAATTTTGCTGCTGATATGGGGGGAATGGGATTTATTGAGACCCACAGAGTGGACTGTTTGATTAACTCCAGCAAAATAAACGACAATATGGTCGAGGCTTCCTGGAGAGCCGGAGCCACCAGATATTTTTTCTCGTCCTCTGCCTGTGCTTATAACACAACTTTACAGCAGAAACATGATGTCCCCGGGCTTAAGGAAAGTGATGCTTATCCTGCTGACGCAGAAAGAGGATACGGATGGGAAAAATTGATTGCTGAACAGAAATGCCAGGAGATGTTTATTGAAAAGGGGATGGAGACCCATATTGCGCGGTTTCATAATGTGTACGGACCCTACGGAACATGGGACGGAGGACGTGAGAAAGCTCCGGCAGCCCTGGCCCGTAAAGTGATTGCTGTCAAGGAAGGGGATGAAGATTTTATCTTGATTTGGGGGGACGGGAAACAAAGAAGAAGTTTCATGTATATCGATGACTGTACGGAAGGAATTTTCCGCTTGATGCACAATCTCAATACCACGGCCACTCCTCTGAACATAGGCTCCGAGGAAATGATCTCTGTGAATGAATTGATTGATATCATAGAAGACATAGTGGGAATCAAAGTCGAGCGCAGATATGATATTTCAAAACCAAAAGGGGTTGTGGGAAGAAACAGCGATAACACCATGATCCGGAAGTATCTTGATTGGGAGCCCCGCACTTCTTTTGCAGAAGGGATGAAGCCCACATGTGAGTGGATAAAAGAGCAGTACAGGAACCGAAAAACCGGGAAAAGAACTGTGAGTTAGAAAAGGATAGAATTTGGGTAAGATAGCGTACAATCGATGCCTTACTGCCAGTGGGTCAAAACCGGCCAGATGAGAAACAGAAGGGACAGGATAAAGAAAAAGACCTGCATGGGAAAATTCCATTTGAACCATTTTTCATAAGGGATCTTGGCCATAGCCAAAGTCCCTATGGTCACACCTGATGTGGGAATGATCATATTTGTGAATCCGTCTCCGAACTGATAGGCCAGCACCGCTGTTTGACGGGTGATGCCCGAAAGGTCGGCAAGCTGGGACATGATGGGCATAGTCAGGGCGGCTTTTGTGGAGCCAGAAGGAATAAAGAAATTAAAAACGATCTGAATGACATACTGAAAGTCAGCCGCTAAGATCCCCGGCACTTTGGATATGGCTGAAGCCATACTGTAGAGAATGGTATCCATGACCCCGCCTTGTTCCAGAATAACGATGATTCCCCCCACGAATCCCAGAACCAGTGCGGCTGAGACCATTTCCTTGCATCCATTGATGAAGGAACCGGCAATATCATTCATTCCTTTTCCTGCGATGATCGCGCTTGTAAGCCCCATAGCCAAAAACAGGCCGGCAATTTCTTTTATATACCATTTAAAGAGGATGACCCCCAGTATCATGAACACGATACCTGCAAGCAAAATGATCAGGCAGGTTGCATGCCTCCAGGTGAACAGGCTGGCAGATTTCTGCTTCTCTATCAACTCCTCACGCCTTTTCTTGTCATACTCATACATAATGCTTTTCTGAGGATTTTTCTTTATTTTCACGGCATAGACCATCACCCAGGCTATGGTAAAGGCTGTCACCACAAGCCATATAAGCACCCTGTATCCCAATCCGGAGACAGGTTTTATGTCAGATATTTTCTGAGCTATCTGCAGAGTAAAAGGATTGATGAATGCCCCGGCAAATCCGACTCCTGCAGCTAGAAAAGAAAGGCATATCCCTACTATAGAATCATACCCAAGACTGATGGCCAGAGGGACGAAGATCAGGACAAAAGGCATGGCTTCCTCGCACATCCCGAAAACAGCTCCGAAGAGAGAAAAAACGGCCATCACAATGGGAATGATCAGGAGTTCTTTCCCTTTCAGTATCTTCACCAGCTTTCCGATGCCTGCATTTATGGCTCCTGTTTCATTCAGCATATAAAAAGCGCCTCCCACGATGAATATGAAACCAATGATTTCCGCTAATTTGATAAAACCTTTTAGCGGCGCGGTGAATATTTCCAGTATCTGAGGATTGGCTTCTTTTTTTTCATACGTTCCCTCGACCACTACGGTTCTTTGAGTGTTGTTGATTTCGATCTGTTTCCTTTCATAACTTCCGCCTGGAAGCACCCAGGTGAGTGCCGCGGCAAAAATGATCAGCAAGAAAACGATAACAAATACATTCGGTATTTTTCCCATCGCGAACGGTCCGGATTAATCCTTATTTGGGAAAGCGGGTTGAGTGCAGGCTATCCTTCCAGAAGATTCGAATATCCTGGCTCTGACATAAAGCTCATCGCCCTTGAAAAGATATTCGGCATAGGAACCGTAAGATTCTTGAAGCGTGCAGCCGTCTTTTCCGATAAAAGTAATGGTGTAGGCCGCATCTTTATAAGGGGCAACATCAACTACGTATTTATCCTCAGTATGATATACGTCCTTGAGTAGGACTCCCAGGGTGGCATAGAATTCCCCCTGTTCGATCGCATTCATGATGGCTTCTGTACTCAGCTCTCTGGCTTTGACCATGATCCATCCTGAACCAGGATTGGATCGTGCGGGAGCGAACTCCCCGAGGAAATGATGGGCATCGTCTGATGCGATCCCGTACATCAGGATACTCCTGGATAGCATTCCGTCCCAGACGTCTTCCATGCCCGGTCTGCCTCCGGCCGCAAACAGATTACTGTCAGGATGGACATTGAACAGTTCGAATAATTTGACGTTTTTGAGCTGGGACATTTCCTTATCCGTAAAAGACCACCTCCAATTGGGGTGGTTTATCTGGGGGACAGCTCCTGCCAGAAGGATGGCATCGACATTGTTCTGCAGGGTTTCTGTTATGGAACCCCCGTGCTGGGGCTCTATGTATTTCACGGCATTGAGGGCATTGAGGTGAACGGGAGTGCCTTTATAGGAATCCGTGACCTCTTCTCCCTGAATGAGAAGGAAATCGTCGTTTGGGTCTGTATCAAGATACTTTATTTCAGTGATAAAGTTATGATCTGATATGACAAGAAAGTTGTACCCATGGTCTTTGTACCATCTTATGACCTGCCGCGGATAGGAATCTCCGTCCGAGTTTAAAGTGTGACAGTGTGTGTTGCCTTTGTACCATTTGAATTCCTGAGCAAGAGAAGGGAGTGCAAGCAACACCACCGCACTCAAAACAAAAACAGTGATTTTTTTCATCATAACCTCCTGATATTAACCTGGACTAATCATAAAAAAATGGCGATGGTCATTTTTTTGTTTTGCTTTCAAGGATATACATGTTTTCTACAAAAATGACAACTCAAAATATTTTGTTTGTTCTTACTTACATCTTAATCGCCATTTTTTTACCATTAAGGCAAGCCGATGTGAAATTCAGATATGGCTTGTGCTCGCTAAAGATTTTTAACGCCATTCTTCGTACTGTGTTCTCGGCTGTTGCGCAACTCCCCCCGTCCGTGGGTCAGACATGCTCACAGCTCGGCTCAGCCGAGTTCCCTCAAACACAGTACTCCGAAGGCTAAATCTTCAATGTCGCTTCAGCCACACCTGAATTTCATTAAGCTCTCTTCAACCTCGACTTGTTCGTCATCCAGGTTAACTGTTCTGAATACTTCTGTAGATGATATTATGCTATGAATCACATCCAGTCAATGGGAAGTTAAAATTCAGGTGTGGCTAAATCTTCAATGTCGCTTCAGCCACACCTGAATTTCATCAAGTTTTCGCAACCTTGGCTTGTTCATTATGCAGGTCAATAAGAGGGGGATAAATATGTTCACTGCATGGATAGTTTCTGACTTGAATTACGCAACCTGTTTAGAGTATGATTATGATTCATGCCGGATTCATGAGAAGAGTTATATATTTTTTAGAAGATTAAAGTGAGATTATTTCAGAATTTGACTGTCCGGAAAAAACTCGTAGGGATTATTTTCCTCATATCGGCCATTGTCCTTGTTTTGACATTTTCGCTGATTGTCTTTGCCAAGACCAGAGAAGACAGAGTGAGGTTTACAGATGAGATCGAGCATCATGCCGCCCTGGCAGGAGAATGCTGCAGGGAAGCGCTGGCTTCTAAGAAAAGACAGGGCCTTGAGACCTGCTTATCCGTATTGGGCTCTGTGCCCTTTGTTACGGATGGTGTCTTTTTCGGACCTGAAGAAAAAGCGCTAGCGACCTACAGCCTTTCCGAAGACACATTTATTCCACCTGATTTAGAACACATGAAACCTTCTGAATTCAAGGACGGATATCTTCATGTTCTTTTACCTGTTTCAGATGAAGAACACACGTATGGAAAGATATTTGTACGGGCTTCTACCGAGGAACTGAAAAGAAAACTCAAGCTTTATATTTTTATCATGCTTGTTTTATTTGCTTTAGCGCTTCTGCTTGTTTATTTTCTGGCCCGCAGCTTCCAGCATATTATTTCCAGACCTATATTAAACCTTGTGACCGCGACCAAGAACATATCAGGGCCCGGGGAAGCAGGGGTTCGAGTCAAAAAAAAGAAGAAAAACGAATTGATGATTTTGCGGGAGCGGCTGAAATATTTATTGGAAGTTGAGGATCTTCGCGGGATGAAGCTGGATGAAGTGAACAAAGTGCGCCAGAAAGCCACAGAATTGGAGAAGACAGAGAAAAAATACAGAGAGATATTTGAAAACTGCGCTTATGGTATTTTTGTCTTTGAAGTGGTTGATGAGGGAAAAAATTTTCTTATTATGGATTTGAACACAACAGGTGAAAAAATAGAGCGGATACACCGCAGTGACCTTATTGGGAAAAAAATCACAAAGGTCTTCCCTATGGTCAGAGAATCGGGACTGCTGGACGCTCTTCAGAGCGCATGGAAGACTGAGGTGGAGAAGTATATTCCCTATTCCAAATTAAGGGTGGGTGACAAGGCAGGCTGGAAAGAATTTTTTATCAGCAAGCTTCCTTCCGGAGACATGGCTGCAGCGTTTCGGGATGTGACTGATAAAAAAGCTGAAGAGGAAGAAAGAAAAAAGCAGGAGGTAGAGAAGAAGGACAGTATTGAAGAAAGACCCAAAAGAGATGAGGAACTCAAGTCAATCCCGTTTGATAATAGTGTTCAACGGAAAGCCTTAGATAATGAACTGGAAGGTCTTTTCTCTGCCACAGCACAGTATTTGGAAGTTCCACTGGAAAAAATAGATGAGTTCAGCAAGTCGTTTTTAGAGGAGTATGCTAATAGAGTAAACGACAAAGGTAAAGATAAACTCATTCAGATCCGGGCAGCGGCTCACCGCATGAAGCAGATGACCAAAGGATTGAATGAAGTGGCTGAACTGTCATTTGACAGGTTAAAACTTGAGCAAGTCGATCTTAGTGACTTAGTAAGGAAAAGGTCAGTTAAGCTAAGAGAAGGAAATCCCGAACGGAAAGCCGAGTTTCTCATTCAAGAAGGGATAAAAGTCAGGGGAGACAACCGGACGCTGAGCATTGTTATTGACAATCTGCTTACAAATGCCTGGATTTACTCTTCTAAAAAACCAAACATAAAAATTGAATTCGGGATGAAGGAGAACAAAGGTATTAAAGAGTATTTCATAAAGGATAATGGGATCGGATTTAAGATGAAAGATGTGGATGAGCTGTTTTTCCCGTTCAAGAGATTGAATGAGAATGAAGTGTTCCCGGGTTATGGAATGGGGCTCGCTGTTACCAGACGGATTATCCATAAACACGGAGGTGTTATCCGTGCTGAAGGCAAGCCCGGAGAAGGCTCTGTGTTTTATTTTACACTCGGAACCTGAGTGTGCCGGATTTTGTAGTGAAAGAACCAATGGGAGGTAGATATGTTTAAAAAATGTGTTTTTTTAGGTTTTGTCTTAGTTTTTTCTTTTACTCTGTTCTATACCGCCATGGTATCTGCCCAGGATGAGGAACAGCAGGAGAACCAGTTCCGTCAGCTCTATCAGGAACTCCCAACCCCTAACCAGTACCGAACAGCCTCAGGGGCTCCAGGCCCGGAATACTGGCAGCAGAGAGTTGACTATGATATGGTCATTGAACTTGAAGAGGAAAAACAGCGGATATATGGTGAGGAATCAATAACTTATTTTAATAATTCACCTGTTTCCCTTTCCTATCTCTGGGTTCAGTTGGATCAGAATATCCGAATAAAAGATTCCCTTACGGAAAAAGTGAGTTCGGGCCAGATATCAGACCCTCTAAGCCTACGGTTTCTTCAAAGGATGCATATGGATTTTGACGGAGGATTTAAGATCGAATATGTGAAAGATAAAAAGGGAAATGACCTTTCGTATAAAATCGTAAACACCATGATGAGAGTGGACCTTCCCGGAAGTCTGAATCCGGACTCAAGGTATTCTTTCAAAATAAAAT
Source organism: uncultured Eubacteriales bacterium (assembly GCA_964624145.1). Taxonomy (GTDB): domain Bacteria; phylum Acidobacteriota; class Aminicenantia; order Aminicenantales; family Aminicenantaceae; genus WJMT01. The sequence goes on along the minus strand of CAZUXT010000004.1, from coordinate 48,643 downwards.
GGTGGTACAACATAAATGATAAGAACAAAGTCGGAGGAAGGTCAGGTTTTGTCTTTTATAAGGAAGACGGGAATCATGTCTTCACCATTGCCCAATTTTTTCCCCGGCTGGCTGTGTACAATGAGGCAGAAGGATGGCAGCACAAACAGTTTCTGGGAAGCGGGGAATTTGCGCTTCCTTTTGGAAATTATATGGTGAAAATAACAGCCCCTTCTGACCATGTCATCGGTGCCACAGGGACCTTGATGAATCCTGAGAAGGTTTTAACAGCCGAACAGAGAGCCCGGCTTCATAAAGCACAGGATTCCACAGAAGACACGGTTTTGATTGTTACTGAAGAAGAGGCCGTCCAGAATGAAAAAGAGCGTTCGGAAGATAAAAAAACATGGATTTTCAAAGCGGAAAACGTGAGGGACTTTGCTTTTGCCAGCTCGCGAAAATTCATCTGGGATGCTATGGCCGTTAAATTCGGGGCCCGCACCGTTCTTGCCATGTCCTATTTCAGCAAGGACGGAAATCCTATATGGGAGAAGTATTCGACAAAGGCTGTGGCGCATGCCATAAAGGTCTATTCCAGATTCACATTCGAGTATCCTTATCCCAAAGCCATATCCGTGCTTGCTTCAAGAGGCGGGGGGATGGAGTATCCCATGATCGCTTTTAACGGAGGGATGCCCGAACCTGACGGAACCTATCCCGAATATTTAAAATACAGTCTGGTCGGTGTGATCATTCATGAATTCGGACATAATTTTTTCCCCATGATCGTGAATTCGGACGAGCGCCAGTGGGCATGGATGGATGAAGGATTAAACACATTCCTGGAATATCTTGCAGAACAGGAATGGAGCAGGGAGTTTGCACGGAGAAACGGGCCTGCTTATTCCATGGTTGAGTATATGAAAGGCGATAAGAAATACATGTCCCCCATCATGACAGCGCCGGATATAGACCTGAATGTGGGAAACAATGCTTATGCCAAAACCTCTGCGGGGCTTAATATTCTGCGGGAGACCATTATGGGCAGGGAACTGTTTGATTATGCATTCAAAGAGTTTGCTCAAAGATGGAAGTTCAAGCACCCGGCGCCGGCAGACTTTTTCAGGACCATGGAAGATGCGTCAGGAATGGACCTTGACTGGTTCTGGCGCGGATGGTTTTTTGGTACAGACCATGTGGACATAGCCTTAGAAGGTGTGAAGTGGTATAAGATAAATACTGGGGAACCGGAAATGGATAAAGTTATAGAGCAGGAGAAGGAAAACCGCCTCCCGGAAAGATATATCAGCAACATTCGAAACAAGAAGGAAATTAAGGAAACAGCCGTGGAAAAAGATGAATCTCTTCTTGATTTTTATGACCAATACGACCAGCTTAAAGTGACTCCCCAGGAGCAGGAGCAGTACAAAAAATATCTTGAAACGTTGACAGAAGAAGAAAAAGAGATTCTGAATGCAGGATATAATTATTATGAAGTCTCTTTTTCCAATATCGGCGGAATGGTCATGCCCCTCATACTCCGGTTTAAATTTAAAGATGACTCAGAAGAAGTGGAAAGGATCCCGGCCGAAATATGGCGCCGCTTCAATGACCGTGTCCAAAAAGTGTTTGCTTTTAAAAAAGAAGTCACAAAAATCACCCTTGATCCCTTTCTTGAGACAGCTGATGTGGATACAGTGAATAATGAATGGACGGTTCAGGAAAAGCCTGAATATTTTAAATTGAGGAAATTCGAGAGACGCTCTGAAAAAAATTTGATGCAGAAAGTGAAAGAGACGGAGAAAAAGGATTAACCTTTTTATCTGGACGTACGTAGATAAATAGGGAGACGTACAAATGATAAAAAACTATCTGCTTACAGCATTCCGGAATTTAAAAAAATATAAGTTTTATTCCCTGATCAATATCCTGGGGCTTGCTGTGGGGCTGAGTGCTTTTATTCTGATCCTTCTCTACCTGCAGTTTGAACTCAGTTATGACAGATTCCACCAGGATGCGGACCAAATCTACAGGGTAGCTGTGAAGTCCTTTCAGGAAGGCAAGTATTCTGATGAAACCTATGTTTTTACTCCACCTATTGGAGAGGACCTGAAAGATGAGTTTCCCGAGGTCGAAGAATTCGTCCGGATGTCCACACAGAGGCCCGCGTACTTAACCGTTGAAAATGAAGCGTATAAAGAAACCGGAATGCGCTATGCTTCGGATAGAATTTTTGATATGTTTTCCTTTGATCTTATACAGGGCGATGCTGCGACAGCACTTATTGAGCCTTTTTCTATTGTGCTTTCTCAAAAAACAGCAGAGAGGGTTTTCGGTTCTGATGACGTCCTAGGAAAAACCATCCAAATCGGCCCGAAAGACCTTTATAAAGTCACCGGAGTGGTAAAAAGTCCGCCTGAGAATTCCAGTATTCAGTTCAGCACTTTGATATCCTTTTCCACTCTGTATAAGCTGCCCAACATGCATATGGGCTGGAACGGAGGGAACCAGTATATAACCTATGTGAAGCTAAAGCAGGGCGTATCGATTGGAGAGCTGGAAAAGAAACTGCCGGATTTCATGTGGCGTCATATCAATGAAATGATCGCTTCTTACGGCTGGAAAAATGAGGCTTATTTTCAGCCTTTAAAGAAAATTCACTTTCACTTTGATCCGGGTTCCAGGACGGCTTTGACCAATTTTTACACTTTCATCGTAGTAGCGGTGTTTATTCTGCTTATTGCCTGTATCAATTTTGTCAACCTCACCACAGCCCGTGCTGCCAGGAGAGCCCGGGAGGTCGGTCTGAGGAAAGTAGTCGGGGCCAACCGAGGGAACCTGATCCGCCAGTTCCTGGGAGAATCTCTGTTCTTAACCATTCTGTCTTTTATCCTGGGAGTCTTTCTTGTTTTTCTTTTTACTCCTTTATACAGTCAGCTCTTGGATAAAGATCTCAATATCTTCAGAATGATCAGCCCCTTGAGCATAGTGGGATTTTTGGGTCTTATTCTGGCTGTTGGAATGATCGCAGGGGCTTATCCGTCTTTTTATCTTTCCTCCTTTCAACCCGCAAGGACCCTTAAAGGAGAGATGCAAACGGGAGGAGGAAGAAAAAAATTCCGGGATGTTCTCGTTGTTTTTCAGTTTGCCATATCAGTCACTTTGATCATCTGTACCATTCTCGTACAGAATCAAATCAGTTTTATGAAAAAGGCTGAGGTTGGATATGAAAAAGAAAATGTGCTGGTGATCAATCTTCCAGGAGAAGAGCTCGGGACCAAAACAGCGGAAATGAGAGAAAGAATGCTGTCCATCCCCGGGATAGCGCACGCCAGTGCTTCATCTGATGTGCCCCACAGGGGATTCACTCAAAACGGTTATGTGCCGGAAGGATACAGCTCTTCACTTATGTTTTATGCGCTGGATATTGATGAGCACTTTTTAGATACTTATGGGATTGAGGTCGTAAAGGGACGGAATTTCAATAAGGAATTTTCTACGGATAAGGAGGCCTATCTTATAAATGAAACCCTCGCCAGACAGTTGGAGTGGGAGAACCCCGTAGGCAAGACCATAAGACGTAACGGAGATTGGAAGGTGATCGGAGTGGTGAAGGATTTTCAATTCTCCACTCTTCACCATGACATAGGCCCTTTGATCATCACCAGCAATCCCTGGGGGACTCGTTTCGATTATTTATCCGTTAAGCTGAACACAACAGACCTTCCCGTGACGATGAAAGACATAAAAATGGTATATAAGGAATTTTCTCCTCTTCTTCCTTTTGAATATTTTTTCCTGGACGAGGCTTTTGACAGATTGTATAAGTCCGAAGAGCGGTTCCAGAGAATCTTTCTCTATTTTTCTGTTCTTGCCATTTGTATCGCACTGCTCGGCCTATTCAGCCTTTCAGCATACACAGCCCAGCAAAAGTCCAAGGAGATCGGGATCAGAAAAGTCCTTGGAGCTTCCGTTCCGAGTATCCTGTCACTGTTTCTCAAAGATATGATGTTTTTGATAGTGATTGCCAATATAGTAGCCTGGCCTACGGCTTATTTTGTCATTCAAAAATTCCTTCAAAATTATGCTTATCGGCAAGATGTAAGCTTATGGGCGTTTGTGTTCGCTCTTTTTGGAAGTCTGGCTGCGGCTTTGATAACGGTCAGTTATCAGAGCTTTAAGGCGGCCTTTAAGAGTCCCGCAGACGAACTGAGGACTGAGTGACATAGGTATTAGCTTATTACTCCCTTCCACTAATAGGAACACGCACCTTTGTTTCCAGACATTACTCCGGATTTGAACCCGGAATTGATCCGCATGTTTTGTACAAGGATGGCATCAAATACAGTCCGGATAATTCAGAGAGAGAGCTGATGTTTAAGAATTTTTCCAAGATATATTTTGAAGCCAGAAAAGCTGTTGAATATAGAATGAAAAAGGAAAAAGAAAAAGAGTGAGTTAGCGGAGTTTGAAAAATTTAACAGCCAGAAACAGGAACAGCAGACTGAAAAGAGCCAGGAAGCATATATGGGGATAGACCTCCCGGAACCCGTATCCGAATGATATCAGCTTATGAAAGGCGTCCATGGTCCAGCCCGTGGGAAAGAAGAAACTGGTTATCTGCAGGCTTTTGGGAACCAGTTCCAGAGGCCACCAGCATCCTCCCAAAGCAGCCATGAGGTTTGCGACGAGAATATTGAGCACGACCAGTACTTCTTCCTTTCTTATCAGGCACCCGAACAGTATGCTCATACCTGCTATGGTTCCGCAGAAAAACAAAGAAACCAGAAAAAGAGAGGCAAGTGATTTCCCCAGATAAACCCCGAACAAAAGCCGACCTGCCAGGAACATCAAAGTGATCTGAAGCATGCCAATGAGAACGCGGGCGATCCATTTGCCGCTGATAAGAGCCGTACGGGTAGCAGGTGTTAAAATGATTCGCTCCAGTTGACCCTGACGCCTTTCCTCCAGAAGGTTGATCCCTCCGTACATAAGAACCGTAAAAAGCAGAAACATTACTGTTATTGCGGGAACAGAATGATTGAATCCCGAAGGAATGGTCTTCAACCGGCCGGCCTGTTCAACTTTTAGGGAGATCAGTTCTTTCAGAGATGTGCCGCTGAACTGATTTTCCAGTTCCTGAAAATTTTCCGGGGACAGATGGATCAGCCTGGCCATGATTCTGATCACTCCTTTCAGAATGTGAGCATAGACCGCCTGTCCGGCTTCCATATTGCTTCCGGCTTCTTTTTCCAGAACCAGCTCTACTTTTTCTCCTTTTATTATTTTTTCTGAAAATGCCGGAGGGATGATAAGGGTTCGTGTTCCGGTCTCTTCTTTTTTATCTAGAAAGTGAATATCGTATTTTTGGTGTCTGAGCTCTTCGATCAGCGCCTCTGACAGCACACTGTGGTCCTGGTCCAGAATATTGATGGTCGCCTTGCCGTTACCTGAGGAACCCTGAAAAGCCATTCCAAATATAAAGGCAAAGAGGAGGGGGAAAAAAAGCAGCCATATAAAAAACATTTTGTCCTTGAAAGAGATCTTTAAGTCGGCAAGAGCAATGGTCCAGAATCTCATCGATACAACCCTTTCTTCAGTTTGTTTTTCAGCAGGAAAGAGCTGATGACAGAGAGTGTGATTCCTGTCCCCAGCATACCGAGAACGATCAGCCAGATTTGAGATGCCGGCTCTCCCATTATATTCTTTTTGAAAGCTTCCAGTCCCCAGTAGTTTACGGTGAAACGGGCGAGCTTTTGAACGAAAGCAGGGAAATTCGAGATGGGGACCATACTGCCTCCCAGAAGCGCTGTTATGATGATGACCGAAGACATCAATGCTCCGGCCTGCCGTTCGGTCCGGATGAAAGTATAGAGAAAAGCGATGAACCCGGAGATCAGGATGTTCAAACAGAAGATGATAGGAAAGAGCATATCCAGCCGTCCCCAGTCAATGGAAAACAGAACCGAGCCCAGTCCTACCAGAAAGAGAGAACAGAGGATTCCGATGGCAGCGGAAGTGAGGATTTTACTCCAGATGAATTCATTCATCCGCAGGGGAGATACGGACATGCGAAGCAGGGTTCCCTTTTCTTTTTCCCTGAGAAGGTCTTCGAAAACAACATTGCAGATAAACAGTAGGAACATGATGGATATAGCAGGCAGAATATAACTGTGGACAGAAAAGCTGCTTTCTTCTGTTTCCTGATCTTCATTTCGGGTGACCTGTTTAATGGAGATGAGCGGAGGCAGGACATATTTCTCAATTCCCTCCATCCGGTTCTTTACCATAACGGAAAGTTCGGAAATGACCTGATCGGAGATATCTGGCTGTTCGGAAAGCTTTCTGATGCTTTCTATTTCATCTGAAAAAATCTGGAAAAGGGCGGAAAAGACAAGGGCTGTGGTATCGCATATCTCCTCAGCGATTTGAGGCAGAAACTGCTCTGACGGATTTTTTATCAGAGTGAGCTCTGCCGGGCTTCCTTCCCAGATTTTTTTTCCGAATCCAGACGGGATAATGATCAGGGCAGAAGCCTTTCCCTTATTCAGAAGAGACGGGGCTTTTTCCTCACTTGAAGCACTCTCAAGGTTGATCATGTCTTTCAACTCTCCCTGTGTAAGAGCGCTGAGATAGAACCTGGAAAGAAGACTCCCGTCATTGTCCATGGAAAGGACTTTGATCGCGGGCAGAGTCGTTTCTTCGGAGGAGCTAAAAATCAAACCGAACAGAAAAGTGAAAACAAGAGGGATAAGCAGGAATCCGATAAGAACCACCGGATTTTTCCATTTGCGTTTGAAATCCTTTCCTGCCAGGAGAAACACACGTTTCATTCGCGGAGCTCCCTTCCGGTCAGTTTAAGGAAAACACTCTCCAGATTAGGCTGCTTGAGAGAGATGTCATCCATACTGACTCCCATGTTAAAGAAGCTCTCCATAAGGCCCGGGATTTTTTTTGAAGCATCCAGGGAAATGGCCAGATAGCCGTCTTTCATGGTGATGATGTCAATGCCTTTTTCATGGGATACGACCTGCCGGGCCTGGTCAGCGCTGAACTCGCCCTGAATAAGGGCGATGTCCTTTTCTCCGACGATTTGAATCAGCTCCTTTAGACTCCCTGAAGCCAGTATTTTCCCTTTGTCAATAATGGCGATGCGGTCACAGAGTTCTTCGGCTTCAGAGAGGTTGTGGGTGGTGTAGATGACCGTGGTTCCTTTCCCGGATGCCTCCCGTATGAGATCCAGAATATTCATTTTTGTCTGGACGTCGATTCCGATGGTCGGCTCATCCAGAAGCAGCAGCTTGGGGCGGTGGAGGAGGCCGATAATAAGATTGATGCGCCTTTTCATCCCGCCCGAATATTTTTTTAAGGGCTCATCCTCCCGTCCTGTCAGTCCGATTTTATCCAAATAATAGCGAATTCTCTGTTCCAGTTCTTTACCGGATAATCCCTGGAGACGTCCCCAGAAACGCAGATTTTCTCTGGCTGTCAGCTCTTCATAGAAAGCCATGTCCTGGGGCACAACGCCCATGATCCCTCTTATCTGTTGCATGGAATGCCGGGTATCCATGGAGTCGATCATGATTGTTCCGGAATCAGGAGTGAGGAGCCCGGCGATCATGGAGATGGTGGTGGTCTTCCCGGCTCCGTTAGGTCCTAAAAAGCCGAAGATTTCTCCTTCTTTCACTTCCAGGGAGATATCATCAACAGCCTTAACCTTGTCGAATGACTTGGACAGATGAGAAATTTGAAGCATAGGCCCTCTCCTTTAATCCAGAGAATTAAATCACATCTTATCATAAAAAGCATGGAGTTTTGAACTTAAAACATATCAAGGTGAGATTGCTTTATCTCTTCGTTCATCTCGATGACGCAGCAATCCTGCCTCAGGAAAAACCGGGTTCATAACTTTAAAACCAATGAGCTGAGTATGTATTGGTCCCTGTTTTTAAATCCCGGTACTGGGGAATGGTTGTATATAAATTGATGGCTTAGTTTTATTGAAAATATCTTGCTTATACTGAAGATAACAGAAGAAAGAGAGGTTATGCGAAAGTCTTTCCCTTTTTTCAGATTGAAAAAAGATATGTTTTGATGATTCAATTCAGAATTGGAGGATAAAGGAATTTTTATTGAGTTGGAGACAGATACACAAGCAAATGAGATGGAAACATCAGAGTCTGTCTCTTTCTCAATGTTGTTCTCCCAGCTCCAACCAAAAGCTGTTTCTGAAGAAACCTCTATTTTTTTTGATTTTACCCAAAAATATCCGGCTCCGGCTGAGATGAAAAATCTGTATTTATAGCCTGAAAGAACATTGCGCTCAAACTGCCCTGAGCCGACACTATAGAACCTGGGTTTCAAAGAATATCTGTAATTTAATTGACTGAAATAGAATTCTGTATTCTTATCTCCCTCGCTTTCAGCATAGATGATGCTTCCCTTAAAATGAAACCGGCTTTTTTCAAAATTCAGATTTTGTTCTGTATCAAAACCTAATGAGAGCTCATTTGTATTGCCGGATGTTTGAAGGATGGATAAGCTGGTTGATGACGAGTATAATTTTTGTTCTTCTTTTTCCTCCTGGGCAGATAGAACGAGACTGGTCATTATAAGGATGATAAAAGCTGTAATTATTTTTTTGGAAAGGACAAGAATTTCTTTATTCAGTTGATGGTTATTTTCATTCCATTTCATCAAATTTCCACCCTTTGAACGCCTCTCTAATTCATGATACACACAGGAAATATAACCAGTCAACAGAAAATCCGCAAAGCACCATTATAAACGGCGGAAATGGAAAATCATTTGCTTATTCATACCGCAGAGACTCTACCGGATTGGAAAGGGCGACTTTCAGTGTTTGGAAGATCACTGATAACTGGGCAACAAATAAAGTCATCAATCCGGCCATGACAAACGGACTCACTCCTATCGCTGTCCTGAAGGCAAAGGCTTGCAGCCATTTGTTTGCCGTAAAATAGGCCACTGGCCAGGCCATAACATTGGCTGCAATCACCCAACGGAGATATTTGCCTGTAAACAACACAACAATGCTGGCGACGCTCGAACCGAGAACTTTTCTGATACCGATCTCCTTGGTTCGTTGTTCAGTGCTGTGTGCCGCAAGACCGAATATTCCGAGACAGGCCACAAACACGGTCAATTGACAGAAGGATATCAGCAGCGATGCCAGGCGTCTTTCCTCTTCATAAGCTCTGAGATGGAGTTCATCCACGTAAGCATAGTCGAATATCTGTTGGGGGTAAAGGCTGGAAAACACCTCGCGAATCCGGGAGATAACAACCTGATTTTTATTTGAGGGAAGACGGATGATGATTTCACCCGCTGTTTCATCTGCATGAAAGAGAACGATAGGGTAGATCCGGGAATGAATCGAATTCGTGTTCCAATCCTCGACTATCCCGATGATACGGTAAGCCTTGTCACTTCGAAAAAGGAATTGACCTACCGGATCTTTGAGTCCGATATTCCGGGCAGCCGTTTCATTGATGAGGACAGCTTCTTTATCCGCAGTCCTTCCGTATTCGAAATTTCTTCCGGCTATGAGATTGAGCTCCATGGTGGGGATGAAATCTTCATCAACCTCAAGAGACTGAACAATCTTACCTTGTTCTTCCCTTTGTCCTTCGATCTGGATGGTTGAGATACTTCGATTCTGAGACGAAGGGAAGCTATCCACAGAGGATACAGCCAGGGCTCCGGTTCGGCTTATAATTTGTTCCTTGACCATAGGAGCATTTTCAAGGCGGGATGCCTCACGGTTGTTGACCACAATGAGATTGTCTTTGTTAAAGCCCAGGTCTTTGGTTTTAGAGTAGCGGACTTGTTTAAAGACAACTATAGTGCAAACGATCAGGACACTGGCGATGAAAAACTGAGTGCCAACCAGGATTCTTCGCAGCCCTGATTTGGAAGGTCCACGGGGAACTCCTGATCGAAAGATAACAGCAGCCTGGAACCGGGATAGAAAAAGGGCCGGGTAGGAACCTGCAAAAAAGCCTACAATGATGACCATGGCAGCTACAGTGGGAAGAATCCATGGCGTGGACAGGACGTTCAGGTTGAGAGCTTTTCCAAGATAAATGTCAAGTCGGGGTTTAAATAAAGAAAACAGGATGAGACCTAATCCCATAGCAATTGTGGTGAGAAGAAGGGATTCCATGAGGAATTGTTTGACCAGATGAGAACGGGAAGCTCCACAAGTCTTGCGAATGCCGACTTCCTTCAATCTGCCGGAGATTTTTGCCGTAGATAGATTGATAAAATTGATAGCGGCGATTATCAGGATGAGAAGCGCCACACCGGAAAAGATATACAGCCGTGAGATATCGCCTGAGTTGTCCAGGTCATTGTTCATACCGCGGGCTGCGTAATTAATGTAGATTTTATCAAGCGGCTGCAGGTAATATGAGGCATCCTTCTCATCTTCGTTGAGATGGGATCGGGCCACTTCCGTTATTTTTTCATTGACGACAGCAGGGTCAGCGCCTTTTTGGAGTCTCACAAAGGTCGTTACAGTACCCCAGCTGTTCCATTGCTCGGCAGCTTCCCCATAGGTTTTAAGGAGTGAGGCTAAGGATGCGATCATTGGTGTCCTGAGGACGGTATTGGATGGCATTTTTTTCATAATTCCTGTGACATGGAACTCAAGAGTATTCTGGAATGTCAGACGGAGAGTTTTTCCGATGGGATTCTCATCGCCAAAATATTTCCGGGCTAAGGTTTCGTCAATAATGACAGTAAACGGTGCTTCGAGGGCTGATTTGAGATCGCCGTGAAGAAGAGGGATATCAAAAACCTCCAGGATCTCCTGTTCGGCAAAAAGCATCAGATTTTCCCTATAATGTCTATCTTCAATTTGCACAGGAAAATTATGCTGGTTCAGCAATCGGATGCTCTCCTCGATTTCAGGTACGGATTCTTCCACGGCAGGTCCGAATGGAGGAGCCACGATAGCATTGAGAAGCACTTGGCCTCCATAGGGAATACGCCCGTTGATCCTATAAATGCGGTCCTTGTTCGGGTGCATCGTTTCAAAGCTTAGCTCATGAATGACATAGCTGGCCATAAGCAAGCATGCAGCCAAACCGACAGCCAGACCGATGATATTAAGGATTGCATATCTTTTCTGCCTGATGATATTTCGATAAGCCAGTTTAAAATAACTTTTTATCATGCTGGTACTCCCATAAACGAAATTTACGGCAAACATAGGTATGGATTTCAAAACTTGCGACCAGTACCAGGAGCAGGCTGATCGCTTTCCATATTCCTTTGCCATCTCCTGAAAAATTTCTTCATAATCTCCAACAACGGATGGTCCTGACAGCCTGGACAGTAACCAGGAAGCTGCGGAAGGGGGCTTTGTGCTTTTCATTTCTTTTTCGTTAATTTCCGTTACTTAGTTCAGGGATGGCCTTCCATAATTTGATCTGGTGCTCTCGCGTAGCCTCCAAAGCAGCTTTTCCCTCAGAGGTAAGTCTGTAATAGGCTTTGCTTCGGCCGCCTCTCTTTGGTGTCGGATCTCCCGATCGTTTCATCAGGTATTCTTTGCGGACCAGCTGATCCAATGCAAAGTACAGACCCCCCATGGTGTAGGACTTCCCAAAAATCTTTGAGACATCATGATTGATAGGCACACCATAGGCATTATCTTTGAGTTTCAGAACCGAGATAAGGATAGCTTCTTCAAGCCTTGTCAATAAATCCATTTTGCCTCCATATCTATTTGATTCCAATATATTATAGAAAGAAAGCATTAAAAGTCAATGTTTTTTTGGAGTTGAAAGGGATTTTTTATTTTTCCAGATTAAACCTTTCTTCATAATTTGCCGTTTAACAAAATGACGGAAATGAGAGTAAAATGGTTGGCGCGATATCACCACAGAGAAAGGTAAAAAAAACCGGATGGATGAAGAAGCCATTATCGAGAAATGCAAACGAGGTGATTTGATGGCTTATCGAATGATCTACGAGCGTTATGAACAGCCGTTCCTGCGTACAGCGTTCCGCATGCTGGGACGGCAGCAGGAAGCCGAAGATGCTGTCCAGGACACATTCCTCAAGCTCTACCGCGGAATACATCACTACAGGTCCGGCACAAGATTCAGTTCCTACATTTTCCGGATTCTCATCAACTCCTGTTATGATGTGCTCAGAAAAAGAAGTCCGGAGGTATCGCTTGATCTCAATAAGGCAGGGCATTACCACCAGCCATCCGGCGAAACCCGCCACTCCATCAAAGAGGCCATTGCTGCCCTTCCGGATCAAATGCGAGCTTGTTTTGTTCTCTTCGCAATAGAAGGATTCAAACAGGAAGAGATCGCCGAAGTTCTGGAAATCAAGGTCGGAACCGTAAAGGCCACCATCCACTGGGCCAAGGCCAGGCTCCGTACGCGGCTTTCTGCGTCTCGCAAGGAGGAAACAGAATGAGCTGCAAGGAACTCGAAAGATACGACCGTGGTGAGATGGACGAGGCCGAATTCATGCGGCATGCGGCATCCTGCCCGGTTTGCCGAAAGGCGCTTCAACTTGATGAGGAGGTCATGTCTCTGGTTAAATCCCTCAGACAGCCTGTCGAAGCTTCTCATCTTTGGAGCCGCATCGAGGAGGTCCTCTGTGAAGAGAGGGCTGAAGAACAGCAGCTCGTACAAGAATCACAGGTGAAAAAGAAACAAAAGAGTGGGCGTTTCTCCTTCCGATGGATATTCCTGCGGTTTGTTCCTGCAGCAGCAGCACTTCTTATTGTCGTTGGAATCGGAGTCTACTTCGGTTTAAAAAGCTCTGCCCCATCCTCTGGTCTTCTGGCTCAGAAAGCTCTGGCTCGAGTGGAGAAAAAAGAACAGGAATATATGAGAGCTATCAAGGGTCTGGAAAAACAGGCTCTTCCTCAAATGGCTGATCTAAGTCTGGATTTTTTGTTTCTCTACCGAACCCGTCTCGAGACCATCGATGCCCAGATCGAGCAGTGCCGGGAGGCTTTAGCATTGAATCCTGCCAATGCCCATATCCGTCGATATTTGATTGCTGCCCTCCAGGAAAAGAAAGAAACCCTGGCTGAGGTCTTAGGCCTGGAGGATGAAGACACAAAACCAAGGAGGTCAATATGAAAAAATACAGTCGGTTAATGCCGTTCCTTTGGATATGCGTATTTCTTGTGGCCCTATCCTCTTCCGAGGCAAACACCGTTTTCAAAAACAAACAATCCCGGGCGTTCAGCAAATCAGCATCCACAGCACCCGGAAAAACGCTCTATATCGATACATACTCTGCAGACCTTACGATCACCACATCAAATGAAAATGCCGTAACGGTCGAGGCAAAGGTTGAAGTGAGCGATAAGGATGAGGAGATTGTCAGATATTTCCTGGATGAGACACAGCTTTTTCTTGAACCTTATGCCGACGGTCTCAAGCTGAGGGTGAGTTCTCCGATGGATGAACTCCGCAAGCCTGGAAAACCCCCAAAGGAGGGAATCTACCGCCGCTTTTACAGGGGAAATAAATTCGTATTTAAATTGTCTTATTCGGCCCGGTTGACCGTTCGCATCCCGGCCCGGCATAATCTTGAAGTGGAAAATGCATACGGAAATATCCATATTGGAGGAGTGAGTGGAAATTTCCACGTGGTCAACCGTTCAGGAAAAGTCAGGCTGGATGGGTGCGGTGGTGAGCTCGAGCTCCGCAACAGCTACGGTCCTGTGGAGATTCCTGTTTTCAAAGGCCCTGTAAGCATCAATAATCCTAGCGGCGAGGTCGAGGTGAAAGATGTAGAGGGCGATGTCTCTGTTGAGAACAGCTATGCACCGGTGCGTTTCAACACTATCGGAGGGAACCTCATTATCAGCTCAAAAAGCGGGAAAGTGACAGGAAGTAACGTCGGGGGAGACTGCGAGATAACCTCCTCATATGATGAAATTGATGTAAAGGAAGTAAAGGGGCGCCTTACCATCAAAGGCCCGAGCTGTAAAGTCACTGCACAGGATATAGCATTGGATGCCCATATCGAAAACAGCTACAGCCCGGTGTTCGTGACCCGAGTAGGGGGAATCCTCAGAATAAAGGGCGGCTCCAGTGCCGTAACAGCGGATGATATCGGCGGAGATACTTTCATACGCAGTTCCTACGATGACATTGTTCTTTCGAACGTTCGCGGCTCGGCTGAAATCGAGGGTCCTTCATCATCCGTTTCTGTCCGCGAGGTCGAGGGGAACGTTACTATCGCTTCTTCCTACAACAGCGTGATTGTTGCTGGTGTCGGAGGATGGCTGGATGTGCGTTCACAGTCTGCCGGTGTCAAAGCTTCTGATATCAAGAAAGACGCCTCAATTGTCACGTCTTACGACCGTGTAGAAATCTTCGGAGTCGGAGGGAACTTAAGAGTTGACGGAAGCTCCACCAGTATTAAGGCCGAGGATATCTCCGGGGATGTGAGCACTAAAAATTCCTATGAAAGTGTGGTTCTCCACCGCACCTCAGGGTCGATCGAGGTCCACGGAAGCAGCAGTCGAATAGAGGTCGGGCAGATCAGGAACCTGCCAAAGGGCAGCCGGATTGAGCTTATCACAACTTATGAGCCTGTTATCCTCACACTTCCGGAAGATGCGGACGTGGTCATTTCTGTGCTTCCGGGAGGAAAAATCTCCTCGGAATTCCCGGTTTATCATGTAAAATCACAAACACAGAAGCTCGATGCTGAACGAGCCAAGGGAGGCGTAACTGTCTACATCCAGACAAGCGGGAGTATAAACATCAAGAGCAACAGGTAGAATTAAGTTTTTTTCTTTGCTGTCAGTCCCATAATCAGAGCAAGAACGAACAAAATACCTGCCATAACAGCCGCAAGGGGGAGGCTCTGCTGGACTGTTTTACCTACACTCATGTTTCCTATGATCTTAGGAACAAATGTAGCGCCTAGTAAGCCTACGGCAAAAACAATACCGAAAATGCTTCCGTAAAGGCTTGGCTCGAATTTCGAAAAGGTGACTCCCACGATGGTCGGGAATATAGGAGCAAATGCCAATCCCGCAATGACAATGGCTATAATGGCCAGAAAGGGAGTGTTGGTGAATATCATAAGAATGATGGCTCCCAAAGAGATCAGAGCCATGACGGAGATGACTTTAGTCCCAATGGCAGTAAGATTCTTTACAGTGGAAGAGAGGAACCGTCCCAGCATCATGGCCACACCGAAGACGCTGAGGACCAGGCCGGCATGGAACGCAGCCTTGAGATCATTGTTTTTCCCGAAAATCTGTTCCATAAGCGTCCTTATCCAGGTCCCCATGGATATCTCCAGAGACATGTAGCAGAACAGGGCTAAAGCTGCGATCAGAACAGCTCCTTTGCCCAGGACCTTAAAGGCCATCGAGAGTTTGTATCCTGTGGCGACTTGAGGATAGGTTGTTGTGAGGGCAAAAATGAGAAAAACAAGGACCAGTGCACCCAGAATGGACAGTGAAGTGCTGTAAGTCAGGCCCAGATTGGTCAGGAAAAATACGAAAAGGAAAGGAGTGATCACATATCCCAAACCAAAAAAAGCGTTCCCGAAATTGCTGGCTCGGGCCGGGTCTTCGCCTTTGAACAGGACCACCGGAATGAGAGTGTTACCCACAGTATTCAAAGACATCGCCCCTACACCCAGAAGAATACAGGCGATAAGTGCCAGTCCGAAACTTGAGGCAAAAGCAAGGAGAAACATACTGGCACTGGTGACAATAAATCCCAGAATAGCAATGGGCTTGTAACCGAGTTTGTCCACCAGAGGGCCGATTATGAGCTGGACAATGCAGCCGGTTAAAAATAAGCCCATGACGAGTGAACCAAACTGTGCTTCGTTGATTCCCAGTGACTCCATGAGTTCGACTGAAATGGAGCCGAGGATGATAAAGCATATGGCCAGTGTAAACACGGCCATTAAGGCAACAACTGCTGTCATTTTTTTCATAGGTTTCCCTCCATATGAACCTTTTTTATAGTGAATATCACAAAAAAAAATATGAGTCAAAGTGAAATTATCTGGTAAAATTAGATAAAAGGGATAAGTGGGAGGAGAAATGATAATGAACAAGGAGCAGAGATGGCCAAAACAAAAAATCCTTTCATGCAAAAATGAAGCTGAAAACCATCTCAGAAACGAACTGCTTCCCTTCTGGATGGACCGGTGTGTGGACCGTGTTCACGGAGGATTTATCACACATTTTAATGAAAAAGGTCAGGACACAGGGGCGGATGAGAAGTCTTTGATTGCCCAGACCCGCACTATCTATACTATGGCATCAGCTCACCGGGCAGGATACGGGAATGGGGATTGCGGAAAATTCGCAAGGCACGGCGTTGATTTTTTGATCGACAGGATGTGGGACGAGAAGTACGGAGGTTTTTACTGGATGGCTGACCGAAAAGGATTGATAAAGATAGACAAGAAGATTCTCTATGGTTTGAGCTTTTCCATCTACGCCCTCAGCGAATACACTCTGGCAACGGGTGACCCGCGAGGGATTGAATATGCGGAAAAAGTGTTTGACCTTATACAAAAATATTCCACGGACACCATGTTCGGCGGGTATTTTGAGATGTTTGAAAGAAATTGGGACTTATGTGGTCCCGGCTCCGGCGGAGGGGACAGGAAGACACTGGACTTTCACATGCATTTTATGGAAGCACTGACCACTCTGTATGAATGCACGAAAAAGCAAGTTCACTTAAGAAAGCTTAAGGATGTGATAGACACTCTCACACAGCGAATGCTCCATCCTGAATATGCGACCGGAATACCTCAGTTTTGGAAGGACTGGATAAGGGCTCCCCAGATCAAGTTTGATATCGTATGGGGATGGGACAGGTTCGGAGATACTCAGGCTAAGGTTCATTCTGACGATAACACGAGTTACGGGCATAATGTTGAATGCGCATGGCTTTTGCTGCATGCCCTTGAAATTATGGGGCAGGATCATAAACCTTATTTTAATATCATAAAGAAACAGCTTGATCATACTTTAGAGAACGGTATTGACTGGAAATACGGGGGAGTTTATGTGGAAGGGAGTCATGCAGGGGGTGTGTATGACAGAGAAAAAGAATTCTGGCAGCAGGCTGAAGTGATGATCGGCATGCTGGACGGATGCCTTTATTTTAGGGAGGAAAAGTACTGGGATGCTTATGAAAATGTCCATGGTTTTGTTTTCAATAAAATGATCAATCATAAGGTCGGAGAATGGTATCCGCTCTTAACGAGGGAAGGAAAACCCGTATGGAATCATATGAGCCACTCGTGGAAGGTAAACTATCACACGGTTCGATGTGTGATCCAATGCATTGACCGTATGGATAAGATGTTATCACCATGAAGAGACAAAATTTGATTGGAACTTTTATGACTGAGAATCGTATAATAGAGTGAAAACAAAGAGAGAAGTCTATATAAAAACAAAGGAGAGACTGATGAAAAGAGCACTATACTTTTTTGTATTGTTCACTTTTGTTCTCACGTTGTTTCCTGCGGCACTGCTCTGCCAGGATGCGGACATCACAGGAAGATGGGAAGGGACGACCTATGTCCCGGACCAGGGTGAGGATGGCCTGATTTTGATTATCGAGAAAACAGAAGGTGTGTACAAGGTCACTATTTCAGATACTTTTGGCATGACAGAGGGAGTGGAAGCTGATGATGTAAGTTTTGAAGAGGGGACACTGAGTTTTAATTTTTCAATCTCTGATGGATACGAAGACATGATGGTATGGATCACTCTGGAGGTTAACGGTGATAAGATGAGCGGCTACTGGGAAACGGCTGATGGAGGCCGGGATACCATAGAGATGGCTCGGAAGTAAAAAAGCAAATAAGACAAGCTCCTTTTATCAAGAGGAGTGGTCATGGATGATCTTCCATCCTGAAGGGAAGCGTTTAAAGATAATCGTGAATACGCCGTTGGCGGCTGTATCTTCCTGTTTGACCATCCACCTGCCTATAGCGTAGGCTGAGTCCGCACTGAGGACTTTGATCTTTATATCGGAAAAAGTGAGTGTTCCCATCTTTTCTCCCGCATAATTTGTTTTGTAGCGGTTTAAAAGAGTCTCCCATCCGTAGAGCCTCTGGTCTCCGGATTGAAATGTCAGGTCTTCCGACTGCCAGTATTCAGCCATGAATCCCTCGATATCATGATCGTTCCAGGCTGTCTGCTGCCGCTCTATGATGGAGTTTAGGGTGTCTTGAATGGAATGCTCGTCAGGTATTGACCGGGAACATGATATGAATATCCAAAGAAAAACAGAAAACAGGATGCCTGTTTTTTTCATATTTGCCTCTCCTCTTTTATTTCCTTTTATTATTCAGTTCATTCCAGAGATGGAACCTTCCTCTTCTTAAGGATTTTTTTTATTTGGAGCTTTTCCCCTGAAGACTTCCCAGCGGTATGTCTTTTCTATTTTGGTTATTTCAGTGTCATTTGAGCGGCTTTCGCTGACCTTTCCCTCGCCCCCGAAATGATGAACTCCATTGCTGAAAGTGACGATGAATTCTTCGGGGATCTCCATGTCAGACTCAGGGGGATTTACTTTTTTCCCTAAAACAGGTCTTAAGGCCAGAGTGCGTTTTTTGCCGTCTTCCCATGTGTACCGGATATCCACTTCAGGTATAACGGCAAATGTGACGGTTTTGGTCTCAATGTTAAAGTAGTAGGGAATAAGAAAAGGGGAGAAAATGGTGAACTTTTTTTGGTCTTGTTCACGGGTAAAGGTCATAGGTGGTATCCCCGGTGTGAAGACCTGAGGGGCTGAGCCGGTCTTGACTTTGTGGGTGTCTTTATGTTCGAACACTTCCTCGGCTTTGAAGCTGAGGATGACCGGTGTCTGGCATTGATAGGTGGCTGAGCCGTAAGGCCCTAATCCGGGAAGGGCCATGGGCGGGCTGGCTGAGAAACCATCAGTGGTAAAGGGAAATCGGACTGTGGCCTCATAGTGGTGTGTTTGGATCGTGTCTTCTCCTTTGGAGGAATGCTTGTAGTAATAGGTATCTTTATAATGCACGATCGCGCCTGTTTGAAGGCATTCTCCCGCATCCACATAGATCTGGAAAGAGGCTTTCTGGACATTCCGCCTGTTATGGTTGGCAATGGTCAGTTTGAGGTATTTAAAATCTTCTTCCTCAAAATTTGTGCAGAAAGAGCGCTCTTCTTTTTCCGACCAGTCTTCGCACCGCTTATCTTCATATTCCTCAGAGATGATGGCTTGAATGGTGAGATCGGAGTTTTTAAGGATTTCCCTGAGGTCGATCAGGACATGCGGCATCGTTTCTTTGGCGACCTTGTTTTCCAGCTCCATGTAGCAGGCTCCAAGCGGAGGGATGTTGATGGTCACAGGCTTTGATTTATCTATTTCTATTTTGCAGGCATCGTGTTCAGAATAGACAAGCAGTGCCTCCGGGTAAATTTGGAAGCTTTCAGAACAATCGGGAAGCAGGGCTTCTTTATAATTCAAGAGAGCGAATTCTTTAAATACGTTCTTAAAATCCCCGGGCAGGTTGGATTCTACGGCATCCAGTGCGACTTGGCTTTCACAGGAAGCCCAGATTTTTCCGATGAGAAGGTCATTGCCAGGGTCTCTTACTTTGGTGAGATAATAAGGGAAGATGTAGATTCCGTACATATGATCATCTCCATTATCATCAATGCTTCTGAGCGAGTTATCGCCTTCATCAAAAGCATCGCCGACATAGGCATGCTCCGTATTCCAGCTGGAATCAATGAGATCCTCTGCCCAGACAGCCGTGGCTTCGCTCCACCAGTCGTCCTCGTAGGCATCCCATGCATGCTGGAACGCATGAAACAGCTCATGTGCCAGGGTAGCACCAAGCTCATCTCCGGTGAGGCCCCCATCGATCATGATATGTGACGGAGAGGGGCTGTTAGCTGTGTAACTGTCAAGTTCAACCTTGCACCAGCCGTCATCTCCTTCGACATCTGTTGCTGATACCAGATAAATGTCCAGACGGCCGTCCCCTCCTATATCCCTGTTTCGATCTCCAAAGGTGAGAAGAGCATCAGAAGGAGGTTCCCTTTTCATGATATCCAGGAATTGATTGTACATGTCATAATGGATAAGAAGATGGCGGGCTTCTTCCGCAGTACCGTCATTTCCTCTGTGATACCAGAGGCGGATTTTATCCGATACATCGAGCGGCAGAAGACCTTCCGGGCGTTTTTCCTCTTGTGCAAACAGCAGATTGGAATATCCGGAAGAAGTTTTTCGGGAGGCACGGGTTTGGTTTTCTTTCAGGTTAAAAATGCTGTCCGGATGATCGGGGCGGACAAGATAGGGATGAAGACGGTCAATGGTTTCCGGCTTCAACTGCACCCTTTCCCTGTTAAAAGCTTTAAACACAGAGGTGCCGCATTTAATGGGCTTGGGACTTTGATATTTTTTCGGGAGTTTCTCAGGCTCGAACAAGCGCTGGAACCTGAGTGTCCAGGCCGTGTCCTTGTCCAGGCGGCCGGCTTCTTCATCTTCTGCGATAAGAGCAAGGGAGGAAGGGATCTTTTTTCTTGCTGGTTCCGGTTTTTTTTCTTTGACTTTTTCTTCGATCCGGGGCGGTTCTTCCTCTTTTACATTTTTTACATTTTCGGTTTTTCGGCAGGAAGACCATAACATGATGGCCCCACCCAGAATCACAATCAAACATACCTTTATTTTAGGATTGTTGTTAAGCATAGTATGATACCTTTTTCCCAAGCCTTTTTGTATTTCGAATGATTTTCCGAATTTTCCTTCCAATGCTTGAAAAATTCAATTTACCTTAATTATTCACAAGTCGAGGTTGCTGCAGATGCGAGGCACAGGGTGCGAAGCTGTGGTCCTTCACCGCGAGTATCCTGTAACGAAGCAGATGCAGTGAGATCGGCTTGCCTTAATGGTAAAAAAATGGCGATTAAAATGAAAGCAAAAAAATAAAAACATTTCAGTTGTCACTTTTTTTTAAAAGCATGTATATCCTTAAAACCAAAGCAAAAAAATGAACATCGCCATTTTTTTATGAATAGTCAAGGTATATCACAATGAAAAAAAGAGGGCAATCTCTGTCGTTTCAAAAAGCAGTTCTGTTAGGATTATCCGCTGTGAATAATTTTGACATGAAGCGTTTCATTCTTATATTCTTTAAATATATAACGAAAGAGATTTCTATAGTATGATGGATACACAAAAAAACAAAAGATGAATTTTTGCCTATAAGAAGATCAAACCATGATCAAACAGATATCAAAAGAACTCAAGCACCACATACCTTTCACCAGTTTTGGCGCATTGACCGGTATCCTGGTTATCTTTGTTTCTTTAAAAATGCCAAAGAACATTTCCTATAATATTTTTTATGTTCTTCATCCCATTCATGTGGTTCTCAGTGCGATGGTAACAGCATCCATTTATAAACTCCATACCTGCGGGCGTTTTAATAAAAAGTGCCTTAAAGGTCAATGCAACCTCTGGGTTTTAATATTGATTGGTTATGTGGGATCTGTTGGGATTGCCACTCTTAGTGATTCCGTCATTCCTTTCTTAGGGGAGACCTTATTGAACATGCCTCACCGCGGGATCCATCTCGGATTTATAGAGAAATGGTGGCTGGTGAATCCACTGGCAGTTGTGGGAGTCATATTTGCTTATTTTAAACCAACCACGAAAGTTCCTCACGCCGGTCATGTTCTGCTCAGCACATGGTCTTCCCTGTTCCACATTCTCATGGCCGTGGGGGCTACGCTACAGTGGTTTTCCTATATTGCCATATTCGTGTTTTTGTTTATTGCTGTCTGGATTCCCTGTTGTCTGAGTGATATCGTGTTCCCGCTCTTGTTTGTGAAGGAGCAGACCTCAAAGCAGGGGCAAAGATAATCTTTATCCCATCCAGAATCCCTTTCTATGAGAGATGCAGAGCACTTTTTTACAGTTGAGGCAGAAATAGATATATCGTTTTCCCAATATGCTTTGTACCCGCCGCAAACCTAAGGTAGTGACAGGGGCACTGCAGTGAGGGCAAATGGGTGTGACATCATTTTTTTCTATACTATCGATCATTGTATCCTCCAGAATAAATACGCCTTGGACTCTCAGATTATTCATCTATGAGTCGGTTTGCAAGCCTTCAGAGCGGCTCTGGCAAATCCTGTTGATTCCTTGAGATACGAATCATTAAGAAAAGAGTGGTGACTTTGTTAGAGGTCTACTCTAAGGCCTAAAGCCCAGGCACTGTCTGAGAAAAAGGAAAATTCAGAAGTGAAAGCGATGCCGTGACTCAGGTAGTAGTCAAATCCGAGAAACATGCTGAAAAAACCCCGGCTTTTGAGATCCACTTCCTCTTCAAGAGGCAGGGTAGCCTTTCCCAACAGCTTGTTTGCCTTGAATCCCATGTAGCCTGCAAAACGAAATATCCTGACTCCAAAGTCAACCGCCCCTTGAAGTTTGGTCAGACTGAAATCAGAAGAGCCTGAATTGTTGAGCGGCTCGAGACGGGCGATTTGAAAATCAAATCCGGTGCTTCCCTTTATGTTGATGTGTTCTCCGTTTTCTTCTTCAATATCCACCATACCGGTTAATGTGTATTTGAAGCCTCCGCCGTAGTAAATATTATTCTCAGTAGAAAAAAAGCTGTTTGGAAAATCAGAAGTCCCCACAAATCCATACAGATTCAAGCACCGGGATGGGCTGTATCTAAAAGTCGCTTTAAGGATTTCTCTTTCCACTTTTTCTTTAATGCCATCAAACTTGAAGGTCCTGGATAGGTTGACATAAGAGAAGGAAAGCGATGTTCCGCCTTTGGACGGCACTGTGACTCCGCTGTCTATGTCCTGGGAGAA
The DNA here is from genome assembly GCA_964624145.1 of uncultured Eubacteriales bacterium. Classification (GTDB taxonomy): domain Bacteria; phylum Acidobacteriota; class Aminicenantia; order Aminicenantales; family Aminicenantaceae; genus WJMT01. Next base: position 25,797 of record CAZUXT010000004.1, on the reverse strand, counting down.
TACAAGACAGGGAAGCATGACAATAAGAACAACGGAGAGTAAAAATTTCATGGCTTTTTCCTTTGACTCATATTTTTAATTTTCACCTTTTATTAGTGTAAACGGAAAACATCTGGAAATGGTTCACGCAAAAAACAACCTTTTTTTTTCATCTCCCGTATATATAATTGAAAGACCTTGCCCATATAATAAAATAAGGATTTATCATGATCAAAAGTTATCTAAAGAGCGCTTTCCGAAATATAAAAAAATTCAAATCCTATTCTTTTATCAATATTTTTGGGCTGGCCATAGGAATGGCCTGCTGTATTTTGATTGTGCTTTTTGTTCAGGATGAATTGAGTTATGACCGTTATCATGAGAAAGCCGACCGGATTTACAGATTGGTGGACGGCTTTGATGTAGAGGGAGGATTGAGCCGCTATTATGCTCTCTCTTCAGCTCCTTTTGCTCCGGCTTTGAAAAGAGAATTTCCTGAAGTTGAGGATGCCGTGAGGATTTTTCCCGGGCGGAGGAGAATGGTGGAGTATGAGGATAAAAGGTTTTATGAAGATCATTTGTTTTTTTCAGATGCGTCTCTTTTTAATGTTTTCAGTTTTCCCTTGATAAAAGGAGATCCTGAAAAAGCCCTGGAGTCTCCCCAAACCATTGTGATATCAGAAGAAATCGCCTCAAAATACTTTGGAACGGATGAGCCTGTCAACAAGACTTTAAAGGTCAATAATCAGGATTTTTTCGTAACCGGTGTTATGGAGGATATGCCGGAAAATTCACATTTTCATGCAGACATGTTTGCCTCCTTAAAGACGCTGGAACAAATTCCGTCTGTTCAAGAACGCTATTTTGAAAGTTGGGCCCGCCATGAATTTTATACTTATTTGCTGCTTCAGGACGGATTTCCTGCTGAAAATCTGGAAGCGAAACTTCCCGGATTTATTGAACAGCATGCGGCAGCGCAGATAAAGTCCACTCTGGGAGGGCGTTTGTATTCCCGTTTACAGCCTTTGAGAAGCATCCATCTTTATTCTCATCTGCAGGCGGAACTGAGTCCAAATGGAGATATAAAGTATGTGACTATCTTTTCAATCATTGCTTTTTTTATCCTTATGATTGCCTGTGTTAATTTCGTCAATCTGGCCACTGCACGCTCTTCGAACCGTTCCAGGGAAGTGGGCTTAAGAAAAGTGGTAGGGGCAACGAGGAATCAGATTATCACACAGTTCTTGAGCGAATCTCTTTTGTTCACAGTGTTTGCTTTAGGGCTTTCTTTGATCCTGGTTAAAGCAGCACTTCCCTTTTTCAATTCATTGACCGGCAAAGGAATTGGATTAAATTTTTTTACCAATTTGATCTTACTCGGAGGCCTTTTCTTTATTTTGATTTTTGTGGGAGTGGTCTCAGGTAGCTATCCGGCTTTTTTTATCTCCCGATTTCAGCCTGTCAGTGTGTTGAGACAAAATAAAAAAATAGGATCCCGGAGCTCTTTTTTTAGAAAAGGATTGGTTGTCTTTCAGTTCAGTGTCTCAATCATTTTGATTGTATCGACGGTTGTTGTTTTGAACCAACTCGATTTTTTAAGAAACAGAAAACTGGGATTTGACAAAGAGCATGTGGTTGTCATTCCCATCCGATCCCACCAGATCAGAACCCGCTCAGAAGCCATCAAAGCAGAGCTGATGGAGAATCCGAATATCGTCTCAGCAACAGTGACCATCGGAGTTCCCGGGGGAGTGGTTGCCGGAGACGCCATAAAACTGGTTACAGAAGAAGGGGAAAAAACCCTGTCCTTGAATATGATCTATACCGACCATGACTACATAAAAACCATGGGGATGGAAATCATCAAAGGAAGAGATTTTTCAAAACAGATGAACACAGATACGACACAGGCATTCATAATAAATGAAGCGGCTGTCAGGAAGCTGGAGCTGGAAGATCCTTTAAAGACCCGGTTTGCATGGGATGATAAAAAAGGGAGGGTTATCGGAGTGGTCAAAGACTTTCAGTTCCAATCGCTCAGAAATGAGATCAATCCATTGGTTATACATATCTGGCCGCAGAACACCTTTGTTTTTGCTGTTCGAGTTCGTCCGGATAATATCGATCAAACCCTGAATTTTCTTAAAAACAAATGGAGAGAACTGGATCCGGCGCATCCTTTTGATTACTCTTTCATGGATGACACTTTTGATCAAATTTATAGAAGCGAGGAAAAGCTGAGTCAGATATTCAGCACATTTTCATTTTTAGCTATTTTTATAGCCTGTTTGGGTTTGTTGGGATTAGCTATTTTCATGGTAGAGACAAGAACCAAGGAAATCGGGATCAGAAAAGTCCTTGGAGCTTCTGCAAAAAATATATTTTGGCTGCTTTCAAAAGAGTTTGAATTACTTGTTTTGTTTGCGAATTTCATTGCATGGCCTCTGTCTTATTTGCTGATGAGAAAGTGGCTGCAAAATTTTGCTTATCAAATCAGTATCAAGCCATGGATATTTATTATATCTGCGGCCGCAGCCCTTTCTGTTGCGGTCATTACCGTCAGTTTTCAGGCACTAAAAGCGGCAACAACTGACCCGGTTAAGACATTAAGATATGAATGACGGGCTGTCATCTCTCCTTCAGATTGATTCTCTTTAATGCTCTTAGGAAAACTTTTAGTGATTTTTTTAATTTTCTGATTGATTGAAAAATATTATTATTTTATTATAGATAACACTGACCAAATCTAAAGTTGACATGGATATCAAGTCTGAACGTAAGAAGAAATCGCTTTCTCAAAAATACATCTTTGGTGTTAAAGCCATTGCAGATTATCTGAATGTCAGCATACGGAACGTTTATATTTGGGAGCAGGAACTGGGATTCCCCCTTCATAGAGTGGGAGATGCCAACAAGCGGACCGTTTATGCTTCTGTGGATGAGATTGAAAAATGGCTTAGGAAAAGACCTTCTTCTCATAAAAGAAAAAAAAGAAAGAAGAATCTAATCCTTTGTTTCTCGGTTTTCCTGGCGGTTGTCGTTGTTTTTGTTATGGTATGGTTATTTTTGGGTACAAAAAAGAATACCTATGATTTTTATATCTCTCCTTTTCCTAAACCAATCACAGCTGTTGCCAATGATAAGAATGTATACATAAAAAACAAAGAGGGGGGAGTGATCTGGAGCTATACTGAGAGTGATGTTCCCATCAGCACAGAAGAAACGGATACACAAGAGAATTTGGATTTTTTTGATATAGACAATGACCAGGCCAACGAGGTCATCGCCAAAGAATATGATCAGGAGAGCAATCAAGTTTATTTGACCTTGTTCGATAATAACGGTTCAAGGATCTGGCGAAAGAGCATCGTCAACGACAAAAGTTTTAGAGGCCTTCTCCTCAGGTCAAACTTTTATCCTCGGTATAGTAAATTCGCTCAAGTCGGTAAAAAATCATTTATATTAACAGCATGGCGCCACAGGACCCGCTTTCTCGTGATCATTACCAGATACGATATCAATGGTAATCTGCTGAATGAATATGTTCATACAGGTCATCTGTCCTTTTTGATCCCTATTGATTTAAATAAGGATGGAACTCATGAAGTTGTTTTCGGAGCAACCAACAATCTTCTTAATGGTGAGGCTGTCCTTGGTGTGCTGGACCTAAAAAATTTTAAAGGAATCTGCCCTCCCAATCGTATTGAACCGGAATACCAGCACCTCAAGTATTTGCTGCAGAAATACATTGCTGATGAGGCTGAATCAGGGAATCAGATAGCCTACATCAGATGCGTTAAAGCCAATCATTTCAAGAAGTATGCAAGGCCTTATGAATTTGTTGTTTTTGACAATTCAGACAATGATTTATTCCATTCTTATTTTTATCCCTGGAAGCTCGAGTCAGAGAAGATTTATCTAGGATTTGAATATGTTTTCAATAATCATTTAAAATTGCTGGATATCATACCTACTCCCAATCTCAGGAAGTTTTTTTCTCAATTGTGCCAGGAATGCCAGGAAGACATTTCACTCCAGGAACTCATCAATATATATACGGAGAGTTTATACGGATGGGACGGGGGGAGATGGATTCATCTGAATGATTTGGATTCGGACCTGGATTATTAGAGCATCAAAAACATATCAATTGTCATTTTTGTAGAAAGCATGTATATTCTTGAAAGCAAAACAAAAAAATGAATATCGCCATTTTTTTATGAATAGGTCAGGATAGTCAAAGGGAGGAGGAGTTATGACTGGAAACAAATTGCTTGAAATTTTAAAAGGAGCCCTTCTTTTGGAACATAAAGGCAGAGCTCTTTACAAGTCTGTTACAGACACATCTAAAGTGCAGGGTGTAAAAGAACTTTTTACCTTGCTAGCAAAGGAAGAGGAGAAACACATAAATGTACTGAACAAGCAGTTCTCTCGTATTTCCAAAGGTAAAGGATTTGATTTAGCTGACATAAAGAATTCTTATGCAGAAACCTCGGAAGCGGTCTTAACAGATATCATAAAAGAAAATGTATCCGGAGCCGGGTATGAGGCCGCGGTTATTTCAGCGGCTTTGGAATTCGAGAAGAATTCTGTGAGATATTATTCAGACCATTCTGCGACAGCTCAGTCAGAAGATGAAAAATCACTTTTTGAATGGCTCAGAGACTGGGAAAAAGAACATATGGTGATGCTGGCTCGAATAGACAATGACCTTAAGGAAAAAATTTGGTTTGACCATCAATTTTGGCCTCTCGACTGAGCTTGAATTGAGGAGACAATCCATTCCATGAAAAAATATTTTTCTTTAAGGATCCTCTTTACGGTTTTGCTGATCGCTTTATTAGCTGCCTTTGGAGTGGTCGAACATTTAAAATTCAAGAAAGCCGTGCGGGAAGCAGCCGAAGCAAAGATAGTCAATCAATATTATCAACTTCCTGTTGTGGGAAATCCCAGCTTTATCTCACCGTACTGGACCGCCCGTTCGACCGAGGAGTTTGAAGAAGCCCCTATCCATATTGTCGAGTATGCTGATTTTCTCTGTTCGGATTGCTTGTTCCTTGAACAGCAGTTCAGCCTGTTAAAGGAAGAATTTGCCGGAAAGATAAACATTGCCTTTCAGTTTTTCCCGCTGGAGGGAGAATGCAACAGTGTGGTTGATAAGGATATCCATCAGGGAGCTTGTGAGCTGATCTATTATTCGGCGGCAGATCCGGAACAGTTCCTGGACATACATAATGAGATCTTTGCGAATTTTAACACGGCCCGCTCAAATCCCGAGTGGAGAATAGAACTGGCTCAGAGATATGGAGTCTATGAGTCAGCGCAGGATCCTTCTGTGAGGGAGATGGTTGACATCATTGTGGAAACGGGCAAAGAATATGAGAAGACCTCGGATAAATATGACTATGGAATCCGTTCCACTCCTACCATGATCATAAACGGGCGTATGGTCATCGGCACGCTTCCGTATGAACAGATGCGGGCTATTTTCCAGGCCCTTGTTGATGAACACGAAGGAAAGAAAGATTTCATGGAAAACTGGGTTCCGACAAAGCCTCCGAAAAAATAAATACTAATTTTCTATGATTTTATATTCGTAGTATTTTGTTCCGCGTTCTTTATCCAGGAGAAACACTCTGTCTTTAAGGATCTGGATTTTATTCACAAAATGATCCAGAGGGATCCTTTGGATCAGAATTCCCTCCGGGCTGTATATTTCAATTTGATACGCATCGGTCTTTGTCTGCTCCGTATTCCCTTCGAGTTTCACAGACATGGATCGCTGTCCGTTTATATTACTCATTCTCACTGATTTGCCCACTTTTTCATCATCTTTGAGTTGTCTGGTCATTGTTATGATCCAGGCTCTTCCTTTGTGATCCACGGATATTCCCTCGCTGCATTTGTTCATCTGAGGGAGCTGAACCCTTTGCATGCCTCCCTTTGCTTCTATTTTTCCTTTGTTTTTTGGAGGATCTGTACTGTAATTAAGAGGCCGGTCAGCCCTCAATAAGAGCTCTCCTTCGGGAGAATACTTTTCTATTCTGTTCTGGTGTAGGAACGTGACATAAATACAGTCATCTTCATCCACGGCGAATTCATACTGGTTTCCCACTCTGTTCATAAGTATGTCTTTGAAATCGAGTTGCTCACCGAACTCATTGACGAGATTTCCCTCCGTATCAAAGACCTTGATCAGTTTGGGGAGCTCTTTTTCCTCAAATCGAGCCATCATCATAAGACCTCCTGTCGGGTTCATGATGATTTTCCCGGAGTCAAGCAGTTTTATAGATCCCACACTCTCATCGAGAAACTTGATGGTCTTGAATTCCGTGCCGCCCGGCTTGAGTATCTGGATTCTTTTGTTCTGAGGGTCCGAGACATAAAGATAATCGTCCGTTCCTATATCCAGAGAAGAGGGGAGATAGAATTCTCCGGGTCCCTGGCCCTGCCTTCCTATGGTGGCGAGGTATTGGTAGTCAGATGTGAATTTCTGTATTCTGTGGTTTCCTGAGTCAAGGATATATATATTCCCTTCCGTATCTGTGACAATATCTTCGGGAAGATAAAAAGCCAGGTTTTCATCGGGTGTGTTTATATCTCCCAGAGTATTGACAAGCTCTAAGGAGATATGGGCCTTATTTTTCTTCAGACTTTTTTCTGTATTGTGGATGAATTTTACTCCGTCTTTGGTCTCGATTTCCTGTGAGAGGGAAAAAGAAAAAGCAAGAAAAACAAACAGCAAAACACAAGGGATTACTCTATATTTTCTCTTCATGCTACAAAGCTCCTTTTATAATTGTTTTATGAATAAGATAAGTCAATTATATAAACTTTTTCTTTATTCATAAAGTTGCGTAGCCCTCTTCCCCTGAATTATCGAGCAATGCAATTATTCTTATGCATTATTCGTACCGTAAGGAATCAACCGGGTCAGAAGCGGCTGCTTTTACGGAATGCCAGCCCACAGTTAGTAACGCCACACCGAATGCCAGAAGGGCAGATAATAAAAATGTCCCGATCCCCAGGTCGATCCGGTATACAAAATGAGCCAGCCATTTTTTCATGAAGTAATAAGCCACAGGCCACGCAATCAGGTTAGCCAGAACGATAGATGCTGTGAATTCCGACGACAACAAAATCAAAATCTGGGAATACGATGCACCGAGCACTTTCCGGATACCGATTTCCTTGGTCCTTTTAACGGTCACATAAGAGGCCAGACCTAAAAGCCCCAAACAGGCAATCAAAATGGAAAAGCCGGCTGCATAGAAAAAGGCCTGTTCAAACACCTCATCCTTTGCGTACATCCCTTGGATTTCTTGATCCAGGAAGCTGAATTCAAACGGAAATCCGGGTGCAAACCGCTTCCAGACCTCCTTGGCATGGCTGACCAAGTCAGAGAGATTGTCCCCGGAATACAAAATTCCTCCGTGGGACATCCAGTCTTTATTGTAACTTATGAGGATTGGATTGATCTCCTGGTGAAGCGACCGGCAGTGAAAATCCTTGATCACACCGATAATTTCGATCTCCTCTACCGGGAATGCCGTTAAATTTCCTCTTGGGATGTAGGGAAGGTGAGTGCCGACAGGGGATTCCAAACCGAATTCCCTTACTGCCGTCTCATTGATAACGACGGCCCGCAGGTGGTCGCTTTGCCGGCTCAAATCTAAAAACCTTCCCTCCAGAAGTTCCAGGCCGTAGACGCCGGCAAAACCGGAATCCACACTGTAGTGGGTGAAACCAATGTACTCTTCACCGATCTTGAGCGATTCATTGTTCCGCGGTCTCCCTGGGTATCCTTGGGAAAAAGACACTTCCAAAATATCTGGATGCCGGAGAAGTTCGGTTTTGATGCTTTCGAGATTCCGGTGGAATGAGGTCAAACGGGGCTGAGGGAAAGTAATCACATTTTTGGCACTGAAACCAAGGTCTTTGTTCCGTGCAAAGCGGATTTGGCTGGTGATGGTCAGTGTTCCGATAATAAGAATAACCGAAACCGTGAACTGGAAAACAATCAAAGCTTTGCGGAAAAAAGATCCTTTTTTCCCCTGAGTGACATCTCCCCTGATTACTGTGACGGGCTGAAAAGCAGAGAGGTAAAAAGCCGGATAAAGACCAGCCAAGGTCCCAATGACAAAAGCCAGCGCGGCAAGACAAAAGAGCATCCCAGGTTTAAACAGGCTCTCCATACTAATGCCCACAGAAAAGGCCTGATTGAAGGACGGGAAAAAGAAGACCGCAAAGAGAAGGGCCACACCCAACGCAACAAACGCAATGAAAACAGACTCCAAAAAAAACTGCCTCATGAGATTTTTCCGCAGCACTCCAAGCACTTTTTTGATGCCGATCTCTCTTGCCCGGGTAGAGGCGCGGGCTGTGCTGAGGTTAACAAAGTTGATTCCGGCGATGGTCACGATAAAGACGGCGATAGTGAACAGAATCCACAAAAGTGTCTTGTTTCCTTTGATGCCCACAGTGCCGGAATCAGAGAGATAGATGTCACTCACCGGAAAAAGGGAAAAATCATCCTTGGGCCGTCCTACCCTTTTGAAGACCGAGGCCATATGGGTATCTATTTTTTGGTTGACAGCTTCCAGATCGTGTTTCTCGGGCAGCAGTACATAGGTAGGATAGCTGTTGTATTCGTAATTGCGGTCAGCATCCGGGCCTCTGATAGATCGAAAGGTCAGGATAGAAGCAAAGACATTCAAGTCCAGATGAGAATGTGCAGGCTTCTTCACCACTCCGGTTACAGTCATTTCATAACGGCTGTTAAGGGTGACGACCTTTCCGATAGGATCCTTACTTCCGAACAGGTTTTTGGCAACTTCTTCGGTCAAGACAATGGAGTAGGGCTGGTCAAGGACGGTCTCAGGATTCCCGGCCTTGAAGTCATAGGTAAAAACTTCGAACATGCCTGGATCAACCCAGGCATAGGTCATATCCTTGATCATGATATTCTTTTCGTATTCTGTTTCTGCCTCACGGTATTGAAGCGCAGAATCACTCTGCAAGCCGATACGGGTGAACTTTGCGATCTCCGGGATATTCTCAGAAAGCTCCAGAGCCGCAGCTGAGATGATATACTGCTGTCCTTTTTCTCCGCCCATCATGATGGTGTACATTCGGTCGAGGTGTTCGTTGCCTCTGTCAAAGCTCAATTCATTTCGGATGAAAAGGGCCATATATATGACAACTGTAATGCTGACAGCCAGACCGAAGATATTGATGAAGGAATACCCTTTTTGCCTCCGGAGATTGCGGAGTGTTATTTTTAAATGATGTTTGAGCATGCTTAATCCTCCTCTTATTTGTAGACAGATAAAAAAATACAAAGCGGCCAGCACCTGAAAGCAATACCAGGTCTTGCCATAAAACAAACCTCTCTCCCTGACCACTTCCCGGTAACTCTCTTCCAGATCACATGCGTTTGTGTCAAACCCTCCGTCCGGGAATATCTTCCGGAAAAGCCATCGGGCTGTCCTCGGTGGTTTGATTATTCTATCGTTCTTCACGGCCTATCCTCCGTTTACATCGGGAACGGTTTCCCACATCTTGCGTTCCATCTGCTTGATTTCTTTTAAGGCTTCATGGCCCAAAGGAGTGATGGAATAGATTCGCTTGCTTCGTCCGCCTCTCTCCGGCAAGGGATCGGTCAGGGAAGAGGTCAAATAGCCCTTTTTGACGAGCTGTTCCAGCGAGATAAAAAGAGCGCCGTAGGACCATATTTTTCCCGTTACATCCTTCAACCGCTTGCGTATCTGTACGGAATAGGCCTCTTCCTTAAGATAAAGAGCCGCCAGCAGGATGAATTCTTCAGTCCGTGAAAGAAGTTTCATTTTTACCTCATCTATATTTTTCTAATTTTAGGACATATCATTCATTACTAAAGACTCCTCATGATCCAAAAAGGTTGCATTTTTTCGAAAATTATGTTTGTTGGATGTTTTGATATTTTGGAATTATTTGTCTTCTTCTTGAAGGAGCTGGGAAGCGAATTCTTTTACTTTTGTCTGCCATCCCTCCTCGAGCGGTCCCTTGATGCCGGTCACTAGGACCTTGCCTTCGGCGACCTTGACAAGGCCTTTTTCCTGCAGTATTTCGTTCATGATCGGAATGATGCGCTGCCATTTAGCCCGCTCTTCTTCGGTGGGCATGCGGCCGGTCTTCTTGTCCGGCTGAGGTGCTCCTTCAGTGGTCAGGATGGCGTACTTGGTTCCTGATGGCAGCTTGACCTTTTTCAGAAAACGGCGCATTTTTCCTTTGGGTTTGCCCATGCGTCCCGGTGAGCTGAATAGGTACAGGTCAGCCGCGGGCATATCCTTTGCTCTGGCATCTCGGACATGATGGACATTGACAGTGATCCCCTTGGCGGCCATCTGTTTCTTGAACTCGTCTGCGACCATGGCCCCGTTCCCATACTTTGAGGCGTGAAAATATTCGATCTTCATTTTGGTGTTGTTTGTTTCCATAAAAGAACCTCCACTCATTTTTTCAGGCAATAAGACCCTGCGCTGTATTTTATCATTTTACAACCGGTAATACATCCTTTAAAAATATCGCTCTCTGTGACGAAGGAACGAATTTTGCTGTCTAAATATCAGAAATCTAATCCGCCGATTTTTGAATTTTACAGCGTACAATGCGGGGATAGGGTTCCTGTTCGATAAAGTAAAGCCGGCCCTGCGAGTCTTTTCCAGCCAGGCGACGGTTTGACGGGATTTCAATTCGCCCCAGAAATGTAAAATCTGTGTTGAAAAAATCGAGCTGGTAGGCCCTTTTCAGATTCCATTCTCTGAGGTCGGGTGTGTGGGTGAATTCGATGAATTCCCGCTTGGTTTTAAACCGGGGGATATTCTTGATTGGAGTGCTTTGAACGCCGACCACGTATAGAGCATCCAGAGCCAGAAGTGTTTCGATGGCATTGAAATCAGCGTAAAATCCCTGAACATACTGGGGGATGAACATCCGGGGATGGGATTTTTTTACTGTAAGGGATTGGTTAAGGTTAGAGTCCAGCAAAACAATCTCATATGCTGAGGGAGAGGTGTAATAGACTCTTTCTCCCTGGATAACTCCTATATCGGAAGGACAGGGAGCCCATTCAATCCCTACGGTATGAGAAGGAAATTCCACGGCCGCTTCCGCAAGGACCTTTTGGAATGAAAAATCAGTAACCATGATCTTGTAACTTGTGCCTTTTTTCTCCGGTATTCTCGCCAGTAAAACGAAACGCCCGTCATCCAGGCAGGCAATGTCATCGATCCAGGCCTTGAACAGCTCGTCTTTTATGCTCCTTATGACTTCCCCTTCTTGAGAGAGACAGGTGATACGGTGGTTCGTGCGGTCCGTGACATAGAGATGGCTGTCCTCCGGACACCAGCACATACCGCTGATGGTCTGAAAATCACCCGGACCCTGACCTTCGCGGCCGAATTCCCGGATAAATTTCCCTTCGGAGTTGTAGACACTGATGTTCAGTTCGTAGCTGTCCGCCACGTAGATATTGTCTTGGGCATCCAGTGTCAAGGCCCGGATGTATCCGAACATCTGTGATTCGGTGCCGATTTCAAGTCCGATGGTCAAATCTTCCTCAAGCGAAAGGGGAGATGAGCCATTCCAGAGGCCTTTATCCGTGCTGCTAATCACTTGAGTGTCCGGGAGGGCATGGATGGAAGAGAGCATCAGACCGCTCAATAATATTCCCAGTGTGATTAAACGATTCCTTAGTGGGGCTGTTTTGTTTCGACAGTGCATGTTTACTCCTTTCCTTGTGATATAACGCTGATTCGCGCTTCATTATTATAAACGGTCATGCACTAAAAAGGTTTTAATAACAAGCCTTCTCCAATCCCTTTAATGGCTTCACAATTTGTTTTAAAAACACATCACACATCATATAATATGAGCCCAAGTCAACAGGGAATCCTCATATGATATTTTCTCAGCTCTCTCGGACTAATCAAAGCAAAAGTTCTTAAGAGAGAGGATAGGCAGTTATGAGAAAATGAACCGGGACGTTACTTGGCTAAAAAACCCGCAATGGCGAGAACCAGGGCAAGGTTGATTGAAATGATGCAGAGATAATAAAGTAGGCCGACTTTCCCTGTTTCCTTTTTTGTGATCTTCTTGTACTCTTGGATATACTTGATGATATAGAGCCGCAGCAAAAAGAAGTTAATCTTGATTCCTCGTTTAGAAACTTCATTCACGATCATGATGGAAAAGATAACGAACAAACCAACGAACACAAGAGCCAGAACCAATAGGACGTTTGCCATTTTATCTCCCTCCTTTATATATACGTTTCATTTAATAAAAAACTTCAAAGTTTGTACCTTTTAAGTATCTTTAGCACCCATCATATAAATAAAAAAAATCAAGTCAACAGAGAATTTCCATCTAAGTTTTTTTCGACTGCCATAATAAACTGAGCTTGTTCAACTCCCATAGTTTATGCATATTCATATTTTTGCCTTTATATTGATTGAGAACAGAAATAACGATTTGAATAAATATGTGTTGATATTCATAAATGAATGTCTATAATAATAGATAAATAGTATATAAAAGTATACATTAAGATACGAAAGAGAGCAGCTATGAAAAAAATCATTTGTTTCGGGATCGTCTTTTTGAGTTTTTTTGGTTGTGTTTCGGAGGACAAAGGGCCGAAGAGGCTGTATGAAGAAGGGGTAGAAATTATAACCAACCGAAGGGAACCCTCTATTTTACAAAAAGAGAAAGATGGTTTCCTGGAAACCGAAAAGGAACTGATAATCGACCTTGAAGAAAAAGCCGATGGCGTTTTCAAACACAGATTAAGCGCTGATATCCTGCTTAATTCCAGAACGCCTATCAATGCCGTGGTCAAAAACAACCGTCTGTACTATATCCGGGAAAAATACGGCGGATTCTGCCAGTTTGTTGTCAAAAAAATCCTCCAGTAAAACGGAGTGAACACACCTTATTCCAGGTCGTGCCAAATGATTTGGTACTTTTTGTACTCCCTGTATCCTGTTACTTCATCAGTTTCTCTTGCATACATTTTCCCGCCTTTGATGATACCCGGCGAAACAGAGAGCCAGACTTTGGCTGTGTAAACGCCTTTTTCATCAAAGATATCGTAAGCCACAAGAGATTTTCCCTTTTCTTCTTTTTCTTCGTTGGTCTCGACCCACAGGTTCCCCAAATCATCAACGAACATCCTATTTATTACGGTCTTATGAGGAGGCATCTGGACATTCTTATCTATTAGGGCCAGGTCTGACTTGGAAATGTTCCTAAACCCCTCCAGATATAATTTTTTGTCCTCTGGTCTTGTGGGTAAAGGTTTGTAGGGCCGGTCGATCTTCCGGAACACCTTTCCGTTTTGATCATAAGCCTCGATCTGGTATTTGTCATTCATGCAGTGATAGAGACGGGTGTTTTTTTGATCTCCAGCAAATAGAGAACAGACATCATATGGAAGCGAAACAGAGAACCGTCTTCCTGCTTCATTGATATCCTGTGAATGGTCTGGCTCAAACTCTCCGAAGGAGAAAATTTCTTTACCTGAATAATCAGAGGCTTTGACCGCGAGCTTCGTTTTTTCGCCAAAAATGTTCTCGTCCCGAACATAGAAGGAATTCGTGGTGAGAAAGAAATCGTAGCTCCAATTCTTGAATTTATGGCTGTTTATGAATTCACCTTCAGTGTCGAACAGAGATATGCGGTGAGCTTCCCAATCCAAAACCAAGAGCCTATCATCGGGAAGCAGAGCGATCTCCCCGATACTTCGAAATTCCCCGGGTCCATCGCCTTTCTGGCCGATGGTCCGGAAGAGATGTCCATCCGGGTCAAAGACCTTGACTTCAAGGTCCATGAGATCACATATGTAAATGAATCCATTCTGGTCGACCAGATACCAACCAGGGCGGAACAACAGAACGTTTCCTTGTTCATCCTCATTTTGTATGGACAATTCTTCTTCAAAATAAACTGTCCGATTTGGATACAAGGGATTCCCAGGATTATGGACATATTCGATTCCATCTATGACTTCCACGGATGCTCCCTGCTTCTTCTGTTGAGAGCAGAAAAAACACAGAAGTATGGCGGCTATAAAAACAAACAAAAGGATTTTTTTCATTTCCTCCCCTTTTTTAATTGATTATTTCGTAAACATAGTTCCGGCTTTTCAGATAGGAAAGACTGTAGTTAGACACAATCCCAGGAGGTATTTTTTCAGGTCCGGTGACTTCACAGAGTGTGTATCTCAAGCCGTTTATAACAAGCACATTTTTCCCTATGGTCGGAATAGCCACTCCTATAAACATATGGTTCGGAATCCTTATTATGATCAAGGGATAGCTTTTAAAGTTTCTCCATAAAGAAGCAAAGGTCACTCCTTTTGAATCACAATCTCCCTTGTTGTCCACAATTACCCGTGGAGGAACCCAAAAACCTCCGATATATTTATTGTTCTCCCTTATAGGAGGAATTTCAAATCGAATCTCCTGTATAAAAGCAAGCATCAAGGCTAAAAACTTCTGAAGCGGCATATTGTTATTGTTATCTCTCATGACTTTCATCACATCTTTGACTCTCGGACGGTTTTTTTGAACACAAAATGTATAATGCACACCTATTCGGTCTCCGATAAACCTGAGAAGCCGCATCTCTAAAAATTGTTCCTTTATTTTCCTCTGTTCCTTCTCAATTTTTCTGAAATATTTTTTCTGCTCTTCAGCGATTTGATGGGTTATTCTGTTGAATTCTGCTTTGATTTCTTCATATTCTTCCGCATGAGAATAGGGGACAGAGAGTTTTATATTAAACCTCTCCGGTTCGCTGCCCTCTATAAAAATAAAGTCAGAGTACTCACTGTCGTTTATAAGTTTGAGGGTTTTTTCTCTCATGGATTCAACGGCTTCTTTTCTTATTCCCGCAAGGTTTGTATATATATATTCATCCATCTCTTCTTGATAATAACCAAATTCCTCTTCTGCTTCTGATAAAAACCGTGTTGGATATGAAAAAGAAATGCGGAATAAGCGGCCCTGATAATTCTCCCATCCGTAAGCGATATCATAATAGTCTTGCCTGTCAGTCTTATGGAAATATCCTGCACCTGGTTTTGAGTCGTTCCCCATATCCTGTTCCATTAAAGAAAGATTTTTTGGACAAGAGTTCTCTTTGCATAAAGAGGCCAGAAAGACCAAGCCTCCTATGAGGATGAGTATTGCTATGAAAGAAATAAGGAAACTCTTCATGCCCGGAGTCACTTAAACGGGATCGATCCGATTTCAGGAAACGGTATCAGAGCCTTTGTCAAACCCGAAACGCCATCACTTATCAAGATACAGATCCCCAGTATGAAGAGAGCCATAAAAACAGCAACAGCTACGTTATTGTTTTTGATTTCCTCATACTGGTCGATGCGCGGAGTGAGCTTATTAAACGCCCAAAAACTGAAAAGAATACAACCCAAGGCAAGAATTCCTGCGAGAAGGACATAACCCACACTCAGTCCGATCATTTCAAGATAGTTGGGGAAATTTTTCTCCTCCCCGAGGATAAAAAGCTGTATCACAGACATCACAGGATAGATAGCCTGTTTCACAACCAGGACTTCTCCGATCAATATCCCCCCTAAGACAATTCCGACAGCTGTATTTTTTTTCTTGAGCTGGCGCTCCTCATCAAAACGAGGGGTGATAAATATAAAGAACCTGTAGCTTCCCGCAATCAGGACAAAACTGATAAATATGGAGACTAAAAGTTCAATCAATCCCAAAAGAATCTGTTGTAAATGCATTTATAGCCTACCCTTGATTATCCGCCGTTCTTCCAAATCATACCTGAAAAAAATAATTCCCGTCAACCGGAAATACGGTTCTATTCGTACCTCAGGCTGTCCACGGGATCGGCATAAGCAGTTTTAACTGTCTGAAAAATAAACGTGAATGTGGCTATCAATATTATCAGAAAACCAGCTAGAATGAAGACGATCCATCCGATTTCTGCCCTGTATGCAAAATTCTGAAGCCATTTTTTCATCATGAACCATGCCAAAGGCCATGCGACGATATTGGCGAGTATGATCCATTTGATAAACTCTCTTGACAGAAGCAGTATCACACTCCCCGTCGAGGCTCCAAGCGCCTTGCGTATTCCGATCTCTTTCGTCCTTACCTCTGTAGTGAAGGACACCAGGCCAAGAAGCCCAAGACAGGAAACCAAAATGGAAAGAGATGAAAAGACCACAAAGATCTTCTGCATTTTCTTTTCACTTGCGTACATTTGATTGATGCGATTATCCAGAAAACCGAACTCGAACTGCTCTCCGGGAAATGCGCCTTGCCATTTTTCACGGATAAAACTCAGAGTTTCTTCAAAATTGCCGGGCATGATCCTGACCGAGATCGCGCGTATATATCCCGGATCGAGCAGCAGGGCCATGGGTTCGACCTCTATGCGCAGAGATCTAAAATTGAAATTTTTGACGACTCCGATAACCTGAGGGGGATCTTCCGAATACGGACTATCCAGCTTTTTCCCAACCGCTTCCTCGGGCGTCCAGCCGAACCTCTGCGCCGCAGATTGATTGAGAATGATGGTCCCTGCTATATCTGTGCTGAAGTCCTTTGAAAACGTCCGGCCTGCAAGGACTTCCATCTGATATGTATCCAAATAGTCATAGTCGGTAAAAAACAGATACAGGGATACCGGGTCGTCTGAATCCAGGCGAGAAAAATGGCTGTTGCTGTAATGTGTATCGGCAGGCACCTCGGATGAGGAAGATACTGATGAGATCCGGGAGCTTCTTTTAAGTTCGTTCCGGAATGATTCGTAATTTTGAGCGATCTGCCGGCTTCTTACCGGGATGATGACCACATTTTCCCTGTCAAAGCCCAGAGATCGGTTCTGGATGTATTTCATCTGCTTGTAAATGGTGAACATTCCGATGATCAGAATGATTGAAATGCTGAATTGGATAACCACCATGTTTCTGCGGAAAACAGACTTTACGTTTCCTGCAGGAAGACTTCCCCTTATGACTTTGGCAGGCTCAAACCGGGTCAGATAAAATGCAGGGTAAAGACCTGCTAACACCCCGACAAGAAGAGTTGCGCCAATGAGAAAAACGAGATTCTTCGGCTGCAGGAGCAGGGAAAGCGACAGATTTTCGGAAAATATCCCGTTATAGACCTTGACAAACAGTGAATTTATGGCAAGGGCAAGCACAAGAGATACAAAAGCCAGGAGTACCGATTCTTGAATGAACTGTCCTCTGAGCTGGTATTTATCCGCACCTACTGTTTTTCTAAGGCTCACTTCTTTGGCCCTCTTATTGGCCCGGGCAGTGGATAGGTTCACGAAATTCAAGCAGGCAATGACCAGGATAAGGACGGCAATGGACGAAAAAATATAGATCGACAGGATACTCCCTCCCGCCTCCACTTCCCAATTGACACTGGGATGCAGATGAATGTCAACAATGGGGAAAAGATGTATTTTAAGGACATCATGGATTGTCATGTCCTTATTCAGTACGAGCAAGTCACCGTAGTGGGGCTCCAATCGTTGAGCGGCGAAAGTTTTCAATTTCTCCTCAAGGTCAGATTTTGAGGTGCCTTCCGAGGCCAAAACATATGTATAGAGGTAATTGCTTCTCCAATCGGCGAATACCTCCTCCGGCACAGAGGCCATAGATATCAGCATATCGAAATGAATATGGGAATTTTCTGGAACTTCCCTTAAGATTCCTGTCACTTTAAAGTCCGTCTGTTCTGAATCCCACTCTAAGCTAAGAGATTTTCCGACAGCATCTCCGGTACCAAAATATTTTAAGGCATTTTCTCGGGTCAGAACCACGGTCATGGGATCTGAGAGAGCGGTTTGTTCATCCCCTTCTTCAAGATCAAAATTAAAAATATCAAAAATGGAATTATCCACTGCATACGTCTGCTGTCTGTGGATATCATTTTTATGGTCCGTAATGGCGAATTCTCTTCTCCAGAAACGCACAGCATTTTCGATCTCGGGAAAATCATCGATCAATGCTTGTTTATACAATCCTCCTGTAATGGGCCATCTGCTGTATGATTGATCACGAAATATTTCACGTTCTATCCTGTATATTCGATGGGCATTTTCATGAAAACGGTCGTAGCTGAGCTCACGCAGAACCCAGAGGCTGATGATCAGACAGATGGCAAGTCCGATAGCTAATCCGAAAACATTGATAAAAGAGAACAATTTATGCCTTACAAAATTCCGGTAAACAATCTTGAGATGATTTTTAAACATTGTAAGCCTCCAAGACACAATGAGTTTTAGATAGCCGGCAACCGATTTTAATGTATTGATCCAGTACCAGCATATTGCTTTAAAGCGCCCTTCTGATTTCCGTATTTCAGTAAAAGTCTCTTCGGAATCTTCGATGATCGAATGATTCTCATGATAGACCGACATTAGATTGAGAAGCATTCTAGCCATTCTTGGGCTGTTATACTTTTTCTTCACAGTTTTATCCTATGCTTCTGTTTCAAAACTCAGAACACTCTTCTTGATACGTTCATGCATCAATAGCGTCTCTTCCAGGGCCTGTTTTCCTTTCGCAGTGATACTGTATATGGTTTTGCTTCTTCCTCCACGTACTGGCGTCGGCTTGCTTTTTTGAGATGTGACGAGCCCTTTTCTTATAAGAACCTCCAGCAGATTGTAGAGCGTCCCATATACAATTTCTTTCCCGGACAATTCAACGACCCTCTTTCTGAGCGGGGCACCGTGGGAACTCCCGGACAGCAACATTAATGCACTCAAAATGATTTCTTCTTTTACTGCTAAAATAGCCATTCTATTGACCTCACGCATTTAATCGAATAATTCGAACATATATCAATATTACTGCAAAAAATATGCCAGATTAGTCTTCTGAGGTTTTAAAGATCTCATAAACGAGAATATGTACATTTTTGAACAAGTTTTGTTCGTTTTCGGACGATTATTTATATTCCATTGACATCTTTTTCATCCTGATATAAAAATACTCATCGGCTATGAAACTTTCTCCTACTGACCTGAACAAAAAAAGAAATTCCCATATTTATCCAAACTAATATGATAAGTGTTAATGAATATTTGGCGGAAGTACCCAAGAGTAAGCGCTTAGAGCTTGAAAGAATAAGAAAACTAATCAA
Organism: uncultured Eubacteriales bacterium; assembly: GCA_964624145.1. Lineage (GTDB taxonomy): Bacteria > Acidobacteriota > Aminicenantia > Aminicenantales > Aminicenantaceae > WJMT01. The sequence continues at coordinate 6,625 of CAZUXT010000004.1, read as the reverse complement.
GTCACTTGCTCCAGAAGTCAAGGAACGAATTGCTTACAAAATAGTAGTTTTCTCATTAAATCGTGACTTGGTAGGCATGGCAATGCAGAAAAACCATTACCCGCATCACTTCTTAAAAAAATAATTCTTGCAAGAATACAGAGTTTAAAATATTCTTAACACTTACTCTTTATCCTAAAATGAGTATTGACCACAAAATCATTGACATCACAACTTCAAACGTTGACAAGTACGATTTGTTCTGCAAGAAATCAAAAAAGGAAGCAGAATGCTATCAGAACAAACTATCATGGTTTAAGCAGGAATACAGGAAAGGATTACGAATCAAACTATTACAAATCAAGGAGCCGAAAGGGTACACGAGCAGGGGATTCATTGAATATGTGCCAATAGAGAACGCTTGGAGAGCAGTAAACGGTAATCACTACTTATTGATTCATTGCTTATGGGTTGTGGGCAAGTGGAAAAAGAAAGGATTAGGAACCAAGCTCATAAAAGAGTGCTTGAGTGATGCCAAGAAGCAGGGAAAGAATGGAGTCGTTATGATAAGTAAGGGGAAATGGTTGGCTCATAACAAAATATTTATCAAGAATGGTTTTGTTAGCGTCGGAGAGCATGACGGTTTTGAAATATTAGTGAAAAAACTAAAAAATGCTCCAAATCCGTCATTCCCTGAATTCGAGAAAAGAGCAGAAAAGTATTCTAAAGGAATAACAGTATTGAGAGCAGACCAGTGCCCTTACGCAATTGATGCGGCGAAGATAGTGAAAGAGTTCGCTGCCAGGAAAAAAATACCTTTCAAAGAAGTCATATTAAAAAGTTCAAAGGAAGCCCAGAAATTATCACCAACGCCCTATGGGACTTACGCCCTAACTCAAGACGGTAAACTCATAAGTTATACTTATCATTTGGAAAAAGAGTTAGTGAAACTGATCAAATAGAACTAATAAGTCCCTGCTTACTATAAATTAATGTTTATGAGACTCGAACAATTAATGGCTCCGAACATAAAACACAAGGAAAAGTCAGCAAGGTAGCATGAGATAAGGAATGATAAAAACATGAAACTTGCCCCAACTGATCTTTCTCTTATACTGGGTTATCTGGTCTTTATCGCTGTTCTGGGATTCTGGATCAAGAAAAGGGCCACCAAAGGATTGGCTGCCTATTACCTGGCCGGCCGCAATGTCCCCTGGTGGATGCTGGGGCTGGCAGGGTGTTCCAGCTATATTGATATCGGCGGCACCATGGCCATGGTGGGGACTCTGTATTATCTGGGGCTTAAAGCGGTCTGGGTTACACACATCTACTGGGGATGGTTCATTATCTGTTTTTACATGGCTTTTCAGGCCAAATGGATCCGGCGCTCAGGTGTGATGACCTTTGCCGAATGGAACCGGACCCGGTATGGAGACACAAGGGATGCTGAAAAAGCCCGCATCGCCTCAGCTCTGTTCCTGCTTCTCCTTATGATTTTTAACCTCACCTACATTGCTGTGGGTATAGGAAAATTCGCCGAAGAGTTCCTGCCTCTCTCCCGCGAGCTGGCTACATTTATTGTTTTTGCGGCGGTAGGCATTTATGTGACTCTTGCGGGATTTTTCGGCGTGATATTGACGGATATGTTGCAGACGCTCCTTATCGGAGTGGGGGCTGTCATTTTATCTATCATGGTGTTTACCAACAGCCAGTTGGCTCAGATTTTTTCTAGTAAAAGCGCGGGGTGGCATTCTTTAAAAATCCCCTGGAAGCTGTGGTCCGGATATCTGCAGTCATCTCCTGAAAGCTACCATCACTTCTATTTGTTCGGGCCTGTTATGGTGGCTGGGTTTTCCTGGCTGGTGTTTCGGATTCTGGCCGGCCCCAATGTATGGGATTTCCAGTTTTTCCTGAGTGCCCGGAGCTCCAGAGATGCGGCTTTGGCCGGAGGCATGTGGACTGTGGGGTATACGGCCCGGTGGATAATGGGCTGTGCTTTCCTGGTGCTGGGCGTTTTTTTTCTGGAAACTCAGGCCGGATTCGATGCGGAAAAGATCATGCCTCTGGTGATACTCAAACTCCCAGTGGGAGTGAGAGGGCTTTTCCTAGCGGTCCTGCTCGCTGCTTTGATGTCCACTCTGGATGCCATGATCAATGTGACGAGCTCTGTGATTGTGAATGATTTTTTGAAAAGATATTTTGTCAAAAATCTAACACAGAAGCAGCTGGTGAGGCTGGGGCAGCTGGCCTCGGTTGTCATGCTCATGATCGGATTTGTGGCCAGCATGTCGTTTGAGGATATCATCTCAGCCTGGGAGACCATGATTTTTGTGGTTTTGACCATGATACTGGTGCCGGCGACCATGAGGTGGCACTGGTGGCGGTTTTCCGCAAAGGCCTTCTATATAAGCATGGCAGCTTCCGCCGGTCTTATAGCTCTTCAAAAATTGTTTTTCGGCCACTGGTCAGACCCCAAATCACTGGGCATAGATATTGCGGCCTGTTTTGCGGTGACCGTGCTTTTTGGCTTTCTGGAAAAGCCTCAGAATATGGATGTGCTGGTTGATTTTTACTCCAAAGTAAGACCTTTCGGGTTCTGGAAGCCGGTAAGGGAAGAAGCAAAGAGAAGAGGACTTGTGCCTCCGAATGACCGGATGCCTTTCTATGATGCTCTGAACGGATTTTTAACGGCCGTGTTTCAGTTTTCTTTAGCGTTGCTCCCTTTTTATGCTTTTCTCAGAAAATGGAACAATGCTGCTGTCTGGGGAGTGGTCGCGGCTGTGTTTGCTTTTGTGCTTTATTTTACGTGGTATAAAAAACTGCCGGCCAGGGATGAAGAATGACAATGCCGAGTGTGCATTTGATTTGCAATGCCCATCTGGATCCGGTGTGGCAGTGGCAGTGGGAAGAGGGATGCGCGGAAGCGCTCACGACTTTCTCAATCGCTGTTGAGATCCTCAACGAACACAAAGACTTTATTTTCAATCACAACGAAGCAGTTCTCTATGAGTGGGTCATGGAGCATGATCCTTCTTTATTTAAAGAGATCCGGGAGCTGGTGAAAAAGGGACAGTGGTCTGTAAGCGGAGGATGGTATCTTCAGCCGGACGTGAATCTCACATCCACAGAATCCATTATCAGGCAGGTTATGGAGGGAAGGACATTTTTTAAGAAATATTTTCATTCATTCCCTGAGGTGGCCTGCAATTTCGATTCTTTTGGACACAGCTCAGGACTTCCTCAAATTCTCAGAAAAAGCGGATACAAGATGTATATCCATATGCGTCCGCAGCAAGAACAGTTAAAACTTCCGTCCTCTCTTTACCGCTGGCAGGGATGCGACGGGACGGAGATCGCAGCTTTGAGAATCCCGGTCGGTCTCTATCATACCGAATACCATAATATCAAAGAAAGACTGAAACAGGGAACAGAGCTGGCCTTAAAAACAGGAAAGGACATCCCTGTTTTCTGGGGGATAGGAAATCACGGAGGGGGCGCGACCAGAGAGGATCTGAACCAGATCCGTGATTTTATTGAAAAAGAAAACCGGGTGGATTTCCGCCACAGCACTCCGGATCTGTATTATCAGGCAGTGAAAGACTCCCTTAAAGATGCGCCTGTTTTTAAAGGAGGGCTGCAGCGTGTGTTTACCGGATGCTACACATCCCTTGCCCGGGTTAAAAGAAAAGCCATAGAGAGCGCCGGCCTTTTACACCAGGCCGAATCCATCAGTGCGGCTGCCTGGTGGCTGAGAGGGATTTCCTATCCGGAGGAGAAAATAAGGGAGACCTGGAGAGATCATCTGTTTAATGACTTTCATGACATCCTTCCCGGGTCATGTACTGAACCTGCGGAGAAGGATGCCCTGGATTTGTACGGAAAAGCCATGGATTCCGCAAGGCGCCTCAGGCTAAAAGCTGTAACAGCCTTGAATAAGCCGCACAAAAACAGCCCTTCTCTTCCCATGACTGTTTTGAATACCAATCCTTCTTTGACCGAAGTCCCTGTTGAAGGGGAATTCATGGTTTCTCATCGTCCTAAATGGGAGGGGATTTGGCATGTTGAGCTGTCGACTCTGAGCGGCGAAAAGATCGTATGCCAGGAGGAACAACCGGAAGCTCTTCTTCCTTTTAACGGATGGCGGAGGAAGATATCCTTTTTCAGCCATTTGCCCGGAATGGGCATATCCCGCTTTCAATTGAAAGTTAAAAAGGGAAAAGTAAAAAGAGGAGAGTTCAAACCAGCCCTTGATTATGAGACAAATCCAAGGTCAGGATTGATCGAAAAACTCTACGGGCCCCGGAAGGTGCAAATTTTCTCAGGGCCCCTTATGCAGCCGCTGGTCATAAAAGATATTGGGGATTCCTGGGGTACCGGGATGAATAAATACAGGGGAAAAGAAGGAATTTTTGAACCGGAATCCGGGAGTCTGAGAGTGGTTGAAAAAGGGCCTGTGCGGATGATCTGCGAATCCGAATGGAAATATGAAAAAAGCTCCATCTTGATGAGGACTCTTTCCTATTCCCAATGGGCTGTTCTTGAATACAGATTGAGGATTTTGTGGAATCACAAACACAGGCGGCTGAAACTGTCTATTCCCACAAATTTCAAACAAGCCTCTATCCTCTGTGAGATTCCCGGAGGACTCACTCGGAGACCTGTTGATGGAGAGGAGCATGTGCACAGGAGATGGCTTTGTGTAAAGGGGCAGATAAACGGAAAGCCTGCTTCAGTGGGCATTGTGAACAGGGGGCAGCACGGCTTTGATTTTAAAGACGGAGAGATAAGGCTTTCGGTTTTAAGAAGCGCGGCTTACTGTCATGAGAGGGGATTTGACTTAAAGGACCGCCCCGGTCACAAATGCATGGATATGGGCGTGCATTCTGTGCGCCTTCTGGTGGTTCCCGGAGAGCCTGGATCCGTTCTCAGGAAATTACCTGCTCTGGCTGACTGGCTCTCTTCACCTCCCTTTGCCCTTTCCCATCTTCCTGTGGGAAAGAGAGATGACGCTGATCTTCTTTCTTTAAGCCCGGAAAACGTGAGGCTCCTGGCATGCAAGCAGTCTGAGGATGGAGAGACGCTTGTTATAAGGATACAGGAAGCAGCCGGTATTCCTACAAAAACTGTGGTTCATGTGAAAAAACCGGATATAAGATATAAAGCCGCTCTCAAGCCTCTTGAGATCAAAACTCTCTGCTTTAAAAAAGACGGCCGTGTGTTCGAGACAAACCTCCTCGAACAAATTTAATCAGGAAACCAATACTTCCTGCTTTGCCTCATCAAAGGTCACTCTTTTTCCCGTGTGCATGGCTGCAATGGTCATACACAGAGCACAGGAGTGATTATAAGCAGCTGTGATATCCGCATGGGGTCTTTTCCGGCTCCGGACACATTCCATCCAGTTTCGCATATGCGCTGAGGTGGCATCATCCGTTCCTGTGTTGGCAGCGGTCTCCACGCCGCTTGTTGCAGAAATATCCATTTCAGGCAGACGGTTTTCTTTCATGCCCATGGCTTCTGCCATTCCCTGGGTGAGCCCTCCTTCAGGGGTTATTTTGTTGGTGGCCAGGTTAAGGGTTCCTCCATTTGAAAAATAGAGCTCTTTCACTCCTCCGGCCGAATTGGTCTGTCTGGATGAGTAAACAACTTGAAAACCTTTGCTCTGGTCATCCAGAGGCCCGTAATCAAACACAGCTGTCAAGGTGTCGAAATTTTTTCTTCCGTCTTTCCATAAATAAAGACCGCCGTTGACCACCACGCTTCTGGGGTGGGGAAGTCCGGTGAACCAGTGGACCGTGTCGATCTGGTGGACCATCCACTGTCCTGGGATACCTGAGGAATAAGGCCAGAACAGGCGGTATTCGATGTATTTTCTGGGGTCCCAGGGCTCATAAGGCCGGTTTATGAGGTAGCGCTTCCAGTCCGCATCTTTTTCTCTCAGAGCTTCCACTAGATGGGGTCGCCGCCATCTTCCGGGCTGGTTTACGTTCCATGTCATGTCAGCGGCCGCAATGTCCCCGAATTTTCCTGAACGGATGAACTGATTGGCCTTGATGTAGTTTGGAGCGCTCCGCCTCTGGGTTCCTACCTGGACGATTTTGTTTGTTTGCCTTACGGTTTTTAAGGCATCTCGTGAGTCTTCCATGGTGTTGGCAAAAGGTTTTTCCACATAAGCGTCGCATCCGTTTTTCACGGCCTGTATGCAGTGCCGGGCATGCTGGAAATCAGCGGTGCTGATGATGACCGCATCCACTTTTCCTGATTCGTACATCTCTTGATTGTTCCTCATTCCGGCTACAGGGTTTCCTGTTTTCTCTTTCAAAAAGGCCACTCCTTCCTCCCGCCTTCTGTTCCATATATCAGAGACCGCTGTGATCTCAAAGTTGAGCTCTGAGGAATGATTCAGAAAGCAGGGAATGAGAGAATGGCGGGCCCTGTCCGAGAAGCCCACGATCCCCACACGGACTCTGTCGTTAACCCCGAGGATTTTGGAATAGTGAGCCGCAGGGATCACAGCCGCGGCTCCTGTGGCATAAGAGACGGTTTTTATGAATTTTCTTCGTGTTATTTTTTCCATTTTTTCTTCCTTTTTATAGGTAACATGATGATGTGATGCACCTCCTGCGGGAGTCGATTGTATGATAGA
>CAZUXT010000003.1:14464-207676 GCA_964624145.1 uncultured Eubacteriales bacterium | reverse complement strand
AGGTTATTTCTTTATTAATGTGAGCTTTTGCATAATCAACACTCTTTTTTATTAATTCATATTTCAGTAATGGTTCTCCACCATAAAAAGAGATCCCTACTTTATCAGTCTTTTCAGAATGGCATTTTAAATAGTTGATTGCTTTTCGAGCTATTTCTTCTGTCATGCTTACATTGGCATGATTTCTTTTTTCTCTGAAAAATTGATCATAAACGCAATATCTACATCTAAGATTACAGTTCTCAGTAACTTCCAGTTGAAGCATACCCAAATTGTTGTTAATTTTGTCGATGACAATGTCAATGTGATTAAGAATCTCAAAACCTTCAATTTTTGTGATTTTTAAAATATGCTCTTTCTCCATTGCCTGCTCCAGAGATGAGAAAGTTTTCATTGGAATAGGGTGCGAATGATTTGATGAAAATTTATCAACTGCATCATTAATATCCATGATCATCAGGTCATTCAATAATTCGAACTCCGGATTTTCACATTTAACTATCTTGTTAGTTCCCGTATCGTATAAGTAATTATTTTTTTCAGTGGAGAATAATTTGCACAGAGGTTTCTCATTCCCCCAAATATTTAGAAGATAATTTTTGAATAAATCGACGTTTCTTTGTAATGATGTTGATGCTTCCATTTCAGCTCCCCTTAAAATATATTTTCATTAATCACTAAGCAAAAAATATGCCAATTAGAAGGCTGGGTTTTAAGTGATTGATTTAAAAGGATTTATAATGAGCCGGGCAATATCGATGTGTCAGACAGAAGGTTACACTCGGATGACACTTAACAAAATTATTTTCAGTCACTTATATCAAGAATCAAACCAATTTTGTTTAAATGTTACAGTTTCATGCTCTTTTGGATGCCTCTATTTTAAAATTTTTTTAATATCGTTGTATAAAAACACTCCATTTTTCATTATTTCCAGGGGAAAATAGTTTTTGACAATTGATTTTTCCTGTGCTATAAGACTAGGGAGTAATGAGAGTTTTGAGTTTTAAATGAGAAAAGTCCCACCAAAAAAGTAAGTCTCGCCATGGAATCAAAAACACAGGATTAATTTTTTCTAATGTTTATTCGTTTCATCAACAGGTATGTGCTTATAAAACGTAAGGAGGTTTAAGTCTTGGCTAAAGGAATTGTTAAATGGTTCAGTGATGAGAGAGGGTATGGATTTATTGAACAGGAGGGACAGGATAAGGATATTTTTGTTCACTATTCTTCCATTGCCATGCCCGGTTTTAAAACACTCACAGAGGGAGAAGAAGTCAATTTTGACATAGAACAAAACGAACGCGGCCTTGTGGCTAAAAATGTGACAAAAGCCTGAACGGCGCTGGGATTGCCGCACCTTCTTGCGGTCGTTCGCAATGACACATCAGCCTTGACTTATTCATCGTCCAGGCTAATTCTGTCCTGTATTTTCGTTAAATAAATTACGAAAGGGGAATGCAGTGAAGCAAAAAAGTTTTATAGGGATTTTAATTTTATTGAGTGTGATCGTGTTTTCGGGATCTGTTTATTCCGAAGAACTTATAGGTCTCAGGTATCCGGCACTTTCCGGTGACGGGAGTATGATTGCTTTTTCTTATATGGGGGATATCTGGGTTGTTTCCTCAAAAGGAGGGGATGCCCGGAGGATTACCGACCACATAGCCTATGACTACAAGCCTTTGTGGACTCCGGACGGAAAACAGCTGGTTTTTACATCGAACCGAAACGGGAATGATGATATCTATGTCATAGATTCGGAAGGAGGCGTGCCCAGGCGCCTGACGTATCATTCGGCAGGTGATGTGGGAAATGACATAACTGAGGATGGAAAATGGGTCATTTTTCATTCAGGCCGTTCCTCTTCTTCAAGCCTTTTTAAGATCTCCCTGCAGGGAGGGAATGCTTATCCTATCCTTGATACCTACTGGAGCTGGCCCTTTTATGCGGATCTGTCTCCGGACGGGCAGGAATATGTCTTTTCCTTAGGCATGGAGAACGGGTATTGGTGGCGAAGAGGATACCGGGGCTCCAACACATCCGAGATCTGGAGAAAGGGATTCGAAAAAGACCAGGCGGAACTTGTGATCTCGGATCAGAGCAACTGTTTTTGGCCTCAATGGGGACATTCCGAGGGAAAAATTTATTTTGTAAGTGACAGGGAATACAACAACAAGAACATCTGGTCCGTAGGAAAAGACGGAAACGGTTTGACTCCTGTAACCCACTTTAAAGAGGGAGATATAAAATGGCTCTCCATAGCGGATGATACAGCTTTATCGGTCTATGAAAGAGATTTCGGATTATGGGTTACCAACCTGGAAAAAGGCGAATCCCACCCTGTTACAATCAGCGCGCCCAGTGAGACAAAAAACAGCAGGACTTTTCATTACAAAGAAGCTTCTGTCTCTGAATACAAGATATCTCCGGACGGAAAAAAGATAGCGGCTGTGGTACGGGGAGATATCTTTGTCATGGCAAGTAAGGGAGGATTTGCGCGCAATATCACCCGAACTCCATGGAGGGAAAAACAGATCAGCTGGGATAAGGACAGCCGCCTTTTGGCGTATGTTTGTGATATAAATGCCAATCCTGATATATATCTTGTTTCAGCGCTGGGAGACGGGGAACCGGAACTCCTGGTTTCAAGCCCAGAGGATGAACTATTGCCCACTTTTTCTCCGGACGGAAAGTGGATCGCTTATTACAGAGGGAAAAAACAGATAAGACTCATCAGCCCTGATAAAAAGGATGACCACCTGCTCATAGAGGGAGATTTTGGCGGCCGTTTCGGCGATGCGTTTGTCTGGTCTCCGGATAGCGCTTTTCTGGCGGTCGTCCCACAAAAAAACAGCCATACGGACATTTTTGCCGTTGATATCAACTCGAAGCAAAAGATCCTTCTTACGGATACGGCTTATGATGAAGGAAGCCCGTACTGGTCTCAGGACTGTAAGTTCATGCTGTTCTCCTCAAACCGTTTCGGGCACAGCTTTCCTGAATTCACAGGAAAATGGGATATTTACAGGGTTGATTTCGCTCCTGAAAAACCCGAGTTCAAGGAAGATAAATTCGAGGAGCTGTTCAAGGCCGAGGATAAAGAAGAAGAAGGAAAAAAAGATAAAGAGAAGAAGGATAAAGAAGAACCCAAGGTCGTTTTTGATATGGAAGATAGAGAAAGGCAGACCAAGAGGATAACGAACAGCCTGGGTGATGACAGCGCCTTTGTGATCTCTCCGGTGGATGGGGAGACAGTCTATTTCGTATCAGATACAGACGGCACGTATCATTTATGGAAGACCAGCCTGAAAGAGGAAGAAAGAGGGAAGTTCGAACCGTTTATGCCTGCCATCAGATATCCAAGAAGTCTCCAGTGCCGCAAGGGCGGAGAATATCTGTACTATCTGAGTTCCGGAAGCATAGGCAGGATAAATTTAAAGACAAGCAAGAGCGAAAGGGTGTCTTTTGACGTGGATATCAAAGTGGATAAGGTCGATGAATACGATCAGATGCTGGGAGAGGTCTATTACACTTTGAAGCACTACTATTATGATGAGAAACTTCACAATGTTGATTGGGACGGGCTCTATGAAAAATTCAAGCCTGTGCTCCAGCAAGTGAGGGAGGACAGGGATTTTTACGACTATGCCAATGAGATGATCGGATATCTCAATTCCTCTCACACCGGAATAAGAGGGGCCATGGGAGCAAGGACAGAGGAACCGAGCGCCCATGTCGGAGCGGAGTGGGATTTTATTGAGGGCAATGTCTTTTTGAAGCGCATCATAAAGGACGGTCCGCTGTACTTTTACAGAGAAGAGGTATCTCAGGGGGATGAACTGGTATCCGTAAACGGACAGAGTGTCAAAGCTCAGGAAAATATATGGAAGCTTTTTAACGGAAAGATAGGGAAGAGGGTCGTGCTGGGTTTTAAGAAAGATAGGACAGGCGAAGAAAAGAAAGTCTCGGTCGAGCCGATCTCCGCCGGACAGGAAAACCGGCTCGTTTTGGAGGAGTGGATCGACAGCCGGCGTGATTATGTGAAGGAAAATACGGATGATGAGATAGCCTATATCTATATGCGGGCCATGGGCGGAGGAGACCTGGAACGATTCCTGAGAGAGCTCGAGAGGGACGCTGTGCCGAGGAAAGGATTGATACTGGACCTGCGCTATAATTTTGGCGGAAATGTTCATGACAGGGTCCTGCAGGCCCTCACAAAGCCTGTTTATGCAAAGTGGAAGATAAGAGGCCTTGCGGAGACCCCCCAGTCATCTTTTGGATTTGAAGACAAACCCATAGTGCTTCTGGTTAATGAAGTGACGCTCAGTGACGGAGAGATGACAGCGAATGGATTCAAGGCTCTTGACAGAGGACCTGTCATCGGAAACACCACTTACGGCTGGTTGATCTTTACGACCGGTGCGGGATTGATGAACGGAGCTTATTTCAGGCTGCCCTTCTGGGGATGTTACACGCTTGACGGAAAGGACCTGGAGACAAGCGGGGGAGTCAAACCGGATATTGAAGTGGTTAATGACCTGAATAATGAATTAAAAGGTACGGATCCCCAGCTCGAAAAAGCCATAAGCGTCATCAAAGATCTCATTAAAGAGAAGAAATAATCGGGCTTCCGCGCATGAGATACACTAAGAGCAGAGGCTGTTTTTTTGTCGGTGTGTTCCTTTTGGCTGTTCTTTTCTCTTCCTGTTCGTCCCGTATGGAAAAGCAGGACAATTCGCTTGCGTCCGGATCAGAGAAATTTCAGCTGGTATCTGAGATCAGCTTGGATCCAGAGAGTCCGTTTTATATTGACTTTAGTGAATACCCCGGCGAACGGGATTCTTTGCCCATAGGGGTTTTTGATTCCGGGACAGGGGGGCTTACCGTATTAAACGCCATTATCCAGCTGGATGCGTTCGATAACCGCACCCATGAGTGGGGAAGTGACGGTATTCCTGATTTTGTTTCGGAGAAGTTCATTTATCTTGGAGACAAAGCCAATATGCCTTACGGAAGGTATCCGTCTGAAGGAAAAACCGATTTTCTTAGAGAATTGATCATCAAGGACGTCCGCTTTCTTTTGGCTGACAAATACTCTATCTCGCCGGAAGAAAAATCTCCGGCAGGTGAAAAACAGCCGGTCAAAGCCATTGTCATAGCCTGCAACACAGCCACAGCTTACGGGTTTGAGCTTGTGGAGCGGATTCTGAAAGAGTGGGGATTGGATATGAAGGCCATAGGCATCATAGATGCGGGGGCCAGAGAGGCTGTCGAGCTCTATAATGCGGATACAAAGGATGCGGTGGCTGTTTTTGCCACGGAAGGGACCTGCAGCTCCATGGGATATCCCAAAGCACTTAAGAAATATTTTTCAGAAAAAGGCATCGAAGGAGTGGATATCCTGCAGCAGCCTTGTTTCGGATTGGCCGGTGCTGTTGACGGAGATCCGGCTTATATGGCACCCGATACGGCCGTTGTCAGAGGATCCGGTCTCTATCAGGGACCGGGATTGGGACATCCTGCTTATGCCATAGATCTATCCCTCTGGGAAGAATACCATTTTGATACCGGAGACGGACTGCTTTTGGAAAGAGATGAGGAGGGGAACATCATCACCGCGGAACTCAATTCCGTGGAGAACTACATAAAGTACTATGTGACAAGCCTGGCTGCTGAGGCGCTGGAAAGAGGAGAGACAGGGAGGATCAGATCCGTTATCCTCGGATGCACCCATTATCCGCTCTTTGAGAAGGAATTCAGGGACCATTTTCTTTTTCTTAGAACAGTTGATGAAAAATACAGGGATATCATTCCGGAAGATATCCGCATCATTGACCCTGCAGAAGCAGAAGCCGTGAGCCTTTATCTTTATCTTAAGGAAAAAAATCTATTCGGCCGGAATAAAAACAGCGAAAGCCGGTTTTTCCTATCCGTTCCGAACCCGCTGCTGGATGCCAATCAGATCAATTCCGCAGGAGAGTTTCCTATTGATTATAAATACGGACGGGACATCAACCATTCCTCTCTTTATGTAAAGAGAGTTCCCTTGCAAAAGGAATGGCTGCCTGAGGCCCTTTTGTTGAAATTACAACGCAGTCTTCCGGATATCTATGCTCTTCTGTTTGACACAAACTGATGATTTGGTTGACTCTCCTCTCATAATCTGATATCAGATAAACTGAAGATGAAGAGAATCGCTATTTTGACCTCCGGGGGAGATTCACCGGGAATGAACAGCGCTATAAGGAGTGTGGTGCGATATGCCTTGTCTCAGGGGGTTTCAGTGACAGGAGTCTCTCACGGATACCAGGGCCTGGTGGATAAAAATTTCATAGAGTTGGATAGAAGGGATGTCAGCAATATCATCAACCTGGGCGGTACGTTTTTAAAAACAGCCAGGTCAGAAGAATTCTTAAAAAGAGCCGGACGGGAAAAAGCATATAGAAATATGATGGAAAGCGGAATCGAGGGCTTTATTGTCATAGGCGGAAACGGCTCTTACAAAGGGGCTCTGGTGTTTAACAGGGAATTTGATTTCCCTGCCGTAGGAATTCCGGCCACCATAGACAATGATATTGCCGGCACTCAGGAAACACTTGGTTTTGATACGGCCTTAAACACAGCTATGGATGCCATAGACAAGATAAGGGATACGGCTTACAGCATGGACCGGATTTTCCTGGTTGAGGTCATGGGAAGAGAGTCCGGAGCCATTGCGGTTCACTCTGCCCTGGCCGGAGGAGCCGAAGATGTCATTATTCCGGAGATAGAACAGGATATGGACAGTATTTTAGAAAAAGTGAAACAGGGCAGAAAATCCGGAAAAAGAAGCTGGATCATTGTGGTTGCCGAAGGTTCGGGAAAGACAGGAATCCTGGCTGAAGAACTGAGAAAGTATATCGATGATGTCCGGGTTACGGTCATAGGCCATATCCAAAGAGGGGGAAGTCCCAGTGCTTTTGACAGGATATTGGGAGCCAGAATGGGGAGCGCGGCAGTGGATGCTCTCTTACAGGGAAAAAAGAATCATGCTGTGGGCTGGAGAAATGATGGACCGGTGGTCTATCCTTTAAAGGATACGGTCCGATACAAACGTGAAAATTTTTCTCAATTTATAAAATTGATCCAGATTTTAACCTGAGTTTTAGAGAGGCATTTCTGGATAAAAAATGGGAGTATAACGGCATGAAAGCAAATGACACGGAACAATTGGTGTATCCGAAGGCCCTTAAATGTTTTAGGTCTTTAAAGGAAGCTATAGAGGCATTTGAGAATATCTTGAAAAAGGATTCTCAACAGAGTCAGACTGACTTTTATAGGGCTAAAAGGTTTCTGCGCGAAGGTGAAGATTTTTTCAGAGAATCCATAAAAAATGCCAGAAGGCTGCTGGGCCCGCTTCCCGAATATGTGACGCCTGATTATAAAAACTGGAGAGAAAACCTGCTCAACGAGTACAACATGCTTGCTAAAACAGAGGAAGAACAGGAGCTGGTCGAAGAACTTCTTGAAGATGAGTTTTTAAATGAACTGATGACCGAAGAGGAAATAAAGAAATTTATGACCTTAAATTACGCTTCCCAGCAGGAGGGGAAAAGAAAGCTTTCTAATATCAAGATCAGAATCATTTTTGATAAGCTGGATGAGCTGCTGGCCGAGGCAAAAGAGCTCCAGAAAAGGATTCTTTCAGAAAGACAGGTTTGATAAGGTTCCGCCGGATCAGGATCTGTTGGATTTGTTTAAAGCGCTGATAGATACGGGTTTAAAGGGGGGCCTTACAGAGAACAGACCGGTTTCTTCCGGAGTGCGGCCGCACAGAATGTGCAGCAGGTCATAGATAACAGGAGCGCATGTCCGGCCCTGGCATTGACCCATAGTGCAGCGCGTGGCCATTTTAAGGCCGTTCGGGTCATTACAGCCCATGCTGATAGCATCCTTTATGCTTTTCATATCAATGCTTTCACAGCGGCACACAATAGTGTCATCCGGGATTCCGAGAACTGTTTTTGGTTTGATTTTATAGAGAGAGTTGAAGCACTTAACAAAGCTCATATGGTGTTTTCTCTCTTTTTTGAGTTTTTTGAAAAGAGGCGCCAGGTCTGCCTCATCCATGAGCCCGAGTTTTTCCAGAATGGAGTACGCCGCGATCTTCCCCTCGTTTAAGGATTTATTGGCGCCGCCTATACCCGTGATTTCCCCGGCTGCAAGGATGTTTTCCACATTGGTCTCCATGCGGTCGTTCACTACAACTGTCCAGCCCCCTTTGTCTTTGGAATATTCCAGTTGGCAGCCCGCCATCTGGGGGGCTTCGGTGTTCGGCACAAAGCCGTATCCGACGACAAGGGCATCGGTCTGGTATGTTTTCTCTGTTCCGCTGATGAGTTCGCCGTTCTTGTCAAGCTTTCCTACGACCACTTCCTCCAGGGTTTTTTCACCCCGTGCTTCTATGATATGTCTCCGGAATTTTACGGGCACTCCGGAAGAGAGTATTTTGGATATATAGCCCGCTCCTTCCATAAATTTGGATGATTGATGGAAAAATTGAGGGAGAAATTTGACTTTGTTCCAGAAAGCAGACTGTTCCATAAGGCCGAGCAGTTTTCCGCCGTTTTTCAGGTATTCATAAGCGGCTGCAAACAGAAACAATCCGGAGCCGGCCATCAGCATTTTCTTTGCGGGCAAAACCCCGAAGCTCTTGATAAGGACCTGAAGCATTCCTGTGGAGTACACTCCGGGAAGGGTCCATCCTTTAAAAGGAAAAAATCGTTCCCTTGCGCCTGTGGCAAAGAGAAGAAAGTCGTATTTAAGCGTGAATGTTTTTTCCCTGTTGTATTCGATCAAAAGCTCATTGTTCTCATAGACTCCCAGGAGAGCGGTCTTGTTCATTAAGGTGATTTTCTTTTCTTTGACTTTTTCTATGAAATTAAATCCGATCCTTTTTATTTTATCCGGTTTGTACGATGGATAATCTCCCAGCTCTTCGGGTATTTTCCTTAAGAGCTGGCCGCCGATGTGGATATTTTCGTCAATTAGAAGGATGCTCAAGTCATGGTCGGCCAGAATATCAGCAGCGGCGATTCCTGAAAATCCGCTTCCTATGATGACGATATTGTATTTATCTTTGATCATTGGTCTCTATGTTCATTCCTTCACTGACTTCGGTCATACAGGCTCTGATATTCGGGACCCCGTTTATCGTCACCGTGCACTCAAAACACACTCCCATGCCGCACAAAGCGCCTCTGGGCTCTTGGTTTACAGGATTATTTTTCAGGGTTTTATATCCCGCTGCTATCAGGGCGGCCAGAACCGTTTCCCCTTTATACGCTTGTATTTCAGTGCCGTTAACCTTTAATGTGATTTTCTGTTTTCTTTTGATTGTGTCTATTCTTAGGTCTTCCATTTTTCTGGACAAAATTTCTGGATTTTTGAATTCCTAGACTATCGTTTGATTGAAAAATTGTCAAGACATGTTTTAATTTGACTTAGAGAAAAACCTGTGATAAAAAATATCTTCTTATTTAGAGAGAAAGAATGAAAAAAACCTATGACTCAGCCATTATCGGCGCCGGCATAATCGGCATGGCTGCTGCCTATAATCTAAGCAAGGAAGGATTGAAAACAGCTGTCATAGACAAGAGCTATATAGGCTCGGGCTCAACAGGGCGGTGCATCTCTGGGATACGGCAGCAGTTTTCAACCACGGCATCCATCGGACTCATGAAAGAGAGTGTTTCTCTTTTTTCTCAAATGGAGGATGAATTCGGATTTTCTGTTGATTTCGCTAAGAGCGGCTATCTTCTCATGGCCCATGATGAGGGCCTTCTCAACGTATTTGAATCAAACATCGAACTCCAGAAAAAAGAAGGGATAAACGTTTCCCTGCTGAGTCCGGAGGAAGCTTTATCTGTTGTGCCTGGATTGAATATCGACGGCCTTCTGGGAGCAGCGTATTGTCCGGATGACGGGCAGGCTTATCCGTTCGCCGTATTGAAAGGTTATAAGAAGAAAATCGATGAAAGAGATGGAGATTTTTACCTTCATAATCCGGTGTCTGGGATCGAGAAAAAAGAAAATTTCCTTCTGACGTTAGCAGACGGAAACTTGATAGAGGCCAACAAAGTCCTTCTGAGTTCGGGGGCATGGACAAGAGAGCTCGGTAAAAAAGTGGGATTGGACCTTCCCCTTTATCCTGAAAGACATGAGGCTGTCATAACAGAGAGAATACCAAGAATCATTGAGCCCATGTTGGTCGATTACCGGAAAGACGGATGCTATTTCCAGCAGCTTTTAACCGGTCAAGTCATAGGCTGTTACACTCCTGATCCCAATGTTCCGGGCATACGGGAAGACAGCTCGTGTGAATTTTTGCTCGAAATGGCACAAAGAATGGTCCGTCTGGTTCCGGAGCTGGAAAAAGCCGCGATTTTAAGGCACTGGGCCGGATGCTATACCATGACCCCGGACGGCAGTCCCATAGTGGACCAGACCGAAGTGGAAAACCTTTATGTCGCCTCCGGCATGTCAGGGCATGGATTTATGTTCGGTCCCGGCATATGCAAACATCTTGTCTCTTATATGGTTCATGATAGGTGGGATGTTGATTTCAGTGAGTTCTCAATCAGCCGTTCCTTCGGGAGTAAGGAAAGCCTTAAATAACCCTCGTGAATAGTCCGGGTTAATATTTTAATGCTTTTTTCAGCTTGTTTATTGCCTCATTGTGTTTTGAAGAACTCATTTTACCAATGTTGATTAGCTTCCATTTTATTGAAGGTAATTCACTGACGCTTTCTACTCCAAGCAAATCCCATTTGGGCTCGCCTTCCTTAAAGGAAACCAGGAATTCTTTCTCATTATCACTTATATTATCATTAATAATCCTTATCAATCTTTCTCTGGTAATCAATAACTCCTCTAGTTCAACCTCATTGACAACCATTCCAGTAAATTCTTTTTCAAATACAGGTTTTATATCCAGTATGTGAGGTTCCAATAATTCAGCTATTGGTCTATTGTTGCTAATCAAATACACAAGGAACGCTTTTTTTGTCTTTTCAGTTATGCCTTCGTTTTGTAGTAACAATTTGATGTCAAACAGGTCCCTCGGATGTTGCCGGTCCAAAGCAGCGCAAATCTTTGAACCATAAACATCTTCAAATGACATTATCTTCGAAGTTACAAATTTCTCAAATACTTCTTCAGCTCTTGGAGAGATATCCCTGTCCTGTGTGCCGAAAACATTCCCTCGAATAATCTGATTCGGTTCTATTTTGATTAGTGCGTTTTCTCTTGTGACAAAGAGTTTGCTGGTCAAATTATCTCCACGAATTTTCTGCTCGGCTTTAATCCCCTGTACATCAGATTTGATTCCATCTGATATAGCTTTTAATCCTTCACTGATATTTTTTAGGGTATCATCTCGGGGCAGTATTTCTTGATAGATCAAATCTATATCAACCGATATTCGTGGCATGTCACGAATAAAGAAATTTATAGCTGTACCGCCATGTATGGCAAAATCACTCTCTTTATACACATAAGGCAATACTGATATCAAAAGATCGGCTTGTTGATAAAATATGTTTTTGAAACTTTTTTTCATTTCGGTACTACTATTTTGTATTTTGGGTCATATCGCCCGTTTTTGCAGAGCGCTCTTTTGCCTTTTCCTAAATCAACTTTTGACAGGTCTATTTTATTAGCCCAGGCATGTTCATGTTTTTCTGCCAGATACATGAACAGCCTTTTTGCTTTGACTGAGCTGCATTCCTCAAGTAGTTTTTGTACTAAATGAGGCCGCAAGGTAGTAAGAGATGATGTTATTTCATCCAGTTCCTTAAAAGACTCTTTTACCGGGACATCATAACAAAATTCCAATGCAGCCCTTTCAGCAGCAGATATATTTATTTCATAATTGCCTGTATCATATGAAGTCATACCAAGATCTATTGCATCACCAAACAGCCCACTCATAACATAATGTATCCTAACTCCCCAGTTATATTTTTTGAACCAGGCAGGAAGTTTTTCATTCTGCAATCCAAAAAGCACTATCTTGCGCTCTTTAAAGACAGCTGGGATGTATTGAGCTCTTCCAAGAAGCTGAAGAGCTGTCTTTCCTGCTGGATGAACAGTCTTCTTCATCTGCGCCTGTATAGCATAAACAGCGCCTGTCCAATCGACCTCTTCTACGGCTTTTTTAAAAGCACCTCTGCCTACCCGTTCTAACCAGCCGCTTATTAAATATTTTTGCGCTAACTTACGATTTACCCCATGTTCATTGAGCCAGGAATACACAGACACGGTATTTTTTGCCCAAATTTTCATTAAAAAGTTTATTTTACTTATATTTTGCCTACTCATAGTAGGTATATTAGATTAAATATAAACTCATGTCAAGTGTATCCTTATGATAGGCCTTTATTTGGTTTATTTATATTCTATTTTGGCTACTTTAAGTAGGCATTTAAGTATAATTATAAACTATGCAATGACGCAGCAACCTCGGCTCTTGAATAACCAGGAGAAAATTCAGGTAATTGAAGAATTTCCTGCGCGTTATTTTATCTTTTTGTACGGGGGTCTTTGCGGTTTCTTCGGGGGATTTTTCTTCAGTTCTTCAAGCACGACCTGAATGGCTTTTTCCAACTGGGGGTCATGACCTTTCAGAATTTCAGACGGTGTCTGCTGGACTTTGATGTCCGGCGGAACTCCTTCGTTTTCAACGACCCAGCCGTCTTCTGTCCAGATGGCCAGATTGGGGGCTGTGACATATCCTCCGTCCATGAGAACAGGGAATCCGAGTGTTCCGACCAGGCCTCCCCAGGTTCTGGTTCCTATGAGTTTCCCTAATTGGAACTTTCTGAACATCCAGGGAAGAAGGTCGCCGCCTGAACCTGCGGATTCATTGATAAGCATGACCTTAGGTCCCTGAATGGAAGCGCTCGGTGTTTTAAGGTCTGCACCGTATCTCATATTCCAGTAGCACACATAAGGCCGCCTTAGTATATCAATATAGTAATCAGCAACTGAGCCGCCGCCGTTGAACCGTTCGTCAACAATTATGGCGTCTTTATGTGATTGGGGAAAGAAATATCTCTTAAAATATGTGTGTCCTAATGTGCTCGTATTAGGAACATAGACATAGGCCACTTTCCCTCCAGTTGCTTCATTCACCTTGTCGATATTGCCTTCCACCCAATCTCTGTTTCTGAGAGTGTATTCACTGGAAAGAGGGACCACATCCACATCACGTGGATTTTTTCCTTCCGGATCAGAGCTGACAGTTATTTCAATCAACCGGTTGGCTGTGTTTTCAAAAAATTTGAAGATATTTTCAGGGGGTTTGACTTGTTCGCCATTAACCGCAATGAGATAGTCTCCCTGCTTCACGTCCACTCCGGGTTCGGTGAGCGGGGAGCGGAGCTCCGGATTCCAGTTGAGGCCTCCAAATACTTTTTTGAACCGGTAACGGCCGTTTTCAATGGAGTAATCAGCTCCTAACAGGCCGACCGGGACCCTATCGGTTCCGGTAAGGGTGTCTCCGCCGCCAACTCTGTGATGGCCCACTCCCAATTCGCTGCACATCCACTGTATCACTCTATTCAGGTCCTGGCGGCAGGAGATGTAAGGCAGGAACACGGAATATTTTTTCTGCATTTTTTCCCAGTCCACTCCATGCATATTCGGATCATAAAAGTAGTCCCTGTTGATCCTCCATTCCTCGTGATATATCTGTTTCCATTCTTTGGGCGGATCTATTTGGACCTGAATGGATTCTGTGTTTAATTTTCCCTGGCCCGGCTTTATGCTGTCGGCGATATTGGTGATGAACAAATTTCTGCCTGAAATATAAAGAAGTTTTTTGTAGTCGGCTGATAGTGTGTATCCATTGACACCGGTCAGGATGACTGTATCTTTGCGTTTATCCAGGTCGAATTTATGCAGTTTTGTTTCGCGGGAGTAAGGGACGCTGCTGTCGGGCGGGGCTTCCAGATAGAAGATCTGGCCGCTGATTCCCGTCTGAAGGGAACCATAATTTCCCTCCGGGACGGGAATACTCAGAATGCGCTCATTGAGTCCTTCGAAGTCGATGCGGAATTCTTCCTTTTCCTTTTCTTCATCGTTCTTTTTGTCCGGTTTTTCGTTTTCCAATCCTTTTTCCTCATCGCTTTCTTTGGCCAAAGGAGAAGGGACATCTTTTTGAAGCACAGCCAAATAAATCGCATTGGTCATTCTCATGTCCGCGCTGGACATGGCGAACCAGTGTTTTACCGGACCTGCATCTGTGGAGGCGAAAAAGTAAAGATACTTGCCGCTGGGATCAAACACAGGATCGCTCACTTCGCTCAATCCGTCGGTGATGGGATGCGATTTGTCTTCTTCTATGGAATACACATAGACCTTTTGAATATAGGCTTCGGTGTTCAGCGTGTATGCGATCCATTTTGAGTCAGGGGACCAGACTCCCCGGATGGTTTTCAAGCCCGAAGGTCCGTAAAGGTATTCGGATGCGATTTTATGGGATTTTCCGGTCTCAGTGTCAAACCAGTACAGGCTCCAGGAATTATCTGTATAGGAGATTTTTTTGCTGTCAGGGGACCAGAAAGGCCTGTCGTAGAAACCGGCTCCGTCTATTGGGTATTTTTTCACTTCGCCTTTCATCCCCGGCTCTTTAATATGAAGGGCGTATTCTCCGTTCTCATCTGAAAAATAAGCGATTTTTTTCCCGTCGGGCGACCAGGCAGGGTCCCTTTCGTTGATTCCTGCGGTTTCTGTGATGTTGCGAAAGTCACCTTTTTCCGCAGGAAGGGTTATGATTTCACCTCTGAATTCAAGAACAGCTCTTGCACCGGTAGGTGATATGTCCGCATTTCTTATATACTGGCTTCCGTTGACATATCTGGGCCTTAATCCCATAAGATCTGTGGCCACGCCAACGGAAAGGTCATCCACTGTTCCGTCATGGATGTCAAATAAATGGAGTTTTCCCTTTTGCTCGAAAAGGACCTTATCATCACTAGATGAAGCCGAGACAACAGGAAAATCCTGATAATCGGTAAGCTGTTTTATTTCCTTTGTTTCCGTATCAAAGGAGAAGAGATTGAATTCTCCGTTTCTATCAGAACGGAAATATATTTGATTGTGGACCCACAGAGGATCTGTATCATTGCATCTTCCTTCTGGTTGAGGAATGCTTTCTACGGAACTGTCACTGAGGGTTATAATCCATATTCTTGAGAAAGTGCCTCCACGGTAGTGCTTCCACTGATGAAAAGCCTCTCCAAAAGGCGTATAGGCTATCTTTTTTCCATCAGGGGAATAGGATGCTTTGGTGGCATAGGGTATTTTTTCCGGTACAGGAATCCCTCCGTCTATGGATACTTTATAGAGCTGAGAGCGGGAGTAGGAGAAAGAGAAACGGGAGGACATAAAGACCACGAATTTTCCGTCCGGAGTGAAGGCTCTGACTGTATCTGAATAAGGATGCCAGGTCAACCGCTTTGGAATGCCGCCCTGGACAGGAATGATATAGACATCGGTATTTCCGTCATATTCCCCACTGAAGGCGATCCATTTTCCGTCAGGGGAAAAAACAGGGAAGGATTCCATGCCTTTATGCGAAGTCAGACGGCGCACATTTTTTCCGCTCAAGTCCGCGATCCATAGATCATTCGAATAAGAAAACACAATATTTTCCTGACTAACAGCAGGATGAGTCAGCATTTTCGTATCCTTTGTATCGATTCCTTTTAAAGAAGAGGAGAAAACCAACACAAAAGATATCAAAACCATACACAACAGCCTTAAAGATTTTTTCATTTTATGCTCCCTTTTAAAATACATATTATTTTCCCTGACCTATTCATAAAAAAATGGCGACGTTCATTTCTTTGCCTTGTTTTCTAGGATATACGTTTTTTCTAAAAAAAAGACAACTGAAAAATCTGTGTCTGTATTCACTTTCATTTTAATCGCCATTTTTTTACCATTAAGGCAAGCCGATCTCACTGCATCTGCTTCGTTACAGGATACTTGCGGTGAAGGACCACAGCTTCGCACCCTGTGCCTCGCATCTGCAGCAACCTCGACTTGTGAATAACCCAGGTTTGAAAATTTTTTTTACTATATTTTACCACCATTCTCACAATATTATAGAAATAAATCAGAAATGATGGGAATCCCGCCAGTATCTCAGTTTCGTTTTGCCTGGCTTGTCTTCACTTCCATCAAAGAGAAGCCCTGACCTATCGGGTTTAACATCAACAAGCACCTGGTCCAGATACTGCGCTTTTGTCAGATTGACAATAGTGTAGCGAAGCTCATTGTCCTTTATCGAAGCAAACACAAAATCTCCGTTGGATTCAAGAGGCCCCCACCGGACTTTTCCGGCTTCATAAGTGTAACGGGGTCTTCTCCAGTCTCTGGACATATCCTGTCTCAGATCGTTTTTGACTCCGGCATAAATTTCTCTGTTCTCAAGCTTTATCTTCACACCCATTCCGGTTTTCTGGGGTTCGACAGGAAGGACCATGACTTTGTCCAGAAAAGATTCGGGTTTGATTTGAGAGGAGTGGGGGATGAGCACGGTGATGAACCCGACCGTTTCTGTCAGTTCGAAATGCTGGGCCGTGGTCTGGTGGATGGTGAGTTCATCCTGATAGTGCCTTTTTTGAGGCACCACTCCCTCCAGTCTGTAGTGGGTCTTGGGGAAGAGGATGAGGAGGTGTTGGTCGGTTGGAAAGGTGTTCTTTTGTATTCTGTCATAGACCGTATCATACCAGTGATCTCCCCGGGAGATTATTTTTCTGGTATGCCAGAGATTCGACAGGGTGAAGTAGCTTTCTTCCGTGGCCTTGAAAACATCGAAAACAATGAAGGCTTCAGGATCTTTGATGTAGACCAGGATCCGATCCCATTCGTATCCCATCTGGTCATCTATAAGCCGGGTTCTGCTGTAATCAAAGTCCTCAAAGGTCAGAAAATCTATTTTTTTCGTCCGGATTGGTCTGTAGGAACCGGCATTTCTTAAAAAATCGAGAATATCCTGACTGACCACAGCTTCTTTTGTGCCGTAGCGGTTTTGACCTTTTTCTTGACCCATGAAGATTTTTTCAGGCCTCACGCACAGGCGGTTGTGAAAGTAGTCCTGCCTGTAAGCTCCGAAAGGTCCGCTGGGCATATAATCCCTGTATCCTCCGTCATGTAGAAGAACAGAGCCTTCGGACATCAGGAGAACGATACTGTTCTCATCGGAATGCCCGTGGGTCATTTTTTCTTCTTCCACGGGAATCGTGTCTCTGAGATAATCTCTGAAATAGCTGCCTCCGGAGCCTTCATCCCTGTAGTTTAAGAGCATATAGGTCGATTCCGGATCCCATCCGTTTCTGAACACGATTTTCTTTCCCACGATGTCTTCCATGACTTCTCCTGATAATCCTGTTGGCTTCACAGGTTTGATTGAGTCGCTTCCCCAGATGTAGCAGTCGAGAAGCATATAACCCAGTCCGATGTTGTTCGGATTGTCAAAATCTATGAATTTACGGGCAAGAGTGGCAGCCACCCATTTCATTTGGCTGTTTCGATACTGACGGGCAGCTGCTTCAAAAAAGACAAGGAATCGATTCCAGTTGCTCCTCCAGTTGGCGTCTCCGAAATCCGGAATCATTCCGGCAGGGCAGAAAAGCTGCAGATAATATTGGGCGTAATAATACATTTCAGGTGTTTTGAACAGATCCTCCATTCTATCCTGAACAGAGGCATATCCGCACAGGGCATAAAGCCAGACCGCATTATAAAGGGAAGCATCCTCTATCTCCCAGTTCCCCCAGTTATCATTACCAAGGGCATGGCACTGCATCCTCCATTTGTCTGCTTCGGAGTGTTCGGGAAGAGCTCTGACCGCCCAGGCCAGAGATTCCGCCCTAAGGGCAGTCCGGTTCATAGGCCCCCATTCCTGGGACCTGAGAAGGTAGGCCATACTTTCAGCGATATTCCTTTCGATTCTCTTCTTTTCCTGTAAGGAGAGCACATCCAGGTCCTTTAACAGGATATAGGCTCTTATGTATTTCATGGCAGAGAAAAAATCAGGGAGTACCGGAGGCTTGTCATCATAGTCAGGTCTTTTCTCAACAGCCCATTGGGGGTAAGCTTTTGTGAACTCATCATAGGTCAGCAGTACTTCTCGGGCTCTTTCAGCTTGTTCCGGTTGGGATTCCATTTGGTGCAAATACGCATAGATGACAGCCATTTCCAAGAGACCTCCCGGGGGTCGGTAGCCAAAAATATTCTCAGGATCAAAATTTTTTCTCCAGGCCGCGATTCTCTCGTCATAATGTTCCCATGTCCAATCCGCAGACTGGCGGGCATAATTGAGATATTTTGACAGGGGAACAGGTTCTGTATCAGCAAAGGCCAAATGGGGAAGAAAAAGACCTATCAGGGAAATAGCTGCAAAAAAGACTTTTAATGGATATTTTTTCATAATATGGCTTCCTTAAAAGAAGATTGAATTCAGATGCATTGTATTTGTCTTTATAATAATCAAAGAGAAAAAGCAACTCAAGGGCAATAATATCACCCCCCAAATCATCCTAAAAGGCTATTGCATTTGACAAAACGAAAATGAGATATTATAAAAAGCATGAATAGACGAGATAGAAGTGGGGGACTAGACGGATTGCCTGGAGCTTGTTTTATAAAACCGTAAGATTTTGTGTAAAGGGTATTGAAAATGGATGAAAACGAAAAAAAGACCAGGTTTTTAGAAGATTTAGACAGAGTCCGCAAACAGATATCAGAAATAGAGGAAGTCGAGCAGGAGAGAGACAAAAAGGAACAGGAATTAAAAGAAGAAAAACTCTATCTCAATACTTTGCTGGAAGAGCTTTTGGTCGGTATTCTGTCAGTCAATGTCCAGGGTGTGGTTTATTTTATGAATTCTGAAGCAAGAAAAATGCTGGGGATAGAGAGCGGACAGGAAGTGATTGAAATGGATGTACGGAATATCCCTTCTTTTGATAAATCAGGCATATCAGGGGGAATAAGAAAGTGTCTTGATTCTCAAAAGAAAAGTTCCGTTGAATCTGTGTATGTCAACGAGACAGAGAAGAAGCATTATTTTAAGAACAGCTTCATTCCTCTTTTCAGTAAAGACGGGTCCATAAACGGGGTCATGGTCACCATAGAGGATGTGACAGATGAAAAAAAAGTTGATGTGGATCTCAAACAAAAACTTGGTTTTGAAAAATTCATGTCAAGGATCCTGTCAAGACTGGTAGAAGCCAAAGACAATGAGAGTGTGTTCAATGGGATTCTCATGGATATAGGAATCAAACTCAATGCAGACAGAACCGGATTGTTCCTGTTCGATAAAGATAATCATCTGACAAGCTGTTTATACGAATGGCACAAGGATGTTATCAGCCCTCAGATCGAAGAGAGAAAAAACGTGCCTCTGGATGAATTTTCATGGCTGATCGAAGATCTCAGTGACGAAAAAACAGTGCAGATCGAAAACACAGAGGAAATCGATGAAACGCATAACTCTCTCAAGAAGCTGTGTTTGAGCGAGGGAACTCTCTCTTTTTTGGCCGTTCCTGTCTTTCATGATGAGGTCTTGATAGGATTTTTTGGGGTGGAGTGGATATCGGAGCATGGAAAATGGACGGAACCGGATATCTTCCTCTTAAAAGAAGTCTCCAAGAACCTCGGCCGTGTCATCGGTCAAAAAAAATCGGATGACACTCAAAGGAAAGCAAACAATAGATTTTGCATGCTTGTACAGGCAGGTTTTGAAGCCATTGTCATTTTAAAAGAGGATATCATCGCAGATGCCAATCATGCGACAAGTTCTCTTTTCGAATACAAGCCTTCAGAATACGTCGGGAAAGATTTATCGATTTTTTTCGATTCAGAAGAGAAACAAACAATAGAAGATTTCCTTAAGGATTCACTTTCACAGCCGCTTGAAGCCGAAGGAATTAAAAAAAGCGGTGAGGTCATCCATGTTGAGGTCCTGGCCAAAACTCTTTTTGATGAAAAGGAGCCCATGCAGGCACTGGGAATAAGAGATATCACGGGAAGAGAGAAGATCAGTAATGATATAAAAGAAAGGTATGGGATATTAAAGGAAATCATGGATGATACGGTCAAAGCTTTGGCAATAAGTGTTGAATTCAAGGATCCCTTCACAGCAGGACATATGCAGAGGGTAGCGCGACTTGCTTGCGCCATTGCCGAAGAAATGGGTCTTCCTGAAGAACGCATCCAGGGACTTAAATTAGCGGCAAGTATTCATGATATAGGAAAGATAGGTATTCCGGCAGAGATACTCAGCAAACCCGGTGAACTTACAGAAGCAGAGCGCATGATCGTGGAAAGCCATCCCAAGACCGGATATGATATATTGAAAAACATTAATTTTCCCTGGCCTGTTGCAGACATTGTTCTTCAGCATCATGAGAGGATGGACGGTTCAGGATATCCTTCAGGATTATCGGGGGACAAGATATTACTGGAGGCGAGGATCATAGGAGTAGCGGATGTGGTGGAAGCATTGACTTCCAGAAGGGCGCACAGGTCAGCTCAGGAAAAAGAAAGCCCTGTTAAAGAGCTGAAGAAAAACAAAGAAACTCTCTATGACCCGGAAATCGTGGATGCCTGTTTGAAAATTATCACAAAAAAGAATTTTTCCTTTTAATTAAAGATCTCTGTTAAGAGGGGCACCAGATTCAAAGCATAATCGATTTCTCTTAAAGGAATTCCCTTGCTGTTTGAGATCTCAGTGAAGCGCCCGTCTTTATTGCTGTCCTTGGCAACGATGAGCAGGTCGGTATAGGGAGCCACTGCGGTTATCATCTTTTCGTTATCGCTTCCGGGAGCACCTCTTTTGGATACGCCCCCTACGTGTATTCCAATGATAAAGATGTTGTTCTCTTTACAGTAGTCTATGATGTTTTTGAGCCTGTTCACTTCATCATCAACAGTCAGTCCTGAAGCACCCATACCTTTCAAACTGGCTCCTATGGCAAACATGATGGCTTTGTAGGGAGTGCCTTCGGGGAATTGTTCCAGGTCTGTGTTTATTTCCACATGAAAGCCGGTTTCTCCAGATTCTTTTCCTCCGAGGCCTACTCCTGAGCTTATCATATCGACATCCGGAACATCACTATAATCATACATGATGCCTGCTTCTTCGCAGACTATATTCAAAGTAGTTACATCAGGGCTCTGTCCTGCTGAAGTGGTAAGCACAGGAAGCTCTGCTTTAGGAAGCTCTTGAGAGAAAGCAAAGCCGCTGTTGATGAGAAAAGCAAAACAGAAAAGAGTCAAAAATGAGATGACCGAGTTCGTTTTTATTTTTTTCATATTATCTTCTCCATTATTACTACTAATAATAATATACTATTTGCTATTTCGCCTCAATTATAAAATATATTTTCCTTTTTAGCTTTTGAAGGGTCCTTATAGTAAAATCCGACTCCGTTTTCCACAATTTCTTTATAACGGGGGACATTGGATATCTTTATGGCCTTTTCCTGATTTTTTCGTGAATACTGTTTGGCGATTTCCAGGACCGCAGAACAGTGCTGCCCCACACGTTTTGCCATGGGCCAGCCTGTTTCATCATAAGAAACGAACAGCATTCCCTTTTTAGACAGTTTCAGAAGAAAAGGATCTTTTCCATCCAGAAGAAGGTCGACTGTTTTAGGCCCAGTGGGCTGGTCCAGAAAAGGAATGGGGGCTTCCAGCAGGAAGGGCAGTGCCTCTGAAAAATCTCCGATTTCTCTGTGGGAAAGACCTCTGAAGCCAGCGGGGGATGGCTCCACGTGGTTATCAAATCCTTCCATGGCCTTAAGGGTCATTGATGTCATGGTGGCTATGCGCATTGATTTTTCCGGAGCCACGATACAGTTTGTCACGGGAAACATGGTTTCTGCGCCGTGTATGTCTATGGCCAGGTCCACTTTTTCTTTCCTGATAAGCTCCATGGCTGCATAGGTCACTTTTTCCATAAGAGCTCCGTTTGGTCTTCCCGGCCATGTGCGGTTTGTGTTTCTCACATCAAGGTAAGACAGAAGCTGCCTGTCCGGATAATGCACATATACGTCAGGGTCAGGCCATTGATCCAGGGGAGCGGCTCCCCTGTTACCCATACGGAATTTTTTGTTTCCCCAGGGCGTTTTGATATAAAAATAAAGAGGATATCCGTCGCCTTGGCGCGTATTTCTGCTCCCGCTGTTGTTGAATTGAGGGATGATGATAAGAGTCCCTTTTTCAACAGCCGCGTTTTCCAGAAAAATAAGAGAGCTCAACAGAGCCGATGGTTCGTTAGAATGGGTGTTCGCTATGACCAGTATCTTTCCACCGGGCTCACTGCCTTCAAGAAAGAAAACGTTTGTATCGGCCCTGGTTCCTTTTAAGCCGGGCGCATACTCACTGAGCTTCTTGATTTTGGTTACTCCGGGTCCGGCTATGATGGGCGTTTGAAAATGGCGGTGTTGGTAGAGCTGGAGTCCGCCGGTTAGGGTGAGGGCCCCTATAATGAGAACTATTGCTGATTTATAGATAATTTGACGTGACATTTTTTTCTCCCTACGTTATTTTGCGCGAAAGAGCCTGAGTATTATGGGAATCATGATAAGCAGGTATTGAAGCATCTTGTCCACGCTTTTATCCTCTCGAATGAAGTTCCAGATAAGCATGGCCAGTAAATAGGCACAGATTATATAGTAAATAACCATGATAAAAGGCATTTTATATCCTCCTTACATACTCCATTTTACCAGAAAATCCAGTTTGGAACTGAACACCACCATCAGTATTCCTACGATTGTGATCACGACCCAGGGAAGCCAGGTGCTTTTGAGAAATGACCAGTAGGATTTTTTATACTCGGAAACCATGACACTCAACCGTCCGATAAGGGCTGTGGGAGGCAGTCCGTCTCCCAGAGGCCAGATAAGGCTTAATCCTGCGATGGCCACTGTTGCGTGCAGCCCTATCGAGTCAAGAAACCAGACTAAAGGGATTCCTATGATAGCCGCCCCTCCGTAGGTAAAGACACCTTCGGAAACAGGGATGATGACGGCCAGTGAAATGAACAATAAAACCAGAGGAATGCTTATGACCGTATAAGAAATAAGCCCCCTGACCCCAGTAGCTGTCATGATCTGCTGGAGCATGCCCACAGCGATCATGGTAGCGAGGAGGGGAGTCAATTTTTTTACTGTGTCTCTGGATAATTTGAGGATATTGATTTTTTTCGGGCTGAGGATAAGGGCAAAGACCGCGGATACAGTAAATTGTAAGGGGAGGCCGATAATGGGAAGAGAAAACGGCCAGACCCTTAAAGCGACCACCAATCCGAAAAAGACAAGAAAGGGGATAAGAACTCTCCACCATTTCATTCCCTCCGGGATTTCAGGCATTTGTTTCAATGCGGATTCAAGGTCGGACTTCTCTTCTTTTTTCCATCCTAATGCCAGAACAGTGAA
Source organism: uncultured Eubacteriales bacterium (assembly GCA_964624145.1). Classification (GTDB taxonomy): domain Bacteria; phylum Acidobacteriota; class Aminicenantia; order Aminicenantales; family Aminicenantaceae; genus WJMT01. Next base: position 184,178 of record CAZUXT010000003.1, on the reverse strand, counting down.
AGTCCCCAGTATGAGAACCGGGATTCCGAGAGGGAGTTCAAATCCGACATAGGGAATGGCTGTTCCTGCAGATAGTATCATAGCCCATATATTGACCGGAGGAGCTGCAGCGCTCAGTCCGGCTACAATGAACAGAATGGCCGCTACTTTTCTGCGTTTGATCCCTAAATAGCTCAGAGCCATGGCAACAGGAGCTCCTACCACCAGCAGGGAGACGCTCCCTGCTCCTGTGAGGGCCCCGGGAACAAGGGTTATCAACATCAGCAATAAAAGAACGATGAGGCGCTTGTTATAGAAATATTTGATGGTATTTTTTACTACATAGTTCACACCACCTGACTCAGAGATTATGGTCATGAATATGGTTGCGGTAACAAATATCAATATGACGTCCAGGTAAGTGAACGAGCCTTCCACCAGATGTCTTGCGAGCTGGCTCAACTGGGGTGTGTTTGTGAAAGCACCGAAGAGGCCTCCGGCAACAGCTGCGAGAAACATGCTTATCTCAACGGAAAGTTTTCTCCATTTAGCGATCGCATAAGCAGCTATGATGACAAGGAAGGTGATGAAAATTTGTGTTTGCATTCAAAACTCCTTTTGCAAATTTTACATTTGTGCTTTACACGGAGTCAAGAAATAGAATAACAAAAAAAGATGAACCTTTTTTTCTAGGATTTCGTATTTATCAATGAGAGATAAGTATATGAAAATACTTTTGTGGTTTATTTTACTGGCAGTTTCATGGCCCCTTGCACTTCTTGCTTTGCTTTTATACCCGATTATATGGCTCTTATTGATTCCTTTCCGCCTTCTCGGGGTTACTGTTACGGCTGTGCTGGATATGTTTAAAGCGGTTATAACATTACCCGCCCGCATCATTTCCTAGATTATTCATAAAAGCTGCCTGCCAGTATTAATTGGCGAAGGGGCGGAGCTTATAGCTCATGGGATTCGTCTTGATCTTCTTAAGGGCCTTGGCCTCGATCTGTCTTATTCTTTCCCTGGTAACGTTGAATTTTTTCCCTACTTCTTCAAGTGTGTGGGGTCTTTCATTGCTCAAACCAAACCTCAACTTCAATACTTTTGTTTCCCTCTCAGAGAGAACCTTAAAAGCATCTTGAAGCAGCTCTTTAAGATTGATATGGATGACCGTGTCAGGAGGGGAAGGGATTTCCTGGTCTTCAATAAAGTCACTCAGGTCATTGGCATCATCTCCGATGGGAGTCTGAATGGAAACAGAATCCTGAGTATTTTCAATGAGGTCGCGCAGCCTGTCAACGGGGCTGTTCATTTTTTTCGCCAGTTCTTCATAGGTCGGTTCCCTTCCTTTATCAGTGACAAAAGACTTGGTGATTTTTTTTATTTTCTGAAGCTGTTCGGTGACGTGGACGGGGAGCCTGATCGTACGTGACTGATCCGCTATGGCCCGGGTAACAGCCTGTCTGATCCACCAGGTCGCATATGTAGAAAACTTATATCCTTTTTTATAGTCAAATTTTTCAACAGCCCTTATAAGACCAAGATTTCCTTCCTGTATGAGGTCAAGCAAGGGAAGTCCGCGGTCCTGGTATTTTTTTGCTATGGAAATAACGAGTCTAAGATTGGAAGCCACCAGTTTGTTGATCGCTTCTTCCTTTATTTGTTTGCCTTTGTTTATCTCTTCAATGACGTCTTTTTCCTGCTCTTTTTTGAGCTTCTCATACACAGAGTCTACGATATTTTCCTTTATGTTTTCCTTTAGGTTTAAACGGTTGACCAGATGTTTTATATCTACAACAGTTCTTCCTTTAGAAAAAATCGATTTATTGGATGAGGATTTCCTGCAAAGGTCATCTCCAAGTATTTTGATTTTTTTGAAAATTTTGTTCGCATTTGATAATGATTTTTTATGCTGGAATCCTGAGTTGCTGCCGGATTTTATGTTGACAAAACTGCTTATTGAATCTGGATGTTCATTTATTTTTCTTTCTATTTCAAATATTTTTTCAAGAGTAAGTTCTGTTTTTGAAAGAGCATGAGTTATAATTTTTTCTCCTTTCTCAATTCTTTTTGCTATGGATATTTCCTCATCATGGGAGAGAAGCAGGATGCTTCCCATATCCTTTAAGTAGAGTTTAACAGGATCCGTCGTCTGGAATTGCTTTTCTGACAAATTCCTTGCTGTTGATTCTCTTATTTTATTTCTGTTAACCATTTTTCCCCTTGTTTTATTCTATCTATATAATAACGAATTAAATGTTTATTTTGTTGCAATAAAAATTTTAAAAATAATGACTTAAAACAATCGAGTATCTTTTGCTCCTCCCTTTTATCTAAAAAAAGAATAATTCTCAATTAATAATCAATACAAATTTAAGATACACCTATAAAATAAGAATTTATGGTATAAATGTCAAGTTAAAAATTAAAAAAAATTATGGCTGATTTATTCTTAAAAAAAGTGACCTTTTTTACAGTATGTTCTTTAGGATGACTATGATTCCGGATAAAGCAGAGGCAATGAGAACCGCGGGTCTTATATATCCTCTATCAAGGATCAGGGCTAATCGTTTTGATAGGAAAAAACCCAAAAGAATTCCAGGAATAAGGGTCACAGCCGCGTAGATTTCCATAAGGCCGAAACAGTGGATGATGATCAGAGAACTCAGCGAAATAATGGTGCCAAAAATGAATATTGTAGAAAGAGCGCCTCTTATCCTTGGCCCTTTCTGATGCTGGTAGATAAGGGCCATGGGAGCTCCCCCTATGGCTGAGGTGGTCCCCATGAGTCCGGACACTGTTCCGGCTCCTAACAGGTTTAGGGGATTTAATTCGAGTTTTATTCCCGAAAAACTGATGATAACAGCCAGCAGGATCATGGCTCCGAACAGTACTGAGACATTTTCTTGAGGGATGATGGTCAGCAGATAAGAACCAATGACAGTACCGCAGATCCTTCCGGCTACGGCCCATTTTATTTCTTTTATGCTGATAGCATACCGTTCTCTATGTGCAATGAGAACAGAGAGAAACAGCGCAGATAACAATACAGGGCCCGGAACATAAACAGGATTGAGCATTACCAGCAAAGGCACGCCTATGAGTCCGAGACCGAATCCTATGGTTCCCTGAAGAGCTGAGCCAAATGTGGCTATAACAAAAGCCAGGATAGATTCGGTGAGGGTCAAAGGAAAGTCCATTTTAAAAAGGACTATTTTTTACCATAACATATGACTCTATGTCAAAAACATATGAACACTCAATGGCAGATGAATCAGCAGGAGATGCACAATAAAGTATGAATTTGATTTGACAACAGGGTGAATCAGAAATTAAGATGAGCAAAAGTAATGAAATTTTATTCGAGATGAAGCGCCATATGAAAAAATTGATTTTCTTTTTGCCTTCCCTTGTTTACTATGCGGTGATTTTTTTTCTGTCCTCAAGAAGTTATGAGGTAAAAGTTGATATTCCTCTTTTAGATAAATTCCTGCATTTGATTGAATTTGCAGTGCTTGGTTTTTTCCTATCTCTGGGTTTTTACCTTTTGAAGACTTCGTTCAAGCGCAAATTCTTTTGGGTCTTTTGCATCGGTTCTTTGCTTGCGGTCTTGGATGAGCTTCATCAGTTTTTTGTTCCATACAGAACAATGGATGCTTTGGACATGGCCGCTGATGTTACCGGTATCATTGCCGGCTTTTTTGCGTTTGCCCTTATATATAAAAAAATCAGGTGGATTTATTTCTAAAGCTCCATGCGCAAAGGCTTTTCATACTTGTGGTTTTATTGACTGGATCGGTGTACTGTGATAGTTTGTTGGAAAAGTAAGTAGCCTAGGAGAGAGGATAAATGGAACCAAAAAAGAACACATCGACGAAAAAATGGCTGCTCGGGTGCGGGATAGGGTGTGGGGCTGTGATTATTATCGTTATTTTTCTCATTGTCGGAGGAGTCGTTTTTATAAAAAACATGGTCAATATCTTTGAGGAATCAGAAGATGTTTTGAAGGATTTAACAGTGAAATATGGAAACATAGAAGATTACTGTCCCTCTCCATCTGGAAAGATAAGCCCTGAACGCATGGAAGCTTTTCTAGAGACGAGAGAGGCCGTAAGGCCTGTCATTGAAGACCTTGAACAATCCATTGGTTTTCTTTCTGACGATGAAGAGGAATCAGGAGGAGCTTTTAAAAAAATCAGAACAGGGATCGGCCTGATTCCGAAAATAGCGGAGTTTCTCAAAACACGTAATCAGGCGTTACTGGACACAGGAATGGGTATGGGTGAGTATTACTACATCTATACAATCGCGTATTATTCCTGGCTTGATAAGCCCCTGACAGATGGCCCCCCCATTGCTATTAATGAGGATAATGAATTTGATTACCAGCACTGGGAGGATGAAGAGTCAAAAGAGATAAGGCATGATTTAGCCGTAAGGCGTTTGCATAAAATGATCCTTCCGATGTTGAAAAATCAGTATGAAGAACTTATGGAAAGCCGGGGGGCGGAATTCTCAGGAGACTGGAAGGATGCCCTGGAAAAAGAGATGAAAGCACTGGAGGAAAACAGATACAGGCTGGTCTGGCAGGACGGGCTACCTGAGGTTATCGTTTCTTCTCTTTTGCCTTACAGGACCCGGCTTGAATCGAGCTACAGTTCCTCTGTTAATAATATTGAGTTCATTATTGAGCAACGTCAAAGGGAACATTCGGTGAGATGATTCAAGGAAGGGGAACCAGCGTTTTAAGTATTTCATAAGGAGCCTGAGAAATGAGTATTCATAAGGAAGCAACAATAATCATACCCTCTTTTAACGAAGAAAAAGGGATAGGAAGTGTTTTGGAAGGCATGAAAAAGTTTTCAAGTGAATTTGAGATCATAGTTGTAGATGATGGTTCAAAGGATACGACCTCAAGCATAGTGAAGAAATTCCCGGAAGTGAAACTCATCCGTCATGATGTGAATAAAGGGTACGGCGCGGCCATTAAGACGGGAGTGAGACAGGCTTCCTCTGATATCATAATTATCACGGATGCGGATGCCACGTATCCCAGTCAAAAAATCCCCGATCTGTTAAAAAAATACAGAGAAGGGAACATCGATATGGTCGTGGGTGCCAGGACAGGGGAAAATGTCAAGATCCCGTTGATCCGGAAACCAGCGAAATGGTTTATAAAAAAGCTCGCTGATTATCTGTCCGGAGAGAATATCATTGATATCAATTCAGGCCTTAGATTGATTAGAAAGGATTTGATAAGCAAGTTCAACAGGATACTGCCTGAGGGATTTTCTTTTACCATGACCATAACCTTAGCTCTTTTGACCAATGGATACAGAGTGGAGTATATTCCGATTGATTACCATAAAAGAGAGGGCAAATCAAAGCTCCGTCCTTTAAGAGATACGTATGGATTTTTAAAGTTAATCGTCCGGACAGTTCTTTATTTCCAACCCTTAAAAGTATTCATGCCTTTGAGCTTTCTTTTTTTCATTGTTGGATTTATCCTCCTTCTGTACAGGATATTTATCGCCGAAGCCTTTGTGACGACTATCACTCTCTTATTTATGGCTGCGTTTCAATTGTTTATTGTCGGGCTTTTGGCTGACTTGATTGACAAAAGGATGAAGGATTAGCGATTGCAAAACAAATCTGGCACAAAAGGTTTTTTTTTTCGCAAAAGAAGTTTCAGTAAAAGTTATGATTCCCGGTATTTGGTTTCGGATTATCAAAAGCTGTGTATCGGGTTCAGTTTAGATCCCGCACACCGCCAAATGGGCTCCTCAGGGGGGGTTGGCACTGAGATTTCCGGATTTCTTCTGGAGAACAATAGAGTCAAGACAGTGATAGGGGTAGGATTTTCTCAAGACTGCCCGTATCTTCCTGAGTATCAAGCTGTGCGGAATGCGGAAGACGCCAGAAAAATTTCCGGATCGAAATATGTTTTCATGGGATTTGAACCTTTGAAGAGGCTTATTGATTTAGAGAAGGAAAATGAAACGGCTGTTTTTTTACAGCCCTGTTTTGTTCGGGCTGTGCGTCAAATGCAGAAGAACGGGTATACGAACATCAAATACATAATAAGTTTTTTCTGCGGGTATAATATAACCGGAGATGCGACCGAATACCTGATAAAAAAAGCAGGGATCAAAAAAGAAAATATTGATGAGATGGCCTATAGATGGGGTGAGTATCCGGGTGGATTTATGGTAAGAACAAAGGACGACCGTGTTGTCCGCTTTGGAAAAGAATGTTATGAACTGGTGGATTTGATGTTTTTACGCAAAGGATGTAAAAAGTGTTCTCTCTATATGGGAGAAGGAGCGGATATTGTATTGGGAGATGCTTGGATAAATTCGCTAAAGAATGCCTCGGTGGTCATAGCAAGGACTGATGCAGGAGCGGAGCTTATTGAGAGAATGAAGCAGGAGAATAAAATAAAATTATACGGCATCAAAGAACAGGAATTGGTTCACATGCACTGGCATAATCTGAAGTACAAAAAGTATGGCATGGGGTTTTTTTTAAATCTCCTCCATCAAATTGTAAAAACAAAAGCAATCAGAAGCCTTATTCCCTTCCGGCTACTCATGTTCTTATCAAGACAAAGAAGAAAATGGACCATTGGGATTGATGTGGATCTGGGAGAAGAACCGGTGGCTTTAATGGATAGGAAGCAAACAGGATGAACCTTAAAGGCGCGATAAAACGGGCTGTACTTGAGTACAAATATTTTACATGCAGAGGGTGGAGTTTGAAGGAAGTTGGAGATTTTTGGGACAGTGTTACGGATTATGATGATATCAATGAAAGCACCTACAGCTACTACCGGAGGTTTACAAATTCCTGGGAGCTGGCGCAGCGTTATGTTAAGGACAAAATGGTCATGCTGGATATACAGGCCCGATCCGGAAAGGGGACCGAATTTTGGATTGAGAAGGGATTGGTTGAAAGATCTGTTTTAGCTGATTTTTCGGATTATCTTTTATCTCTGGCAGATGAGAGGTTAAAAGGCAAAAAAGATTATTATGAATCCGTTAAGGTGCTTGAATACAGGCTCCCGTTTGAAGACGGATATTTTGACCTGGTTGCCACCTATGAGACCATTGAGCATATCAGCGATGTGGGTACTTTTGTGAGAGAGCTTGCCCGTGTTCTCAAACCCGGAGGGATCATGGTGCTGACCTGCCCCAATATTTTATGGGAGCCCATGCATTGGTTTGCCGCTATTTTTGAAATCCATCACAGTGAGGGGCCCCATAATTTTCTCAGAAGGAAAAAACTGCTTCAGCTTTTCAAAGAAAATGGTTTAGACGTACTCAATGAGAATACGACCATTGTCCTTCCTTTCAACAATCCGTTATCGATCAAGATGAACAAGAAGCTGGAAAAAGCACTTTCAGAAGATATTTTAAGACTCATTGGTTTAAGGAGAAGCTTTGTTCTGAAAAAAATGAGATGAACAAAGAGATACTCCGCCTCTCCATCCCTATAATTATCAGCAATATATCCATTCCGTTACTGGGGATGGTGGATACAGCTTTGATGGGGCGTCTGGAATCAGAATACTATATCGGCGCCGTAGCCTTGGGGAGCTTGATCTTCAATTTTATTTACTGGGGTTTCGGATTCCTGCGTATGGGGACGACCGGGCTGACAGCCCAGGCTTTCGGAAGAGAAGACAGAGAAGAGGTCATAGCTATATTAATAAGAGGCTTGTTGGTCGCTTTGGTTGGAAGCGCTGTTGTCATCATATTCCGGGGTTTTATTGCCTGGATCGGATTTTCGCTGATACCTGGAGAGCAAGCCATCAAATCTCTGGCAGTGCAGTATTTCTCTATCAGGATTTATGCGGCTCCGGCCACACTCTCCATTTATGTTTTTTATGGCTGGTTTTTAGGTATGCAGAATGCAAGATACCCTATGGTCCTGACTATCCTGGTCAACCTGGTGAATATCGGCTTTAATGTGTTCTTCGTGTTCTGCTTGGGAATGAAGTCAGATGGAGTTGCGCTCGGAACAGTGTGTGCCCAGTATGCGGGAATGATGATGGCTGTTATCTTTTTTGTTCTGAAATACAGGCATCATTTGAAAGACTGCAAGCGCCGATTAGTGCTGAGACTTGAGCCCTTAAAACATTTTTTTTCGGTTAATACAGATATTTTCATAAGAACCATCTGCCTTGTGTTTACATTTGCCTTCTTTACGGCAGCCTCTTCTCATATGGATTCGCTGGTTCTGGCTGCCAATCAGATCTTACTCCAGTATGTTTCACTCATGTCCTATGGAGTGGACGGTTTTGCTTTTGCTGCTGAAAGTCTTGTCGGTCGGTTCACGGGAGCAGGGGATAGGAACCGTTTGATGTTGGCTGTGAAGAGGCTGTTTATATGGGGATGCGGAACAGGTACTGCTTTTGCGGTTTTTTTTGGTGTTTTCGGAAAAAGCTTGCTGTATGTTTTTACAGACCTTAAACCCGTGATCGAAACAGCTTCCCGTTATGTGTGGTGGATAGCTCTGATCCCGGTTACCGGAGCAGTGGCTTACATGTGGGATGGAGTTTACATAGGAGCGACAGCAACAAAACACATGCGCAATATGATGCTGCTCTCGACCTTAGGGATTTTCCTGCCTGTTTATTATCTATTTGTTGGCCTTATCGGAAATCACAGCTTGTGGCTGGCGCTGACCATGTTTATGATAGCAAGGGGATTGTCCTTAAGCCTGCTTTCAAGAAAACATATACTCAGAATCAAATCAACTTGATGATAGGAACTGTTATTTTTTTGTTTTCTTTTGTTTTTCTATGTATTTCTGATGGTATTCTTCCGCTTTATAAAATTTTTCAAAAGGCTGTATTTCCGTGACAATGTGATCCTGAAATCTTTTTGATTCTTCAAGTTCAGTTCTTTTTTTCTCTGCGATACGTTTTTGGTTCTCGTCAACATAGAAAACAACAGACCTGTATTGAGTCCCTACATCAGGACCTTGTCTGTTGAGCTGGGTAGGATCATGAAAAGAGAAAAATTTATCAAGCACTTCCTCATAGCTAATAACAGAAGGATCGTATTCAATTTTTACAGTTTCCGCATGGCCTGTGTTTCCCGAGCAGACCTGGACATAAGATGGATTTTTGGTGGTTCCTCCGGAGTACCCGACCTGTGTGGAAAGGACTCCCTTGACCTGACTGAATTTGTGTTCGACACCCCAGAAACATCCGGCGGCAAAATAAGCTGATTTTGTAGGTTTGAACTCCATTGCAATAGAGTTGATGCAGAAATGTTTATGAGTGGGAGCAGGTCCGTCGTTAAACACGTGGCCTAAATGGGAACCGCACACAGAGCATCTGACCTCTGTTCTTATCATGCCGTGTGACGTATCCTTGAGATAGGTGATGTTTTTTTCATTGACAGGGGAAGTAAAGCTGGGCCAGCCTGTCCCATGGTCATATTTTGTCTCTGAGCTGAAAAGCGGGGTCCCGCAGGCGGCACAGTGATAGATTCCTTGTTCCCATAAGTCATTGTAAGCGCCGGAATAAGGTTTTTCCGTTCCCGCTTTTCTTAAAATCCGGAACTGCTCAGGTGTCAGAATGTCCTTCCATTCTTCTTCGGATTTGATGACTTTGTTCTTCATACCGGTCTCCTCCAAGTCTCCCTTTATTGCAGCACAAGAGATGAAAAAAATAAACAAAGAAAGTAATATAAAAATTTTTTTTGTCATTTGGTTTCTCTCACAAAAGTTCTTATATCCTATAAATACTATATATATTATAGTATAAAACAAAGAAAAAGCAAATTTTATGGAATCTCTTCTTTTTCAGGATTCCATAAGCAAGAAAATCTAAAAAATGGTTTGAATTATAAAAATCGGATTCAGTATAATGCAGTGAGTGTTTCAAAGCCGGAAGATAGATTCCTGGGGGAGAAAAAATGAAAACAAGAATAATAGGATACACGGGGATAATTCTGGTCTGTTTCCTTATGTCAAATGTTTTGATATGGGCGGTGAATGAGCCAGATCAATTCTCTCTCAAAGAACTGGATCTTTTAAAAAAGGTCCAGTTTACAGAGGACTTCTTAGATATGCTGAGGCACAATGGTTTTGTGGTCATACCCGGATATGAGAAAAATGCCTATGATGTTTACCTGGAATGCAAAAAGAACAACCATCCCATCTTCATAACCACCGACGCAGTATTGCACACGGCTCATGTTTTTTTTGACTCTGTTTTAAGGATCCTTGAGATTGAAAAGCTCAATGACCATGCTGAGGAACTCACTGACCGAATGCTGGGCATTTCTCAAAATCAGTATGATGAAGCCAGTGATGAACAGGTCAAGCAGGCAGCCCTTTTGAATATCGGATTTTTTTCCGTAGCAAAGAAAATGATGGATCCTGATTATGAGCCCGGTTATGAGCTGGGAGATTTAGTGGATAAGGAAGTGCACAACATTTCCGGACACGAAGGAATCAAATTCAGAGAGCTTTTGACTTATATTGAAAATCCGTCACTTTTTGTCCATCCTTATGCCTATGAAGACTACAGTCAGTATGTCCCCAGAGGGCACTACACCCGGAATGAGATATTTAAAAAGTATTTTAAGGTCATGATGTGGTACGGAAGGATAGACTTCATATTAAAGCCGGGAAAAAGCGAAGAAGCTGTTATTCACGGAAGAAAAATGACTCTTCAGGCACTCTTAATGGTTGATGCACTGATGAGAGACCAGAATGCTTTTGAATTATGGAACAGGGTTTATCAGCCTACGGTGTATTTTGTGGGAAAAAGTGATGATTTAAATGCCATAGATTATGTGTCTTTGATAAAGGAAATTTTTCAATTAAAGGAAGGTATCGATCAATACAATGATGGTGACCTTTTAACCGAGTTTATTGAAAAAGCCTTTGCATTAAGGCCTCCAAGGATACTTTCCGGAGCTGCCTTTAAAGAAGACGGAACATTCGAGCAGACTTCTATGGGATTTCATTTCATGGGGCAGAGGTTTATTCCGGATTCTTATATTTTTCAAAATCTTGTATTTGGAAAGGAAGATCTGAGATATTTGGGAACAAACAAGCCTTTAACAATGGAAATGATTCCGAACAGAGGCCCTGCCAGGGCGTTTCCGAGGGGATTGGATGTGTGTGCTGTTTTAGGTTCGAAAAGAGCGCTGGATATTCTGGAAAACGAAGGAGATACTGAGTATGAGGGATATTATGAACAGTTGGGCCGGTTACAAAAAGAATTTGCTTCCTTAACAGCAAAGGACTGGAAACAAAACCTTTATTGGAGATGGCTGTATGCTTTTCTTCCCTTACTGAGAGAAGTCAATAGGGAGAAGGCTCCGGAGTTTATGAAGAGCCAATCCTGGATAGACAAAGAGATCAATACGGTCCTTGGTTCCTGGACAGAATTAAGGCATGACACAATCCTGTATGCCAAACAAAGCTATACCATGATGGGGCGAGCTCCTATGCCCAAGCAAGTTTTGACCCATGGATTTGTCGAACCGTATCCTGAGGTTTATCAGAGGATAACGGACATGATGATCCAGTTGAGGGAAACATACAGTGTTTTGGAAATGAGTGTTCCTGAGGTGCAGGACAAGTTAGCAGCCTTTATTCGTGTCCTGGAGCAGCTCAGGACGATTTCCGAAAAGGAGCTCGAGAAGAAATCATTAACGGATGCAGAATATTCCTTCATTTGGAATATAGGGATCACATTAAAAGAATTATCAGAATTTCCCGAATCCGTGCAGGATAAAATAGCTTCGGACACAGACCATCGGATGGACATCATTGCTGATGTTCACACAGATCTCAACACCTCTCAAGTTTTAGAGGAAGGAGTGGGATCTCCCTTTCATATATACGTGATTATCAGAGATCCTAAAGGTTACCGGTTGTGCCATGGAGCTGTGTTTTCTTATTATGAGTTCAAGCATCCCTTGGATGACCGGTTAACAGATGAGAAATGGCAAAGAATGGGAAAAAATAATCAAAGGCCTTCTCTGCCGAAATGGACCCAAAAATTTATAGCTGTTTCTCAAGCTGGGCAGAAGATGTCACTGGATTTTTACACCTGTAGTCCTCGCATACATAAACAGAGGGTTTTCCATTGATGAGCTTTTTGTGTTTCAGAAGTGGGATTTTTGAGGGAAGATCCCGATGGTTCTCATTTTTAGGGTCCAGCAAAGCCAGAATGTGATTGGGAATAAAATGTTTCCTGATAGCCTTTATGAGCTTTTTGGTTTGTTCTGATTTTTTTCCCCCCACTATAACCACTTCTTTTTGTGGGTAAACCAGAGAACTCACGTTCAAAAGCATTTTCATATAGGACTGGGGGTATTCAGAAACATATTTGATGATAGATTGAAGGATTTTCTGTGATCTTTCCAGATAATCGTTTCTTTGAAAAAGGTGTCCCAAGCGTATGAGAACCTCTACGGAGACTCCTGAGGGAGAGGGGATAGCCGTGTCGTTTAGTGTTATGGTCCTTACAATCTGGTTTTTATGATATTGGTTGGTATTTCGGAAATGTCCTTTTTTTTGGTCCCAAAAAAGGTCTATCATATCCTCGGTGAGCCTTTCTGCGTGTTTGATCCACTTTTCATCAAAATCAGATTCATAGAGATCTATGAGGGCTCTAATAAAAAAGGCATAATCTTCCAGGTAAGCAAAGTATTTTTTTTCTCCGGACCGGTAAGTATGGAAAAGAATGCCGTCTTTATTCTGCAGGTTGTGGATTATGAAATGGGCCGCTTTTTGAGCATAGCTCAGGTATGAATTATCATCCAGTATTTGATATCCATGAGAAAAGGCAGATATGGTGAGAGAATTCCATGAAGTGATGATTTTATCATCCAAAAAAGGCCTGATCCGCTTATCTCGAATGCTTAATAACTTGGATTTGGCTGTATCCAGAATTCCCCCCAGTTTTTTTTTGCTCATATTGAATTTTTTTGAAAGCGAAGATATGCCCTCTGTTATGTGAAGGATATTCATTGCTTTATGATAGGATTCTTGATAAGGGAAATTCCCTTGTTTTTTGACTTGATAGTAATAGGAGAAAATGTCAGCTTCCTTTTGATCTAACAGGTCATAGATTTCCTTTTGTTTCCAGAGATAAAAAAGCCCTTCTTTTCCTTCAATGTCAGCATCTTCTGCTGAATAGAATCCTCCAGATTTATCGGTCATATAATTCATGATGTATTCAAATGTCTTTTGAGCGATATGTGCATAATTCTTGTTTCCAGTAACTAAATAAGCTTGAGAATAGACAGAGGCCAGTTGAGCGTTGTCATAAAGCATTTTTTCAAAATGAGGCAAAAGCCATTTGCGGTCTGTGGAATACCGGTGAAAGCCTCCTGCTAAATGGTCATAGAGTCCCCCTAAATACATGTGGTCCAGTGTGGTGGTGGCCATTTCAATGGAGCGGCTGTTTTGAGTGTAATAATAATCCTGAAGAAGAAAGCAAATGGTTCCGCATGGAGGGAATTTAGGCGCGCTCCCAAATCCTCCCCACTCCGGATCGAAGTATTTTTCTAATTCTTGAACAGCCTTATTCATGAGATCTTTGTTGAATTCTTCATCATGAGGTTCAGAGACAACAGCCAAATTTCTTTCTTTTAATGCATTGGTCAGGCGTTCGGCATCCGAAATTATTTTTTCTCTTTGTCTTTGTTGTTTCCATATCTCACTGATGCGGGTGATCAAATGTCTGAATCCTATCATTCCGTGCTTATCTTCAGGTGGGAAATAAGTTCCTCCAAAAAAAGGCTTAAGATCAGGAGTTAAAAACACGGTGAGGGGCCATCCTCCTCTCCCGGATAATGCCACCACTGCAGACATGTAGATATCATCTATATCGGGTCTTTCTTCCCGGTCTGCTTTTATGGAGATAAAATTTTTGTTGAGAATATCCGCAATTTCATTGTTTTTGAATGATTCTCTCTCCATCACATGACACCAATGGCAGGAAGAATAACCTATAGATAAGAATATGGGTTTGTTTTCTTTTGCAGCCCTTGAAATGGCCTGTTCATTCCAGGGATTCCACTGGACCGGATTGTGAGCATGCTGGAGAAGATAAGGGCTGGTCTCATTGATCAATTCATTGGTGTATTTGTGTTTTTTTGTCATCTTTTCCCTGGATATCATACGTGGGACCTGAGATTCAGTCAATGCTTGAGCTCGTATAAGACTCTGTGTTTAGGTTATCAAGATTGTTTCTCAAGAAGAAGTGAATATGGAATGAGGTATATCCTTTCCAGACTAATATTAAAATTTATTAATCTGAATTTAACATTCATTTAATTTTAAATGTGTATCATAGGTGTGACAAGGGCTCACATCATGAATGTGTGTGCTTTCAATGTTAAAGGAGAGCTGGATGAGAAAAGCAAAAAACCATTGGATTCTCTTTCTAATGATTGGTTTCTTTTTCTGTTCATCATATGCTCATTCGCGAGAAGTGCAGGTGAGTGTGGATGATATAAAAAAGGACGCACCAAAGGTCTTTATTGACTGCAGCCGGTGTGACATCGATTATATCAGGGAAGAAATCGGATTTGTGAATTATGTATGGGATAGAAAAGAAGCTGATGTGCATGTTCTGGTGACCATACAAAGAACTGGAGGAGGAGGCCGCGAATACACCTTGGCCTTCATAGGGTTGAACAATTACAAGGAATTACAGAACACGCTCAAATATTTTTCAGACAGCGACGAAACAGATGATGAAACTCGAAAAGGTCTTGTTCAAATACTGAAGTTGGGTTTGGCTCCTTATGTGGCCCAAACACCCATGTTTGAAGTTGTGACGGTCGGTATGGATCAGAAGGCCACGCCGACCGCAGTGGAAGATAAATGGGATTTTTGGGTGTTTAGTTTAGGTCTCAACACCTGGATGGAGGGGGAGTCCAAGAGAAATTCGATTTTTTTATCAGGAAACATATCAGCAAACAGAATCACTCCCCAGTCAAAACTAAGAATGGGTTTGGACCTTGATTTTGACAGAGATAGTTATGAATTAGAAGATGAAATGTACCGCAGTACGGGTACGAGAAATGACTTTGACGGCCTTTATGTGAAAAGTGTCAATGAACACTGGTCTGTGGGAGGATGGGTTTCTGTTTCCCAATCAACATATAACAATGTTGAGTTAGCTTATTCCATACATCCGGCTGTTGAGTATAATTTTTTCCCGTATTCTGAGTCTACACGGAGACAGCTCCGGATGCTATATAAGATCGGATACAATTATTTCGATTATTTTGAGGAGACTGTTTATGAGAAGATGTCCAACCGCTTATGGAACCAATCCCTTTCTTTAGAGCTGGAACTCAATGAACCCTGGGGGACGGCTGAAGTGGGTCTGGAAGGCTCTCATTATTTTTATGACCTCAAAAAAAACAGGCTGAGTCTTGATGCAGAAATGAGAGTCCGGATTTTCAAAGGATTAAGCTTTGACATAGAGGCGAATTATTCCATTGTCCATGACCAGCTTTCTTTAGCCAAGGGAGATGCCACACTGGAGGAAATACTACTTGAACGAAGAGAGCTGGCTTCTGAATTTGACTATCGTTTTGAAATCGGATTGGATTATAGTTTCGGGTCTATTTTTAGCAATGTGGTTAATCCCAGATTCGGGAACAGAAGTTATTATTGAAGCCATGGATAGGATCTCCAAGACATGTGGCATTTAATGGAATTAAGCTAAAAAAAGTGGCATAATGAATAAGAAAAAGATGAGAATACTGGTTGTCGAAGACGATATCAAACTGTCTGCATTTTTGAAAAAAGGCCTGGAAGAAGAGCAGTTTGCTGTGGATGTGTGCAGGAACGGGATTGATGCATTGCATTTCATGGGAGTCAATGATTATGATGTGGTCATTCTGGATATCATGCTTCCAGGTAAAGACGGGTTGACGATTTGTAAAGAGATCAGAGAAAGATCAATCAACACTCCCATCATCATGCTGACAGCCAAGGATACGGTTGAGGACAAAATAAGCGGTCTTTCCGAAGGTGCGGATGACTACATCACGAAACCTTTTTCTTTTGAGGAGCTGTTGGCAAGAATAAAGGCCCTTATAAGAAGAAGCCAGGATTACAAGGTTAAAGTTCTGAAGGTTAAAGACCTTGAGCTCGATCCATGGAAGAGAAAGGTCACAAAAAAAGGGAAAGAAATATCACTGACCGGAAAAGAGTATGCCTTACTGGAATATTTGATGCGCAATAAAGGAAGGGTCGTATCCCAATCAATGATCATAGAGCATGTATGGGATATGAATTATGAAGGGCTGAGCAATGTGGTCAATGTGTATGTAAACCATTTGCGAAAAAAAACAGGAAGAGACTCCGGAGATAAAATAATACATACCGTAAGGGGATACGGGTATAGAATCGATGAAGATAAAAAGGACTAAGTCTCTCATTTTCAAACTCACGATCTGGTATGTTGTTTTTCTGGCTATTATCATCGTGATTATAGGGGGTTTTATTTTCAGGAGTTATCGAAGCGGTCTTATGAATGAAATGGATCATACTTTAGCAGGGATAGCGGAGGAGCTGGATGATATATACTGGAACCACAGAGGAGTGTCATTGGAGGAAGCTGTGGGAAAGGTGGAGAATAAATTCCTTCATTATCATCCCTCTGTTTTGATAGCGAAAATTTCTCATGAAAAAGAGGATTTTTTAGAAAAAATGATCCATACGGGAGACTCCTATGATGAAAATCTTGTGTTGAGCCGGAAGCTTTACTGCAGGGCCGATAAATCGGATTTGAATCCACTCTATATGACTTTGGAAAAAAGAGAAATTCCCGAATCACCTCTGAGATTCATTCTCTCTCCCATAAAAAATAATCACATTCTTCAGATCGGTTTATCTTTAAAAACAGTCAATTCTAAGATGAGCAGGGTTCTGATAATTATTACTTTTTCCGGTATTCTGCTATTAGTGCTTGCGTCAGCAGGAGGGAATTTTGTTATAAGAAAAGCTCTTCAGCCTGTTGTCAATGTAGCTCAAACAGCTAATCAGATCACCACGGATGACCTCTCTCACCGAATTGAGGCCAAAAAACGTCAAGATGAAATCGGTGTACTGGTTAAGACATTCAATGACATGATCTCAAGGCTTGACACCTCTGTGAAAAAAATAAAACAATTTTCAGGTGATGTCTCACACGAGCTCAGAACCCCTTTGACTAATATTAGAGGAGAGGTCGAAGTCATCATGAGAAAAGACAGGAACCGCGATGAATACAAGAAAACCCTGAAAAGTGTTCTGGAAGAGACATACCATATGGAAAAAATAATAGATGACCTGCTTCTTCTTTCCAGAACCGAAGCGTTAAAAAAAGAGAGTCTGAATGAAAATATCCAACTGGATGAAATATTACTGGATACTTATGAAAGATACGAACAGAGCGCCCTTAAGAAAAACATAAGTTTGAATATACAAAAGATAATTCCTTTGGCCGTAAAGGGGCAGAAAGCACTTCTGGGACGTATGGTTTCAAACTTGATCGACAATGCCGTAAGATACACGAAAAGGGGGGGGCATATAGACATTTCCCTTAAGAGAGACAGTGATTATGCGGTTTTGGTTATATCCGATACGGGGATAGGCATTCCTGAAGAGGCCATCCCCTTTATCTTTGACCGGTTCTATGTTGTGGATAAATCACGTTCAAAGGAGAGCGGCGGGATCGGATTAGGGCTTTCCATAATAAAGAGGGTCGCTGATATCCACGGAGCAGACATCAATGTCCGCAGCAAAGTAAATGAAGGAACTGAATTTAAGATCAAATTCCCGTTGATTTAAAGAAAATCAAAGAGCCTTCCAGTCGAGTCAAATCCCTCCTGTTTAACCTGGGTTATTCATGATTCGAGGTGGCTCGTTAATTATCCCTTTGAAGTATGGGCTGAAATAGATTGTATTGAAAAACCTGGCTGCAAACCTGTGCTGGGATTCTATGTCAATAATATATAATACTTGTCTCAATAAGAGGACAATGATAATCTAAATTGTATTATTTTCGATGAAGGTTCTCAATCAAAGCAAAAATTCCTCAGATTTAAACAGGGTCATGCAAAAAGAAAAAGGAGTTAAGATGGAAAAAAGGCATCTCTGGATTTCAAGTCTTTTAATTTTATTGGTTGCTTTTCCTGTTTTTTCACAGCAGGACATGTTTAATTCAAAGCTTTTGTCCCTCTTTCAGTACCGGTCTTTAGGACCTGCTAATCAGGGAGGCCGAATACTCAGGGTTCTTTCTCATCCTGCACAAGAGTTCATCTTCTACATTGTCACTGCCAGTGGAGGAATTTGGAAAACCTCCAATAACGGCACCACATTTGAACCCATTTTTGACCACCAAAACACCATAGCCACAGGAGATATGGCTGTATCTCAGTCTAGTCCAGATATCCTCTGGGTGGGCACAGGGACTCCGGCTTCTGGCCGGCTTTCTCTGCTGGGAGATGGAGTGTATAAATCAGAAGATGGAGGAAAAACCTGGAAGCATATGGGTTTGAAAAGCACCGCCCACATCGGAAGGATCGCCATCCATCCTGAAAATCCGGATATAGTCTACGCAGCTGCTTTGGGATATCACTTCTCCTTTAATCCTGAAAGAGGCCTTTACAAGACTACAGACGGTGGAAAAACATGGAAAAAATCGCTTTTTATCAGCGAAAAAGTAGGAGTGGTGGATGTTGTCCTGGATCCAAAAAATCCAGATATTGTTTATGCGGCTACTTATGATAAAAGCAGGATCCCGTGGAATTTCAAAGAGAGTGGTCCTCTCAGTGGTATTTATAAAAGCTCAGATGCCGGAAGCAACTGGAAAAAATTGGAAAACGGCCTGCCTTCCGGGGAAATAGGTCGTATTGGAATCGCTGTGTATCCTAAGAATCCGGACATCATCTATGCTTCCATTGAGAACAACAATCTCAGGCCTCCCACTAAGGAAGAAGCGGATAGGGATAAAGAACAGGGCCGGGAACCTGAAAAGCGCAAAATAGGAAGACAAGTCTATCGATCAGAAGATGGAGGTAAAACTTGGGAAAAGATGAGTCCGGATGACCTCACTCTCTGGGGCGGTAAATGGTATGGAGTGATCTACGTTGATCCCAATGATCGGGATGTGGTTTATCTGCCAAGCACGCCTTTTCTCAGGTCTGAAGACGGAGGCCGAACCTGGGGAAAAGACGGGATTGAAAACCTGGCCCAAGGAGTCCATGTGGACCACCATGCTCTCTGGATCGATCCGGATAACTCCGATCATATATGGCTGGGAAACGACGGAGGCCTGGCTGTCTCTTATGACGGAGGCCAAACCTGGGATGTTTTTGAAAATCTGCCTATTGCCCAGTACTATGCAGTGGGCGTGGACATGGAGCAGCCTTACAATATATACGGAGGAACTCAGGATAATGGATCCATAAAGATTCCCAGCCACAGTATCTATGGAGAAATCAACAGAAACGACTGGCAGTCTGTAGGCGGGGGAGACGGGATGTACAACAAAGTGGATCCAGAAAACAGCCGCTGGCTTTATAATGAGTACCAAATGGGATCCCTCCAGCGTGTAGATCAAAAACAGGGATACAGAGAGCGGATCAAACCTACTTCTGAAAAAGGAAAACCCGAATTCAGATTTCACTGGACCACTCCTATCCATATTTCCCCCCATAATCCCCGCATCATCTACATGGGATCACAGGTTCTCCTCAGATCTCTGAATAGAGGAGATACTTGGGAGAAAATAAGTTCTGACTTAACCACCAAAGACCCTGAAAAACTGGAGGGCAATATTGAATTCTGCACCCTCACCACCATCTCAGAATCCCCCAAACAAGCCGGTGTCATTTGGACAGGAACCGACGATGGCAAAGTCCAAGTGACTTTGGATCATGGAGGACATTGGAATGATGTGACATCTAATCTTACAAAAGCGGGAGCTCCTGAAGAATATTATGTGAGCCGTGTTTTTGCTTCCCATTTTGAACCCGGACGGAGCTATGTGGTCAAAACAGGTTTTCAGAGAGATGACTTCAGACCTTTTGTTTTTCGCACAGATGACTTTGGGAAAACCTGGATTCCTATAATGGGAAATATTTCCGAGGGAATTATCTATGTTATTGTGGAAGACCACAAAAATCCCAGCCTTTTGTTTGTGGGAAAAGATTTTGAGGTCTGTGTCACTATAGATGGAGGAAAGAATTGGATGAGCCTGAAAAACAACATGCCCACTAACTCTGTGCATGATCTGGTCATACATCCCAGAGAAAACGAACTGATTGTAGCGACCCATGGCCGGGGAATCTATGTCACGGACATTTTTCCTCTCCAGCAGCTCAATCAAGAAATACTCAACAAAGACGTGCATCTTTTTCAAATCCAAGATGAAATCCAGTGGCATTATATACAAAGGGAGCGAGTTTACGGACAAAGGCAGTTTACAGCCCCTAACGAACCTGTGGGTGTGAAAATATATTATTATGTCAAAGAAGAGGCAAAGGAAGAAGCTTTGATCACCATTTCAGATCTATATGGAAAAAATATCAGAGAACTCAAAGGAAAGACCGAGGCTGGATTCAACATGGTGATTTGGGATATGCGGAAAGAGTCTGAAAAAAGAGCAGAAGAAGATTCCCGGCCCAGCCGTGGCGAATGGGTGATACCAGGAGAATACGTTGTGACTCTCCAGCTCAATGGAAAAAAACTTTCCACTAAATGCCTGATCAAGCCTATGCCTAAATATGATCTTCTGAAATAATTTTCACTTATCCTATGAAAGAACTGGATATCTTAATTGTTACGGTCAAAAATTATGATCTAAAAAATCTTCTCATAGGTTCAGATTATAAAATAACACATAAAGCAGTAATTATCCCTTTGAAGTAGAGAGTGAAATAGATTATATTGAAAAACCTGGGTACAAACATGAAGAGTAAAAAATATTTAAAATTCCTGGGGATAATTATTTTTGTGTTCATTTTGTGGAAAATAGACCTGGGTGAACTTTTCCGTGTTCTTTCACAGATAAAAATATTCTTTTTTGTTTGTGCTCTTGTGCTTGTGTTTCCCCTGCTGTATATAAAGTCATTCAGATGGAATTTGCTTTTGAAAAGCCAGGGGATATCCTATCATTTATCCGAGACGTATATGGTATACATGAGCAGCCTTTATTTTGGCTTCATAACGCCTGGGCGTTTAGGTGAATTCATAAAAGCTTTTTATGTCAGACAGGACAAAGACGTATCGATCAGCAAAGGGATGTCGAGTGTTCTGGTGGATAGGATGTTTGATATGTACGTTCTGTTGTTGGTCGGGACCTTTGGGTTATGGAAATTCAATGTGTTGGGAAGGCTGTCTATAACATATTTGTTTTTACTCATCCTGATTGCTTTGCTTCCGTTGTTGCTTTTAAACAGAAGATTCATGAGAAAGCCTGTAAGCTTGTTGTACAAGATAGCGCTTGTTAGGAAATATGAAGACAGGATAGAGAACAGTTTCAATGAATTTTATGACGGAGTTAGTGAATTAGTAAATCCCGGACTCATTTCAGCGTTTTTGCTCACTTGTTTGAGCTATCTTCTCTTTTTCTTTCAGTGTTATCTTCTTTTGAATTCTTTGGATATAACCATAAATTTTTTAGATATCACTCTTATAATGGGAGTTTCCAACTTAATCAGTTTGATGCCTTTATCTATATCAGGCCTTGGAACAAGGGACGCCGTACTAATCTTTTTTTTCTCTCTGCTTGGCTTTAAACCTGAATTGGCTGTAAGCTATGCTTTTCTGGTTTTTTTAAACTTTTTTGTGTTTGGAGGCTTGATAGGGGCCGTTGCATGGTGGATGAAGCCCTTACAGGTGAAAAATTTCTCTTCTGATTCCGTGAAGAAGGATAAAATATCTGAAATAGAGAGATGAAGTTTAAAATAAAAGACAGCCTGCTCAAACCACTGATCCTGTTTAGCTTGATTTCCCTTATTTCTGTTTATTTTCTTGTTCCCGGCTTTTTCAGTGAGATCATCCTTCCCAACAATGGCGATAATAATATCGCCATCGGGATTATGATGCACAACATGAAAGCCATGTCACACCTGTCTTTTTCTGAAATTTATCATTTTCCCATTTATTTCCCGTATTCTTTTACGCTGACTGCGGGCGTGAATTTTATCGGCCAGAGCATTGTTCTCCTGCCCTTTTATTTAATGGGAATAAAAAGCATTTATTTTCTCTACAATTTACTTTTATTTATTTCTCTGGTATTTGGAGGGACCGCTGCCTATTTTTTCATAAGGGAATTTGTTGACAATGAAATTCTGTCACTCGCAGGAGGGGCTGTTTATATTTTGCTTCCTTTAAGGCAGATAAATTTTCCTCATCCTCATCTTTTGTTTTTCTTTTTTTCGATATATGCGTTTTTGTTTCTCATGAGGTATATGAAGACATTCAAACGCAGGGATGCGTTTTTGTTTTATTTGTTTTTGTTTTTACAGGCATTATTCTCGATCACTTTATTTTTCCTGACCTCCATTTTATCTGTTGTTTTGTTCGCGATATTTATCCTGATTAAAAGGAAAATAACCTTTAAGGTTTTACTTGAATTGACGGTAGGGTTGATTCTGCTGGGTTTCTTCATATTTTCTGTCTTTACTCCTTATATTACAAATCCCCTGGGTATTTCTTATGAGAAAGCTGCGTTCAGCAGCAGAACACTTCTTCGTTCCTGGGATTTTTATTCTACATGGTTCCCGTTCACATTTAAATTTCTCCGGGGGCACTCAACTCCCCTCTTTTTGGGATTTACTGCCTCTTTTTTTATTTTTTTCTTCTTCTACTCAAAGACAAAAAACATATTGGAAAAAACGTTTAGTTTTTTGTTGCTTGTTTTTTTAACAGGGCCTGTGTTTGTGACATTTTATAGAGGGATCCCTTTACGAAGGGCCAGGGAACTCGTTGATATTCTCTTTCTGTTTATGCTTCTTGTTTTTATTGTGAATACAGTCCTTGTATGGAAAAAAATGGCATTGAAAGAAAAATTCGTACTCAGCAGCACTGTCTTTGTGTTTTTGAGCTGTTTTAGAGGTCTTTTTGAGTATATTCCTATGAAAACAAATTTTTTCTATCTGGTATCCATGGTGGTTCCACGTCTGACCCGACTGCGGGGGTTTAAGTTTAAGTATTATTTTATTGTGTTTTGGATCGTATTGATTTTCATGGGTTTTCAGGCGTTTATCAAAGCAAGGAAAAAGTCGGGAGTGGTCACCTTCCTTGTCTTGTTTCTGGGATTTTTAGTCCTTTTTGAAAATTTTCCGCCTCCTCTTGATACCGGAAGGATCCGGGAGCATAATAGTGCCGAAAAAACCCTGTATAGTCAGTTAGAGAAATATCCGGATCATTACGGAGTCTTGGAGCTTCCTCATTTCAGAGGCTTTGGAGATAATAAGATCTTCTCTTTATATACCATCTTTCATGAAAAGCATGTCTATAATGGTTTTTATGGAGTGGGAGTTTTTGATCCGTTAAAGATATTCAAGCGCCAGTATTTTCATCCTGTAAAGAATATTCCGGAGGATATAAACGACACAGCGATATTGGATTACTTGAGAGATAACGGAATAAGTGTCATTGTCTTCCACAGGTCGCTTTTAATATTCGGGAAAATAAACTGGAAGGAAAAAGCAAAGTTGATTAAAGAAACCAATGAAACGTGGGCGGAGATAGTCGAAGGGTTTAGAAAAGCAAAAAAAGACGGTTTATTGAGTGAACTGGATGTTCTCAACAACGGGATCATAGCTGTCATAAGTGAGGAAAAAAAAGCGGTCAAATTTTCCTATTGTTTTACCTATCAGTATATGAAGTCAAAAAAATATATTTCCCTTCATCTGAAAAAGATTTCCGAAAAGCCTGTTGACCTATTCCTTGAGCTCAACGGGAACATCATTTTTAAGGGGAAGTTGGTTGAGCCCTATCAAGCATTCAAAATAGAAATACCTGAGAGAATAAAATTAAATGCCAGGGGCAATAACGTTGAGCTAAAAGGTTCGGATGAAGTCTTTCTGGAAAAAATTGAACTTTTAAAATAGATGGAAATAAAAAAAATGGAGGAATAAATAAATGAGAACAAATCGACGTAAGTTTATGATTCTTTTTGTGTTAGTGGCTTTCTTCATAGGAATGAATTCCAGTGTCTTTGCAGCGGCAAAAAAACAGAAAGAAAAAACTTTCGCTCTGGAATGGCTGGGTCAGACTGAAACAATCGAGAAATTCGGAAAAATATCAGATGCTATATGGTCTTATGCTGAACTCGGAATGCAGGAGTTCAAGTCATCGAAATTACTGTCTGATACCTTAGAGGAGGCTGGATTTACGGTCGAACGAGGATTGGCGGGAATGCCGACCTGCTTTGTTGCTTCCTATGGAACGGGAACTCCTGTTATTGGTATCCTGGGAGAGTTCGATGCACTGCCTATGCTTTCTCAGAAAGGGAGAGTCCCTGAAAAAGCTCCTCTAATAGACGGAGCTCCCGGCCATGGTTGCGGACACAACACAATGGGGACCGCAGTTGTTGCCGCAGCTATAGCTGTAAAACAGGTTTTAGAGAAATACGGTATTGAAGGAACCATAAAAGTCTTTGGTTCTCCGGCAGAGGAAACTCTTATCAGCAGGC
The DNA here is from genome assembly GCA_964624145.1 of uncultured Eubacteriales bacterium. Lineage (GTDB taxonomy): Bacteria > Acidobacteriota > Aminicenantia > Aminicenantales > Aminicenantaceae > WJMT01. The sequence continues at coordinate 159,511 of CAZUXT010000003.1, read as the reverse complement.
CTTATATGGTGAGGGCTGGTTTGTTTGATGATGTGGATGCGGTTATTGATAACCATAACTCTAGTGAGCTCGCTACGGGTTATGGAACAGGCGGAAACGCTGTGTTTTCCACGGTGTTTAGGTTTAAGGGAGTCACATCACATGGGGCATCCCCGTGGACAGCAAAGAGCGCATTGGATGCTGTGGAAATAATGAATGTCGCGACCAATTATTTGAGAGAGCATCTTTACTTTACCTACCGTATGCATTATGTAATAACCGAGGGAGGAGAGGCACCCAATGTTGTTCCGGATAGAGCAAGCGTGTGGTATTTCGTAAGAAACAGCGACTCCAGGCTGGAGGAAATGCACAAAAAGGTCATCAACTGTGCCAAAGCCGGTGCGCTCGCAACAGATACGGAAATGGAATTCAGGGTGTTATCTGCCATCCACCAGAGAAATGCAAACAAAGCCTTGGCAGAGCTTATTCAGGAAAATATTGAATTAGTAGGCATGCCCGAGTGGACCGAAGAAGAAAACGAATTTGCCAGAGCCCTTCAGAAGGAGCTTGGAGTCCCTGAAACAGGGATGTCCACGAAGGTAGGCAAAATAATGAATTACAACAGGGAAAGATTTGTCGGTGGCGGTTCATCAGATGTAGCTGAGGTTACAAGAGTCGTTCCCACAGCCACACTGCTTTTTCCGGGAAGAGTCCCGGGAGCGATTGCGCATCACTGGTCAGCCGTGGCCAGTAATTTTGGTTCCACTGCATGGAAAGGCCTGAATGCAGGAGCCAAAGTGATGGCAGCCACAGCCATAGACCTCTATTTAAATGAAAAGACATTGATCAAGATGAAAGAAGAGTTCGAGGCTTATGAAAAGGATCATCCTTATAAGTCTTTCCTGCCGGAAGATGCAAGACCTCCCCTTGAGCTGAATAAGGAACTGATGGAAAAATGGAGGTCAAAGATGGAAAAATATTACTTAGAGGCAGGCAAATAAGGGGTTTTTCTTAAGGAGTGCGAAAATGGTTAGTATCCAAAAGTGTTTTATGAAGTCTGTTTGTATAATAAGTCTCATTTCCATGATTTTGTCTTTAAATGCAAGCTTTATATTCGGAAGGACAGAGAAACCTGTTCTCCATGGAAAGCACTGGGTGGCTATCACTGGCAAACCCCTGGGAGCAACCGCAGGCGCAAAGATTTTCGAACGAGGCGGCAATGCCGTGGATGCGGCCTGCGCCATGCTGGCTGCTGTATGCACCATGTATGATGTTCTGAGCTGGGGAGGAGAAACACAGGCTCTTATTTATGACCCTCTCACGGGAAAAGTCACAGGAATAAATGCACTTGGTGTTGCACCGACAGGAGCCACCCCGGAATTTTTCAAAGAAAACGGAATGGAATACCCTCCGGCTTATGGTCCTCTTGCGGCCGTGACTCCCGGAACGCCTGGAGGCCTTATGACCATGCTGGCTGAATTCGGCAGCATGAGCCTTAAGCAGGTTCTTGAGCCTGCCATGGAAATGGCGGAAGGTTATCCTGTGGAACAGGACTTTGCCAGCAGGGTTGAAAAGAATAAAGATAGAATAAAGAAGTGGCCCTATTCGAAAAAAGTGCTGCTTCCTCATTTAGGTCAGGAACATGAAGCGCCTGAGGTAGGAGAAATATTTCAACAGCAGGACCTCCTGAATACACTAAAGAAATTAGTGGAGGCGGAAGAAAAGGCCTTGGAGGAAGGAATGGATCGAAAGCAGGCCATATATGTTGCCTATGACCGGTTTTATAGGGGAGACATAGCTGAAGAGTTTGTAAGAGGCTGTCAGGAGCAGGGAGGTCTCATTACCAAAAAGGACCTGGCGGATTGGAAGGTTTATTTAGAAGAACCTGTCATGACAACATACAAGGATATCAAAGTCTATAAATTAACCAGCTGGGTTCAAGGACCTGTTATGCTTCAAATGTTGAATATGCTGGAAAATATTGACCTTAAAGATATGGGATATAACAGTGTCAATTACATCCATACCCTTTATCAGGTTATGAACCTTGCCTTTGCTGACAGGGATTTCTATTATGGGGATCCCTATTCCCCGCCGGAAGAACCCATAAAAGGACTCCTTTCCAAGCAGTATGCCAGAGAAAGACTGAAGGAATTGAGCTGGAATGTCAATGATCCTGATGTCAAGCCGGGCGATCCGTACCCGTTCGAAGGGAAGACAAATCCTTATCTTGACCTTTTGGAAAAGTGGAAGAATGTGGAAAGCGAAGAAAAGAAAGAGCTGACAGTTCAGGCGACAGATGCCTATTTATCTGATTTTACAGCAGGGACCACTTCAATCCAGGCAGCAGATGAGGAAGGATGGGTCGTCTCGGTCACGCCAAGCGGCGGTTGGATTCCGGCCTGTATTGCAGGCCGTACAGGAATCGGAATGAGTCAAAGAATGCAGAGTTTTGTTTTGGACAGAGAGAAAAATCCTTTTAATGTCGTGGCTCCGGGAAAAAGACCCCGTGCGACACTCACTCCAGGATTAGCGCTTAAAGACGACAGGCCTTTTCTTTCCTTTGCGGTTCAGGGCGGTGATACTCAGGACCAGAACCTTGTTCAGTTTTTCTTGAATTGTGTGGAATTCGGTATGAATGTGCAGGAAGCCTGTGAAGCTCCTAATATCGTCAGCTATCAAATGCAGAGCTCTTTCGGAGAACATACGGCAAGGCCGGGAAGGTTGACCTTGAACATAAGTGTTCCTGATTCGATCGTTGAAATTCTTGGGAACATGGGTTATGAAATCAACAAAATGGGGAAAACCTCCGGACCGATAACAGCTATTTATTTTGATTGGAAACATAAAACCTTATGGGGAGGTGCAAGCAATTACGGGGATGATTACGGGATTTCCTGGTAGAATGCTGTTTAGTCCTTGACTTTAAAGAATGTCATGATATAAATAATTTATTGTATTTTCCGTTTTCACCACTTAGGGAGAATTTTCAATGGGGGATAACAGTGTCACAGTCAGCTCCAACAGTGAGTTATTCAAAACATTTGATGAGAAAAAGCTCTTTGAGCAGTCGTTTACCCCTGAAGTGGATCCTAAGGGAGTGATTGTTGTCCTGCACGGACTGACAGAACACAGCGGTTGTTACACCAGAGTCTCAAGGATCATAGCCGGCCACAACTATGTTGTAAGCCTTTTTGATATCAGAGGTCACGGGAAATCCGATGGTCCGCTTGTCTTTATTGATTCTTTTGATGATTATTTGGATGACCTCTCAGTGTTTTTTAATTTAGTGAAAAAAAGATTTCCACAAAAACCGGTTTTCATACTTGGCCAGGGGATGGGAGCATTGATATCAGCTCTCTATGTCATAGAGAAAAAGCCGGAGACAAGAGGACTGATACTGAGCGCACCGGCTTTGAGCATAAGAGAAGGCATGTCCTGGTTTTTACGAAAAATTTTCTGGGCCTGCGGAGTGCTTTTTCCCCGCTGGCCTTTAGTAAAAATCAATCCTCATTCTCTCTCAGAAGACCTTGAGGTTTTACAGGATTTTGATAAGGACCCACTCGTGTATCACGGGAAGATTTATGCCAGGACTTGGATGGAACTGATAAGAGCTTCAAAGGCGGCCAAGGAACGCTGTAATGAGATCGGAACGCCTGTGCTGATCCTTCACGGCAAGGAAGATCAGATAACAGGCTTTGAGGCCAGTCAGGAAATGCACGCAAAAATCGGATCAAAAGATAAAACTTTTAATCTTTATGAAGGGCTTTCCCATCTGCTCCTGCTGGAGACTGAAGATAAACGTGTGATCAAGGACATAATCCAGTGGACAGACTCACGTGTAAGGACATCTTAAACTTTTCATTCAAAAAAGTGATGTTCTTGCTGTGAGTCACCTGTGTGAGCTGTGAGTCCGAAATTACCTGTACCAGTGGTCTTTGAGCACGGAACTCTTTTTGGTTAGTTCTTTTCCGCCGACACAGAGTTTGAATATATATTCTCCACAGTCAACAGGCTGGTAGGCATAGTCAACATCAATATCCATATTATATCCGTATGATCGATACATCTTTATGCGTTCCTGAATCCTTTTCTTTTCTTCAGGCGATCTCTCCACTCTTTGCGTCATATTCCAGATCAGGCTGTTCAGCCCCGTCTTGTTTTCACCTTTGATTTCATTGATCAGCAAACTGCCTTTAAAGACTTGCACTGTGACATCCTGTTCAGCCGGGTTTTTTAGATAGTAATGTATGGTAAGTCCTCTGGGTTCGCTTTCGCCATTGAAATTTGATGAGCTGTAATGCGGATTTTTGTTACTTACCCACATCACTTTTGGTTCTATTTCGAACAGATGAACATCTTTCTCAAGTATTTCTTCTGATAATTCCTGAAAAACTGTGATGTCAGCAATGAAGATCCCTCTTCCATGCGTTGCGACCACCAGGTCGTTTTCTCGGGGATGGATGACCATGTCCTGAACAGGCTGAGTGGGCATGTCACTTTTTATTTTGTTCCAGTTTTTTCCGCTGTCAATAGACACATAAACGGCGAATTCTGTTCCCACAAACAGTAGGTCGGGATTTTTGTGGTCCTCTCTAATGACATTCACAGGTTCGTCAGGAAGAGAGGAGGCAATATTCGTCCAGGTTTTTCCATAGTCTTCGGTTTTATAAAGGAAAGCTCGAAAGTCATCCCTTCGGTACCCGGTGTAGGATACATAAGCTGACCCGGGAAAGTGATGAGAAGCCTCCACTCGGCTGACCCAGTATCCGGGATTATCCGTTATGTTCTCGTTCAGTTTTGTCCAGTCTTTGCCGCTGTTTTTTGTTATCCAGACCTTTCCGTCATCCGTTCCTACCCACAAAATTCCCTGTACAAGAGGAGATTCATCAATGGTTGTTATGGTGCAGTACTGAATGTTTCCGTCGCCTCCTTTTCCTGTGGTCAGCTTGTCAGGGTCGTTTGTGGTCAGGTCCGGACTGATCACTTCCCAGTTTTCTCCTCTGAAAGAGGATTTGACGACCTTATTGCCGCAGTGGTATATGACATCACTGTTATGAGGAGATACCAGGATGGGTGAGTTCCAGTTCCACCTCATATCCGCGTCAATGTTCCTATAAGCAATGCTTTTGGTTTCTCCTGTTATCAAGTCGGTTCTTTGAAGGGGTCCGAATTGAGATTCATTATAAAGATATCTGTTGTTCTTCCAGTCAAACACATTGTACATTCCATCTCCGCCGCCGACACTCTGCCAGTCCTCAAATCGAATGGGACTGTAATCACGTTTGGTGCTGGGACCCAGATGAGAACCGTTATCCTGTGTGCCGCCTGCCACGTTGTATGGATAGGACATGTCAATGCCTACGGTATAAAACTGGGCTAAAGAAAGGTTGTCAGGGTGATACCAGTTTTTTCCTCTGTCATAGGAGATGCCCATGCCATGATCGTATCCCAGCCACATATGATTGGAGTCTCTCGGGTCGATCCACAGGGCATGGTCGTCTCCGCCGAAACCAAGGGGGCGCCTTTTCCAAGTTTTGCCTCCGTCATAGGTGCCCCAGGAAGCAGCGCTCAAGACATGAACTGCTTTATCATCATTCGGATCGATGATGATCTGGCCGTAATAATAGGCAGGTGCGCCTCCAATGCTTTGTCCGTCCGGGCTTACTTTTTTCCAGGTCTCTCCAGCGTCATCTGACCTGTATACTTCACCGCCGATCATTCCCTGGCTTGATTTGTTATGAAGGAGCTCCTGGTATCTTTCTTCGTCTGACATTTCCGGTTTGTTTGCGTTTTCAATGGTTGCATAGAGGATATCCGGGTTTTTCCTGTACACATCCATGCCTATGCGCCCCAGCATGCCTTCAGGAAGTCCGCCGCGCAGCTGTGTCCATGTTTTTCCTGCATCAGATGTTTTATAAAGACGGCTTCCGGTTCCCCCAAGATTGAATGTGTAGGGCTTTCTTACCTTATCATAGGTTGCCGCATAGAGGATATCAGGATTCGTAGGATCCATAACACAGTCCACCACTCCTATGTGTTTTCCTTTAACGACAACATCCAGGACTTTTTTCCAGTTTTTTCCTCCGTCTTCTGTTTTATACAGCCCGCGGTCAGGATTTTGTGAATACAGATGACCGAGGGCAGCCACATACACAATATCAGGATTGTTGGGATGAACCTCTATGGCTCCTATGTGGTGAGACTCTTTGAGTTCCATGTTTTTCCAGGTTTTTCCAGCATCTATGGATTTGTACACTCCATCCCCCCAATAGGTGCTCCTGGAATTGTTGGCCTCTCCTGTTCCGATCCATACGATTTCTGGATTTGAAGGGGAAACGGCGATATCTCCTATTGAGAAGACATTTTCATCTGTAAAAAGGGCTTCAAATGTGATCCCGTTATCCGTGGTTTTCCAGAGCCCTCCTGTCGCTGTGGCCGCATAAAAAGTATTCGGTTCTTTTTCGCACCATGCAAAGTCAACATACCTGCCTCCTTGACGGGTGGGGCCGATTTCACGATACTCAATCCGGTCGAGAATGTTTTTATCCAGTTTTTGACCGGAAGAAAAAGGAGATGATACCAAAAGGGTGCATATGAAAAGGGAAATAAATAAATAATGAAATTGACTCTTAAAAATTTTCATAGTTCCTCCTAAAAAATTCATGCTATCATCAAGAAATTTGATTTTCAAGTTTTATTGTGCGGGAATAAAAAAAAAACAGATAAGATTTGACAAAGCACTCAATAGCCCTATATTGATAAGTGGAGGGTATTTTGGAATCCAGTAAATATTTTGCTCATATTACTGTTTCTAAGAAACTGTTGGATCTTATTGAAGGCAATGCTCATGAACTCACAATAAGATGTATTGATAATTTGCTGGAACATCAGTACACAAAAACTTATTGTACTTACGATGAAGATAAATTATACGAATGTGTTTACAGGGTTTACAGCCAGCTCGGAAAGTGGATATCACGTGAAACAACAAAGGAGGAAATTGCTGAACATTACACAGCTCTGGGAGCACAGAGGAAAAGAGAGGGATTTAAGGTTTCGGAAGTGATTCAAGCGCTTATCATTATCCGTCGACATCTCTGGCTCAAAATATTAGCTGAAGGGTTTATTGACAACGTGCTTGAGTTAAATCAGGCCCTGGCATTGAACAATCGGGTGATATTGTTTTTTGACAGAGCTATCTATTACATCCTAAAAGGATACGAAGAAGCAGAATAAGGAGCAGAGATTCGCTGATAAATAATAATTCCAAATAGATTTATCGATTGATTTTGTAACAGTGTGACAGTATAATTTTTCTATCCATGAATACAAAGGAGATAACATGAAAAAAACCTTGACAATTATTCTAATTTTGCTTGCGTTTGCGGCCTTTTCTTTTTCTGCTGAAGTGTACATCCAACAGAAAACCCACACGGATGCCATTGAGATGATGGGACAGAGCCAGCCTGCCAAAGATGAGATCAATCATCTCTGGCTTGCTGATAATAAGATGGCCTCCCACGGAACAGATCAGTCAGTCATCATAGACCTTAACAAGAGCAAAATGTACATGATCAATCATCAGACTAAAACGTATGTTGAAATGGACCTGCCATTGGATATGAGCAAGTATTTCCCTCCGCAGTTTGCTCAGATGATGAGCAGTATAACCGTTAAAGTCACCCCGACCGGTGAGACCCAGCAGATCGGAAATTGGAAATGTTCCGGATATGATGTTGAAATGGTCATAATGATGATGACCACGAAACAGAAAATCTGGGCAAGCACAGATGTTCCTTTTGACTGGAATGTGTATTATGAAAAGATGCTTCCGAAATTTATTCAGGGCACTATGATGTTGAGTGAGGAATCTGTCAAGGAGTTTATGAAGATCAAAGGTTTTCAGATTAGAACAGAATCCACTATGAATGTAATGGGGACTGAAATGAAGTCATATTCTGAGGTTGTTGAAATCACGAAAAAGAACGCACCGGCTGGAACATTTGATCCTCCTTCGGATTATGAGAAGAAAGATCAGTTTTCAATGCAGGATATGCAGAAAAGATAATAATAACTCTTTTTAAGAGGAAGTTTTTAAGACAGCCCTTCTTTTTATTCTTTAGGACAGTCACATTTAAACATTAAGATTTTATCTACAATTCTATACTTTTGCTGTTTTGGAATCCTCGGCTGGATTGACAATATTATTGACTGTTGCTACATTCAAAAGAGAGATGGATGTGATAAAAGATAGAAAGGAGGGCTTTGAATGATAATTGAACTAAAGAGCCGTGTTTTTGAGAAGGATGGGATGATTCCTGAAAAACACACATGTGACGGAGGTGATATATCTCCTCCGTTATCCTGGGATTCAGTTCCTGAAGAGACAAAAAGTATTGCTGTTATCTGTGATGATCCGGATGCGCCTGTGGGAACCTGGGTGCATTGGGTTGTTTATAATATCCCGCCTGAAACAAAGGAATTAGAGGAGAATGTCACTCCTGAAAGGGAGATGGATAACGGAGGAGTTCAGGGTATGAATGATTTTAAAAAAATCGGTTATGGAGGACCCTGTCCCCCGAGTGGTACCCATCGCTACTTTTTTAAAATTTATGCTCTTGATTCTCGCATGGACCTTGAGCCCGGAGCCACAAAAAGCCTGCTATTGATTGCCATGGAAGGGCACATTCTTGCAAAGGGAGAATTGATAGGGAAATACAGCAGATAATCCAGGCAAATAATGAACCGTAAATATGTATCAAAAGCGTGTCTGTTCCTGTTTTTTTGCTTCACCCCTATTTTTTCTTCTTTCTTTTTAAATGCTCAGTATTACGGCCGAAATAAAATCCAGTACAGGACATTTGATTTTAAGGCAATGGAGACAGAGCATTTTGATGTTTATTTCTATCCTGAAATGGAAGAAGCCGCTCTTCAGGCGGCAAGAATGGCAGAGCGTTGGTATGCAAGATACTCTCGTTTACTCCGTCATGACCTTGAAGGGAGACAGCCTCTCATACTTTATGCCAGTTCCACCCATTTCCAGCAGACCACCACAATTTCCGGGGAAATAGGTGAAGGAACAGGGGGAGTTACAGAGATCCTTAAAAGAAGGATTATCCTCCCGTTGGGAGCAACCCTGTCAGAAACGGATCATGTGATCGGCCATGAACTTGTCCATGCTTTTCAGTTTGACATAACATCTCTTGGAGATTCTTCTTATGCCAGGATGGTTTCTCCTATGTTCAATCTTCCCTTATGGCTGATAGAAGGCATGGCTGAATATCTCTCTGTAGGGCCTGTTGATCCGAATACCTCCATGTGGATGAGAGATGCTGTGAAAAAAGGTCAGCTTCCCTCTATAGAAAAGCTGAGGGATCGAAGATTTTTCCCTTACAGATACGGGCAGTCATTATGGGCTTACATAACTGGAAGATGGGGGGATAGAGCTGTTTCCAGAATAATAAGGTCAGCTGCGCGTACTGGAAATTACCAGGCTGCCCTTAGCGGTTCTCTTAAAATTGACCCAGAGACTTTATCCAAAGACTGGCATAAGGCACTTAACGATTCATATATTCCGTTAATGGACAAAACTCAGTCTTCTTTTAAATCCGAATTTCCTGTTATTCAAGGAAGTGAAGAAGTCACGTTAAATGTAAGTCCTTCCATCAGTCCCGATGGAACAAAAGTGGTGTATCTGTCCAGTAAAAATTTGTTTTCTATAGAACTGTACATGGCTGATGTCGCTACAGGTAAAATAAAAAGAAAACTCACAAGCACGGCTTTAAATCCGCATTTTGAAAGCCTTCAATTCATCAGGTCTGCAGGAAGCTGGGATTCTGAGGGAAGACGTTTTGCATTCGGAGCCATAAGCCGCGGAAAACCGGTTATTAGCATTGTTCATGCGGAAACAGGAAGGAAATTAAGAGAGCTGGTTTTCAATGAATTGGACGAAATATTAGGACCAACATGGTCTCCGGATGGAAGATGGATTGCCTTTTCAGCCCAGGCAGGGGGAGTTACAGATATATATATGTATGATTTGTACAGAAAAGCCTTAAAGAGGCTGACCGATGATCCGTATGGAGACCTTCAGCCCGTTTGGTCTCCGGATGGGAAGTCTATTGCTTTTGTTACGGAAAGATTTTCAACAGATTTGTCGGTTTTGGACATAGGGGACCTTGAACTGGCTCTTATCAAACCATTCTCTGGGGAAATCACTCGAATCACCGGGTTTAGAGGGGCCAGGAATATGAATCCCCAATGGTCACCAGATTCTGAAAAGCTTTATTTCTTATCGGATCAAAACGGGATCAATAATATTTACGTTATTGATTTAAAATCCAGGAAGATAACTCAGGTGACAAATGTCTATACCGGAATCAGCGGAGTAACGGCTATGAGCCCGGCCTTCTCCTTATCACAGGACCGTTCAATCGTTGCTTGTTGTTTGTATGACAGAGGAGCTTACAGTATATATTACAAGAATATATTTGATTTGCTTACAGATAAAAATAGGATAGTGAATCTGGAAAGCCTGAGACCCTCTCTGCTCCCCCCAAGGAAAAAACCGGAAGGAGAAGTCATAGATCTCATTAAAAATCCTCTTTTCGGACTTCCTCAGAAAACGGATTATGCAGTAGACGATTATAATCCCAAATTAAAACTTGATTTTATCAGCCAGCCGAGTATTGCAGTAGGAGCTGACAGGTTTGGCCTCTATACCGGAGGAGGCGTCTCTTTATTTTTCAGTGATATGTTGGGATACAACAGCCTGTCCACAATCATTCAATTGAACAACCGCTTGATCGATTCAGCAGGAGTCATTGGCTACAAGAACAGCCACAGAAGGCTGCATTGGGGAGGCATCATACAGAGGATTCCTTATATTACAGCCGGTTATGCCCTGGAATCCGGAGAGATGAACGGTGAGCCCGTGATAATGGAAAAAGAATATATTTTCCGTCAGATCAACTACCAGATTACTGGTTTTGCTAATTATCCGTTTTCAAAACTCTCAAGGATCGAATTATCAAGCGGGTTCCGTTTCATTGATTACGATAGCGAAGTATGGACCTGGACCTATTCTGCGTTTGATGGATACCAGCTGGGACTTGAGAAAGATAAAATCCCTTCTTATGAAGGGCTTAGTTTCACTTATTTTAATATGGCCTTGATCCATGACAGTTCCTATTTTGGAGCCACAAGTCCCATACTGGGGAAGAATTATGTGTTCCAGGTCTCCCCTTATTACGGAACGATTGATTTTGTGAGTGTTATCGCTGATTACAGGCGCTATTTTATGCCTGTCCGGCCCTTTACGCTTGCTTTCCGGCTTCTTCATTATGGAAGGTACGGTAAGGGAGCCGAAGATTACAGGCTGTATCCTCTTTATTTGGGCTATGAATCGTTTATCCGGGGATACAATGCCGGGTCTTTTAGTGCGGAAGAATGCAGTGATGACGGAGATTTTTTTGATTTCAACCGGTTGTTCGGATGCAGAATCATAGTGGCGAATGCAGAGCTTCGTTTCCCTTTGTTTCAAATCCTAGGTATCGGAAAGGGGTATTACGGCCTGTTTCCAGTTGATTTTATTGCCTTTTTTGATTCAGGAGTGGCATGGACGGAAGAAGGCGCAAGCAGAGCCTGGTTTTTAGGGGGAGAAAGAAAGTTCTTATCCAGTGCGGGAGTGGGTATTAGAGTCAATCTCTTCGGCTATTTTGTATTGGGTTTGTCTTATGTCACTCCCTTTGACAGGCATGAAAAAAGCGGATATTTTCAGTTTACTTTCATGCCCGGCTTTTAATCCGGTTCTTCATAAAATATGGTTGCGTTTCCATCCACTTCTACCATGATCGACTCTTTTAACATTGTCACTTTATTAGGAACATGATTATTCCATTAGTTCATGTAATGATTTTAATTTTATGCAACCATATTTTACCTTACAGGCGAGCCGATGTGAAATACAGATATGGCTTGTGCTCCCTTCAGATTTTTAACGCCATTCTTTTTCGTTTTTCTCGGCGCTTGCGTAACTCCCCCCGTCCGTGGGACAGGCATACTCAGCGTCCGGCTTTGCCGGATGCCCTCGAAAAGCCTCATCCGAAGGCTAAATCTTCAATGTCACTTCAGCCACACCTGTATTTCATTAAGATTACTGCAACCTCGACTCGTGAATAACCAGGTTAAGGACTACGTTTATCCTTTAATGGAGATGATATTCTGCTTCATCCAGGCTTTCAGGCAGGCTGGCTGGTTCTGAAGTCATCCGGAGGTGAGCGGGCATGGTTCCTCGCAGAGGGGAGCGAGCCGAGGAATAAGCTGATTTTACTCGCTGGGAAAAATCAGCGGGCTGAAGAACCAGCTTGCCTGATGAAAGTCGGGAGCGACCAGCCACATCTGAATTTCATCTAAAAGATGCCGAACAGTTTGACAGCCATGATAATGATGGCGATGGCAAGGATGATGCGGATGGTCTTTTCTCCTCCTTTAACAGCCGCATGAGCTCCCCACCAACCTCCGATTCCATTTCCGGCTGCCAGGACGAGCCCGTATTTCCAATTGACATTATCAGTACACAAAAAGATCACAAAGGCGGGAATGGTATAGATTAATATGATAAAGACCTTATGCATATTGACCCGGACTAAATTGACTCTTAAAAGATGATACAGGGCCGCCATAAAAAGGAAACCGACCCCAACCTGCAGGAATCCTCCATAAAATCCTATGCCTATTAACGCTGGATAAATGAGCCAGCTCTTTTTCATATGAAGTTTGTTGTTTTCTTTTTTATATGAGCGGCTGAGAAACATGGAGAGGACTATGAAAATAAGCACACCGCCAAGAATCCTCTGAAAAAGAAGGTTGCTCACTTGAGTCGCAGCAAAAGCACCGATAACAGCTCCGGGAAGAGTGAATATAGCCAAAAAAGAGCTCTGTTTAAAATTTTGTACTTTGTTTTTCTTGAAAGAGGATACAGCGAATATATTTTGGATGATGAGTCCGATTCTGTTTGTTCCATTGGCCGCAGCAGCATCAAGCCCCATAAATATCAGTGTTGGTAAAGTCAGACTTGATCCTCCGCCCGCATTGACATTAATGAACCCAGCAATGGCCCCCACGATAAAAAGGAGAAGAAGATGAGCCCATTCCATTTGATTTCTGTTTTTATATTACTCTTTAATATTTAGCAAGCAAATAGCCTGTTTTTTACGAATAAGCCAGGCTAATCATACACTATTTATAATTAAGACTCCAGAGAGAAAACAGATTGGTCATTAAGGGGATTGACACCATACACACATTTTCTTTGAACTTGCTTGTCCGGTTAAAATCACCCATAATATTTATTATTGAGATGAGCCCATACAGGATACATCCCCTCTTAGATAAAGACATACAGAAGAAAGCGCGGCAGTATGAAAAAGAAAAGCGGCTTATCGCTTTGCTAAAGATGTTTGTTCTTCTCTTTTTAGTCCTTGCTTTTTATTATTCCGGATTGAGTGCCTGGCTTTCCAATATAGATAAAGACAGTTCTGTGATTCTGGCTTTCAGTGTGTATATTTTGTGTTTCCAATCCCTGATATTTCTGCTGGCCTTTCCTGTTGGATACTACAGCGGTTATGTACACGAACACAAGTGGAATTTTTCCAATCAAACTGTAAAAAGCTGGTTGGTAGAGCAGGGAAAATCGTTTCTGGTAGGACTTATTATGATGTGGATTATACTGGGGCTGCTTTTTTTGATAATGGATGAATTTCCTCGATACTGGTGGTTGATTGCCGGTCTTGTCTATGGGCTTATCAGTGTTGTATTCTCCACTCTTTTTCCTGTTCTGGTATTTCCATTGTTCAATAAATACACTCCCATTAGAAACAAAAATCTCACCGGGGCTTTAGAGAAATTACTGTCAAAAGAGGGGCTTAAAAGCAGCGGCTTTTTTATGGAGGATATGAGCCGGCAGACTAAAAAAGAAAATGCTTCTTTAGCTGGTTTGGGAAAGACCAGAAGGGTTGTTCTGGGAGACAATCTCATCAATAATATGTCCGTTCCTGAGATCGTATCCATAATGGCTCATGAAGTGGGCCATTACAAACACAGACATATGTGGAAGTCTCTCATGACCGGTACGTTCCAACAGGTCATAGTTTTTTTCCTGCTGGACCGCATCATGAGATTTGTTTTTCCTGGTTTTATGAGCGGTTTCAGGATGAATCTTGCCTTATTCCCGTTTTTTATACTCTTACTGGAGGTGATATCAACATTTTTGTTTGGCCCTGTTGGGAATGCCATCTCCAGATATTATGAAAGGCAGGCAGACAGATATGCCCTTGAAAAAATCAATGATAAAAGAGCATTTATTGAGGCACTTGCCGGGCTGACAAACAGAAATTTTATCAATGCGTATCCGGAAAAGTGGATAAAATTTCTCTTCTATTCTCATCCGCCTGTAGGAGAGAGGCTGGAAACGGGGAAGAAGTAAATTGTCTTTTAATACAGCTTCGTTTAATATTATAATGAAAACAAGCAGCCTGGGTTATTCACAAGTCCAGGTTAACTGGTTTGAATGATCATGGAAAAAAAAAGAGAGAAAACAAAGACTGAATTAGAAAAGGGAAACAGAGAACTTAGGAACCGCATACCAGAAATGGAGGATGCTTTTGTAGAGATAAAACTGGAATTGGAATCTGCAAGAAAAAAACAAAAAAATTTACTTTCCATCATCAATTCAATAGACGGACTTTTTTTTATTTTAGGGCTGGATGGCACTTTTATCCGGTATTACCAGAGCAGTGACAGACCTGACCTTTTTTTGCCTCCTGATCAATTCTTAGGAAAGCATTTCAGCGATGTTTTTCCTAAGGAAGTGAGTGCAAAATTACAGAAAGCAATCAATGAAGTTGAGGATAAAAAAAGAAGTTCATTTTTTGAGTATTCCATGGAGATCAAAGGAAAAGAACAGATATTTAAGGCTAAAATCACCCAATTTGATGCTTCCGGTGGGAAGTTTTTTGGATTTATCCTGGGCATCAATAATATAACAGAGGCCAAAGAGCGTGAAGAGCTGTTATCCGAGAACGAACAAAAGTACAGAGCCATTTTTACTCAGAGCACTGAGTATGTTTTTCTGGCTGATATTGATACCAGAAGGATATTAGAAGCAAACAAAGCCATACAAAATCTATTGGGATATACAAGAGATGAAGTGAGGGACTTGACACTTCATGACTTTTTAGCTGTGGAGCAGGACGATATTTATCATGAGATTTTAGATGTGCTTAAAAAACACTCGTATTTTATCGGGGAAAGAAAGTTTCAGCGTAAAAATGGCATACTTGTAGATGTGGAAATCAGTGTGAGCATCATTACTTACAGCGGCAGGAAAGTGTTGTGTTTTGTAGCCAGGGATATCACTCCCAGAAAATTAGCAGAAAAACAACTTTATCATGCAGCCACACATGACCGTTTGACCGGATTAATAAACAGGCTTTTATTCTATGACCTTCTGGGAAAAGAGCTGGCAAGGGCGCGCAGAAATAAGTATATGACTGCTCTTGTTTATATTGACCTGGATAATTTTAAGCGGGTGAATGACACAAGGGGGCACAGCTCAGGAGACAAATTATTGACAGCCGTGGGGTCTCGATTAAACTCACTAAAAAGAGATATGGACACTCTTGCGCGGATAGGAGGAGACGAGTATGTTCTTATTTTACCTGAAATAAAGAATGAAGAAAATGTTTCTAAAAAAGCCAAGCAGATTTTAAGAGAACTGCGGAAGCCTTTTGATATAGAGGGTTTTCATATTGAAATCACAGCAAGCGGTGGATATTCCCTGTTTCCAAAAGATGGAAATTCTCCCGAATCTCTTATAAAGGCTGCGGATATTGCTATGTACTATGCTAAAACCCATGGCAGAGACAGATGTAAAAGATTTTTACCTAAGTTAAAGGGAAGTACAGGCCGCCGTTAAGCGAACGGTTCCACTCCGTCCCAGCAGTAGGTGCACAGTTTATTTTTTGGCAGTCCTATGGCATCCACCAGGTCATCCATTTTTTGGTATTTCAAGGAAGTGAGATTAAGCCTTTGTCTTATTTTTTCCACCATCTGGTTGTATTTTACAGATCCTTGCTTTGTGTATTCTCCTATATCAGCGGTGTTTTTGCCTTCTATCTGGCTTATGGCAAGCCTGGCAGCAAGGTCGAATTCTGACTTGGACCTGGAGAAATTCAGAAATTTACATTTATAGAGAAGAGGAGGGCAGGCTGGTCTCATATGCACTTCCAGAGCTCCAAGTTCGTATAATCTCTGTATGGTATCTTTCAATTGTGTTCCCCTGACTATCGAGTCTTCACAAAAGAGCAGTTTTTTTTGTTCGATCATTTCATGCACAGGAATGAGCTTCATTCTTGCGACCAAGTCTCTCGCTTTCTGTTCTTGTGGCATAAAACTTCTCTGCCATGTCGGAGTGTATTTGACGAAAGGTCTTTTGAATGGGATCCCTGTTCTGTTTGCATAGCCGAGTGCATGAGCGATTCCTGAATCAGGAATTCCCGCAACAAAATCCGGTTGAACATCGTCATTTTCCGCAAGCTTTGCACCGCATCTGTTTCTGACATATTCCACATTGATGCCTTCATATGAGGATGAAGGATATCCATAATAGACCCATAGAAAGGCGCATATCTGCATATGGTCCTGCGGGGGCTTTTTTTGTTCGACTCCGTCTTTGTTAAGGAATATGATTTCACCCTGACCCAGATATTTGGTTGTTTTGAATCCTAAATTGGCAAAAGAGCATGTTTCAAGAGTTACAGCAAAGCTGTTTTCTTTTTCCCCCAGGACGATTGGAGTCCGGCCGAGTTTATCTCTTGCAGCGTATAATCCGTTTTCTGTTAAGATTAAAATGGAACAGGACCCTTTTATGGAGTCATGGACTTTCTCAATTCCGGCTTCAAAGGATTCTTCCTGATTTATTATAGCGGAAATGAGCTCGGTCGGATTTATGCCCCATTTCGTGATTTCAGAAAAATGAATTTTATTGTCCTTTAATGTTTTATGAAGGAGTTCTTCGATATTATTTATTGCTCCGACGGTAACGATGGCGTAGTCACCTAGATGTGAACGGATAACCAGTGGTTGGTTTTCGAAATCACTTATCACCCCTATTCCTGCATTTCCATACATATGTATGATATCATTGGCAAATTTTGATCTGAATAATGCGTTTTCTATATTGTGAATGCGCTTGCTAAAGCCTTTTTCATTTTTAATTGCAAGGCCGCCTCTTTTCGTTCCAAGGTGAGAGTGATAATCAGTGCCGAAAAACAAATCTTTGACGGCGTCTTTTTTTGAGACAATACCAAAAAAACCTCCCATAAAACTCTCCTTTGGTTCAAAAATAACCTAACTGATGTGATTCCTTTGAATCCATTCTACACTAAGAGGGCAGGCATTTAAAAGAATTTATACATAAACAGCGGAATTCACTTTAATAGTGGAATTGATTTGTTGATAAAGGGTATAATAAAAAGCAGAAATGGGAGGATGATATGAGTATTGCAAAATTCTGCCTTTATTCACTGTTTCTTTTTTTACTGATTGTTCTCAGCGCGTCATGTATCGTTAGAATCATAGATTATTCCGATCCCAGAGGTTTGATGCCTATTGAAGATTATTACAGGAATATTCGGTTTTCTCCGGGCGGAGTTGTTTCGTTAAAGAATTTTGATGGAATCATAGAGGTCACGGGATGGGATAGGAATGAGGTTGATATCTATGCCGAAAAAATGATACCCAGGTCAGAAGAGGCTCAGGTCCGTTTTATGATGCCAAAGAATGATATTGCCCAGATTGATTTGGAAAGATATGGGGATGAAAATATCTCTATAAACACAAAATCAGCTTCGGAAGAGGGTGAAGATACTGTTGTTGATTATTATATTAAAACACCGCGCCATATAAACATCCAGGATGTTTTAGCAAGAAACGGGGATATTTTTATCGCTGATATTTATGGTTCGGTCTCTGTTAAGCTGGAACAGGGAAATATCGACATAGACAATGTTTCCGGTTCCCTGGACGCTTCGGTCATCAATGGTTCGGTACAGGCATGTCTTTATGATGTAAGAGAAGAAGATGTCATATCAATACATGTCCAGGAGGGGGATATAATCCTTTTCCTTGAAAAAAGCGTGGCCGCTTCCATCAGAGCCTATTGTCCGGAGGGAGAGTTTAGCTCTGAATTTGATGCCGATAGACTAGAGGAAGAGAATGAAATCCACGTTCAGCTAGGAAGTGGAGGGGCTTCTATTTACTTGACTGCTTTAAACGGCCATATCCATATAAAAATAATCGAACCTGATCAGACAGATATGGAATCTTTTATATATTTGTCCAGGGAATAAGAGAGGAGGCAGAAAATGGAAGAAAAAAAGAAAGTGATATTAACCGGAATTGTGTTTATTTTGGTCGTTGCAGCTGTGATCATCGTGTATTATTTGGTCACACATAAACAAACACAGGAACCCACTGAAGTTGCTGATATTGTTGAGGAAAAACCCTTGGAAAAAGCTGAACAGGAAAAAATAGAATCAGAGCCAGTGGAACCCATTGATATCACATTAGAAGAAAGTGATGGTGTTTTAAGAGGTTTCCTGGAGAATATAACATCTGACCCGAGATTTACCGGATGGATGAGGATGGACCATTTGATAAAAAATTTTGTAGCAGCCGTGGATAATATCGCTCATGGTTTAAGCCCGCGAAAACAAATTAATTTCTTTGAACCTGAAGGAGAATTTTTAGTTGAGAAGAAAGAAGATTATTATATTATTGATAGGGATACTTATAAACGGTACAATCCTGTAGCGAATGTATTTTCATCCATAGATACCGGTAAAAGCGTGCAGCTCTATCGAAGGTTTAGGTCTTTGATACAGGAAGCTTACGAAGAGTTGGGTTATCCGGATGTCAATTTTGACGAGACACTGGAGAGAGCCATAAAAGAGCTCCTTGATGTTCCTCTCATCGAAGAAGATATCGTACTTATGAGTAAAGTAAAGTCATTTGAATTACAAGACCCTGAACTGGAAAATTTGAGCCAGGCCCAAAAACACCTGTTACGAATGGGGCCGGATAACATCAGAAAGATACAGAGCAAGCTTCGAGAGCTGCTTGCTGGATTCAAGAATAAGCCGTGATTATTCCCATCTGAATGGATTTTTTAGTTTGAAATCCGGGATGAGGTGCCTGTCATCCGAAAACAGGTCCGGCTGGATGTACATTTGTTTGAACTCCAGCTTTTGAGCGGTATCTAAAACCTGTTTGTATTCATGAGGGGAGATTTTTTTCCGGAATTCCAAAGGAGTCTTGAAACACGGATAGAACTGACTCATAAGGCTGAGTCCAAAGGAATTTGAGATATTTTCTTTTATCCAGTTTAAGATTTTTATGGAGTCATTGACTTGTCCGGGAAGAATAAGGTGCCGTATGATAAGACCTTGATGTGCTGCTTTATTTTTATCTAAAATCAGGTCCGGCTGCTGGCGCGACATTTCTAGAACAGCTCTTTTCGTATGGTCAAAATAGTCAGACACTCCGGAAAGCTGTTTTGAAAGCTGGGAGGAAAAATATTTTATATCCGGAAGGTAAATATCAATGATCCCGTCCAGCTTCTTTAGAATGTCATCTCTTTCATAGCCACAGGAATTGTATACCAAAGGAATGGAAAGACCCTTTTCATAGGCTTTTTTGAGTGCGGACAATATGGGCAGTATCATATGAGTGGGGGATACCAAATTTATGTTCAAAGCGCCCTTTTCTTGGATTTCCAGCATCTTCCGCGCAAGGCCTGTGATGGAGATCTTACTCCCTTGATTACCCCAACTGATCTGATGGTTTTGGCAGTACAGGCATTTGAGATGACAGCCTGTAAAAAAGATGGTTCCTGACCCGCTTGAAGATCCGGGACCATTTGTGAGTTCTTTATTACAGTCTTCATGCCCGCTCAATACAGGCTCTTCCCCGAAGTGAAGGCCGGCATGGGATAGGAAAGCATCCTTTCCTGCGGAACAGTATCCTGACTCTTTCTCCCGGTTCACTGAGCACTTTCTTGGACACAACCGGCATGAATGCCTGTGTTCTGAGAGCGCTTCCAGTGCTGTATCTATTTTTTCTATTTTAGCCGGGATGTCCATGGGGATTGTGTTTTGTTAGAAGATGTATTTGATAATTAAAAATCCTCCAAGAAGAAGGATAAAAAAGAGCAGTGCGAAAAAGTTGAAATACTTTTCGATGAAGGACTTGATCCCCGGACCGAATTTCTTAAACAGAGCAGCGACAACAAAAAAACGTAAAGACCTGCTGATTGCAGAGGCTGTGATGAAAAGAGGAAGGTTCAGTTTAAAGACTCCTGAGGCTATAGTGAATATCTTATAGGGGATAGGAGTGAAACCAGCGGCAAAAACATACAAGAATCCGCTTCTATTGTAATGATAAAGGACATTTTGGAATATATTTTCTGTGAAGCCAGGAATGTATTTGAAGAAAAAACCGCTTGCGGATTCCCAGAAAAAATATCCAATGGCGTAGCCCAGCACTCCGCCTATTATGGAAGCGAGAGAAGTGTAAAAAGCAAATCTCCAGGATTTTTTTATAGAACCCAGACAGAGCGCAATGAGAAGCGGGTCAGGGGGGATCGGGAAAAAAGAGCTTTCAGCTAGGGCAAGAACAAATAAAGCAAGGGGTCCGTAGGGAGTGTCAGCCCAGTGAAGGACCCAATCGTAAAGTTTTCTAAGAAAGTTCATGTTTTGTTTTCTGAAAGAGGGATTCCAGGTCTTTATTTTTTATGGTTTTGTGGTCTGTCATATCTCTATGAAGAGGGGTTACCGTGATGTAGCCCTGTTGAATGACATTGACATCACTGTTTTTGTCTCCTATGGCTTTGGGTGTACCTGTTCCAATCCAGTAATAATCTCTTCCTCTGGGATCTTTTTTACATATGATTTCAGGATGGTATCTTTTCTGTCCCAGTTTTGTTATTTTTACTCCCTTTACAGGAGTGGGGGGAATGTTGATGTTTAAGGTGATTCCTTCAGGGAGGGGGTTGCCGATCAGCTGTTTTGACAGGGAGAATATGAATTCTGCTGCAAATTCGAAAGAAAAATTTCCATTCTTATCGGGAAGGATCGAAACGGCCAGGGATGGTATTCCCAGGAATGTTCCTTGTATAGCACCGGCAACCGTACCTGAATAAGAGGTGTCCTGCTGTCCCAGGTTTGGTCCGGGATTCATACCTGAAATAATAAGATCCGGCTTTAAGGGAAGGATATTTTGTACGGCAATATAGATACAGTCTGCCGGTGTGCCGGTCACCGCATAGGTATTCGGATCGATTTTTTTAACCCGCAGCGGGTGATGCAGAGTCAAAGCAAGGGAAGTTGCGCTTTTCTCACTGTCCGGAGCAACAATGGTGACATCAGCCTCCCTTTTAAGCTTATTTTTGAGGACCTGGATTCCTTCTGAATAGAATCCGTCATCATTAGTCAAGAGGATCAGTGGGTGGCCATGCATGTGAGTTATCTCCATTTTTTCTATGAATTATCCCGGTCGATGTTTTAAAGGGATTTAGTATAGCATTTTTATGTATTAGCATATAGATATATTCTTATCCCTTTGATTTCAGCGGGATACCGTGTGTAAAGTGGTCGGGACGAGCGGATTTGAACCGCCGACCCCACGCACCCCAAGCGTGTGCGCTACCAGGCTGCGCCACGTCCCGACCCGGGCCAACCATTATATCAGATAAGTGATTTTTTACAAACAAAGAAAGAGCCCTGAAAATTACTTTTCAAGGGATTCCGACAGATTCACTAATTGTTCTTTTATTTTAAACAAAAGTTTTTTCAGGCGCTCAGGATTTATAGGTACTGAACCCTTGATATTGAATTCATTTTCAATTTTTCTTTTTGCGCCGGCATGCGTAAGGCCTTTGTTTTCTATAAGGTCCTTTAACCGTTTTATTATTTGAAGGTCTTTTTCTCTGAATATTTTTTTGCCCGCACCTGTCCGGCCCGAGTTTAGAAAATAAAACTCTTTCTCCCATCTGTTTATAGTCTTGGGACTAATTTTGGTGATCTTCGTGACTTCGGATAGGGTATAGACTATCTTATCCGGTTGGCTGGATTCCTTCATTGTAAGCAAAGTTGTAAATGCCCATCCTGAAAAATTTTAATTCTCTTATTCTAACAACTTGATACATTATCACGGATTCATAGCAAGGTCAATATTTACATATAATTTCTGTATGGGAAGCGCCTTAAGCACATCTATTTGACAACTTAGGGAGACTGTACAATAATAGGGAAGAAGAGAGCGTATATATGAAAGAGAAGGAGAAGAATATGAAGAAATATTTTCTCATATCAGTATTGTTTTTAATAAGCACTTTATTCATCTCCAATCTTATGTTTGCCCAGAGATATTCCAGGTATGCCTTGAGTGATGAGTATCTTTATGAATTGAACCTTACAGATGGACAGGTCAAGGCCATAAACAAGCTTGAAATCCAACATGAAAAAGAACTGACCCCTGTTCTAATCGAACTCAGGAATCTGTATATAGAACTTGATGAACTGGAAATGCACGAAAGCCCTGACAGCCAAAAGATAGACAAATTGATTGGGAAGATCGAGAGTGTGGAAGACAAGGTCATTGAGAAGGAAATGCAGCTTGAAAACAAAATCAGAGATTTACTCACTGAAGAGCAGAGGGCTGTGCTTGATAATTCCTACGGATACGGAGACTATTCCAGGCCAGGAATGGGCCGGTTTGGCTATGGTTTGGGCCCTAACCGTTTCGGAGGAGGACCCGGGTGGGGTCCGGCAAGAGGAGGCGGCCGGGGTTTTTATGGATATGGCCGGTACAACAACAGAGGATTCCGTAGATTTGGTTATGGAAGTGGACTTGGTTATGGAAGAGGACTTGGTTATGGAAGAGGGCTTGGTTATGGAAGGGGACTTGATCAAGGCCGGTTGGGAAGATACTCAAATTTGCGTTTCCGCAGGGGGCGCTGGATCTGGTAGATGGCTTTATAAATAATGCGGATCAGGATTCTCGGAGCCGAATCTTTAGGCGTTCGGGGATTGTGCTGTGTGGTTGAAACAGAGGAGCGGAAAATTGTCATAGATCCGGGAGTGGCTCTGGGATACAGGCGCCATGGGCTTCTTCCCCATCCTTTCCAGGTAGCTGTTGGGGAAAAAGTCAGAGAAAGCATCATAAAAGAGCTAAAGAACAGCACAGACATCGTCATAAGCCACTTTCACGGCGACCATGTCCCTTTAGTCGATGCGAATCCCTATCAGCTTGATGCCAAAAAAGTATCCGATTCTTTTGCTAAGCCTTTTTTGTGGTGTAAAGGAGAGCGGGAAACATCCCGTGCCATGAAAAAAAGAAGAAGCCAACTCTCAGATATGCTGGGACGATCTTTTCCGGATGCTGAGGGAAAAAGTAACAGCCTCTTTCGATTTTCAAAAGCCGTATATCACGGCGAACCTGATAGCCGGACAGGAAAGGTGATGATGACGCGCATTGAGGACAATAAAGTATTTGTCCATGCCTCAGACATACAGCTGATGCACAGCAGGGCTGTGTCTCAGATATTGGACTGGAAACCAGATATCGTACTGGTATCAGGGCCTCCTTTATATCTCAAGCATATGTCAAATGAAAAAAAGGGAAAAGCACTGACTGAAGCTGTAAGGCTTTCTAAGGAGGTCGGTGTTTTGATTTTAGACCATCACATCCTTCGGAGCAACGAAGGATACGCACTGCTTGAAAAAATTGAGTCTGAATCAGGCAATAAAGTCATGTGTGCTGCTGAATTTATGGGACAGAGGCCTCTTTTATTGGAGGCAAACAGGAGATTATTATATAGGGAGATGCCTGTTCCAGACGGCTGGCATAAAGAATATGCAAGGGACAGAGTGGATACCTCCGAATATAGAGTATGGCGGGGATACAAAGTGGGCCAAAAGGAAAAGCATGCCATCTAAAAGGATGAAACACACTCCCTTGGCAGAGCGTATGAGGCCTCAAAGTCTTGATGGATTTTATGGCCAGGAACATCTTATTGGGGAAGGCAAGATACTTACCCAGCTCATAAAGACGGATAATTTGATTTCTCTTATTTTCTGGGGCCCTCCGGGTTCCGGAAAAACGACTCTTGGCGCTATACTGGCTGACCATTTTAATCTTCCCTGCATGTTTTACAGCGCTGTTCTCTCAAGTATCAAAGAGATTAAAAAAGTTATGGAGGAAGCCGAGGAACACAGTAAATTATACAAACAGCCAACCATTATTTTTATTGATGAGATTCACAGATTCAATAAAGCCCAACAGGCTGCTTTTCTTCCCTATGTTGAAAAAGGGGAGATCATTCTGTTTGGATCGACCACAGAAAATCCATCTTTTGAAGTGATCGCGCCTCTTTTGTCACGAACGAAGGTGTTGAAGTTGAATGCTTTGGAGCCGGAGACATTGGAAAAAATACTGAATAATGCTCTAAGGGACAGAGAAAGAGGATTCGGAGAGAGAAAGATTCATATATCAAAAGAAGCCATGGACGCCATAATCACATACGCTAACGGCGATGCGAGAAGAGCTCTAAATACCCTGGAGATCGCAGCTCATCTGGTCAAGGATGATAAGATAGATTTCAAAGCTGTCAAAGAGGCTCTGCAACAGAGGATTCTTCTGTATGATAAAAAAGGTGAAGAGCATTTTAATCTTATTTCTGCTTTACACAAAAGCCTCAGAAACAGTGATGTGAATGCCTCGCTGTATTGGCTGGCAAGAATGATAGTGGCTGGTGAGGACCTGATGTATATAGCAAGAAGGCTGGTCAGATTTGCTTCTGAGGATGTGGGCCTTGCGGATAATAATGCTCTCAATATAGCTCTGAATGCCAAGGACGCCTTTGAATTCATAGGCTCTCCTGAAGGCGAGCTCGCTTTAGCTCAGGCGGTCATTTATCTTGCTTCTTCCCCTAAAAGCAATAGTGCATATAAAGCATTCAGTAAAGCTGTCAAAGATGTGGAATCATCTCCATTTGAACCTGTTCCCCTTCATCTAAGGAATCCTGTTTCTTCATTAATGAAAAAAGAGGGTTATGGAAAAGACTACAAATACGCACATGATTTCAGTGAGGTCACTACGGATATGGAAACAATGCCGGAAAATCTTAAAAACAGGGAGTATTATGAACCTGGATCCATGGGGTTTGAAAAAGAGATGAGAAAAAGAGTGGAGTGGTGGAAGGAAATCAAAAAAAAGATCAAAGAAAAGAAAGAGTCTTTTTGATCGGGATTGATTTATTTTTCTTTGTTTTCTTTTATTAAATAATAGATTTCCCAGCTCAACTCATCAGCAAGACAACCTATACAGGATTTTTCTGTTGTGGCGATTTCTTCATCTTTTATTTTTTCTTTTATGATATTTTTGACGAGCTTCCTGATTTTATAAAGTAAAATATAGTTTATCATTATCTTACGAATGGAATAATAACAACTTGCTCTGATTTAGTAAAGTAAGGGCATGAAGCTCTTTTCTTTTGACGGGCCCATTGTTTTGTTATAATGATGTGATATCAATGATATTATTGAATAAGCTGGATTTGATAAGAATCATGAAAAGAGGCACGGTCTTTTTTTTGATCTTGATTTATTCTGTGAGCTCCTGTTCTTTTCATAAAAAAGGAGAACCAGTATTGGAACCGGTTCTCGATTTTCCGATAATACAGGAAAGCGAGGTTTGTTTCGAGGGTGAGATAAACAGATTTATGACACGGAGTGAGAACAGGGTGTATTTTTCTTCCTCTAAAGGGGGTTTGTACTGTATAGAGGAACCAAAGCAAGGAGCGCGGCTGTTGTTTGCATCAGGAATTGATTTTGTTTCTCCACCATACATGAGCTCTGAATACATTTTTATTTATGACAGCATGAACAATATTTATTGTATCCGTAAAAACGGCGCATTGTTTTGGAAGACTCACATAGAAGAAAATATCTCGGGAGGCATAGCTGCTTCCCATGGGAAAATATTTTTCGGGACTGAAAACGGAAATTTTCTGTCCTATGAGGCTGATTCCGGAGAATACCTCTGGGGAATGAAAACAGAAGGACCTATCCGGTCATTGCCTGTCGTCATAGATGATACGGTTGTGTTTGGATGCGATGACAGGAAATTATATTTCTTAAACTTTGATGGGGACATAATAAAAGAGTATGAAACAGGAGGTCATGTCAGAGGATCCTGTGTGTACAGACAGGACCGGCTTTATTTTGGCTCATACGATGAATACTTCTACTGTATCAATATGGAGAAAAAAAAGATCGAGTGGAAAGTTAAAACAGGCGGAAAAGTTCATGCTTATCCTTTGCTGCATGAAAAGTGTGTCTTGTTTACTTCCTGGAACAATGTTCTTTACTGTTTGAATGATAGTAACGGCACGGTTTTATGGTGGAACCAAATTCCTGCCCGGTGCCTGTTTCCAATAGAGGCCGTCGGATCCCGGCTGCTGGTCACATCTTTTTCTTCAAAGGTGAATTGCTTTGATATCAAAACAGGTGAAGATAAAGGAGAATATATGGTTAAAAATGAATTGAGATCCAATCCTCTATGGTTCCGTGACACCCTGCTTTTATCGGTGTATGATAAAGAGAATGATGTGAGTAAAGTGCTTTTTTTAATAAAAAATGAAGAGCCTTTGATTAAAAAATAAAGAGAGGAGATTGAACATGAACAGGGAAGAAGCTTTCCAATTGGTTAAGGAGCATCTAAAAAACAAAAATCTCATTAAACACTCTCTTGCTGTGGAAGCATGCATGAGAGCCCTGGCAAAAAAATTTAATGAAGATGTCGAAAAATGGGGGCTTGCCGGATTATTACATGATATAGATTATGAAATGACCGAAAAATCTCCTGAAAAGCATGGAATCGAGGCCATGACCATCTTAGAGGATTATGATATTGATCTGGATATTCTGAGGGCCATAAGGGCTCATTCAGGAATGGCTGCATGTGAATCAAAGATGGACTGGGCCATATATTCTGTGGATCCTTTAACAGGACTTATTGTTGCCGCCACCCTTATGCATCCCAGCAAGAAAATAAGAGAGGTTGACCCGGATTTTGTCAAGAGAAGATATAAAGAAAAAAGTTTTGCCAGGGGTGCTAAGCGAGATGTTATTGAGGAAATCAAGAATACCGGACTTGAACTGGATGAACTTGTTTCCATAAGTTTGAAAGCCATGCAGGATATTGATAAGGAGCTCGGACTTTAAATCCGGAGACATCAGTGAAATTGATTGTCTTTGTCGGGAAGTCCAATACAGGAAAGACATCTCTTATAAAACTCTTGATTTGTGAATTGAAACAAAGAGGGTATTCAGTGGGCGCCTTAAAGTCATGCTCTCGCGGATTCTCTCTTGACCTGGAAGGAAAGGATTCCTGGTATCTTATGGAAGCAGGTGCGGATGCGGTTGCCTTGGTCTCTGAGAGAAGGACAGCGGTTATAAGGAAGGATGATGGTAAGCCAAGCATGAAGGATGTTGCTGAGTCCTATTTTAAGAATATGGATATCGTGCTTTCTGAGGGCGGGCATGGAGAGAGTGGAGCTGAAAAAATAGAGGTTCTCAGAGAAGGCATCCAGATGGAGCCGGAGACCCCTGTTGATGAATTGTTGGCGGTTGTGGCTGATTTTGAGGTCAAACTGGACATCCCTGTGTTTAAAACCAATGAAATAAAGGAAATTGCAGATCTTATAGAAAATGGAACAATAAAGAGGGAAGTTAATATTACACTGAAAGTGGATAAGAAGAATATCCCTTTGAATTGTTTTTTACAACAGGAATTTTCTAATGTGCTCAGGGCAGCGGTCAAACCTTTGCATGGAGTTGAGGACCGTATAAAAGAGATAGAACTGTCAATAATGGAAGATTCTAAAATTTGCCTGAAAATAAATGGAAAAAGAGTGGGATTGAACCGGTTCCTAAGGGGATTTATTTCACGTATGGTTTCAGGGATGACCGGAACTCTTGAAGGAGTCCAAGAAGAGCCGAAGAAAATAATGATATCTGTTACCTATTAAGACTACAGGAGATAAAGATCATGACAAAAAGACTTTACCGGTTGCAGAGCAGCAAAATGATCGGGGGGGTGTGTGCCGGAATATCAAGATACTTTGACCTGGATGTATCCCTCATTAGATTGATATTTGCAGGGCTTGCCTTGATCACTGCCTTATTCCCCATGCTGGTGTTTTATATCATAGCCTGGATTATCATTCCTGCGGAGGAAGAAGTTGTTCCGTCAAAAAAAAAGAGGGAGTCATCCAAATAGCGGCCCGGTATTTCAACATGGACAGGTCAGGTTGGATGCGCCGTTTGACTTCTTATGGCATATTCGTTATTTTAGTCATTATTCTGTTTCAAAGTGATGCTTAGAGGAGTGGAAAGAGACCGATGGCTTCAAAGGAAGATATCCCTTTCAACCACATAGCCGTTGAAGGAATGATGAAGTCCGGGAAAAAAAGACTGGTTCAGGCATTATCTAAAGAAATTGGAGGGAAAGCTGTTTTTGACCAGGAGGATAACCCCTACTTAAAAAATTTTTATGAAGAAAAAGAAGGAGCTGGTTTTTTGACGCAACTCGTTTTTCTTGTCAATAGATATCACCAACAGTCAACATTGTTACAGAGGGATCTGTTCTCAGAACGGATCATATGTGACTATCTTTTTGAGAAGGACAAAATTTATGCCTATCAGACTCTGACAGATGAAGAGTTGATAGTGTATGAGAAAATATTCGGTATTTTCCACGAAAAAGTAGCCAAGCCGGATTTATCCATCTATCTTCAAATATCTCTGGATACCATTCTGGAGAGGATATCAAGGACCGGATCGGAAATGGAGAAAAACATTTCTGAGAAGTATCTGGAAGATATACTGGAGGCCTTTGACTATTTCTTTTTTAATTATCAGGCGACACCTTTGTTGGTCGTTAAGGCAGATGATCTTGACTTTGAAAGAAGGGAAGATGTAGAGGATATTGTTGACAAAATCGCGCAAATGAAAAAAAATACTCTCTATTATGTTCCCCTGGGTAAGCATAACCAGAAAAAGAGAGAGAAGACAGATAAATGAGACTTTGCCTCAATCCTGATAAGTAAAGGCAGGATGGGGAGAGAGGAAGATGCATGTCTGAAAATTTAAATCAAAGGGTCATTATTACAGACCTGATCAAAAAAAAAGAAAAGAGAGAAAAGATTGTTGCGCTGACCGCCTATGATTATCCTACGGCAAAGATAGTTGACTGTGTGGGAGTGGACATTGTTCTTGTGGGAGATTCCCTGGGCATGGTTGTTCTCGGCTATGCTGATACCATTCCTGTTACCATGGATGAGATGATACACCATACAAAAGCAGTAAGCAGAGGGGTCAAAAGAGCCCTTGTGGTAGGGGATATGCCGTATATGAGTTTTCAAGTCTCCAAACAGGAAGCTGTACGGAATGCTTTTCGTTTTGTAAAGGAAGCTGGAGCCAGGGCTGTAAAGATAGAAGGGGCCTCTTCCTACCGGCTGGAGATAATACACGCATTGATAGAAGCGGATATCCCGGTTATGGGCCATGTCGGATTGACTCCCCAGTCAATCAATCGGATAGGCAGTTTTAAGGTCAGAGGGAAGAATAAGGAAGAGGCTTATCAGATCATAGATCAGGCAAAAAAACTGGAAGAAGCAGGTGTTTTTTCCGTAATCCTTGAGTGCGTTCCCTTGGAACTGGCCGAGGTTATCACGGACAAGCTGAGTATTCCCACTATAGGTATCGGAGCCGGCCCTTATTGCGATGGACAGATTCTGGTTTTCCATGACCTATTGGGATATTCAAACGGATATTTGCCCAAATATGTAAAAAAATACGTTGACATGAATGAAATACTGATTCAGGGAATCAGTCAATATGTGAAAGAAGTGAGAGACAATACATTCCCTACGGATGTCTATTCCTATCATTCCAGGGAGATAGAAAAGGCCTTTCTTCCAAAAAAAACAAAAGATAGATGAGGGCTTCGAAGACTTTTTTAGGAAGAGCGGGAAACAATCATGAAAGTGATACAAAGTATTGAGGAAGTGAAGGAGAAAATGCGCAGGCACCGGTCTGAAGGGGAAACCATAGGTTTTGTTCCCACTATGGGGTATTTACATGAAGGCCATTTAAGTCTGGTCAGAGAGTCTGTTAAAAGAACAGACTATACTGTTGTAAGTGTGTATGTAAATCCCACTCAGTTCGGTCCGAATGAGGATTTTGAACAATATCCCCGGGACCTGGACAAAGATGCGGAGATTCTGGCCGGAGAGGGAGTGGATTATTTGTTCACGCCTAACGACAGCGATATGTATCCGGATGGATACAAAACATATGTTGAAGTGCATGACCTGCAGGATGTGATGTGCGGTGCTTCAAGACCCGGTCATTTCAGAGGTGTTTGTACCGTGGTTCTGAAGCTCTTTCATATTGTAGGACCTGATTGTGCCTACTTCGGGCAGAAAGATTCCCAGCAGGCTGTTATTTTGAAAAAAATGCTTGAAGACCTCAATATGGATGTCGCAATATCAGTCCTGCCCATCGTCAGGGAACAGGACGGGGTAGCCTTAAGTTCGAGAAACAGCCTTCTTAAGAAGGAGGAGAGGTCAGCCGCCAGATGTTTATACAGAAGCCTTCAGTTGGCAAAGGAGGCCGTCAGAGGAGGGAAGAAGGAATCGAGTGAATTAGTCAATTTGATAAGGAATGAGATAATAAAAGAAGAACCAGCAAAAATAGATTATATTGAGATCGTCGATAAAAATACCCTGGAATCGGTGACGGAAATTAAGGAAGGAAGAACTCTCATTGCTTTAGCTGTGTACATGGGAAAAGTAAGATTGATAGACAATATGATTGTTTGAGCTTGATCAATCACAATTTGATGTGTCGATGATTTTTATGAAAGATCCGGGCCAGTTTAAGGAGGCAAAAGAATGACAAGAATCATGCTTAAATCCAAGATACATAATGCAAAGGTCACAGAAAAAAATGTCAATTACCAGGGAAGTATTACCTTAGCCAAAGATTTGATTAGAGAGGCAGACCTTTTTCCTTTTGAACAGGTCCATATCTATAATATTTCGAATGGAGAAAGATTTATAACTTATGTGATACAGGATGAAAAAAGGCCTGGAGTGATTTGTTTGAACGGGGCAGCGGCTCATAAAGTCAGTATCGGAGATAAAATCATCATTGCCTCCTATTCTCTAATGAGTGATGAGGAAGCTGACTTTCACAGGCCTAAAATACTGATACTGGACAAAGATAACAAAATCAAAGAAACCAAATAAAAACCTTACCTCTAATCCTTATGGTTTAGATGAATTCTTAACCAGCCAGACTTCCTGAAAGTCTGAATGAGGCATGATGTTATTTATCCAACAGGAATAGCGTACTCCTTCAGAAATTCAGGTGTGGCTGAAGCGACATTGAAGATTTAGCCTTCTGATGAGGCTTTTCGAGGGTACCCGGCAAAGCCGGGCTCTGAGTATGTCTGACCCACGGACGGGGGGAGTTACGCAGGAGCCGAGAAAAACGAAGGAGAATGGCGTTAAAAATCTGAAGGGAGCACAGGCCATACCTGAATTTCACATTTTATGAATGACCGGGATCAGTCGAGGTGGTAATTAGGTGCTTCCTTGGTAATGATGACATCATGGACATGACTTTCCCTGATTCCTGTGGATGTGATTTTAATAAATCTCGCTTTTTTCTGCAGATCCTTTACACTGGAGCAGCCAGCATAGCCCATTCCGGCCCTAAGTCCACCCACCATCATCTGTATTATGTGAGAGACACTGCCTTTGTTGGGGACACGGCCTTCTATGCCTTCAGGTACTAATTTTGCTTTGTTTGTTGTGTCTTGAAAATATCTATCTCCGGTCCTTCCTTCACGCATGGCTTCCAGGGATCCCATGCCCCGGTAAATTTTGTAAGAGCGACCCTGGTAGATAACCACTTCTCCCGGGGATTCATCAGTCCCAGCTAAGAGGTTGCCTATCATGACTGAATCAGCTCCAGCAACTATGGCTTTTGTTATGTCACCGGAAAATTTTATTCCTCCATCCGCTATGAGCGGAATGTTATGGGCTTCTGTGATCTGATAAACATTGGCAATAGCTGTTATTTGCGGGATACCAGCACCGGATATGATTCGAGTCGTACAGATGGATCCGGGACCGACTCCGACTTTCACGGCATCTACATCGAGTTTTATGAGATCTTTGGCGGCTTCTACCGTTCCTATATTACCGGCGATAAGCTCCACATCCGGAAATTTATTTCTCAATTTTTTGACCGTATCCAGGACTTTCTGTGAATGCCCGTGTGCTGTGTCAACCACAAGCACATCACTTTTAGCACGAGTGAGTTCAGCAGCCCTTTCCACGGTGTTTTCAGCTATTCCAATGGCGGCTCCCACTCTCAGCTGCTCGAGTTTATCCTTGCAGGCATGAGGATATTTAATCCGCTTTAGGATGTCTTTGTATGTTATTAATCCTTTCAGATGGAATTTCTCATCAACCATGAGGATTTTTTCGATTTTATGTTTATGAAAAAGCCTTTTTGCCTCTTCGATAGAGGTTCCAAGCGGAACCGTGACCAGTTCCCTTGTCATTGCTTTTTCTATGGCAAGATTGAGGCGTGTTTCAAACCTGATATCCCGGTTTGTAAGGATACCCACTAACTTGTTGTTTGCATCTGTTATGGGAAGTCCGGAGATTTGATATTTTTTCATGACTTCTTTAGCTTCATATATCCTATTCTGCGGCTTCATGGTTATGGGATTGACGATCATTCCGCTTTCATGACGCTTGACTTTATCCACCTCTTCGGCCTGTTTATCAATGGGCATATTCTTGTGGATGATCCCTATCCCTCCGTTTTGGGCCAGGGCAATAGCCATCTTGGATTCAGTTACCGTGTCCATTGCAGAGCTGATTATAGGCATGGATAAATCAATATTGCGGCTCAATTTTGTTGTTACATCAACCTCAGCCGGAAGAATATTTGACTTTGCAGGCATTATCAGCACGTCATCGAATGTCAGGCCTTCTAATATTTCTTTATGCAACATCCTTTTCCTCCTTGTTTTATTTTTTTCTCTTACCCTTTTTTCTCTTTCTAGGGATTACAGAGCGGGCCTTTTTGCCCTGCCTTGTCGGGGAACTCTGAGGTTTTTTATAATAGATCTCCTGTTCTTTTCTTTCCGGCATTTCTGTTTTTTCAACAGGCTGAAGTAAAAACAGATACTTTAGTGTTTCCTCTTCAATCCTATCCATCATTGATTGAAACATATCAAAGCTTTCTCTTTTATATTCAACAAGAGGATCTCTTTGCCCGTATCCTCTCAAGCCTATGCCTTCTTTTAAATGATCCATAGCAAGCAGATGGTCTTTCCATTGAGAATCAATCACTTGAAGCATTATGATTCTCTCGAATTCCCTCATCCTCTCAAGTGAGATTATTCTTTCTTTTTCTTCATAAATCTCATTTAAGGCGTTTATTGTTTTTTCATGGAGTTCTTGGAAATTAATGGTTTCCCAGTTGATTTCTAATTCGTCGACATCCAGCCCGAACTGGGCCTTTATGGCATTCTTGAAACCTTCAATATTCCAGTCGTCCGGGGAATCCTGTTCACTGGTGTTGGTGTCCATGATCCAATCGACTATATTGACACTGATCTCCTGTAGGAATTTCTTCATATCTTTTCCTTGAAGGATTTCTTTTCTCTGTGAATAAATCGATTCTCTCTGTTTGTTCATCACATCATCATATTCAAGAAGATGTTTTCGGATGGAAAAGTTCCGGGCTTCCACCTGTTTTTGAGCTCTCTCAATGGCTTTGGTGACCATTTTGTGTTCAATTGGGATTCCTTCTTCCATTCCGACTCTGGTCATGATTCCTGAGATTTTTTCACTTCCGAAGATGCGCATAAGGTCATCTTCAAGGGAAAGATAGAACCTGGATGAGCCCGGATCTCCCTGCCTTCCGCACCTGCCTCTTAATTGATTGTCTATTCTTCTGGCTTCGTGTCTTTCCGTACCTGTAACGTGGAGCCCTCCCAGGGAGATAACTTTTTCCTTTTCTGGTTCTGTGATGGACAGTGCTTTTTGCAGAGCTTTTTGGCGCTCCTCCTCGTCATTATTTTCTTTATCCTCTTTTTTATTAAGAAAGTCTTCGGCTAAGGACTCAGGATTACCTCCTAATAAAATATCAACACCTCTTCCTGCCATATTTGTGGCAATAGTGACCGCACCCATTCTTCCTGCCTGGGCTATGATCTTTGCTTCGGATTCATGATATTTTGCGTTGAGGACATTGTGTTTAATGTGTTTTTGATTCAGGAGGGAACTGAGATATTCTGACTTTTCAATGGAAATGGTCCCTACTAATACAGGCCTTCCCTTCTTATTGCTTTCTATAATATCATTGGCCACAGAATCCCATTTTTCTTTGGCTGTCCTGTAGATCAGGTCATCATGTTCATTTCTTATAAGAGTTTTATTAGTGGGGATTTCGACCACGTCAAGGTCATATAGGGAATGAAACTCAGCTGCTTCTGTGGCCGCTGTTCCGGTCATGCCGGCTAATTTTTCGTACATTCTGAAATAGTTTTGGAATGTTATAGAAGCCAGGGTTTGATATTCAGCTTCGATTCGGACGTTTTCCTTCGCTTCCAATCCCTGATGCAAGCCGTCGCTGTACCTCCTTCCTGGCATGAGTCTTCCTGTAAATTCATCTACAATGACCACCTTTCCGTCTTTTATCATATAGTCAACATCTTTTTTAAAGAGATGATGCGCTTTCAGGGCTTGATTGATGGCATGAATCAAATCCATATGTTTGATGTCATACAGGTTTTCTATATGAAGGGATTTTTCCGCGTGCTCCACTCCTTCCTCTGTAAGAACAGCGGTTCTTGTCTTTTCGTCTATCTGATAATCTCTGGATTTATTCAGTTTTTTCACCAGGTTGTTGATTTTGTAATATATGGAGGTTGAATCTTCGGTCGGACCGGATATGATAAGGGGAGTCCTGGCCTCGTCTACTAGAATACTGTCGACTTCGTCAAGAATGGCGAATTTATGTTCTTTCTGGGCGATGTCCGCAAGACGGAATTTCATATTATCTCTGAGATAGTCGAAGCCGAATTCATTATTTGTTCCGTATGTGACATCTTTTTCATAGGAGTCTTGCCTGTCGATTTCATTCATGTCATGCTGTATGATTCCGACTTCTAAGCCCAATGTTTTATACACAGGCCCCATCCACTCCGCGTCCCTTTTAGCCAAATAATCATTGACCGTGACAATATGAACACTGCCGTTTTTTTCAAGCGCGTTAAGATAAGCCGGGAGAGTGGCCACCAGGGTTTTTCCTTCCCCTGTTTTCATCTCTGCAATTTTTCCCTGAT
The DNA here is from genome assembly GCA_964624145.1 of uncultured Eubacteriales bacterium. Taxonomy (GTDB): domain Bacteria; phylum Acidobacteriota; class Aminicenantia; order Aminicenantales; family Aminicenantaceae; genus WJMT01. The sequence continues at coordinate 123,970 of CAZUXT010000003.1, read as the reverse complement.
GGAGAACCACTCCGCCTATAATTTGCACATCAAAGGGCCTCATATGGATTTTTCTCTTTGCTGTTTCCCTTACAACAGCAAAGGCTTCAAAGAGGATGTCGTCTAAAGAGGCTCCGTTGTTTACTTTGTTCCTGAATTCATTTGTTTTCTCTTTCAGCTGCTGGTCGCTTAGATTTTTGATTTTCGGTTCGATCTCATTTACAGCCGTTACAAAGGGTTGGAGCTTTTTTATGTCTCGTTCGGTCTTAGTACCGAATATTTTGCTTAAGATTGTGTTGAACATTTGAATAATTTTTAACAGATATAGGGCTTGGTTGTCAATTAAAGTTGTCGTAGGTTATTAATTTACCTCTTGAATTTTTTTCCTGCTTCTTTTATTATCACTAGTTAACTTTTTAGAATACGGATAAATCAAATGATGAGTTTAATAAATTCGCCCCGGGGAAAACAGCTGAGAATCACCAATATTGCCGGGGGAGCTGAAGTGCGAAGAAGGCTTTTCTCTCTGGGAATCCATAAGGACGATATTGTAGAGTTGGATTCCCGCAGTATGTTCAGAGGACCTGTGCTTATTAGAAACAACACGACAGGAACCTCTGTAGCCATAGGGAGAGGAATTGCCAGCAAAATCATGGTTGATATTGTTGAATAAAAAAGAGGACATTCCTAATATAGTTTTCATTGGCCAGCCTAACTGCGGGAAAAGCACGCTCTTTAATTTTATCGCGGGACTCAAAGCCGTCACATCGAATTTTCCGGGAACGACTGTCAAACACACGCACAGTAAAGTCACTGTAGGGGGAAGGTTGTTCAATATCATAGATCTGCCCGGGACTTATTCTCTTAATCCTGCGGATGAGGCAGAAAAGGTTGCTTTGACACATCTCTTCGTTGAAAAGCCTGATCTGGTAATTAATGTTGTGGACGCTTCCATACTCGGAAGAAGCCTTGAGATGACACAGGAACTGATGGAACTTGAATATCCGATGGTTCTGGCATTGAATATGATGGATATGGCGGAAAAAAAGGGGATAGAAATACATCCTGAAAAGTTGGAAAAAATACTTGGAATTCCTGTTATCCCCACTATAGCTTCTCATGGAAGGGGAGTAAAAGAGCTGTTAGATAGAGCCATATCTTGTCTTGATAAAGGTTTAAAACCAAAGAGACTGGTCTGGTCCAAGGACGTGGAAGATAAAATTAAGGAAGTGGAGGAATTCATTCCGGATGAATTTAAATCCGTAGCCAATAAAAGATTCACTGCTATCAAATCCATTGAGCTGGACAGGCCGTCTTTTAACCGGATGATAGAGGAGATCAGCCTCCCTTTAAAAAACAGCATAGACAGAGCCAGGAATGAGCTTCAAAAGAATCATGATGCGCCGGCATATGAGGTCATTGCTGCAGAAAGGCATCACCTTTCCCTAAAAATATTTGAAGATTGCTGTAAGGTAACCCGGAGAAAAAAGGCGAGCTTTGCAGAGAGAATTGATGATGTCATCATGCATCCGTTCTGGGGTTATTTTATTTTGCTCGGCGTGTTTATCAGCTTTTTTCTGATCATTTTTATTGTGGCAAGCCCGATCGAAGAACTGCTTTTAGCCCCTTTGTCCGAATTAAGAGGCGTTTTATCCGACTTTTTGGGAAAAGGGATTTTGTTTTATTTAACAGATGGTCTCATGCAGGGAATAGGGGGCGGAATAGCCATTGTGCTTCCTTATTTCATTCCTTTGCTTCTGTTGATGTCCTTTCTTGAGGATATCGGATATTTATCAAGGGTCGGATTCTTGATGGATACACTGATGCATAAGATAGGGCTTCATGGAAAATCCGTTTCGCCTTTTATGCTTGGTTTCGGATGCAATGTCCCGGCAGTCGTCTCTACCCGAATCCTTGAATCAAGGCGGGATAGAATCATCACCACGTTGTTGATTCCTTTTATTCCCTGTTCTGCAAGAACCACTATTATCCTGGCACTGGTCGCTTTTTATTTAGGGCCTTTATGGGCTGTGGGTTTTTATTTATTTAATATGCTCCTCGTAGCTGTTTTAGGAAGGGTGATCTCACTGTTTTTTAAAACACATTCTCCGGGTCTTATCCTTGAGATACCTTCTTTAAAAGTCCCTTCTCTTTCAAATGTCCTCAAGAAAGTCTATTTTCAATTGAAGTCTTTTATTGAATTTGCATGGCCTATTTTGATCGCAGGAAGTGTTGTGCTGGGCCTTCTTCAATTTTTTCATGTAGACAGAGTCATCAATATCGCTCTTTCGCCGGTTGTTGAGCATGTTCTCGGATTACCCGAAGAATTAGGAGTGACGTTAATTTTTGGTTTTTTAAGGAAGGAGCTCTCTCTCATCATGATGCTTCAGGCTTTGGGAGTCAGTTACAGCCAACTTTTGACCGTCGTATCTCAACAGCAGATCATTGTCTTCACCGTATTTCTCAGCTTTTTTATTCCGTGTCTGTCTACAGTTGCCATAATATGGAAAGAAATAGGAAGAAAATGGGCTTTCCTGTCCGTTCTGTTGAACGCTTCAGTAGCACTGCTCATCAGTTTTATTGCCAGGCTCATATTCATAGGAATATGAATGTGAGAGGGGATATCAGAATAAAAAAATTTTGTAAACAGTCACAGAGCTTTATGTGACATGGTTTATTTTTTTTGAAAATTTCTGGTAGTCTCCAGAAGAATAGATGTCATCTATTTGTTCAAACAAGATGTCAATTTCTCTCTTTTCATTATAAAAATGGGGGCCGATACGGATAACATCTTCTTTGTCTGTACAGCCTTTCCTAAAGTCCACAAGTATTTTTTTAAGATCAAGGGCTTGTTTGACCTGAAAAGCAAAAGGGAGATTTATTGAAACCGCTCCTCCTCTGAGCTCTTTTTTTAAGGGAGAATGGATTGAAAAATTTCTTTGTTTGGCTTTATTTATGATCCATTGAGTCATTGATGTTGATTTTTCCCTGATGTTTTTTATTCCTATGCTTTTTATGATATCAAGTCCGGCTGAAGCTGTGTAAAGACAGGCAATGGGCGGAGTTCCTGACATAAACCGGTAAGGTCCTGAGGTGTATTTTAGATCCAGATCAAATTTGAAAGGATTTTCATGAGCCATCCATCCGGTGAGCGCTGGTTTGATTTTTTGAGCCAACTCCGGTCTGACATATAAGAAAGCATTACCAGGGCCGCCGCAAAGCCATTTGAGACAGCCTCCGATATAAAAATCTATTCCTGTGTTTTTTAGATGAACAGGGATGATCCCCGGGGCATGATATCCGTCAATCACCGTCTTTGCGCCTACCTGAGAGGCCTTTTTTACTATTGATCGGATATCCTGAATAAGAGAGCTTTTGAAACACACATGGGAAGTGGCAACAAATAAAGTGGTATCATCTATTCTATCTGTGATATTTTTTGTCTCCAAATAAGAGGGATTTTTGCTTTTTATTATCTCTAATTTCCATCCCATGAATTCAGCTATTTTTGAGACAGCATATATTGAAGAAGGAAAATCCAGGTCAGTCATGATGATTCTGTCCCTTTTATTGTCCTTATTGTCAAATTGGGTGGACAGAGCCATCCAGTGAGAGATGGAGGCATTGGGCGTCATTGTTATGCTGTCTTTTTCTGCTTTTAAAAGTTCCTGGATCTTTGTGCTTATTTTTTTTGATAGATCCCACCATTCTTTTTTCCAGGCACTGACTCCTTGGCTGGCCCACAAATTATAATAGTGTTCCAGGTCTGCTTTGACTTTTTTGGGAACAGCGCCCAGGGAGTTACTGATCAGGTAAACACAATTTTTGAGAATAGGGAATTGGTCTTTTATGAATGTAAAATCATTTTCATTTTTAAGGTCGTACATAGCTAAAGTTCGCTTCCAGGTTAAATAGATTATAATATATTTTTGTGTCTTCTTGAAATTTAAGACGGGATAGGGCTATAATTTAATGGGCCGATGAAAGAAGTCCAGTTATTTGTTTATCCAAAGGCAAGAGATTCCTTTTCCTATGATTTTACAAAAGACAAAGTCTCGATGGGGAGGTCAAGTGATAACGATATAGCACTTTCAGATCCCTTTTGTTCAGGATCCCATGCCCGGATAGAAAAGGCTGGGAAAGACTTTATACTCAAGGATAAGGACAGCAAAAACGGAACTTTTTTAAACGGCGAGAAGATAATATCTGAAGTCAGGCTCAAAGAAGGTGATGAGATCCTTATTGGTTCTACGAGGATTGTTTTTAATAAAAAACTGTCCACCAATGTTGAGTTTACAGATTCCCCTTCTTCTTCTGTAAATGTCAATACCATAATGCATCTTGAAGACATATTGAGAAAACCTGATGTAAGCACCACCATAGAAGCCACAGAGAAATCCTTTGATATTGAGAAGATCAAGCAGGAACATAAATCTCTGTCTGTCATCAGTGAAGTCAGCAAGACTCTCGTACTGCACAAACCTCTTAGTGAATTGTTGGAACATATTATGGATCTCATATGTGAGAACCTGCCCATGGACAGAGGGGTTCTCATGATAAAGGAGGGAAATCCTGTTCAGTTTATTCCAAAAGTCATACGCGTTAACAACACCAGCCTGATGAATAAGAAGATAAATGTCAGCCAGAGTATTGTTGATATGGCCGTGAACAAACATTCTTCAATCTTAGTTTCTGACGTTCAGGCGGATCCCAGGTTTAAAGCCCAGGAAAGTGTTATCCGGTTTAACATAAGTTCAGCAATGTGCGTCCCTTTGTGGAACAACAAGGAAATCATAGGAATCATCTATTCGGACCGCATATCATTGAGCAAGCAGTTCACTGAAGAAGACCTGAAACTTCTGACACTGTTATCTAACTTGGCTGCTGTGAAGATTGAGAACTCAAGGTTGATCGACAAGTCAATAGAAAAAGAGAAAATGGAAAAGGAACTGGATCTGGCTGCTAAAATACAAAGAGATTTTCTTCCCAAAAAAGATCCGGAAATAGAAGGATACAAGGTTTCAGGGATTAACATTCCTTGCCAGCAGGTAGGAGGAGATTATTACGATTACATTCTTATCGATGATGATCGTATTGGAATAGCCGTTGCTGATGTTTCAGGCAAAGGCGTAGGGGCTTCATTATTAATGGCTTCTTTGAGAGCCTCCCTTTATTCAGAAGTCAGTAAAGATTCAACAGTAGAGAACATGGCTTGCCGGTTGAATGATTTTGTCAATAAAAGCTCGGCCATCAATTCATTCATCACGTTTTTCTTTTTTGAACTGAATAAGAGAAGCGGAGATTTTATATATGTCAATGCAGGGCATAATCCTCCTTTTCTTACGGATAAAAAAGGCAGGATATCTTGTCTGGAAAGCTGCGGCCTGAGCCTAGGGATGTTTCCTTCTGTCTCATATGAAAAAAGAAAAGGGCACTTAGCTTCCGGAGACGTTATTGTGTTTTATACGGATGGAATTACTGAGAGCCGGAATAAAAAAAATGAGGAGTTTGGGGAAAAAGGATTGAGAGATTTTATCAAAAGCCATAGAAAACAGGAACCATCAGATATCATAGACATATTATTGAAACAGCTTAATGAATTCATATCCGGAGAAGACAGAATGGATGATATGACCGCAGTGATTATAAAGAGAGAATAACCTGAATTTTGGGATTTATTTTTTTTGAAGGAATGACTTAAGATTACTGGCGGCTTTTCTCCCGATAAGCCTAGCTATTTCATTCACTGGGGCTTGAAGGATATCTTTTATATTTCCATATTTCTCAAGGAGTATTGATTTGCGTTTTGGCCCTATTCCCGGGATCCCGTCAAGAAAAGATTCAAAGCTTTTATCCTCACGCCTCTTCCGGTGATAACTGATGGCAAAACGGTGAGCTTCGTCACGGATGTGCTGAAGAAGTTTTAACGCAGAAGACGTCCTATCCAATTTTATTCCTTCTTTTATTGGATCTGTGAATATAATTTCTTGTTTTTTTGCGATGGAGATAACAGGGAGACCAGGGAGGTCGATTTCTTTGAGTATCTTTTGAGCGGCATGGAGCTGTCCTTTCCCGCCATCTATAAGAATGAGTTCAGGGAAAGGAATTTCGGATTCAGCCAATTTTTTATATCTTCTTAAGACTATTTCCTGAATACTGTGTATATCATCAGGACCTGTTACTGTCCTTATTTTAAACTTTCTATAGTCTTTCTTGGAAGGTTTCCCGTTCTTGAATATGACGACAGATCCTACGGATTCCTTTCCTCCGGTATTTGAAACATCAATTCCCTCTATATTTTTTGGGAGCGACTTTAGATTGAAGAGCCGCTGCAGTTCCTTTAAAGGATTCGGTTTGATTGTTTTTCTAAGAAGGTTCATTTCAGCATTTCGAACGGCCAGGTCCACGATTTTTTTGTTGTTTCCTCTTTGGGGGACTTGCAAAACTATGGTTTTTTCCCCTGTATGGCTGAGTTTATTTAATAGCTGGTCTTTTTTAGCCGGCTCAAAAGGAACCAGGATTTTATCAGGTATATCGTCTTGGCTTGAATAAAATTCCACTATCTGGTGGTGCAGGATTTTTTTATTGTTTGTTTTTTTTGCACTAACAGTCCAGCTTGAAGATTCAATGACTTTCCCTTTTCGCATAAGAAAAACATAAAGGGCTGCGGTGTCCAACTTTCTAAAAAAACCGAATGTATCTTTATCTTCCGATTTGACAGAAATTATTTTTGGTTTGATTCTTATTTGATCCAAGGAAAGTATGAGGTCTCTTAATTGTTTGGCCTTTTCAAAGTCACGCTTTTGGGAAGCTTCAGTCATTCTTGTTTTTAATTTACTTTTGAGTTTTTCGGTTTTTCCTTCTAAAAAAAGCAGAGCACTGTTGACATCGTCCTTGTAGTCAGATTCATTAATCATCCCAACACAGGGAGCAGAGCATTGGTTTATATCGTATTCCAAGCAGGGTCTTTTTCTTCTTCCCAGAATATCTTCCTTACAGCTTCTTATTCCGAATTGTCTGTTTATGAGGTTTATTGTCTTGCGGGCAACTGAGGATGGAGTGAACGGTCCGAAGTATCTTGCATCGTCCGATTCTGTTCTGCGGCAGAGATAGATGGCCGGATATTTATCCTGAACCGTGACCTTTATGTAAGGATAGCTTTTGTCGTCTTTTAGTCTGAGATTATACTTTGGCTGGTACTGTCTGATGAAATTGTTTTCAAGAATGAAAGCCTCCCGTTCAGAATCAGTGACGATAAAGTCGATGTTTTGTGTTTCATTTAATAGAGTATGGATCCGTGGATCGGATGGAGAAGAGAAATAAGATTTTACACGTTCCTTGATAGAGCGGGCTTTCCCTATATATATGGTTTTGTCGGTTTGGTTCTTAAAAAGATAGATCCCCGGTTTTGAAGGGAGCTTGTGAGCTGTTCTTATCAGTTTTTGCCTTTTTTTATCTTTCATATTACGTGTTTTTTACTTGGAATTTTTGAATTTCATATAATTCATCGCGAAATCGGGCTGCTTTCTCGAATTCGAGTCTTTCAGCCGCTAGGTTCATTTTATTTTCCAGCTCTTTTATCTTTTTTTCAATGATACCCGGAGACATATATGGGAGCTTCTCTTCTGAAATTTCCGGATACTGGAAGTAGTCTTTTTCATAGACGCTGTTCAGTATATCGTCGATGTTTTTCTTTATGGATTTGGGAGTAATTTTATTTTTTTCGTTATAGTTTTTTTGGATCCGGCGCCTTCTGTTTGTTTCATTGACAGCGTATCGTATAGAGTCAGTAACGGAGTCTGCATAGAGAATCACCTTTCCCGACACATTTCTGGCTGCCCGGCCAAAAGTCTGGATGAGGGAAGTGGAGGAACGCAGGAAGCCTTCCTTATCTGCATCCAGAATGGCTACCAAAGAGACTTCAGGTAGGTCCAGACCCTCTCTGAGAAGATTTATTCCGACTAAAACATCGAATTGGCCTCTTCTCAGGTCCCTAAGAATCTTTACTCTTTCCAGAGTGTCTATATCAGAATGGAGATAGCGGACTTTAATTCCCAGGTCATAGTAGTATCTTGAGAGGTCTTCAGCCATTTTTTTGGTCAAAGTTGTGATGAGGATCCGCTCGTTTTTTACGACTCTTTCTTTTATTTCGCCCATGAGGTCGTCTATCTGACCTTTAACGGGCCGGACTTCCACTTCAGGGTCAATCAAGCCTGTAGGCCTGATGATCTGTTCTGTATAGACACGACGGGTTATTTGGGACTCATATTCGCCGGGGGTGGCAGAAACAGAGATACACTGTGAGACTTTTGACTCGAATTCCTCAAAGTTCAGCGGTCGGTTGTCAAGGGCGGAGGGAAGCCTGAATCCATGATCGATAAGAGTCTGTTTTCGGGATCTGTCTCCATTATACATTCCTCTTATCTGAGGTATGGTTACATGCGATTCATCAATGATGGTGATAAAATCAAAGGGAAAATAATCAAGGAGAGTAAAAGGAGGTTCCCCCGGATTTCTTTGGCTGAGATAGAGTGAGTAATTTTCAATGCCCGGGCACCACCCCAGTTCAGAAAGCATCTCCAGGTCAAAGAGGGTCCTTTCTTCTATCCTGTTTGCTTCTAAAATCTTATCCTGTTTTTTGAAAAAACGGATCTGTTCCTTCATTTCTTCTTCGATTTTTTTTATGGCGTATTCAAGGATGCTCTGGGGAGTTGAAAAAAAGGATTTGGGGTATATCAAAATCCTTTCAAACGAATTAAAAGTCGTTCCCCTTATGGGGTCAATCAACAGAAGCTCTTTGATCTCCTGTTCATTCACCTTTATCCTGTAGGCATAGTCTTCATAAGAAGGAAAAAGATCGATAATATCACCTCTTACCCTGAATGTACCTCGTTTGAATTCACTTTCATTTCTTTCATACTGGATATCAACGAGTTTTGTTAACAGCTTCTTTCTTGTGATCTCCTGCCCTGTTTGCAGGGGGAAACTCATAGAGTGGTATGTCTCGGGTGATCCGATTCCATAGATACAGGATACAGAAGCCACTACAATGACATCTTTTCTTTGGAAAAGAGAATTTGTGGCATGCATTCGGAGCCGGTCGATTTCTTCATTGACCGTAGATTCTTTGGATATATATATATGAGAACTGGGTATATAGGCTTCTGGTTGGTAGTAGTCATAGTAACTGACAAAATATTCCACTGCATTTTCAGGAAAGAAATTTTTAAATTCCTGGTATAACTGCGCAGCCAGGGTTTTGTTGTGAGAGATAACAAGCACCGGCTTTCCCGCTTTTTCTATTACATTAGCGATGGTAAATGTTTTTCCTGATCCTGTGACCCCCATAAGAACCTGGTGATAGGGTGTTTTTTTCAATCCCTGGTAAAGATGGTCTATGGCTTTGGGCTGGTCTCCCTTGGGCGAGTACTCTGATTTCAAGTTGAAGCGTTTCATAATGTGAATTATAACAGAATGCCTGGCGAGTTACTAAAATCCTTAATGCTTTAAGGGATGACGATTATTAAGAAAGCTAAAATTTTATTGACAATATCTTAGCATCGCTTTTATAATCTAAATAAATAGGAGGAAAGATGAAAAGATTTATCGGATTGATTGGAATTTGTATGGTTCTCCTCTGGATTTGTTCGTGCGAACCAACAACCAGAGTGACGACCACGGGAGGCCCCTCCATAGACGAGGCCCAGGCTGAAGATTACAATGGTCCCAAAGCGCGTCTTGCTGTCGGTGAGTTCACGGACAAGACAGCCAAAGGCGGCGGGTCAGGTGGATGGTTTGGTATGTTCGGAATGAATTGGGCTCAGATTGGAGATGGGATGAGAGATATGCTGACCACAGCTCTCTTCAATACCAACAGATATATTGTGCTTGAGAGAGAGCAGCTGGATACCGTTATTGCGGAACAGGACCTGGGAGCTACCGGAAGAATAAAGCAGGGGACTCAGGCAAAAATCGGAGAGATATACGGAGCTGATTTGATCATCACCGCAGCTGTCACGGAATTTCAAGGATCCAAGTCAGGAGTTGGCGGCGCCACCAGAGTTCTGGGTGTTGGTCTGGCCGGAGGAATGAAAAAGGGTCATGTCGCCATAGATATCCGCATTATCGATGCCAATACTTCTCAAATTGTGGCTGCCACAAGTGTGGAAGGCGATGCGAAAAGTTTTGGTCTTGGAGGAGCGACCAGAGTGGGCTCTCTTCCTATTGCTTTGGGCGGATTCAGCAAAACTCCGGTTGAAAAAGCTATCAGGGCGTGCATCCAGGCTGCTGTCGATTATATTGTGACCAAGACACCTCAATCTTATTACAGGTATGACAGGTAAAGAGGCCTGTTAAGATTGGAGCCCTTTTTTAAGGGTGAAGGATCTGGATTAAAAAAGAAGGCAGAATATTTAGGAGGACGGCTGTATTGAAGAAAGCATTTTTACGCTTCCTTTAAATTGGGCGCCGTCCATTATTGAGATGCGGTAAGCCGTTATATCTCCTGTCATCTTTCCTTCTTTGGTTATAAAGACTTTACCGGAAGCATGGATGCTTCCTTCCACATTTCCTTTTATGGTGATATTTTTTACCCTGATATCAGCTTTAACGGTGCTGTCCTGGGCTATATAAAGAGAGTTGTTTTCAAGAATGATTTTTCCCGAAAAACGGCCGTTTATTATGAGATCTTCACTGCCCCTGACTTCTCCATCAAAAATGATAGCGGCTCCCAGATTTGAATTTTGGGTATTGGATGGATTCAAAGGTTCTTTTGATGTTAAGTTTTCATTCATTGGCATGTTTTGACTCCTTAGCTTTGGGAATCAGATGATGATTATAAAGGGGGTGTTGTTGTATGTCAATAGGATTTCATTCAGATATGGCTTGATCCTGGTCATTCATAAAATATGTATGCGTTTCCATACACATTTACCATGATCCACTCTTTTAACATTGTCACTTTATTAAGAACATGATAATTCCGTTAGTTCATGTAATGATTTTATTTTTATGCAACCATATTTTACCTTACAGGCGAGCCGATCTCACAGCATCTGCATTGTTGCAGGGCATTCGCGGTGAAGGACCACAGCTTCATACCCTGCGCCTCGCATCTGCAGCGACCTCGACTAGTGAATGACCAGGATCACATTCATACATCCGAAGGCTAAATCTTCAATGTCGCTTCAGCCACACCTGAATTCCATTATAATCAAATCAACTTCGGCTTGTGAATGATTCAGGTTGGATGAAGTATTTTTTTAAACGGGTTTAATTTTTTATGGTAAAAAAGTATAATCTTTAAAGAGGCGGACATAGCTCAGTAGGTAGAGCACGAGCTTCCCAAGCTCGGGGTCGCGGGTTCAAATCCCGTTGTCCGCTCTTTTTTTTAAAACGATGTGATAAAACGTTGGAGAACAGTCCTATGAACAAGTGGTTCCTTCTGGTTGAGAACGAACCAGGGAAGGGTTCGTACAACATGGCTGTTGATGATTTCTTATTCGAGAGTCTGGGAAAGGAGCCGGTCACCTTCATAAGGTTTTACACATGGAAAAGACCTACGGTATCTATCGGATGTTCGCAGGATATAAGAGAGGTGCTGGATCTGGGATTTTGCCAAAAAAACAGGATAGACATTGTGCGAAGAATAACAGGGGGGAAATTGGTGCTTCACCACAGAGAAGTGACATACAGTGTTTGTTCATCAGATGTGACAGCCTTTACCTCTTCTTTGAGCGGGTCATATAAGAAAATCTCAGAAGCCCTTATTACGGGATTAAAAAAATTGGATATTCATGCTTATCTGGCCGGCGATGAAAACCCTTCTTATTCCAGAAGCAGCCTTCCCTGTTTTTCCTATCCGGCGAGAAATGAGATCAAAGTAAAGGGTAGGAAAATAGTCGGAAGCGCCCAAAAAAGATCCGCGCACAGATTCATGCAGCATGGGTCTATTCCTCTGGAGAATGACGACCAGCTTCTTCAATCGGTCTCCTTGCTGGAGGAAAGAAGAGAAGAGATCCGGATGATCACGGTTTCTCAGGCGGCACACAGGAAAATTGATTTTTTCTTGCTTGTAAAGAACCTCATTTTAGGGATCCAGGAATTTTTTGATGTTGAGCTGCAAACCATGGAATTTTCGAGAAAGCAAAAAGAAATGATCCGAAGCATACAAAAAAAGCGGCACGAAAACACAGATTGGGTCCATAACAAAAAGATGCATTGATTTTTATCTTGCATTGATTTTCCAATTCTTTAGTGATAATATTCGAATCAAAGAACGGATGAACTTCAATGAACGAAGTCAGAGAACTTGCAAAAATCGAAGCTGATAAGCTTCCCCCTCTGGATTCTATGCTCCTTGATGATCTGCATAGCAGGGTCCTACAAAACTTTTATATGGAACTTGGCTTGGGACCTGTTCTTTATCTCATATCTCCTTCTTTCACCGTTTTAAATCCGACGCCTAATGAGACCATAAATGATTTTCTTTCCAAAAAAGAAGAGCTGCTGGAATATATCAAAGAATTGATCGTGCGTAATCTTGCTGTTTATTCTGTTCTGCTTGATTTTAACAGCTATTTCATCGAGCAAAACAGGTATTTGCTTCTTGCCAGGTTTAGAGAAAAAGACTCGGGAGGCCGCTGCTACGAGGTCAAATTTTACACACATTCTCCAAGAGAGATACTGACTAATTATAAAGATAAAATTTATATTGGACGTGATTTTATTGATCTTTTTAACTTTAAAAGAAAATATTTCGGAGTGAAGGAATTACTCAAATCACTTAAAGAACAGAATGAAGCCTTGCTGGATAAAGCGGAAGAAAAGTTAAAAAATCCGGCTAAATACAAGTCCTTTTTTCAAGAAATAAATGAATATTTAAATGAGATGAAGAGTGAAAGCGCATTAATACTGCAGTCACTCCCTCCTTACCTAGACCTTGATAAGCTCAAGGGAGCGGACTTAATAGATATCAATTCACAGTACAGGACTATCAGTCATTACCTTATAGAATTGAGAGATGAGGTTTCCGAATTCGAAAATGTCCTGTTTGTCAAAGAGGCCGAGTTTGTACGCTATGTGACTAAATACAAAAAAGACCTTGCTAACCTTATTTCCTATTTTAACATAAAAATCAACGGTTTTCTCACTGAAAAAATACACGGCTTGGCAAAAAAGGATTGGTAGAGGCTTAAGACTCCTCTCTGACTTGAATGTTCCCGTAAGTTGTCACTAATAAAATTATGGGTTTTTCGCCTTCTTTTAAAAAAGCATTGATTATAGAATATCCATTGCTTATTTGTTCTGTTCCTTTCTGGCTGAGTTCCCATTTTATTTGTCCGGATTTGGTCTGAGCTTGCATGGGTATTTTTAATCCTGACGGAAGGATGAATTCTATTTCTGCGTACTCTCCTTTTACCGTAACCGGTTTAATGTTTTTATTTGAGGGAGAGAGAGTTATTTTCCCGTGAGAGAAAGAGATGATGGTGTTGGATGAGAAATGATCGAGCTTGATGTTTCTGTATGAACTTGATATGGATATGAGCTCTCCGAACATGTTTTTACCTGTTATTTCAAGGCTTTCCCCTTCAATATCAATATTTCCATATATGTCACTCAGCAGGATACGGCTGTATTTGTTTTTTATGTCAAGATTCCTTTTGGCTCCAGAAATCTCAATGGGTGAATTATCTGATCTGATTTTTGCCGAAACAATGTTTGAAAGTTCTATATTTTCATAGGAGTTTTCAGCTTCTATCTGACCCTCTATATTTTTTCCTTTGATTTGGCAGTGAAGGCCATTGATAGTGACGTCCTGAGAAAGGTCTGCCAGTTCTATACTTCCGTATTTGTTTTTTATGATCGTGCTGCCTTTGATGTTTTCTGCATAAATTCGGGAGCGGAGGCCATCGATTTGGCAGTCACCTCCAATGTTTTCTATGGAAATGGGCCTATAAGAGGACACAACACTCAGTTTCTCCTGAACATTTGAGACAGATACCTTCCCATTTTTATTTGTAATTTTAACGTTTTTGCCTCCATCCAATTCGACCATTCCGTAAGAGTTGCTTATATCCAGATCAATACCCTTTGGGATGTATATCTCCAAATCAGACCTTATATGACTGCTTGTATGTTCTCCTCTTTCTGAGGATACTATGACTTTTTGCTCGTCCTGGATGACAAGGATCTCCAGTTCATCAGCTATCTCTTTGGCTCTTTCCTTCGTGCTGTGGCGGACTTTTTTTTCAATATATATGGATATTTCATTTTCGTCTGTGCCATAGATTTTCAGATCGCCATGCTGGTTTTTGATTTCCATCTGCATTGGAAAAGGGGGACTTACTTTTTGGACTGATTCGAAGGTGTAGGCATCATAATCAGAGAAGAACTCATCTCCAAATTCAATATACAGGTCCAGTTTACCTGTCTGTGCATGGTAAAAAATGATTCCTGCAAAGATGATGACCAGCAAAAGTAAAATCTCTTTGAATTTCATTTTATGTTCCGGTTTTATCTTGACTGCGCTCTTTTATCCCAAAGTAGAGTTTCCAGACTCCCCAGGCAATGATCACAAGAGGCCAGAGTCTTGCAAAAGCATACCATACATTAACATTGATGTTATCCAGAAGGAATATAGCGCCTATGAGGATAAGGATGATTCCCCATGCTAAAGAGTCTTTTTTATGTTTTTTTGGCATTTTTTTCTCCTAAAGGATTATTTTTTTTCCCGGGATACGAAATCCACTATGAATTTAAACCCAATGACGATGATCACAAGTGGCCAGAAGTCAAAAAGGGCATCATAATCAATGATTTGATAATTTGCCATGAGAAGGACACCGCCCAGTACTATGAGCACGAGGCCCCAAAAAATGGAACCTGATCTAACCGGCTCTGGGATCTCGTCAACAGCACTGGCTTGTTTTTTAATGTCTTTTCCCAGGTAGCCGAGGTTAATAAGTTTGGCCGTATGCACAGCATCATAGATCTGGTAAATATAAAATCCCGCCAGGCAGAGTGCTAAAAAGGGCTGCCCCCTTCCTGATGTTTGAAGAGTGACGAGTCCGGAAAAGGCAAGGAAAAAGAATATGGCCTTTTTTATCTGTCCGTTATAAAGGGCCCCAGTTCCAATGGGAAAAAAGAACGTGAGGAAACCTGCCAGGGCAGGGGATTTGGGTGTTCTTTCCGCCACATATTTTTCTTCTTTTTCTTTTTTGTTATTCATTTAATTTCCTCCATTTCTAGGTTAATCATTAAGTCAGTCATTTTTCTCCCAAAAAAAGTCAATGTTTTTTATAGAAAATAAAATGTTATCTTTATATCCGGCCAGAGTGCTGGTCAAGGCCTCTGCTCTGGCATAGAGTCTTTCAGCTTTGCTGTAACCAATATGAATATGCTGATTTATGAATTTGTTTATTTGCTCTCTTTCAGGATTTACTGAATAGAGCGATATGATTGTGATAAGGACCATTGCGGCAGCAAGTATTGGCTGAAGAGCGGGCTTAAGAAGAAAATCAAAGCTTCTTTTGGATTTTTTATTCGGTATTTCATACAATCTTCTCATAAGGGATGGGCTCACATCTATTTCCGGAATGTCAGCCATGGAATCCCTTGCTTCTCTCATGTAAGAAAGAAGGTCAGAGCATTTGGGGCATTTTTTTATATGGTCCTCGACTAGAGCTTTTTCCTCCTGACTTAACTCGTTTTCTAAATAAGGGGAAAGAAGTTTTTCAATTTGTCGGCATTTCATTTTTATTCTCCTTTTCCTCTTTTAATATATTTGCCAGTTGGATGCGGCCGCGGCTGACTCTTGATTTCACAGTTCCCAGGGGAGAGGACATCATTTCTGCGATATCCTCATATTTTTTCCCTTGAATATCTCTGAGAATAACAGCCATTCTCACATCAGCATTTAATGACCTGATTCCTTCCCAGATTATTTTTTGATTCTGTTTCTGGATGGTTTTTTCTTCAGGATCTGTCTTGCTTTCCGAATCAGGCATGTGTTCATTGAAGTCAGTTCGTTGTTTCTTTTCAAGTTTTGTTTTTCTGTAGTGGTCTATCAGGTAATTGCGTGATAAAGTGGTGATCCAGGAGTTAAAATTCCTGGAACAGTCATATTTATGAAGAGAGTTGTAGACTTTGATGAATATTTCCTGTGTAAGGTCTTCAGAGGTTTCGTATGAGCCTGTGAATTGATAAGCGAGATTGAATATTTTTTTTGAGTAGGTATCAATGAGCATTTTCCATGACCTCTGGTTTCCTTTTACACATTCTCTTATTATTTCTTTTATTTCCACTTAACACACCTTAATAGACGAAGATTTGATCCGAAAAGTTCCGCAGCAACCGGTGATGTTTTTTATTCTATGTGCTTGTATGATTATGTCAATGCGTAAAGAGAGCCAGAATAAAAGGACTCTGACTCTAAAAGTGAAAATTCCTTGACTTGCAATGGTTAAATATGACAGGATAATTTTCTAACCAACAATAAGGAATGCAGGAATAACTGATATGAATTTTTCTTTCTTTTCAATAATTTTTTCAAATGGGAGGTATAAATGGAAGGAATTGTAGGCTATGGCGCCTATATCCCGAGAAACCGAATTAAAGTAGAAGAAATAGCCAAGGTATGGGGTGCTGACGCACCGAGTTACAAGAAAGGTCTGATGCTTGAAGAAAAGTCAGTTCCTTCGCCTGACCAGGACACCATAACCATGTCTGTGGAGGCCTCTAAAAATGCCCTGAAAAGGGCCGGAATTGATCCAATAGATATCGGTGCTGTGTATATTGGATCCGAATCGCATCCCTATGCGGTCAAACCCAGCGGCACTGTTCTTGCTGAAGCGCTGGGTGCCACGCCGGAGGTGCACACAGCTGACTTTGAGTTCGCATGTAAGGCCGGAACAGAGGGCATGTTTGTGGCCTTGAATCTGGTCAAGACAGGCGTTGTTGCATACGGGCTTGGAGTCGGAGCTGATACTTCTCAGGGAGCCCCCGGCGATGCTTTGGAATATTCGGCAGCTGCAGGCGCTGCCGCATTTATTTTTGGTAGAGACAAGGTGGTCGCAGAAGTCCTCGATACCTATGCTTATATGACGGATACGCCTGATTTTTGGAGAAGGGAATACGAATATTACCCCCAGCATGGAGGCCGGTTCACTGGGGAACCTGCCTATTTCAAACATGTTATTGGAGCTGCTAAAGGCATTATGAACAAGGCAGGGATGCAGGCCGGTGATTTCAATTATGTGATCTTTCACCAGCCCAATGGAAAATTTCCTTTTAAAGCAGGTAAAATGCTGGGCTTTTCCAGGGAGCAGATTGAACCCGGATGGCTGGTGAACAAACTCGGGAACACGTATTCAGGTTCTTCTCCTTTGGGATTAACAGCTACACTTGATATAGCCAGACCCGGTGATCATATCCTATTGGTCTCATACGGCTCCGGCGCAGGGAGCGATGCCTTTATTATAAAAGTCACTCCAAGGATCGATGAAGTGAGAAACCTAGCCCCTCTGACAAGAGAAATCCTTAATAACAATAAAAAATATCTTGAATACGGAGAATACGCAAAATTCAGAGAAAAAATAAGGAAAGCGGAGTAGGAGGAAAAAATGAGAGAAGTAGCAGTCATAGGAATAGGAATGACCAAATGGGGAGAACTTTGGAATAAATCCCTGAGGGATATTTACGTAGAAACAGCTTTAATGGCCATAGATGATTCGGGAGTCGATCATATTGACTCCATGTACATAGGGTCCATGTCGTCAGGGATTTTCGTAGGACAGGAACATATCGCCTCCCTTCTTGCGGATTATTTGGGCTGTGCTCCTGTGCCCTCAACAAGAGTGGAGACAGCCTGTGCATCCGGAGGGCTTGCCTTAAGACTCGGATTCATGGAGGTCGCCAGCGGGATGAGTGATATTGTTCTGGTGAGCGGGGTCGAGAAAATGACAGATGTCGGAGGAGATGAAGCCACATATGCACTGGGCACAGCCGCAGATCAGGAGTATGAATGCTACCATGGGATCACATTTCCGGGTCTTTATGCTCTGATTGCCGTGGCTCATATGCATAAGTACGGAACCACGAGGAAACAGCTGGCAGAAGTGGCAGTCAAGAACCACAGAAACGGTTCAAAGAATCCTCTTGCCCAGTTTCCTTTTGAAGTGACCATTGATGATGTGTTGAATTCAGTCAGAGTCGCTGACCCGTTGAGGATACTGGACTGTTCTCCTATAACTGATGGAGCTGCTGCAGCCATAATATGTCCGGTTGAACTCGCTAAAAAACTGAAAAAACCTGTTGTTAAAATAATAGGAAGCGGTCATGCTACAGATTACATAGCTATCAGCCAGAGAAAAGATATGACCTGGTTGGAGTCAACCTATAGGGCAGGAAAAAGCGCTTATGAAATGGCTGGCAAAAGTCCTGATGATATAGATGTGTTTGAAGTCCATGATTGTTTCACCATAGCTGAGCTTTGTGTTATGGAAGCTCTGGGAATCGTTGATAAGGGGAAATCAGGAGAGGCTGTGGAAAGAGGTCGGACCGCACTGGAAGGCGATATACCTGTTAATCCTAGCGGCGGCTTGAAATCAAAAGGGCATCCGGTCGGAGCGACCGGGATAGCCCAGGTCGTTGAGATCGTCAAGCAATTGCGAGAAGAATCAGGGAAAAGGCAGGTCAGGGGAGCGCGCATCGGGCTCACTCAAAATATGGGCGGCAGTGGTGCCAGTACGGCTGTTCATATTTTTGAGAGAGAATAAGAAAGGAGAAATCAAATGTCAACACCGTCAAGATATTGGAGAGAGATACCTCAAAGGTATAGATTGGAAGCCAACAGCTGTGTGAAGTGTAAACAGAAATTCTTTCCCCCGAGGCTTGTCTGCCCGGAATGCGGCTCTCGCGATTTAGTGAAAACAAAGATTGCGGAAAAAGGAAAGGTCATAAGCTATACCATTATTAGAGTCCCCCCCAGTCAGTTCAAGGATCAAGCTCCCTATGCTGTCGGAGTCGTAGAGCTGGATGACGGGGTCAGACTCATGGGGCAGATCGTTGATTGCGATTTTGAGGATCTGAAGCTGGAACAAAGGGTCCGGATTGAGTTCAGAAAGCTTTTTGAACAAGGACATTCTGGTATACTGTGTTATGGATATAAGTTTGTTCCTGATTCATAGGAAGGATTCAACAAGGCATTTAAATAAGCCGTGTCTTTTATAATTTGATACACAAGGGGATAAGGGTATGTTTAGAATAAAAAGCAAAATAGACACAAAAAGTCCTGAGTACAAAAAAAACTTCGAATATATGAAAAAACAGGTTGATGAGTACAGGAAAAATCTCGCCTGTATTAAAGAGGGAGGCCCTGAGAAATACAGGAAGATTCACAAATCAAGAGGTAAATTATTAGCAAGAGAGCGCCTTGAAAGACTTTTTGACCGCAACACTCCTTTTTTAGAATTGAGCTCCATGGCCGCTTATGGGATGTATGATGACCAGGCTCCTGGGGCCAGCATGGTAACCGGAGTAGGAGAGATCCATGGCCGGGAAGTACTGGTGATCGCCAATGATGCGACTGTAAAAGGCGGTACCTATTTTCCAATGACCATAAAAAAGCATATAAGAGCCCAGGAAGTAGCCATGGAAAACCGTCTTCCCTGTATTTATTTGGTCGACTCCGGCGGGATATTTCTTCCTCATCAGGCCGGTACTTTTCCTGATAAGGAGCACTTTGGCCGCATTTTTTACAACCAGGCCCGTCTTTCCGCAATGGGAATCCCGCAGATCTCGATTGTAATGGGCTCCTGTACTGCAGGAGGGGCTTATGTGCCGGCGATGAGCGATGAGACAGTGATCGTTAAAGAACAGGGGACCATTTTTATAGGAGGGCCGCCTCTGGTCAAAGCAGCTACCGGAGAAGAGGTGACTGATGAAGAGCTTGGAGGAGCTGATGTGCACTGCCGGATATCAGGAGTTTCTGATTATTTTGCCCAGGATGACGAACACGGATTAAAGATTGCCAGAAATATCGTTGAGACGCTTGATCCTTCAAAAAGATTCCCTCTTGACCGGAAGGAACCTGAAGAACCTTATTATGACACTAATGAATTAATGGGGATCGTTCCCAGGGACTTAAGAAAGCCTTTTGATACAAGAGAGGTCATTGCCAGGATCGTTGATGGAAGCCGGTTTCAAGAATTTAAGGAAAAATACGGGATTACCCTTGTGTGCGGGTTTGCAAGGATCATGGGGTATCCGGTGGGGATCGTTGCTAACAACGGAGTGCTTTTTTCTGAAAGTTCTCTGAAGGGATCTCATTTTATAACCTTGTGTGCATTGAGAAAGATTCCTTTGATTTTCCTTCAAAACATCACTGGATTTATTGTCGGAAAGCAGTACGAACATGGTGGGATTGCCAAAGACGGAGCCAAGATGGTTCATGCGGTTGCCAATGCCGATGTGCCTAAATTCACAGTTATAATCGGTGGTTCCTATGGTGCGGGGAATTATGCCATGTGCGGAAGAGCCTACGGGCCCCGTATTTTATGGATGTGGCCGAATGCCAGAATCAGTGTTATGGGCGGGGAACAGGCGGCCAATGTTCTGCTTACAGTGAAAGAAAAGCATTTTGAGAAAACTGGCAAAAAAATGACTGAAGAAGATAGAAACAAGATCATGCAGCCCATTCTGGAGAAATATGAGTATGAGGGAAGCCCTTATTACAGCACGGCCCGGTTATGGGATGATGGGATTATAGAGCCTCTGGATACCAGAGAAGCTCTAGCCCTTGGTGTTTCCATGAGCTTGAATCAAACGATTCCTGACTATAAAGTGGGAATCTTCAGGATGTAACATGACAGAAAAAAAATACAGCACAATCATCTACGAGAAAGAAAACCAGAAAGCCCTTCTGACTTTAAACCGGACAGAAGTGCACAATGCCTTTAATTCAACCATGATTTCTGAGATGCTGGATGTTTTCAGGAAAATAAGAGAGGATGTCTCGATCAGAGTGATCGTATTGACAGGAAAAGGAAAGTCGTTTTGTGCGGGCGCGGACTTAAACTGGATGAGGGAGATCATCCATTATTCTTATGACCAGAATCTCAAAGAGTCATTGGAAATAGCAGAGCTTCTTCACACCATATACTCGGTTCCGAAGCCCACTATAGCCCGGGTGAACGGAGCCGCCATAGGCGGAGGGGTTGGTTTTCTCTCTGCCTGTGATATTGTCATTGCTGCCTCCACAGCCAAGTTTGGTTTAAGCGAGGTAAAAATCGGACTTATTCCTGCTGCCATCTCTCCGTATGTCGTCAAAAGGATTGGAGAGACAAGGGCCAGAGAGTATTTTTTAACAGGAGAGAGGATATCAGCCGAAAGAGGCGAGAAGATCGGACTTGTGAATCATGTCTGTCCCTATGAAAACATTGATCGTGAGGTTGAGAATACGGTCGATCGTCTTTTGTCTTCCGGCCCGGATGCCATGGCCAGCTGCAAAGAACTTCTCTTCAAAGTGCCTCAGATTTCACTGGAAGAGGCCAAGGAATATACAGCCAGAATGATAGCTAACCTCAGGATCAGTGATGAGGGACAGGAAGGCATGGCTGCTTTTCTGGAAAAGCGAAAGCCTGCCTGGATGTTTGAGAAAAAGGAAAAAAAGAATGTTTAAAAAGATACTGATCGCAAACCGGGGAGAAATAGCGGTTCGAATCATCAGGGCCTGTCAGGAGATGGGTATTTCAACCGTAGCTGTTTATTCAGAAGCAGATAGAAAGAGTCTGCATGTGCAGCTTGCAGATGAAGCTGTGTGTATAGGACCAGCCCAGGCTGTTGACAGCTACCTTGATAAAGACAATGTTATCCATGCAGCCAAGGAGAAAAAGGCCCAGGCGATACATCCCGGTTACGGCTTTCTTGCTGAGAATCCGTCTTTTTCATTAAGGTGTGAAAAAGAAGGGATTGTCTTTATCGGTCCGAATTCCAAAGCCATGGATTTAGTGGGGGATAAGGTGCGCTCAAGACAGACCGTAGAAAAAGCAGGTGTCCCTATTATCCCTGGTATGAAATGTGTTTTGAAAAATATTTCTGAATACGAGAAAGAGGCCAGTAAAATCGGCTACCCGTTAATGATCAAAGCATCTGCTGGAGGTGGAGGAAAAGGTATGCGTATTGTCCACTCTCATGAAAAACTGAAAACAGGGCTTGAAGCCGGGATGAGAGAGGCGAAATCTGCTTTTGGTGATGAATCAGTCTATCTGGAAAAGTGCATCCAGGAGCCGCACCATGTCGAGTTTCAGATCCTGGCAGATAATTATGGAAACATAGTACACCTTTTTGAGCGAGAATGCTCAATCCAGAGAAGACATCAGAAAATAATCGAAGAATCTCCATCTCAGGTGCTTGATGAGGACCTAAGGAATAGGATGGGAGAGGTTGCCAAAAAGGTCATTCAAGCAACCGGATACAATAATGCCGGAACAGTTGAATTCCTCCTTGATAAGGATAGAAATTTTTATTTCCTGGAAGTCAATGCAAGACTTCAGGTAGAACACCCCGTCACTGAGCTGATCACGGGTTTGGATATTGTCCAGCATCAAATTTTGATTGCAGCCGGCGAAAGGCTCAAAGTAAAACAGGACTCACTGCTTCAGAAGGGACACGCTATCGAATGCAGAATATATGCAGAAGATCCGGAAGACAATTTTCTCCCTTCTTCAGGAAAAATATTGTTTCTCAACGAACCCGCGGGACCGGGTATCCGGCTTGACAGCGGTATCTACAGCGGCTGTGAGGTCCCGATTTATTATGACCCTATACTGTCCAAGCTGATCATATGGGCGGAAAACAGAGAGATGGCGTGTCAAAGAATGATCCAGGCACTGGACCATTATGTGATTTTAGGCGTCAAAACAAGCATATCTTTTTTAAAAGAGGTTATTTCGAGCGCCATGTTCAGGAGAGGAGATACGACCACTGATTTTATTGAAAAACAATTCAAGAATGGATTTGGAATGAAGAAAGATGATAAAAACAGAGAAATATCTCTCCTGGCAGCCGCTTTTTTAGAACAAACAAGGAAGTATGATTCAGGAATAGGAAAAAAGGAACAGGGAGAGAGGTCTCCATGGCAGACATTGGGGAAGTGGAGGCTTGGGAGGAGTGAGGAAAGTGGAACATGAATTCGTTGTTGATAACAAGCTGTTGAAAATATCTGTTGAAGGAAAAGGAGGTAACTATGTTATCAATATCGATGATGACCAATACACAGCGGATATAGAACACTTATCCCCTCATATTGTTTCCATAAAAAGAGAAGACAAAATCTACAGAGTGTTTATTGCACGAAGTGATGATGGATTTTTTGTACAGTGCAGGGGAGATCAATATTTCATCAAAGATTCTGACCAGGATGAGAGTGAGGTGCAGGGCAGTGAGGAGAGGTCAAGGGAAGATATGTTGAAAATCAAATCCACCATGCCTGGGAAGGTTATAAAAATAGAAGTTAAAGAGAAACAGGAAGTAAGTGTAGGACAAACACTGGTTATCGTGGAAGCAATGAAAATGGAGAATGAGATCAAATCCTCCTTGCAGGGAGTCGTGAAGAAAATATTTGCATCTGAAGGGGACCTTGTTGATTCTGACAATCCTATTATGGAGCTAGAGGAGAAAAAATAGAAAAAAAATCAGATGTGGCTTGTACTTTTGACTTTCATCAGGCAAGCTGGTTCTTCAGCCCGCTGATTTTCCCCAGCGAGCAAAATCAGCTTATTCCTCGGCTCGCTCCCTTCTCTGAGGAACCATGCCCGCTCGCCTCCGGATGACTTCAGAACCAGCCAGCCTGCCTGAAAGTTAAGATAAGGCATAATATTATTTATCATACAGGATAAACATTAACTTTAAGAAATTCAGGTGTGGACGTGGCGACATTGAAGATTTAGCCTTCGGATGAGGCTTTTCGAGGGAATCCGGCGAAGCCGGGCTCCGAGTATGTCTGACCCACGGACGGGGGGAGTTACGCAGGAGCCGAGAAAAACGAAGGAGAATGGCGTTAAAAATCTGAAGGGAGCACAGGCCATACCTGAATTTCATAAGGTTAAGGTATAGTGGGGTTTGCAAAAAGTAGTTAATGCTTTCATAATAAGTGGGTGATATACGGGCATTTTGGTTGCTGGTGATGCAACTTTTCTCAGTGGCAACAAGTTATGAATGATGAGAGAATGGACGATAAAAATTTAATCCTGCTGGTACAAAAAGGCGATGAAGAGGCCTTTGAAGAGATCATGTATAAATACAAAAATAAAATCGTTAATTTTCTCTATAATATGACCGGAGATTATGAAAAAGCCGTGGAACTGTCTCAGGAAACATTCATAAGGGTTTATTATAAGGCCAAAAAATACAAACCAAAGGCTCCATTTTCTTCATGGCTTTTTACAATTGCATCGAATTTGGCAAAAACAGAGTTAAAGAAGATGAATAAACGAAGAAGTATTCCTTTAGAGAATGTATATGACAACAACCAGAAGGGATTATCAGAAACGGATGACTTTGAAATGAAAGAAACAGCAAAAACAATCAGAAGAGCGCTCAACACTCTGCACCGGCGCTACAGAATTCCACTTGTGCTTAAAGATATCGAAGGTTTTTCTCAAGAGGAAATTGCCGATATGTTAAAAAAACCGGTTGGGACCATAAAAGCCCAAATAAGCAGGGGAAGACAATACCTTAAGCAGGAAATAAAAAAAGAAAACTTTAATATAAATTTTAAAACAGAAGCTCAGGAGCTTGAAAATGAGAAAGCTTGATTTTTTGAAAAAGTATGAAAGAGTGGAGGCTCCGGAATATTTCGAAAAAGGAGTCATGAATCTTTTAGTGCAGAGAAAAAAGAAAAAGCAAAAGAGCCGTATTCTCCGTTTTTCGTTGGCAGGGACCGTATGTACTTTAGGTGTATTGCTTTTGGTTTGTAACATCTTTTTCTTTAATGGAAAAAGCATGCAGGAATTTGCGGAAAAGGACACAGAAAGAGTTCAAGCTCTGGAGAATTATTTCAGTATTGGTCATGAAAACAGAATTCCCATTACTGAAGCTGTTGATTATTCCGGGGAAATAAGAAAGCAAACAGATCAGCCCGTAACTGTATATATATTAGAGCAGGTCTCAGAAAGCACCGATGCTAAAATCAAATTTTAGGAGGTCTGTTTAAAATGAACAACAAAATAAGAAAAAGGCTAACCATGGTTTTTGTAGCAGTGGTTTCCGTATTTTTTATGGGCAGCGCAGCCGGATATGGCCTGGATAGCAATATAGACGTCAAAGAAATAACTAAAAAAGTCGCCCCTGCAGTTGTTCGAGTGGAAGCTGTTAACGGTATGAGAAAAGTGGCTACCGGTGTGGTCATAGGGAAAGACGGATATATTGTCACAACCGCACTGGTTTCTCCTATCGGAACAAATATTTTTGTGAGAACTTCCGACGGAGAGAAGTTTGATGCAGAGATTGTTGGGATGGATCCTGTCACTCACATCGCTCTGGTTAAAGCTGGAGGCGGGAAATGGGAGCCAATTGAATGGGGAGAAAAAGAGGAAGTTGAAACCGGCTCATGGATCGGAGTTATCTCAATATCTCCTGAAGATTCTACGGCTGTGACGAGCGGTATAGTGAGTTCTATAAGTCGGGATAAGATCCGTTTAAATGTGTGTTTGATGCCTGGTTCGAGCGGAAGTCCTGTTTTGAATGAGAAAGGCAGGATGGTTGGTTTAGTCAGAGGCGTTTATTCAGGCCAAACAACGTGGGGTTTTTTTGGGGATGATGATCCCAGAAGTAATATTGTCGGAGGAAGTCTCTCATTAAATATTGTTGGAACGCCTGTCTCCGGCCTGGCTGTGGCTATTCCGATTGATGTCGTGAGAAAAGTGGCTACGGAGATCAGAGAAACAGGGAAAGTCCAGAGGGGGTGGCTTGGGATATCCATAATCGAAAACAGAGATGAAGCAATAGAAGTCTATGATGTGGATGCAGGCAGCCCTGCGGAAGAAGCAGGAATAAGAAAAGGAGACATCATCGTTGAATTTGACGGCGAAAAGGTTACCAGCTCCAATATACTTGCTCATGATATCAGAATGCACAGGCCCGGCGATAAAGTGAAAATAGTGATCAAAAGAGACGATAAGACAAAAAACATTAGAGTCGAACTGAGCGAGTACTCAGAAAAAAATATAATGGCAGAGTTCAAAGAAAAATTTCCTCTTCTCTTTTCTCCCGATAAATTCAGACTGGAGAAAGTTACCAAACCCGAGGGTTGGTACTTTTCACTTGTTGAAAAAGAAAGAAATCATATTGGCGTTTATCTTGAAGAGCTCAACAGGGACCTTTCTGATTATTTTGGAGTGAACAGGGGAACGGGTCTGCTGGTTACAAAGCTCGTTAAAGACGGGCCTGCAGAGAAAGCAGGACTGCAGGTGGGTGATGTCATAACAAAGGCTGATGGAAAGAGAATAGAAAAAATGAAAGAGCTGGAAGAGATCATCCAGAGAAAAAAGAAAGAGGAAAAGGTCAGCCTTGAAGTCAT
This sequence comes from uncultured Eubacteriales bacterium, assembly GCA_964624145.1. Lineage (GTDB taxonomy): Bacteria > Acidobacteriota > Aminicenantia > Aminicenantales > Aminicenantaceae > WJMT01. The sequence goes on along the minus strand of CAZUXT010000003.1, from coordinate 97,413 downwards.
TAGGAATAATAAAGTGAAAAAGATCGATATTATTGTGGAGCGGGAAGAAAAAGATTTTCCTTTTTTATCCGAATTTCATGAAGTGAGCATCGAAGAAATGCCTTGCAGAGAAGAATCGAAAAGTATCGGTGCATAAAAGTCTAGGCTTGCTTTTGTGCTCCAATTTTCCCGGAGGCAGGAAGTTGATAAGACTTCTTGCCTCCTTTTTTTACCTTATTTTTTGTCTTTTTTCAATCCCAGCCATTCTTTTTGAATCGCATTGAATTTTTTCTCAGAAAGACGGGATTTTTCATACAATCCTTTTTGAACTCTTTGTCGGCACGCTTCATAGAGTATGATTCCGGCAGATACTGATAAATTAAGGCTCTGCACCATACCAAACATAGGGATTTGAATGAGATGATCAGAAAGATGCACGGCTTCTTCCGTTACTCCCTCTAATTCATTTCCAAATACAATCGCAACGGATTGGGTGTAGTCTATGGAAGTATAATTGACTGCTTCAGAACTGATGTGTGTGCAGGCAATTTTGAATCCTTGTTTTTTTAAGGAGCTGAAACATTCCTTAGTGGAAGAGTAATGGTTGAATTTAACCCATTTTTCCGCCCTTGTAGATATTGACTCATTTATTGGGAACGGCTCAGGTCTTGAATGTATGATATCTATATAGAGAATTCCCGCTGCGTCACATGTCCTTACAACAGCACTGGCATTATGGGTGTTGGTGATATCTTCAAGCACGACTCTGAGGTCAGGCTGGCGAAAGCGCAACACGTCCTTGATTCTTTTTTTTCTCTCTTTGGTCGGCATGTCAGATTATGATGATCTTGATTATCAGAGCAGCCCAAAAAATTACAACTCCGATAAAAGCCCTGTATTCTTTATTGGTTAAATATAGGGACCATTTGAAAACCTTTTTCTCATAAGAAATTTGTGGTCTGAGTGCGGGGATAAACAGAGGGACTTGTTTGAATATTTGATATTGAGAGGGAAAAAGGCGTTCCATTTTTTGTTTTTCAAAATCTATGATGACAGGGTAAAATATGAGAAAATAAAGACAAAAAACACCAAAGACCCTCCAGGAATGAGATCCTGCTGAGATACCTATTCCTATAATAAGATTACCTAAATAAAGGGGATTCCTTGTATATCTGTAAGGGCCGGACATGGACAATTTTTCTTCTTTTTGGATATGGCCGCAAGCCCATGTTCTTAAGAGCAAACCAAGTATTGAGATAAAAAATCCTACGATGACAGATTTGAAAGAAGGCCTGGACAGTATAATGGCCGCCGCAGCCGCTAAGTACCCTGTGCGGACTCTCCATCGGTAAATTGTATTTTTAAATTTTGTTCTCTTCATTTAATCCAGTAACTCGTTACATAAATGAGCGACTTCAGCTGGTTTGATTCTTTTCAGGCAGTCCAGTTTATCACAAGTGTGCTTGTAACAGTAGCTGCAGTCGAGCTCGGAGAAGGCGATTTTGTCTTTTTTATTAAAAGGGCCGTTTCGATTCGGATTTGTAGGCCCGAATATGCCAACGACAGGGATAGAAAGGGCACAGGCTGCTTGGAGGGGGAAGGAATCGCCGCTGACTACGAAGGATGATTCATGAATAAGGGCGAAAGCTTCTTTAACGGACAGAAAAGGAACGGTCGCCACACCTGTTTCTTCACTGATTTTAAGAGCCGTTAGCTTTTCCTTATCGTTTCCCCACAAGATCAAAGGAGTGAGATTTTTAAAATCCAGCATTTTTATGAGTTTTATCCAGTTGTCCGTAAACCATCTTTTTGTCTGCCAGGTACCTCCGATATTGAAAAGAACCGCTTTTTTAGTTATTCTAATCCCTTTCTTTTTTAGCTTATCCTTAGTTGATTCAAGAAGGCCTGGAGATATTCGAAGAGGAAAGTCCCATCGTTCTTCATGTATTCCCAGCAAGGAGAGCAGTTTTAAATTTTTACGGATGACATGCGTGTTTTCGGATACAGGTTTGAGGTGGTGAGTGTAGAACAGTGAAGCAGCCGGCTCTTTTAAATTTTTTCTGTGAAAACCTATTCTTTTCTCTGCTTTTGACAAAAAGGATATCAATCCTGATTTGATAAGGCCCTGAAAATCAAGTGCAATGCTTTTTCTTTGCCGGATAGTTGATTTCACTTCAGCAAGTGTTGACCAAAAGCCGCGGCTGTAGAACGGTTTGTTTTTGAGATCAATGGTTATGATGCGGTCCAGTCCCTCGACGAGATCTAAAATCTGTTCCCCATTTTTTTCTGCCACCCAGGAGATATTCTTTTGAGGAAAAGAGCTCCTTAGAGCTGAATAGGCGGGGAGAGTGTGGATTATGTCGCCCAGAGAGGAGAGCTTTATTATGCGGATATCCTTATATTCTGATAAGTTATTTTGTATCAGCATTCGTTTTTTTATTGATTTCCAGTATTATTTCAGATGTGGATTTGACTTTTGGCCCTCCTACTATGACCACCTTCCCTCCGTAGCTGTGCACCACATCCTTTTCCGGAACCGTCTCTTCTGTGTAGTCAGATCCTTTGGCATGGATGTCTGGTTTGAGAGCAAGAAGAATGCGGGACACATTGCTTTCATCAAAAATGATGATATAGTCCACGAATTCAAAAGAAGAAAGTATATCAGCTCTTTGGTTTTGGTTTAAAATAGGCCTCCCCGGGCCTTTAAGCCGGTTCACAGATAAGTCACTGTTAAGAGCTATCACCAGAATATCTCCGCTTAAACACGCACCTTTGAGATATCTTATGTGTCCCACATGGATGAGGTCAAAACATCCGTTGGCAAGGACCACGGTTTTTCCCTCATTTTTTTGTTTTGAAATGATCTGTGTGAGCTTCTTTAACGAGATTATTTTATTCAATTTTTAGAAACAATCGCCTCCTTTAATTCTTCTGTGGAAACCATGGCCGTACCTTTTTTCATCACCACAATACCCGCTGCATAATTGGCTATCAGCGCTGCATCCTCAAGCTCTGCGCCTGCGCTGAGAGCAAGAGTCATTACACTTATAACTGTGTCTCCGGCTCCTGTGACATCCACGATTTCATCGGTGCCAAAGATATCTATATTATATGGTTTTTTACCTTTCTGGAACAACATCATGCCTTTTGATCCCCTGGTGAGGAGTATGGAGTCACTTGCTGTTTTTTCCAGCAGCTTTTCTCCGACTTTCTCTGGGGAACCGATGTTATTGTAGATATCTATTCTCAGGGCCTTTTTCGCCTCATTTTCATTAGGGGTTGAGATCGTTGTGTTTTTGAATTCAAGCAGCCTGAATCGGGAGTCCAGCGCAACTAAAATTCCTGCTTGTCTGAAGCGGGGAAGTACTTTGTCATAGATATCTTTTTTAACAGAGAAATAGTTGTAATCAGATATAAGAACAGCATCAGCTTTATGTGATGAATCTGTCAATGCATCCAGAATTGATTTTTTAATTTTCTTTGTGTCCGGCACTCTGCTCTCTTTGTCTATTCTTAATATTTGCTGTTTTGTAGTCCCCTCTTCGCCAGCCAATATCCTTGTTTTGGAAGGGGTTATATAATGTGCTTTTTTGATGAGATATTTTGAAGAAATACCGTAATTTTCAATAATTTTTAGTGCTTCTTTTCCCGTATGATTTGTACCCAGCACTCCAACAGGGACAGGGGATGCTCCGAGGGCTTTCAGATTCAAGAGAGAGTTTCCAGCCCCGCCTAATGAGAACATATTGTTTTTATAGGAAAGGATCAGGACGGGAGCTTCTCTTGAAATACGGCGTGTATATCCATAAACATATTCATCAAGAATGTAGTCTCCCCAGACCACTATTTTTTTTTGGGAAAAATTGTCAATGATTTTGAGTAGTTTTTTCTTTTTTATGTTCAATGGCATTCAGTTCCGTTTTTTTATCAGAATACGGAAAAAAAAGCAAATCACCTGAGGTTTAATTAAATCAGTATCTTAAGAGGGCTTTTATATGGGCGGCTACAGCTTTTCCTAATCCGGCGGGATTGTATCCACCCTCTAGAAGAGAGACCAGCCTTCCATCGCAAAAAGTGTCAGCAATATGAAGAGCTGTTTTAGTCAGTTCATAGAATCCTTTGTCAGTGATCGTAAAGCTTCCCAGAAGATCTTCCATCCTGCTGTCAAATCCTGCGGAAATAAGTACAAACTCAGGATGAAAAGAGTCCAGTTGCGGGATGAGGTTCTCCTCCCATGCCTTTTGAATGGTTTTATCTCCGGAACCAGGGGAAATGTGGACATTGATATTGAAATCCTTTCCTTCTCCGAATCCTGTTTTTGAAGGATCTCCTGTTCCCGGGTAGGCATACCAATCATGAGTGGAAAAAAAGAGCACGGACGGGTCTTCATAAAAAGCATATTCGGTACCGTTTCCATGATGATAGTCCCAATCTATAATCAGGATGTTTTTATAAGAATATGTTTCCTGAATATAACGGGCGGCAATAGATATATTATTATAGAAGCAGAATCCTTCCTCTTGGCCGGAATTTTGAGCATGATGTCCGGGGGGCCTGATGGCGCAAAAAGCATTTCTTACTTCTCCGGCGCACACAGCATCCACTGCTTCCACCACTCCGGAGACAGCTTTGGCTGCGATGGGGCCGGTTTTAGGTATTGATTTTATCCGGGAGATGTGATTTTGTGAGTGGATTTTTTTTATAAAAGGAAGCGGATCTTTATGAGGAACCAAGTGCTTTACCTCTTCAAATAATCCTGTCTGTTTCAGCCTTTTTTGAATGGCTGTTAGCCTGTCAGGGGATTCCGGGTGCCCTTTGAAGAGAATATGCTCTTTATAGATTTTATCATAAACATATCCTGTAGCTGGTTTATTTTTATTTGGAAGGCTCATTCTTATTGATATCTTTTTTTTTGATTTTAATCATCACTATATTCGTATCCGTTGCTCTTTGTATGTAAAGAGTAGCATCGGGCGCTTCAATGACCTCTCCTTCTTTTGGGATTCTGTTTAATGTGCTTATGGCATATCCTCCTATTGTTTCATAGTCGGCCTTGGGAATGTTCAATTGAAAGAGTTGATTGATTTCCTCTATACTCATTCTGGCGTTCACTAGGATGGACCCGTCTTCCTGGATCTTATATTCGGGTTTGAATTCATCATATTCATCTTCTATTTCACCGACCACTTCCTCCAGAATGTCTTCAATGGTCACAATGCCCTCAGTGCCCCCGAATTCGTCCACAATAATAGCAATGTTTACGCCGCTGTTCTGCAGTTCTTTCAGGAGTACAGCTGCTTTCTTGGTAGGGGGGACATAATAGGCTTTCCGGATATACTGTTTGATTTTTTTGTTCCCTTTTTCGCCAAGAATATCAAAATTGTTCAGGATCCCGATGATTCTGTCTATTCTTTTATGGAATACCGGGAGCCTTCTGTGTTTTGATTCCACATAAAGCGAGACAGCCTCTTTCACGGTCGCTTTAGAGCTTATAGCTTTCACATCTATCAGGGGGACCATGATCTCAGAGACGTCTGTTTCAGAAAAATCAAGGAGCCGGTTGATCATTTGCCGTTCGCTTGGCTTGACATCGCTTTTACTGTGCTTGAAATCTATCATGTGCTTCATCTCTTCTCTTGTTACAAAAGGAGTTTTCTTGTTGTGATGTTTTCTCGTGAAAAGTGTCACAAGAACGTTTGCGGTTTTAGAGAAAAGCCAGATAACGGGGAAAAACAGCAGTGAGAAAAAATGGATCACATAAGATATCTTCGGAATCAGTTGGCTGGATAGCTGCTGGAAAATACTTTTAGGGACTATTTCTGCAAATATCCAGTTTGTAAAGGCCATAATCAGAATGGATACAAGGATGCCGGCCGGTCCTAATAATTTATAGAAAAGAGAGGCGGAAACAGTGGTGCTCGTTATCGTAGATAAATTTGTTCCCAGTAAAGTGGTGCCGAGTATCCATTCAGGCTTTTTTAACAGTTTTAAAGCCAGAGAAGAGGGCTTATGTCCTTTTTTCGTCATATGTCTCAGTTGGATTTTGTCAACAGAAACAAGAGCGATCTCAGAGCCTGAGAAAAAGGCCTCGCTTAAAACGCACACAAAGATTATCAAAATGTGAATTGGTATAGACATTATCTTTTTTTCACGGTTAGGAAATCAATCCTGTTTCTTGTGATTTTATCCACAGTGAATAACAGATTGTTATATTTAATTTTCATGTTTTCTTTAGGGAGCTCCCCGAACAATGAAAAAAGGAAACCCCCTATTGTTTCCATTTCCTTTGATTTTATTTCTGTGCCAAAGAGCTGATTGAACTTGGTCAAAGGCATGTTCGCTTTAATTCGGAATGTCGTACTGCTTATTTTTTGATGGTGTTTTTTTTCTTTTTCGTATTCATCGGAAATATCACCAAATATAAGTTCAAGCAGGTCCTCCATGGTCACAAAGCCCTGTATACCACCGTATTCATCCAGGACTATGGCAAAGGACATTTTTCTTCTCTGGAAAGTCCTGAAAAGCTCATCAGCTCTCTTATTAACAGGGGCAAAATAAGGTTCCCTCAGGATTTTGATCAGTGTTTTTTCCGAATCTTCTATTTCCTGTGTTTTCAATCCGATAAGATCCGTAGCAAAGAGGATCCCAATGATATTATCACGGCTCTTTTTATATATGGGCACTTTGGAGTAATGGCCTTGTTTTATGTTTTGGATCATTTCTTTTAAGGGCATTTCAAAGGGAAGGCAGAAGAGATTGGAGTGAGGGGTCATCACTTCATCGATGGTTGTGTCTCCGAAATCAAACACCTTAAAAATATACTTTTTCTCCGAGTCGTCAAGAACTCCTTCCTTTTCGCTTTCCTCTACAATGGTTTTAACTATGTCTTCAGTGAGAATGCTTTCCTTCCTTGAGCTCTCCCTGACAAAAACATTGACCACTTGATCTGAGATTTTTTTGATAAACCATCTTAAAGGTCTTATCATTCTTTCGAAGATATTTAGAGGAGTGATCACAAAGGAAGAGAATCTCTCATTGTTATAGATAGCTATTGTTTTGGGTGTTATTTCACCAAACAAAAGCAGCAAGGGGAGAATGATCCCGATATTGATCCACGGAGTTTTCTGGCCGAATAGATGAATAATGATCCCTGCGGAAAGGGTAGATAAAGCAATGTTAACAAACTCGTTTCCTAAAAGAATCGTTATGATCAAGCTGCGGGGAGAATTCAATAATTTGCGTATTTTAATCCCCTTTTTCGGCTTTTTAAGAACGATCTTTTCTATTTGATAGTGAGAAAGGGAGAAGAAAGCTGTCTCAGAACCTGAAAAGAATGCTGATAAACACAGAAGGATAAATAAAATCGAGAATTCTATATAGAGAGAAACCATCCTGGGTTTATAGAGTCATCATAAAAATTTGGAGTCCGTATATTCCATGCCCTTAATATACCAAGTGAGTTCAGATTGTCAAATCACAAATTCTCATTGAATGATTGAATGAGTTGACTTTTTTCTTTTAATATGTTCTTTGATTTTTAATTACGTGTTATTCTTAGTATAATGAAAGTGAATAAATAAAGGAAACAGGATTCTAAATGGGAATTAAAATTGTGATTGTTGATGACGACAGAACGACTCTGGCTATTATAGAGAAGACATTGATTATGCAGGGATTTTGGGTGTACAGCGCAAGAGACGGGGAAGAGGGATTTGAATTGATAAAAAAAGAGAGGCCGACTTTAGTGATCAGTGATATGCTTATGCCCAAACTGCACGGAGTTGATCTGTGCAAAAAAATAAAAAAAACAGATGAGTATAAAAACATAAAGGTTATTTTGATGACAGCTGTCTATAAAAGTAATCTGCCATTGAAACACGAAGCAAAAGAATGCGGGGCTGAAGATATCATAAACAAGCCATTGGATATGGGTCTGATGATAAAAAAAATCTATGAAGTACTGGATATAAGCAAGGATGACCTTGAAAGCAAATAAAAAAATGAACATCGCCCTTTTTTTATGAACAGTTTAGGTTCATTATGCCCAAGGGAATAGAAACAAGGGAATACATAAAACAAGACCTAAAACAGGTACTTGGCCTGGTCAAAGAGCTGGAGTCAGAATTAGAAAATAAATTTAATGATGTGAAGTTGAAATCAGGGTATATCAAAGGCACTTCACAAAAAAGTCATTGATTACGCCAGGAAGAAAGGTCATAAAGAAATCTATGCCTGTATAGCGAAATGGAATATCCCTGAGATAAAAGTCATAGAATCCATCCGTTTCAAAAAAAGGGACCTTGGTTACAGATACAGGTTGTCTTTAAAGCTGTAAAATGCGTATTTTATCTAATCTTTTTTCTGTTCGATCGGTTTTAATTTATTGTATTCAACAAGAAGCTTGAGCCACCAATCCGGATACTCCAGTGCATTTCTTTTTCTTTCTTTGACATCATAGTTCCACAGGTGATTGAATCGTACCAGAAGGTAATTACCGAGCTCCCACCAGGCATCGATAACCAGCTCCGCATTATTGTTGCAGTAGTCAGTCAGAAAGTCCGACGCCAGTGACGGGTCTTCTTTATAAAGCTTTTCAGCATATCCATCAATCAGGGGAGTTCTGTCAACAGCTGTTTTTTCCCATTTCTGTTGATACTCTCTGACATCCTTAATGGCATGAGAGTAAGCAACCTGTGTGTGAAAATCAACATAATCAAACGCCCATCTTGCGGAATCTCTGTCAAACTTCCAGTGGTCTCCGATCTTGAAGGACCGGGGAATTCTCTTGATTCCGATATAAAACGGCATATAACAAGAAGTGTCCTGAGCGCCGAAAGCAAGCCAGACAAGTCCTCCTACTGGATCGGGGAGCCAGTCCCTGCACTGTGTAACCGTCACATATTCAGCGCGGTTGACACTGATCACCCGTGAAGTGTTGTATCTTTTGCCTTCCAGTTCGAATCCATACGGAAGGTGATTGGGATTGCTGAAAGCACCTCCTTGAAGTCCTCTGGCGGGATAATAGGGAGTGCCTTCAAATTTATCTCTGGTCATCACCATCACATCATACACTGAAAGCTTTTTATCAGGTTTAACAGAGAAAGGAAATTCCATATTCGGAGTATCGGGGCTGAAGTTTCTTGACGGGGCTGCCAGGTCAAAAAACCGCCACATACGGGCTCTCGAACCATTGCTGCCCTCAGCGCTGTGTTCAGAGGGGGAATACGCTTTCTTCCAGTTAAAGGGTTCTCCGCTTTCAGGGTCGTAAAAGCCCTGTTCCACTGCAAAGGAGATGACGTTCGGAGAGGCCATGAAATAGTCAGGATTGTCAAGGTCGATTTCTCCGATTCGGGATTCATTGGGACACACACTGACATGGTCATCGGGAACTCTCTGAGCGCACCACACGGCTCCTGGTTTACCGCTTTCCGGAGTCCAGAGGGGGCCGACAGGCATGATCTCGAAAACCCAGACCTCATTCGGATCAGAGAGGGCCAGCATCTCGCCCGTATCTGTGTAGCCGTATCCGTGTTTTTCTCCAAGCTCTCCCATTATTTTCACAGCTTCGCGCGCTGTTTTGGCTCTTTCCATTGCGATCAAAGTCAGCATAGTGATGTCGAACTTTGCCGTAGGAGTGGGATTGTTCATTTTTTCCTGGCATCCGATGGTTGATTCTCCCAGGGCAACCTGCTGGTCGTTCATATAACCAAAAGAACCGTGAACATAAGAATAGGTATGGCTGACCTGCGGGATTTCAAGCCCGGTAAAGTCATCTTTATATTTTTCCCATTTAAGTCCTACATCCGGGTCCCAGGTTCTGAACTGATTGATATAAAAAATTTTTCGTTTTGAGCCTGTTTCATAATCCGCAGCCGGGAGGTACCGCCATGTCCAATCACAGAGGCCGCAGTCACAGGTGTGTGTGCTCATGACAGAGCCGTCTGTTGAGGCATCCTTTCCGACGATGATGACCGTGCACCCATCGGTGGGAATGACCTCTGTTCTTAGTTTTTCATTTCCTTTTAAACCATCAATAGAAATGAAGCAGAAGACAAGAAGAAGGAGAGATATCAAGCTCAGTTTTTTAAAATAATTATCCTTTTTTGCCAATTTTTTCCTCCTTTTCATAGTTGGGATGTGTTTTTTGACATTGGTTAATCACTATGATATGTTTTTTTTAGCAGATGGTAAAGAAAAAAGCAATGTATCCGGGATCAAAATCTTTGAGCCTTTTTTTGACAAAAGAGACAGGAGAATAAAAATATTTTAAGAGGAGGGCATTGTGAAAGTGCCGGCTGATGTCAGCAAAAGGGGGTTGATGATGGGAACCAAAAAGGTGGGGATTCTCTCCAGCCGGCCAAAAAGAATCATTCCTATTATAACATAATCTCTTAAAAATAAAAGCTTTTTTTGAATAAGGAAGAAACAGAGCCGTGCATTGAATAGGAAAAAGTATTGACTCTGATCATAAAAAATATCATTCTATAAGAAGTAGTGATTAAGATGAAAACCAAATCATTAATTATAATCTTTATTCTTTTAACCCTAATCGGGATCGTTTCATGTAATATTTCAAAAAAAGAAGCAAATTTTATATTAGACGGAGATCTCCAGCAAACGTATACGAGTAGTAATACACCCAGATTTGAGGGATATGTAAAAAATACCGGAGACGGAGCTGGGTATGATGTGAAAGTTGAGATCACCTGCTATTCTGATTCAAGCAAATCGACTGTCATAGACACAGCCACTGGTTTCCCTGCCAATCAAGGAACAATTTATCCGGACGAAAGGGCCTATTTTGAAGCCATTGCTTCTAACTGCAATTCACACAATGAGATTAAGGCAATAGAATATAAAATATCTTGGACAAATAAAAATAACTAAAGATAAGCCCAAAGACAACAGGAATTCTAAAAAGAAATAAGGGGCTCCCTTCCCGGAATCTCAGACACCTTGCCGCTTATCGGCTTGTAAAGTTGACAGACATCGTAACAGCGTCTAAAATACTTGGACACAAATACCAACAACTTGCCGGAGTGGCGAAATTGGCAGACGCGCTGGACTCAAAATCCAGTTCGGGGCGACTCGAGTGGGGGTTCGACTCCCCCCTCCGGCACTCAGAATACCCCTTGTTTCCCCTGAAAAAGGAAGTTTTAGATTTAGTTTTCCTTTGTATTCTCCGAACTATTCATTCCGCAGGCGGTCGGCCGGATTAGCAGTTGCAGCCCGGAAAGTCTGGTAGCTGACGGTCAACAGGGCGATAGCAAGGGCGGCCGTACCGGCGGTAATGAATACTCCAAGGCCTATACTCGTGTGATAGGAAAAGTTTTTCATCCACCGGTTCATGAAGAAAAATCCTAGCGGCCATGCGATGATGTTAGCCAGAACAATCAGGACGATAAACTCCCTGCTGAGGTTTCTCATGATACTCCAAATCGAAGCACCGAGTACTTTCCTTATAGCGACCTCCTTGGACCTCCGCGCCGCCATGAATGCAGCCAGACCGAACAGGCCCAGGCAGGAGATAAAAATGGCAAGGCCAGTGAAATACACCAGAATTTTCCCTAAACGATCTTCGTTGATGTATTGACGCTGGAAATGTTCGTCCAGAAACTCCGGTTCCACGGGATAACCCGGAACAACAGCGGCTATGGTCTTTTTAACGGAATCTATGGATTCTGCAATCCTGGATCCGCGGATCTTGATAAACCAGTTACTGTACGGGAGGTTTTGGTACATGAGAAACACAATAGGCCGGATGTCGTTATGGAGCGATGTCCCATGAAAATCCTTCACCACTCCCACAATCGTTCCCTCATTTTCCCACATGGAGAACATCTTCCCTATGGGATCTTGGTAGCCGGTGAGCTTCAGTGCCGCTTCATTAATGATGTAATTTTCCCGGTCTGTCGGATATTCCCGCAAAAAACTTCGACCGTAACTCATTTCCATATCAAAGGTCTCGAAGTAATCATAATCAACACATACAAAATTCATTCTTACATAGCTGTCAGGGCCTTTTCCCTCCCAGTATACCGGATTATTATTACCTATGCTCAAAGGAATACTCGATGCGGCGCTAACATTCAGAATATCAGGATTTGCCAGGAGTCTTTCTTTGATAGTGTTATACTTGGCCCTCAGCTGTTGCCGTGCACGGACCACCAGGATCTGGTCTTTGCTGAAACCAAGATCCTTGCTGCGGATATACTGGATCTGCTTGTAGATGGTGGCGGTGGCGATAATGAGCAGGACGGATGCGGTGAATTGGAAAACGATCAATGTCTTTCGCAGGCCGCTTCTCTTTGATCCGGTCTGCAAGGTCTTCTTCAGCGCTCTATCAGGCTGGAAGGAAGAAAAATACAGGGCAGGGTAGCTGCCGGCGACCAGCCCTACGAAAACAGCAAGGAACACCAATCCTACAAGAAGCGTTCCATTGTTGAAGATATCGAACTCTAGCTGTTTAGCTGCCAGGGAATTGAACCCAGGAAGAAGCAAATAGACCAGGACGAAAGCTCCGATTAAAGCAACCAAGGCTAAACCCATAGATTCGCCTAAGAACTGCTTGATCAGATCTTTCCGAACCCCTCCGCACACTTTCCGGATTCCGATCTCGTTGATCCTGATGGAGGAGCGGGCCGTAGTCAAATTCATGAAGTTGATGCAGGCGATGATCAGAACGATCAAAGCGATCGCAGAAAAAACATAGACATACACGACAGGGTCTGTCCCATAAAAAGAGTGAAGGTGGATCTTCTTGACCGGAAAAAGGCCGACATAGTATTTGTTGTTGGTTCTCTTGTCGTATTTAATGATCGTCTCAGATATTTTGTTTTCAACCTCAACCGGGTCTGCCTGGCTCGGCAGCAGCACATAAGAGGAAACATCCATAGACCAGGTACGCGTCCTGGCCTCCCCGATAATGGAGATAGCGGGCACTAATAGATCGAATTCCATATGGGAGTTGATGGGGACATTTTCAATCACTCCGGTTACGGCCAGATCGATCTGGTTCTCGATTTGGATAATTTTTCCGATGGGATCCTCATTCCCGAAATATCGAGCAGCCGCCCGTTCGGTCAAGACCACGGAGTTGAGGTCCTTAAAGGCGCCTTCGGGACTGCCCATGACAAGGGGGAAGGTGAACATATCCAGAAATTCGTCTCCAACCAAGGCTACTTTTTCAAAAATACTCTTATTTTCATATCTTGCAAGGAGAGGAAATACGCCATACCAGCTTCCCTTCAAAATCTCGGGAAAATCATTTTTTAATGTGGGAACAAGGGCCCATGGACTGGACGCCCAGGTTCTGCTATCACTGGTTATGGTTATGATATAGAGGTCATCGGCCTTCTCGTGAAATCTATCGTAACTCAGCTCATGCTGCACCCAGAGAAAAATCAGGATACAGCAGGCCATACCGATAGCCAATCCCAGAATATTTATCAAAGAATATCCCCAATGCCTTCTCATATGCCTGATCGCCAACTTGAAATAGTTTGTAAACATATAAATCCTCCAGTAAATTAAATTGAACAGAAAGGGACGGATAGAGCGTATGATCTGCCCCCAGTACCAGATTTTTGCCTTCAGATTGCCGGATGAGTCCCACACCTGTCCGTATATTTCTTTCAAGTCACCGATAACGAACTCCCGTTCTTCTTTTTCAAGGAGTTGAGACAGGATCCATTCGGAAAACTTTGGCGGTCTTTTCATCCTATTCTTTATCCGTCAGCGCGGCTAATTCCTTGGCAAATACACGCGGCCACATGGAATCGTTGATACATTTTGTATAGGCAAGGGCTTTCATCCCTCTTTGTGTTAGGCTGTAGAATTTCTTCCGTTTTCCCCCTCTCTCAGGTGTAGGTTCTCCAATTGTTGTCTCCAGGTATCCATCTCTGGCAAGACGGTTTAAAGGGACATAGACGGCACCGATAGTCCAGTCCACGCCTGTTTTAGCAATGATATGCTTTCTGATAGTAACACCATAGGCATTGTCCTTTAAGCTGAAGACAGCCAGGAGAATGAGTTCTTCAGGTTTGGATAATATCTTCATCTCATCCTCATATTCAATTTATAAGATTTTATTGCGCTATTTTTTCTCATTTGAGAATAAACTTTATATATTATACGCAAATGCACTTATTTTGGTTGCGATTTTTTTTAAAAAATGGTTAAATCTTTTTGATTTCTGCCAGGAATTCTCTCTTCATTTGTATTTTGATTTTGTGGATCCGGCATACATAATCCGGGATTTCTCCCAGGGGATATCCTGTAAAGGAGATATTAATAGGGCAGACCCCGCACTCTTCCAGGTAAGGGCAGAGAAAACAATCCATTTTCGGGGTTTTGAAACGGTCCATGGAAAGCTGTCTGTAATTGGATAAGATCCGGGGATAGATTTTCTCATGTTTTTTTATGAATGTATCCAGATCTCCAAAAAAGAATTCGCTGGGTTTGTGTGCGCTTTGGCTGTGAGGTTTGTACTCCGGAAACAGGAAGCATCCCCACACTTTTCCATCAGAGGTGACAGCCATTCTGTCCTGTCCCGCTGAACAGTAGAAAAATCCTTTTTTTTCTTTGGGTTTGAAATCCGCAAGCGGGATGTCGCCCCTTGCTTTGTACCTGTTTAACAGGATTATTTTTAATTTATCCATTTCCCTCTTCAATTTATTGAGAGAACTTTTTCTCCATGGATTGATAATAGAAAGAGAAAAGTGGAGACGGTTCACTCCCAGATCTAAAATAAGTTGGATCGAATCCGAGATCTTATCCACTGTTTTCGGAGTAAAAACACTGTTGATTTCGAGATTGATATTTTGGTTGCAGAGCAGTTTTTTGATGTTTTGGACAATTGATTTCGAGCTTCCTTTTTTCCTCTGGATGTCCTGTGCCAAACCGTCAAAGCTGACGATGACTTTGAATCTGTTTTCACTCAAGAAATCAATGATGTCATCAGATAAAAAGCTTGCGTTGGTAGTGAGGCTGAAGCTTGCCTTTTTATGGAATCTTGTATTCAGTTTTTTAAACAGATGTATGGTCTTTTTTATGATATCGAATTCAAGAAGAGGTTCCCCCCCGTAAAAGTTCAGGAAAAAAGAGCTGTTTAATCTGGGTAAAAAAAATTTAAGGCTTTTTCAACTGTGGATATGTCCATATGGTTCTTGTTCTTTTTCTTGTAACAATAAACACAGTTATAATTGCACGATTCAGTGACAATCAAGCTTAAATCAGAAAAAATCATGTTTTTATGAGCAAAGAGCCTTCCGGACAATTTTCCCCTTTGGCTGGCTGTGGTTCCCCTTTAAATGTCCGGTCCAGATAATCCACGGCGCCCTCAGCTTTTGTTTTTAAATCGCCTGAAGGCATGTCCTTTACTATCTCGGCCAGTATTTCAAGGCACTTTTGAACATTAGGAGTGACTTTGATTTTCTTTGCCATTATTTTTTCCTTTCATACAACATTTTAAATTTTTTTTCATTTCTCACAGCATCAAAATTTTTATCAATTTTTATGTATTTCCAGTCTATATAAAAATTATATTTTGATGGGATGTTTTCAAAGTGTTTTATAAGATATTTGTATCCTGATTCCTTTTCATTCAAACCGAAGTAAATGGAGGCCAGTTTTAAATCATCCTCCCTGGTCATGTTTTCAGGGGAGAGGAGCTTGATCCTTTTTACTGTTTTATGAACTTTATCTCTTTCTCCCATTCTGGATAAGATCATTGACAGGAAAAACAGAGAATCTATTTTGAGTTTGAGATCTGCGTTTTCAAATTGATGGAATATAAAACTGCTTCTGTTTAGATCTCCCATATAATAATAAATTTCCCCCAGCCTGAACTTTGTAAAAGAGGAGGGATTGTTTCTTTCCATGTTTTTGCATACATCCAGTGCTTTATCAAATTCTTTGTTGAGCATCAACAATTCTGCGTATACTATATTGTTGATGGATGAGGAGCTCAGAAAAAAGCTGTTTTCTTTATATTTAAGTGCTTTTTTAAAGTTTTCAATGTCTCCTTTTTCTCCGAATTTAAGAAAGTACCAGTATCCCACTATGGAATTGAGCTGGGCATTATTATGGTATTTATCTATGCTTTCGTTCACCAGCTTTTCTATTTGGTCTGTGTTGTTTTCGCCATATCCGACCAGCTTGACCAGATTCACCTCAATGGCTGTAGAGTAAAATTCAGGTTCATCAGAAGACAAAGACCGGGCTTTGTTTAAAAAAGATTCGGCCTTGTCGATCCATTTTCTATCAAAATCCCAGGCATAATTGACATAATTTGAGTAGCACTGGGCTAACCCTATATAGGGAAGATCGAAATGACTGTCGATTTCTATGGCTTTGTTAAAAAAATCAATAGCTATTTCATTAGATTCCTGTGATAGTGTTCCGGTCAGGTATTTCCCTCTGTAGTAAAGCTCCCAAGGATCGCTGTCTTCTTTTTTAATATTGTTAAGAATGTATTCGCCTTTTAAATAATTGATGATGGAATCGTTATCTATATAGCTTCCCAGAAACGGCATGTCGGAATCCTTATTATCTAGTAATTCTGTTATTTTCAAATAAGTGCTTTCAATGATATGAGTGATTTTCTTTTCAGGAGAATCAAATTTGTTCTCCCATACTTTAGAATGATCGCTGGTTCTAATAAGCTCCAAAAGAATACAGACTTCTTTGTTCTGATTTATAGTTTTTCCTTTTAACAAATATTCAGCGCCCAATAATTTTTTAATATTTTTTGGATTATCTGTGATATCCGGTTTCTTTTCCTCATAGTCATATGGAATGACTTTCAAATCATTGATCAGCAGCAGCCTGTTGATTATTTCATTTGTGATGCCTTCGCATATATAGTCAAGGTGATGTGATTCTTCTAAATTTTCTATGGGGAAAACAGCTAAAGTGGACAGGTCCGGGGAGATGTCAGGGGATGAATGATTCGAGTTCATATAGAGATAAAATGATAAGAAAGGAACGATCAGGCAAACCAGCACAACGTAAGTCCATTTGTTTGTGAATAGGGGAGACTTGTAATGATTGTTGGTTTTAACTTTGAGCCATTTGTCTATTTCAGATTTATAGGCAAATACTCTCGAATAGGGGGATTTATCATGGATTTTATAGACAGGGAGAGAATACAAATTTTTCCATCTTGTGCACGTTCTTATGTCTCTTTTTAGGTATTCAGAGATTTCTTTCCAGGAGTCTAATCTATCTGAATTCATTGGCTCTTCCCTTATTTGCTTGTTTAATAAAATATCATGAATGAAACAAAAAAATCAAGATTTTATACAGGAACTGCAGGGATTTGTTGCAAATCATATGGTTTCTTGATAAAAATATACTGATTTTCGGAGAGGAATAAAGTGAGCCAAATAATATATATCGAGGGATGATTATGAAAAAGTGCGTTTTTTATGCGGTGATATTTTTTGTTGTTTTCATGAATATTTCTCACAGCCTCTTTTCTGAGGAAAAAAATGATTTTGAAGGGACATGGGAACTGATACCCGAAAAAAGCACTGATATACCCCTTTTCAATAATCTTACCCTGGATGTCAAGATCCAAGGCGAGAAGCTCGTTTTAATAAAGCAATGGGGAACCAACCGAGGGTATAGCGATGAGACTGTTTTAACAACAGACGGAAGTTTAATCGAAGTCCCTGCGCCGAACCGTAATTTTCCGACCAATGTGTTTATTGGGATTTCTGTAAGAACAGATATCCCACGCCTTATCAGGGCCTGGTGGGATGATGAGAGGACTGTTTTAAAAGTTGAAGAAACAGATGCGGTCTCTTCTTCCCAGGGAATGAAAAAAATAACATCAGAACATATTTACAGTTATGATGCTGGAACAGATGTCCTCATCTATACCATTCAGAGGGCTACGAGAAAAGGCGGGCCTCCCATTAAATTTACCTTTAAAAGAAAGGGAACAGATAGCGCTTATTATATGGAGCTTGAGGATGAGTGGTCCGTGCATGGAGATCTGCCTGTTCAGGTATTCTTGATAAGCCTTCAAGGCCTGGCTAATGCCAAGAGTCCCAGTCTTTATTTTATTTATCCGGAATCATGGGACTACAGATTCACTCCGGATGTTTTTGATTATCTCAAACAAAAAAGAAATTTCACATTTAAAAAGATCAACAGTCCGGTTCAAGCCCTCAATATATTTCTCGACAGAGTGAGGGGTTATGTGGTCTGGGATAAAGAGGTGCGTACTTCTCTTATTGTAGCCTTTACAGTGGCGGGACTGGAAAACTCAGTCGTAGTGACCGGGGACCTGGCTCCCATGATGGAAGAGGCAGGTTTAAAAAAGGTCGAGGATTTCAGAAAAAAATTTATTGGGATGTCAGATTATGAGATTTACAGGTGGGCTTATGATAGATACGGAGAGAGATGCAGTAAAGAGCACATCGTGTGGATGGGAGGTCATTCCGGTGAAGTGATGAAACCGGGAGTGGCAGATTGGGGGATCTTAAAAAAAGCTTTTTTCACTGACCTTTCAACTGATCCTGAAGATGAGGAAGAATACGCTCTGGCCGATCAAATACTCTCTGATATGCATCCTTTTTCACTTGTTTTCGGATGGCATTCCTATGCCAAAGACAAGGAAAGGGATTATGTGACGTTGACTTCCAGTCACGGTTTAAGGGTCGAGGGGCTTCACACTCTGCCGAATATGAGTTTCATCAGCCATGTTCCCCTTTCTCCTGGTTTTGAGTTCAGAAACAACCATCATGTGGAACCTGGGAAATTGTATGTGCCTGAGAAAAAAATCTATATCGCATGTATTCAAACGGACTGTCTGGGACTGGGAGCCTGGAATCGGCCTGGAAGAGGCCAAATTCCTTATGCTTGGGAGGTCACCATGAACTGGTCCTGGCTGGCTCCGGCTATGATGGAATTCTTTTACTCACAGGCTACTCCCAATGATTATTTCATAGGGGCTCTATCCGGGCCCGGTTATCTCTATCCAAAGGCTGTCCCCCCCGAGTATCTGGGTCGTCTTATAAGTATGGCCTGGGATTTGATGAAAGATCTGGACCTTAGGGTCTTTGAGATCATGGATTATTCAGAAGGGGCTACAGTGGAGGGGAACACAGAATTGACTGAAAAGGTCGTAGATGCTTATTACAAGGGAATGCCTGGAGCCATTGGCTTTATTAACGGATATGCCCCTTCCTTTACTTTCACGTGCCGTGACAGCCGCCCTCTTATTTCTTATGACTATTATCTTTCTCCCAGCCGTTCAGAAGAAGAGGCTGCCGCAGATTTGAAAGAGCTGGCTGAAATAAACAGCATCCGTCCTTATTTTTTGCTCATTCATGTGAGAGAGTGGAGTGATATCACCCGGGTTAAATCAATCCTTGACAGGTTGGGACAGGGGTTTGAGGTGGTGCCCCTGGATGTGTTTGTAAAAATGGCCGGGAATGATTTCACATTTAAGGAAAAAGTATTGAAAAAGAGTCAAGAGCCCGGGTAAATGGATTATATGAATGAAGTAAAAATAGAAACAGGATATTATAAAATATTCAAAAGGATGATGTTTTCAAATGAATCCAAAGAACGGAGATAAAATCATGTATCCGAAAAAACAAATCGTTTTTACTTTGGTATTTTTATGTGCGGTCTTATTTATCCCTCCATCTCTGTCAGGAAACTGTTTCACTGTGCTCGTAGGGAAGAAGGCCTCTGCTGACGGGGCTGTGCTGTTCGGGCATAATGAACAGAACGGAGGAAGGAGAATCATCAATTACCGTTATATACCCAGAATAAAGCACAAGCCCGGAGATAAAGTTGTCCTGAAAAACGGGGGGACACTGCCTCAGGTCGAAGAAACATATGCCATGCTGTGGCTTCAGAATCCTGGAGTGCAGTTTGGAGATTCCTATTTTAATGAGTGGGGAGTGGTGGTGTCTTCAGATGCCTGTCCCACAAGGGAAGACTCTTATCAGGAACTTGTTGAAAGGGGAGACATAACAGATGGGGGCATCGGGTACATGCTCAGGAGGTTGGTGGCTCAGAGGGCCAAATCTGCGAGAGAAGGAGTGAAAATCGCAGGGGAGCTGCTCAACCAGTTCGGTTATACGTCTTCGGGGCGTTCGCTGGTCATTGCAGATCCAAAGGAGGCATGGATTCTGGCTATAGCAAGAGGAAAACACTGGATAGCACAGAGATGTCCTGATGATGAAGTGGTGCTTCTTCCCAATATCCATATTATTGGGGCTGAAGCTGATATCAATGATACTGAAAACGTAATGGCATCACCGGGCCTGGTTGAGTATGCGGTCGAGAGAGGATGGTACGACCCTTCAGAAGCAGAGCCTTTCAACTTTAAAAAACATTTCTGTCCGCCCCCCTGGAAAGGAAGCTTCATGGATAAGTATGGGGTTGATCCCAGGCAGTGGTATGCTCAGTGCCTGGTTAAAGGCGAAGAGATCCCTATAGGCTCAGTGACAGAGCTTCCGTTTTCAGTAAAACCCGGGAAAAAAATGACGGTCAAAGATGTGGCTGATATATTAAGGAGCCATTTGGAAGGGACTGAGTTCGATACCACTGATGATTATGAGAAAGGCTCTCCTCATAAGATAAGGTCAGAAGCGGCCCGCATCTGCGGTCCAACCACTCAGGAAGGCGCTGTGTATCAATTGAGAAGCTGGATGCCGTTGGAGATAGGATGTGTGGTATGGCGTTCTCTGGCAGCTCCTTGTTCCAGTGTTTTGACCCCGTGGTATCTTGGAATGGATGAAATGCCTGATCACTATTTTAAACCAGGCGATATAGCTGTTGAACTGGATTTGAAAACACACTTCGATTATCCTCAGGATAGATTTGATTTTGATCCGGACTTTGCCTTTGATGTGTTCAACGAACTGGAGAATCTGGTCGACACTGACTATAAAAAGGCCATTAAAATAGTGCGGTCAGAATGGAATGTGTTTGAGGATCAACAGCTTGCTGTTCAATCGGCTCTGGAAGAGACAGCCTTTAGACTCTATGAAAAAGATAAAAAACTGGCTAAAGACTTTCTTACAGATTATTCCCTGTCAAGAGCCAACCATGCCCTCTATAAGGCCAAACAGCTTGTCAACAGGCTTAAAACACTTTTCTGGAGATTCTGAATTCGTTTGTGAACAGAGAAGATCAAGCCAACTTACGGAATAAATCCTCCAGTAGGTTCAGGGCTTTTGTGAAATTTCCTGACTCTTCTCCCAGGCCAAAGCGTATATGATAGTCAACCTCCATATGGTCTCCAGGCTGCAGGAGAACACTTTTTTCTTTGAGCGCTTTCTCTGCAAGTTGAGAAGCGTTTATTTTCATAGTATAACCGGGGAAAGTAATGGCGCCTGCTTTGGGCGGGACGCAGTGGAAAAGGTCTCCCTGTCGGTCCATCCATGCTTTCAATATGTCAAAGTTTTTTCTTATAATATTGCGTGTCCTTTGAAATATCTTTTTTCTGTTGGCAGATTCCAGTGCTGCACAGCCCAGCCTGTCACTTAAGGCACTCAGGGATATGGTTGTGTAGTCTTTGTATTTCCAGAGATTTTGAATGATATTTTTGGGTGCTATGGCCCATCCCGCCCGCAGACCGGAAAGTCCGTATGATTTGGATAATCCGCAGGTAACAATGGTTTTTTCATAATGGCCCCAGAAACTGGGAGTGATTTTTCCATCCAGTTCAGCCCCTTGATAGACCTCGTCACATAACAGCCAGGCTCCGGACCACTTGGCCAGGTCAATGATGGTCTCTCGCGCCTTTTCATTCAATTGGGTTCCGGTCGGGTTGTTCGGATTTGTGATTGAAATGATTTCAGTCTTTTTGGTGACAATTTTTTTAAGTTCCTCGAGATCAGGCTGCCAGTCTCTGTCTTCTTTCAGAAAAAATGTTTTCATATGTGCCCCAAATGACTTCATCAATCCGCATATCTGCATGAAGTTAGGAAGCATGAAAACGGTTTCTGTTCCCGGTTTGACCAAGCTCCATATGGAAAGCATGTTCGCTTCAGAAGAACCTGTTGTGACCAGTATATTATCTTCATTTATGCCCGAATAGAGTTTTATAATGTGCTTTTTCAGCTCTGTTGTGCCGTCCGTTTGAATATATCCCAATCTCGTATTTAAAATATTTTTAAAGTCACCTAAAGCCATTAATTCTTCAAGGGAAAAAGGATGGACCCCGCTCTCAGAAAGATTATAATTGACTTTATGTTCCCAATGGGACTGCCATCGCTCCATTTTAAAATTATCGATATTCATTTTTTCTCCTTTATAGATATATCATTTTATTCATAAATAAGGACAACTACAATAACGAATTCTTTTTACGGGCGGGTCGGACGAATAAAGTTGTGGTAAAAGCCGTTAAAATGATATTATTATAAAAAAAATCGCTCAATTTTATATGAATAGTTCATGCCAATGAAGAGGAGAGAAATCAATGATTATTCCCACGAAAATGTTTTTCACAAAAGGTGCCGGAGTTCATAAGGCGCAGCTTCAATCATTTGAATATGCCTTAAGAGAAGCAGGCATAGAAAAGTTCAATATTGTCTCCGTATCCAGTATTTTCCCACCTAAGTGCAAGCTGATCCCAAGGAAAGAAGGATTAAAAATATTAAGGCCTGGACAAATCGTTCACTGTGTCATGGCAAGAAACTCAGCCAAGGAACCGAATAGAGTCATTTCCGCTTCCATAGGGTTAGCTCTTCCCACAGATGAAAAGACGTATGGTTATATTTCCGAGCACCATTCTTTTGGAGAAAGCTTAAAAAAAGCAGGTGATTATGCTGAAGACCTTGCCGCTTCCATGCTGGCAAGTACATTCGGGATTAAATTCAATGTGGATGAAGCCTGGAATGAAAAGAAACAGGTTTTTAAAATGAGCGGGAAAATTGTCAAGACCCGGAACACAACCAAATCCGTTAAAGGAGATAAAGATGGGAACTGGACAACTGTGATCGCCGCAGCTGTTTTTATCAGCGAAGATATATAACCTGACCTATTCATAAAAAAATGGCGATGTTCATTTTTTACGTTTTGATTTCTCAGAGAATCATCCTGCCAATGAAGGGAGGCGAGGGATGAGAAAATATAATAAATTTTCCGACGGTTTTGATAAGGGACTGGAGCCGCTCAAACCTCTGGATGTAGCCCGGTGCCGCAGTGCGCTGGAAATGGTCAAGCAGATGAAAGATACGGCATTCGGGGGTAGAGCTTTAGGGGAGGCTCATGAAGTCCTGTACAAAATGATAACGGATCCGGATTGTTTTGTAGTGGGAACATTTTCAGGGGCCATGACCATTGCAAAAATGGGTTTACTGGTATGTGAGATGATAGATAGAAAGATGCTGGATGCCGTGGTCTCTACAGGAGCGCTCATGGCACACGGATTTGTAGAGTCTGTCGGGTATTCTCACTTCAAATGTGACCCCTATGTTGATGATGTGGATTATTTCAAATCAGGGTTCAACAGGGTTTATGATACGATTGAATTGGAAAAAAACCTGGATGACATAGAAATCATCATAAGAGACGTTTTGAATAGATGGGACAAAAGCAAGCCTCTCTCAAGTGCGAAATTCTGTGAAGAATTGGGAAAATATCTTTTAAAGAATACAAAAGGAAGAGGCCTGTTAAAATCCGCAGCAGCTAATGATATTCCGGTGTATATTCCTGCCTTCACGGATTCTGAGCTTGGGATTGATGTCGGCGTGTTTAGGAAAAGGCAAAAGGAAAATAAAGAGCCTTTGATTGCGTTTGATCCCTTCATAGACATGGATGATTATACGGATAGGATTAAGAAGAGCCGGAAAATCGGTATTTTCACTATTGGCGGGGGAGTACCCAGGAATTGGGCGCAGCAGGTCGCACCTTATATTGATATCATCAATCATAAATTAGGGGAGAAGGTACCTCAAAAAAGATTTTCATACGGAGTGAGGATATGCCCTGAACCCGTTCACTGGGGAGGCCTCAGCGGTTGTACCTATAAAGAAGGCGTATCCTGGGGTAAGTTTGTTCCAAAAAAAGAAGGAGGGATGTGGGCTGAAGTGATGGCTGATGCCACTATTGCCTGGCCTTTGCTTTTAAGGTCTATCATTGAAAGAATGGAGGCTGGTAAATGATAAAGCAGTTCGGGGGTTTGATTAAAAAAGAACAGGCCAGCTATCAGGAGTCGGAAATCGTGATATTGCCTGTTCCGTATGATGGAACAAGCTCATGGGTCAGAGGTTCTTCCAAAGGTCCTGATGCGATTATAGAAGCGTCTGAATATTTGGAACTGTATGATATAGAAACCAAGAACAGTGTCTATACGTCAGGAATCCATACATTGCCTCATCTGGATGTGAAAAACAGCGATGACCCTGAAACGGTTATCCGTAAGGTTGAGTATGAAGCAGAAAAGCATAAGGATAAATTTGTGGTCATGCTTGGAGGAGAGCATTCCATAACCACAGGGCTCGTCAGAGCTTTGAAAAAGAAACACCAGAATTTTTCAGTCCTCCAGCTGGACGCCCATACTGATTTAAGAAACAGCTACAAAGGGAGTCCATACAACCATGCGTGCGTTATGGCAAGAGTCAGAGAAATGTGCCCTGTTGTCCAGGTTGGAATAAGAAGTATTTCGGAGGAAGAGGTCCAAGCGGTCGACTGGGATCAGATATTTCTGGCAAAGGATATTCATGATAATGATGAATGGGTCCGGGATGTGGTTGAGAGGCTTGAAAAGAAGGTTTATATCACCATCGATGTGGATGTGTATGAGACTTCCTTGATGCCGAGTACAGGCACTCCTGAGCCAGGAGGACTGGGATGGTACAGGGTGCTCACATTGTTAAAAAAAGTTGCGGCGAATAAAAAGATCATAGCCTTTGATGTTGTGGAACTGTGTCCAAATAAAAGAAATAAAGCTCCTGATTTTCTTACCGCGAAGTTGATCTACAAGCTGTTGAGTTATATTTATTACCAACAATAATAAATATATAAATAATATTTTGGAGGTGTTTAATGATTGATTCAATAAAAAAAGGGATGGAAAAAAGGAATTTTTTGTTTTTTTGTGCAGTCAGCGTTCTGTTTTTTATTTTGATTTCGCAGGCATATACTCAGACAATAAGCCCTGATGTGTACCGTGTTCTTCGCTACCGATATATAGGCCCTCCGGGGAACCGCACCTCTGCTGTGGTGGGAGTTCCGGGGGATCCGCTTGTTTATTATATTGGCGCAGCGTCAGGCGGGATATGGAAATCAGCCGATGCAGGAGAACACTGGGAGCCCATTTTTGATGACCAGAAGGTCCAATCCATAGGCGCATTAGCCGTAGCTCCCTGTGATCCGAATGTGCTGTGGGCAGGAACAGGAGAAGCCTTTGTCCGCAGCAATATTTCCATTGGAAACGGCGTTTATAAATCCACGGATGCGGGGAAGACTTGGAAACATATGGGACTTGATAAGACCGGAAGAATAGGGAGAGTCGTCATAGATCCAAGAGATTCAGATATTGTTTTCGTAGCCGCAATGGGGCATTGTTACGGACCGCAGAAAGAAAGAGGGGTGTTCCGCACAAAAGATGGAGGAAAAACTTGGGAACATGTCCTTTTTATAGATGAAAACACAGGATGTTTTGAAATAGCCATGGACCCAAATAATCCAAGAGTTTTGTTTGCGGGGATGTGGCCTCTTGTTATAAAAACTTGGGGAAGAGAGAGCGGCGGCCCAAACGGGGGCATCTGGAAATCAACGGATGGAGGAGAGTCCTGGAATCATCTTTCAGGTCATGGACTTCCGGAACCTCCTATTGGGAAAGTAGGGATAGCCATAGCCCCGAGCAACTCGGATGTTATCTATGCATTGATTGAAACAGGTCATCCCAACAGGGGAGTGTTGTGGAGATCTGATGATGGAGGCAGCCAATGGAGAATCGCAAGTTATAACAGGATCCTGAACGAGAGACCGCATTATGCCTCCAGGATCATGGTCAATCCCGCGGATGAAAATGAAGTTTACTTTGCAGCAAACAGCCAGAGCAGAACATTGAATGGAGGTTACACATCTGAAACAGTGCGATGGGGTGGTGACTGCCATGATATGTGGGCTGATCCTAAAAATCCTGATAGATTGATGATAAGCAATGACGGAGGCGCGATGATCACTCTTAACAGGGGAAAATCCTGGAAATGGGTTACTCTTCCCATTGGCCAGATGTATCATGTCGCTGTAGATAACCAGTTTCCCTATTATGTTTATGGAGGGCGGCAGGATGGAAGCGCCTACAAAGGACCGAGTACCGGATCGTTCAGCAGATGGGGATCTTATAATTCTCTCTGGGAAGAGACAGCAGGCGGAGAATGCGGATTTGTGATACCAGACCCAGTCGATCCTAATATAGTCTGGGGCGGAAGTTATAATGCCGATCTACAAAGAGCTAATTATAAAACAGGGCATATCAACACAGTTCATGTTTGGCCTGAATCCATATACGGGTCTCATGCATCTGCGGCCAAATACCGTTTCAACTGGACCTTTCCCATTCATATATCCCCGCATGACCACAACAAGGTCTATGTGGGAAGTCAGTTTGTGCATATGACAAGTGACGGAGGAAAAAGTTGGGAAGTCATAAGCCCTGACCTCACCACAAATGACCTGAGTAAAATGGGCCCGTCGGGCGGTCTTACTCGAGATAACCTGGCCGTGGAATACGGATGCTGTGTTTTTGCCATTGCCGAGTCTCCTGTTGAAGAAGGATGTATATGGGCCGGAAGCAATGACGGTCTCCTGCATGTGACCCGTGACTATGGAAAAACATGGACGGATGTAGCAAAAAACATAAAGAATCTTCCTGAATGGGGAACAATAAGTAATATTGAGCCCTCAAAATATGGTTCAGGCACAGCTTATGTTACGATTGACTTTCACCAAATGAACAACCGGGATCCTTTTGTTTATAAAACAGATGATTATGGAAAAACATGGAAATCCATAAGTTCAGGTTTACCAAAAAGTGTATTCAGCTATGCCCATTGGATCAGTGAGGATCCAGTGAGAAAAGGTCTGCTTTATTTGGGAACTGAAAATTCAATATATATTTCCTTTAATGATGGAGGAAAATGGCATTCCCTACAGAATAATCTTCCTTATGCCCCTGTCCATCACATGGTCGTCCAGAAGGATTTTAATGACCTTGTGGTCGCAACCTATGGAAGAGGATTCTGGATCATGGATGATATCTCCCCACTACAGAAGTTGAATAAAGAAGTACTGGAATCCGATGTCCATTTTTTCAATCCAAGGAAAACTTACAGACTCCATAGTCAGGCCGGAGGTCCAAGGGTATTTCCGCGTTCATACATAGATTATTTCCTCAAAGAGAAGCAAAATCAAAGCGTGAAAATAGAAATCTTTGATGAAGAAGGAGATTTAGTCAATACCATAAACGGAACCAATCACTCAGGGATAAATCGTGTGATGTGGAATATGAGCCACTATCCAGCTAAAAGTGCCAAACTCCGCACCAAACCGCCCGGAAATCCTCATGTTGTGGAAGAGAAAAGATTTCTTGAACAGTGGGAAAAGGAGGGCTGGTATCCCATATTGAGCTGGGGGACAAGCGGAGGATTCAGAGGCTTTCTGGCAGCTCCCGGCATATATACGGTTCAATTGATAACAGGAGAAGAGGAGCTCTCTCAGAAAATAGAGATCCTTAGGGACCCGAATTCAGAAGGATCAATTGAAGAGATCAAAGAACAAGTGGATATGCAGAAAGATATAAGAAAGGACCTTAACGCTGTCACAGAAATGATTAATAAGATTGAATGGATGCGCAAGCAGCTTAATGACCTGAGAGCCATGTTGACAGAGGACGAACAGAAGAACATAGTCATAGAAATTGAAAAATTTGATAAAGAATTGCGCTTTATTGAAGATGAGCTTTTCCAGCCTATATTGGCAGAGGGAGATTCAAAATCTTTCAGGTATCCCAATAAATTATACTGTAAGCTCTCTGTTTTGGCCGGAGATCTGGCCGGCAGTGTTGATTTTGCTCCGAATAAGCAGCAGCGAGAAGTTCATGCGGTACTGAAAAAAGGACTGGAAAAGCAAAAACAACTTTTCAAAAAGATACTGACTGATGATCTGCCTTCATTTAATTCATTCTTAGGAGAGAATGGATTGTCGGGGATCACAGTTCCTGAAGAAAAATAGAGATAGAATAGAAGATTCAAGCCGCCCGGGCAATGAATCCCTGGCGGCTTTTTTATTTTTTTCATTTTGCAAAGCCATAGACGACTAAATAGATGAGAAATCTTTGGAATGATACAATGAAAGAAAACAAGAACCAAAGACTTGACATCAGCCACCATAATAAGTATCTTTTAGAAAGAAAGACCCAATATATAGTAGATGATTCAGGGATGTAGAGCTTAGGTCATGAGAGAAGAACGAAGAAAACATTTTCGTTTCGGATGCAGTTGTTATGGTGAAGCTAGGTTTGAGAACAGCTCGATTGAAAAAATTTCCGTGAAGAATATATCCTCAGAAGGACTAAAAATCATAGCGGGTCGAAGGCCGTTATTGGTCGGAGATCAGGTAGAGATCAGACTTGATTTGCCCGGGAAAAGGGTTCCTCCTTTTGTCTTAGGACGGGTCCGGTGGGTGAGTTCAGATGAAGAGAGTACGGAATTAGGTGTTCATTTGAGTGAACTGGACAAGGATACAAAAAGAGAGCTCATAGATTATGGGTTTTCTGTCTGGCGAGAGGGGATGCAGACCAAACATTAACCTTTCATCCCCTAACAGATAATCTTTTTATATGGTATAATCAAACCAAATCAAAAAAACCTATCTCATAATGAGTCTGTGTTACAGAATGATGAAATATGTTAGGGGGAAAAATGAAGATTAAAATCATATCTATTCTTTTTGTTTTCATGTTGACTGGTCTTTTTTTACTTGCGGGGCCACAGCTGGACAGTGAAAAGGTGAAAGATAGAGGAAAATGGGAAGTCTTTCTCAAATCTGCGGATATTATTGGCCATGAAAACATTGGGGAAGGGATCACCAAACCGAAGAAACTGTTTTTGAAACTCGGAACCAGGGAAGAAATGGGAGTATGGAAAAATCCGGAAGGAATCCAAAAAGGATTTAAAGATGAATGGAGATATGAGATTGCTGCCTATGAAATGGACAAATTATTGGGATTGGGAATGGTCCCGTCCACTGTGGAAAGAAAATTCAGAGGGAGGAAAGGGTCCCTTCAATTATGGGTAGAGCTGGAGACGAATGAACTCGAGAGAGTGACAAATGAAATCGAAGTCCCTGATGAAAAGAGAGACGCATTGCAAAAATCCATTTATCTGGCAAGGGCTTTTGACAGTTTGATAGGAAATATAGACAGGACGCAGCAGAACATAAGGTATACCAGAGACTGGCGCCTTATACTGATAGACCATTCACGGTCTTTTCGGACAAAAAGGATCTATACGGATCAGCTTATATATGGGAAAAATGGACTGAGAAGCAATATGTTGTTTCTTACCCTTCCCAGAAAATTCATTGAGGCTGTGAAGTCTTTAAATTATAACAGTATTAAACAAGCCGTAGGGGATTATTTGGGTTATTATGAGATCGAGGCTGTACTGGCAAGAAAAAAGCTGCTTCTAAAAGAAGTGAAAGACATGATAAAAGAAAGAGGAGAGGAAGAAGTCTTTTATTAGTTTTGTTCATACCGTCCGTTATATCACTATCCATTGACATAGAGCGGATGATTTTGTATAAAAATGAACTTGATAAGCAAGATTTTATCCTGAATAGGTCAGGCTTAATTGAAGTGACCAGGTAAAAAACAAGGGAGAGACAGATGATAAAAATTAAAAATTTGACTAAATATTACGGTGATCTGTGTGCTGTGGACAACGTGAGTTTTGATATTAAAAAAGGTGAAATACTGGCGCTTTTAGGTCCTAATGGAGCGGGAAAAACAACCATATACAGAATAATCACAGGGTATTTAAAGCCGACTCGCGGAAATATAGAGGTCATGAATTACAATATATACGACCATATGATGGAGATCAAAAATAAAATAGGCTATCTCCCTGAAGCCGCTCCTATTTATAAGGACTTGCTGGTCTATGATTATCTGGATTTTGTTGCTGATATAAGAGGCATTGAGAAAGATAAAAAACTCGATCATATAAAAAGTCTCGGAGATCTCTGTGGATTAAACGATGTCATGCATATGACCATTCATGAATTGTCTAAAGGATACAGACAGCGAGTGGGCATCGCTCATGCCTTGATGGGAGATCCTGAAATCCTGGTTCTGGATGAACCGACAGCGGGATTGGATCCCAATCAGATTGTGGAGACCAGAGAAATCATCAAAAGGATCGGGAAGAAAAAAACCATTATTTACTCCACTCATATTCTGAGCGAAGCAGAGGCAACCTGTGACAGAATCGTTATTATCAACAAGGGGAAGATAGTGGCTGATGATACTTTGGAAGGATTGAGGAAATCTTTGAAGAATCAATCCTTTGAAAATATTTTCATGAAATTAACCAAAGGGAATTAAAATGAAAAATATCAAAAATATTTTCCGGAAAGAGTTTAAGACTTATTTTATTTCTCCTATTGCTTATATCGTTATCTCAGTTTTTCTTATCATTATAGGATGGTTGTTTTTTTCTACTTTTTTTCTTGAAAAACAGGCGAGTCTGACCAAATTCTTTTCCCTCCTTCCGATTACTTTTGCGTTCATTATCCCGGCAGTGACCATGCGTCTGTTTTCTGAGGAAATCAACATAGGCTCCTATGAGCTGCTTATCACTCTTCCTCTGTCTTTTAGAGAGATTATTTTGGGAAAATTTTTTGCGGCAGTGGCATTTGTAGCCATAATGTTGAGCCCTACTTTGCTCTATGCTTTTTCGACTTCTTTGATCGGAGACCTGGATTGGGGGCCGGTTATAGGCGGTTATTTCGGAGCCATACTTTTGGGTGCCAGTTTCAGCGCGGTCGGGCTGCTTGCGTCTTCATTCACAAAAAATCAGGTGGTAGCCTTTATCATAGGGATGGCTATTTGTTTCAGCCTCACTTTATTGATTGATTTTGTTCTGTTTTTTATTCCAAATGTTTTTATAGGCTTCCTTCAGTATCTCAGTGCCAACTATCACTTTCAAAACATAGCCAAAGGAGTCCTTGATTTGAGAGATATTATCTATTTTCTCTCACTTTCATTCGTTGCTCTGTATGCAACAAATTTGGTCATCGAAGAAAAGAAATGAGGAGTTCAGAATGGAAAAAGTAAAAAACAAGTCTCATTATTACAAATTTGGGCTGTATTTCGTGATTACTTTACTCATTAACTTGGTCGCCTTGAAGTTTTTTTTCAGAATAGACCTGACGGAAAACAATCTTTATTCTTTATCCAAGGCCAGCAAACAGGCCGTATCCACACTCAGGGAGCCTCTGACGATAAATGTGTTTTTTTCTAAGAATCTTCCCGCGCCTTATAATACGATTGAATCTTATCTTCATGACCTTTTGGATGCCTATTCTCTCAATGCCAATGAGTATCTCAGTTATCGTTTTTTTGATGTAACGGCAAAAGAAGGAGATTTGAGCGAACAAGCGGAAGAAAACCGCAGAAAAGCTCAGGATTACGGTATATACCCTGTTAATGTCCAGAAAATAGAACAGGACGAAGCAAAACTGCAGAGGGCTTATATGGGGATGGTCTTTATTCACGGCGACATTACGGAAAAGATCCCGGCAGTGACATCTACGGACAAGTTGGAATACAGGATAACGACCACCATACAGAAGATGAACGATAAAATATCTTCTCTTCTTAATCTTGACGAAAAGATCAAAGTCGATCTCGTAAGATCATCTTCATTGAATGATATCGCCAGGGAGGTGAATCTGGAAGGACTTGATTCCATAACAGGTGAAATGAATGATATTGTATCCGAGCTCAATACGAAACTGTATGACCAGTTAGGATTTACATACATTGACCCGAGCACTGATGAGATTTCCGAAGAAAAGTTACAGAGATATGAACGGTTCATGCTCCAGTGGCCGGAAATTGAGAGTTCTGATGGACGGATAATAGAAGCAGGCCAGGGAATGGCAGCCATAGGAATTGAATACAAAGACCGGTCCGTTGAAAGGTCTTTGCTAGACAGAAGCCTTAACCTCACCAGCAGGGGTTTGGAAGAACAATTTTCATTGATAGAGAAGGACACCATAAAGGCTTTTATAGAGGAAAATGTGGATAATGTCATTAATATTCATGAAGAGATCGGATATTTGACCTCTCATTCCACTCTTGGCTTATCTTATTCCCTTCCGCCCCAGCTTCAAGGAATGCAGCAGCAGACAGGTTCCTTGAATAATTTCAATTCGCTGGTTGGGGACAATTATTCCGTTAACAGAATTGACTTAAAGAGCGAAGAGATTCCGGATAGCATTGACACTCTTATCATCGCAGGGCCAAAGGAGACATTTTCGGATTGGGAGCTTTTTCAGATCGATCAGTTTCTCATGAAAGGCAAATCTTTGGCCCTATTTATCGATTCTTTTGAACAATCCCAGCAGGGACAAAACCAGATGTACGGTATGTCACAGCCGCTCTATATGCCGGTTAACACAGGATTAGGGAAATTATTGGATCATTACGGGTTCAAAGTAGAAAAGTCATATGTTCTTGACAAAAGCTGCTATGTTAGCAGGGATCAGAGAATGGGAGAGACCCCCATTTATTTTGCTCCTGTCATAAAAAGTGAAAATATCAATCACAGGTTAAATTTCTTAAAAAATATCAAAGAGCTCATAATGATACAGGTATCTCCGTTATCATCCGATGAGAATAAAATCAAAGAGAGTGATACTAAGTTAAATACAGTGATTTCGAGTTCCAGAAGGTCCTGGACAATGTCCGGGCAAATCAATTTGAATCCTATGCTTTTGAGACCACCTGCAGATGATGAATCCATGAAGAGTTTTTCTTTGGCTTATCTTGCCGAAGGCAGCTTTTTGAGCTATTTCTCCGACAAAGAGGTTCCTGAAAAATCAAAAGAAGAAGGTGATGAAGATAAGGACGAACCTATAAATGAGGAAACGAAGGAGACACCGTTCAAAACAGAAAAAGAAGTCATTAAACGAGGAAGGCCGGGAAAAATATTTTTAATGGGGTCATCTGAGATATTAAAAGACAATCTGCTTGATGAAAATGGAGAATCTCCCAATGCACAGTTTGTTCTGAACATCATTGACTATTTGAACAAAAGGGAAGGCATAGCTGTTATGAGAAGTAAAAACCAGAAGTTCAATCCCTTAAAAGATACTAAGCCGATCACACGGAGTTTTATTAAGGTCTTTAATATCGGAGGCCTTCCTGCGTTGTTCATAATGATAGGGGTTATGGTTTGGGTCAGGCGGAAAGCCAGGAGAAAAATGATAAAAGCTGTTTTTACAAAACAAAAATAGCAGCCGGAGGAGATCAATGAAACGACAAAAAGAATACATGGTATTGATTGCTGTAATCATTGTTTTGGTTGTGATCCTTATTATCAGCACCGGCAGAAATAAAATGTCATATAAACTGCCCGCGTTTGACAAGATCGATGCAGAAGCTTTGAGTAAAATTGAAATGAGCAGGGGAGATGAATCCATTTTGCTTGAAAGGAGCCAGGGGGAGTGGTTGATAATGCCAGAAAAGTATATCGCTGATCATGATAAGGTGAATGACATGCTGGATGTGATTGAAAATCTTACGTTGACTGAACTGGTTTCGGATAAGAAAAATTATGAAAGATACGAACTAGACGAAGAAAACAGAATTCATATAAAAGCTATGGAAAAGGAAAACGTACTCAGGGAGTTTGATATAGGCAAAGTATCGTCTACGTACAGTCATACCTATGTAAGGGTAGCGGATGATGCGAACGTCTATCATGCCAAAGAATCATTTAGGAGCACGTTTGAACAGAATGAATCAGGACTCCGAGATAAATCTGTTATGGAATTCACTGCCGTAGAAATAACTGGATTGATATTGACCGGGGAATTCGGGACTCTTGAGCTTAAGAGAGAAATCATTCCGGTTTCGCCTGATACAGAACAGGATGAGAAGGAAACAAGTACCGGGGAACAAGAAGCCTGGCTGACACAGGACGGAAAACAAACAGAAAAGAGCGAGATTGATTCTCTTTTGTCAAAATTATCCGGATTAAACTGTGATTCTTTCCTCGATGAAAAGGAAAAAGAAAACCTGGGGAATCCTATCTATACCATTACGGCAAAAGGCGCCAAAGACTATGAACTGAAGATCTATGAAAAAGGAGAGGATGAAGAAGAATATCCTGCCCTTTCATCGGAAAACGATTATCCTTTTTTGCTTACTAAATGGACAGCAGAGAGCCTAATGAAGAAACCTGAAGACATACTTAAAGAAAAAGAATGAGGATTGATTTGAATTTTATATGGGACTACAATGTAATTCAAACAATTCGTTAAAGAAGAGAGGGGACAAGGAATGAAGGGAAAAAATCAAAGGAAAATCAGTGTTCTCTGCATAGCGTTTATCTGTGTATTTTCCGGATTGATTCAAGCAGAGCAACTCAAAATAAAAGTCACGGCAGATACAGCTGCTGTGCGAATGAAGCCTGATATTGAAAGCCAGATTATCATGATCCTGGATAAAGGAAAGATACTGGATTCGGAAGGGAAAACAGATAGCTGGTACAGGGTCTCTGTTTTTTTAGAGGATAGTGGAACGGAGGTAAAGGGTTATATCCATTCTTCCTTAGTGGCCGGTGTGACAGATACATCTTTTGAGCCGTCAGTTAAGGAAAAAGAGCAGCCAGCAGAAAAGAGGGATGTCCGGGAAATAGGTCATATTGATTTTTCGGATTCAGGAAAGAGGAGATGGTTAGAGCTCAAATTGGGAGGAGGCGCTTCTTATATTCTCGCAGAAGATATCAATGAAGGAAATGAAGGATTTGACCAGATTTGGAGAGATGAGTTCACGCATGCCGGGGGTGAAATCCAGGGAGAACTGACACCTTTTCACATTGCGTATGAATTTGAGGGGGATATCATTTTCTATATTTTCCCAAACATAGGTATTGGATTCGGATCCGGCTATATTTACGGAAGCCAGAACAATGAGATGCTCTTGACTTTTTCCGGGAGCGAGGAAACATGGATTACAAAACCGGAGATCAAGACAGTTCCCATAAGAGCAGGCCTCTATTTCTTAATTCCTTTGGGAGGAGGCTCGTATTTCACACTGGATGCAGGGGCGGGTTGGTACAAAGTTGATTATTCCTGGTATTGGAAAGGAAGATATGAGGGATACTGGATGGAACTTGATCAGGAAGCTGAAGCAAGCGGTGTGGGATATCATGCAGGACTTGGATTTGAAATCAGCCTGGCTCCTCATCTTGGATTTTTCTTAGAGGGAAGAGCCAGGTATGCTGAAATCAGCGGATTTGAAGGAACTCTCAGATACAAGGACAGCGACGGAGGATTAGATATAGATGAAGGAAAGCTGT
Source organism: uncultured Eubacteriales bacterium (assembly GCA_964624145.1). Classification (GTDB taxonomy): domain Bacteria; phylum Acidobacteriota; class Aminicenantia; order Aminicenantales; family Aminicenantaceae; genus WJMT01. The sequence continues at coordinate 61,858 of CAZUXT010000003.1, read as the reverse complement.
ACTACTGGAAAGAAGAAGTGTTTGGGAATAAATACACTTTTGTTTTTATTTCTGAAAGCGATACGCCTTCTTTTACAGGATTGAGTTCTCCTGAATCTGTCAGAGAAGCCGTGATTGATTTGACCGGAGTTACGCTTCTGGCGGGATTTAAAATAAGATTCTAGAGAAATATCTCTTGAACCAGGTGAAGGAAAGAGGAAAGATATATTCATGGGACATAGCATTCAAGATGAATCCGGGTTTTTAAAGTTTTCGCCTCGTTTTAATGATAAAGAAGCAAGGGTTATGGCAGAGGATTTGTATGGAATGTATGTTTCCGCAAAACCTCTTCCCAGTGAAAGAGACCAGAATTTTCTCTTAGAGGACAATGGATCCGGAGATAAGTATGTTCTCAAAATATCAAATCAGAATGAAAAAGAAGAAATCCTTGAACTCCAAAATCTGGCAATGGAAAGAATCGGCATGGCCCTGGGTCCTCACTTCTGTCCTCAGATATGTCCCACTATGGACGGGAAGAACATAGCAAGGATTGATAATAGGGGAAGGGGTTCTCATTTTGTCCGGATGGTCACTTATGTTCATGGAGTTCCGTTAGGTGAAGTGCAGACACATAGTCCTGGCCTTCTTCAGTCGGTTGGAAAATTTATAGCCTGTGTCAGTGAATCCCTCAAGGGCTTTTCGCATCCAGCGGCCCAAAGGGATTTTTATTGGGATATGCAGAAGGGACCTGAAACAGTGCTGAGATTTCAAAAATATATAGATGACAGGGATAGGTGTTCTTTAGTGGATTATTTTGTTGAAAAATTCAATTCCCAAGCATTGACTGTTGTTTCAGAGCTGGGAAAATCGATCATACACAATGACGGAAATGATTATAATATTCTTGTAAATCATCCGAAGGCAAAACAAAATGATCTATTCCATGGAAAAATATCAGGAATCATAGATTTTGGAGATATGGTCTATTCTTATACAGTGGGAGATATTGCTATAGCCCTGGCTTATATCCTACTGGATAAAGAAGATCTTGTGGATACCGTTTCTCATGTGATCAGAGGGTATAATGAAGTATCAAACCTTTCTGAAAAAATGCTTGAGGCGGTCAATCATCTTATGTATATGCGGTTGTGTATGAGTGTTGTTCTATCAGCTTTTCAAAAGAAACAAAATCCTGAAAATAAATATTTAACCATTTCCGAAAAAAAAGCATGGAAACTGTTACAAAGACTCAGAGATTCTGATTATAACATTGTGAATTCTGTTTAGAAAATTTTTAATAGTTCATGACGGATGTCTTGTGACATAAAATGGAAAAGAAAAAAACCCTCGAATTAAGGAAGAAGTATATAAACCGGTCTTTGAGATTGTCTTATAAAGACCCCATTAAAATCGTAAGAGGATTTATGCAGTATCTTTATGATGAAAAAGGCAGAAAATACCTTGATACAAGAAATAATGTTCCGCATGTAGGCCACTGCCATCCTGAGGTCATTAAAGCTGCTCAAAGACAGATGTGTGTTCTCAACTCAAACACAAGATATCTTCATGATAATCTTGTTTTGTACGCTGAGAAGCTGTCTTCAAAAATGCCGGAACCGTTAAAGGTCTGCACTATAGTCAATTCCGGGAGTGAAGCCAATGACCTTGCTCTGCGCATGGCTTGGACTTACACTCATGAAAAAGACATCATTGTGATTGATCAGGCTTACCATGGGAACCTGAGTTCTCTCATAGATATCAGTCCTTATAAATTTGACGGGAAAGGAGGGAAAGGAGCCCCCCCGCATGTACATAAAGTCGATACTCCTGATGGATATAGGGGAAAATACAGATATCAGGATTCTCTGTCAGGGAAAAAATATGCCGAGCAAGTCCAGGATGTCATAAAAAAAATAAGAGGAGACGGAAAGGGACTGGCTGCTTTTATTTCGGAATCTCTAATGGGTTGTGCCGGACAGATCATTTTCCCTCGGGGCTATCTCAGTCATGCCTATCGTCATGTGAGAAATGCAGGTGGAATGTGCATTGCAGACGAAGTTCAGATCGGATTCGGAAGGGTCGGTACTCATTTTTGGGGATTTGAAACACAGGAAGTGATTCCTGATATCGTGACACTTGGAAAACCGATCGGAAACGGCTTTCCATTAGCAGCGGTCATCACAAAACCGGAAATTGCCGAAGCATTTGACAATGGAATGGAATATTTTAATACTTTTGGAGGAAATCCGGTTTCATGTGCTGTGGGAATAGCGGTTCTTAATGTCATTGAAGAAGAAGACTTAATGGGAAATGCCCAGAGAACCGGAAAATACATCAAGGAAAAGTTGGAAAAATTAAAAAACAAATATCCTCTTATCGGTGATATCAGAGGCAAGGGTCTCTTCTTAGGAGTAGAACTTGTATTGAATAAGGAAACATTGTCTCCTGCTGTAAAACAGGCTGAATACATTGTGGAACGGATGAAAGAGGAAGGCATTCTTATCAGTACGGACGGGCCTTTTCAAAATGTTCTGAAAATAAAACCCCCTCTGGTATTCACTCAAGATGACGCTGATTTTTTTGTATCCACACTTGATAAGATATTAGAAGAGGATCTGGCAGCCCCTTATTGAAAACCATCTGAGTCGAATAATCCGGCTTAGTATAAGACTTTGTCCTCTCCCAGTTCTTCTATTTTTTTGTTGATCCAGTCTATAATCAAATCTTTTCGCATAAGGACCGCTTCTATCTCCTTGTCAGTAAGATATTCACCGGCCACATTTTTTATAACCTCGTAATCGAGTGATTTGAGTTTTTCAATAAATTCTCTGGGAAGTTCTTTCATTATTCTCGAGCCTTCTTTGTATTTTTCGTCATAGATCAGCTTTGTCGTGTATTGTTTCGTGGTTCTGAAGCTTCTGGAATGGTCGATGAGTATCATGCGCCAGTCTTCGGTTATGAGATATTGATTTTGATGTCTATCCACATTGGCTATGAGATTATCAAAGGCTCTTTGAAGATAGAGCGCTCTGTTCCAGTGAAGGACCTTTATAGGAGGAACACTGATTTTCTTCTCATATTTATCTTTAAGGCTTATCCAGGTATCGATCCAAAGCTGGCAGGAACCTCTGTTTTCCTGAAATTTTTTTTCAACGGTCGGGGGGACCATGTTAAGGCCTAAATATTTGTTCAGACTGTAGGCGGCGATTTCCCATTTCCAGCCTTCCAGATACCCTCTCATACGTCCTTCAGGATTTTTCCATATGGCCTTACGTGCGACTCCATCTTTTTCCATTTGAAGTATGTAGGGATTGGTGACAGCTTCACGGCTTTGCATTTGCTCATGATCTGTGATTTCAGCGGTTTTTAAATATTCCTCCCATTCATCCATCTCTGCTATTTCTTCGTTAGTAAATTGGGCGTAAGTCTGAAGGCTTGAAGAAAAAACTAAAACAAATATAAAAATAAATTTCAGAAATTTGTTCATTCTTACCCTCCTCTTATTTTCATCTGTATTATATGAATTTTCTACAGAAAGAAGGCAAAAGTCAAATGAACCATAAAATTTATCCACTGTTTCTGTGCAAATACCTGTTAAAAAAATGCTTATATTTTTTTTAACAAATTGATTTGATTGGAATTAGTGTAAACTGCACAAAAAGTGGTCACTCAAACAAAAGGATATCTAGAAAAGCACCTCGTTCTCACCATTTTGTTTTATAAGGTCATCAATGGTTTTGATTATTGAATGATTTCTATCCAGCAAGGCATCTATTTCCCTTTCATTCAAATAAGAATCCAACATTTTTTTTAATTCACTTTCGTCTAATTCAAGAAGACGGGTATAGAGAATTCTGGGACAGCGTTTGATAGGGCATTTGAGTGAGATATCAGAGGAAGGGGAAAAGGCTTCGGAAAAGTCCACTCTCCAGACTTTCCAGTCATCCTTTTGGATCAGGATATCTTCACTGTCATTGCATTGGTCATTCACAAGGATTTCAAAAATTGTTACCGTGTCAAGATCGTTTTTGAATTCGCCTGGTTTTTTAGGTTCGATATTTTGGATTCTTCTATCCCTGTCAGTAAGGATATTTTCTATCATAAGCTGAAGAGAGCCTGTCTGTCCGTTTATTGTCCGTTCCACAACCGGAGGAACGAGATGGAGCTCTAAAATTTTATTGATCTTATAGGCTGCGATTTCATATTTGTAACTATCAGGAAGAAGAGAGGGCCATGGACGGTTGACATGTTTAAACATGGCATTGAGTTCTGTTTCGCCGTCAGCAAGAAGTACTTTCCAGAAATTCGTTCTTCCTAATTCCAGATTTTTTTCGATGGAAATGACTTCAGCTGTTAACAGAAAGTCTTCGGTTTCCTCAAGAAAAAGAGATTTTTCCTGTTTATACGGAGATAAATATGATGCAGAAAAAAGCATCAGGATTCCCAGAAAACAAAAAATCCTATTCTTAATATTCTTCATTGTTCTCACTCCATACAAAGAAGTCTCCGTTTTTAATGATCAATGCGCTGAGAATGCCTCCGTATGTCTCTGATATGCCCGTATCAATAACCCAAACTCTTCTATCAAAACGGCTCATGTTTTCAGCTGAAGCCACCATCCCTGTTTTTGGAGTATGCGCTATGACCATTGCCTTGGCTTTCAGGTTGTCTAATATGGCATCCACTTCTGTTTTAAAATATTTTTCATTCTGTCTTGCCAGTTCTCTATACCAGAACGGACCGTCGCTTTGAAAAACAATTTCAAGATCGATGTTGAGAGAAATATTCTTGAGACGCGCGTTCTGGATTTCTAACAGTTCATAGCGAGCCCGATCATTAATATCAGTCAATTCCCACTCGGAAAACTTTTTGCTTATTCCTCCATGCACAAAGACAATCTCATTTATCATGATAACAACATTATGTTTTAAAATCCAACCACCATATTCTTGATTGAAATTTTTTATGTATATTTGTCTGGCCTGCTCATCCTCTCTCATGATGCGGTTCCAATAGGCTATCAGAGATTTGTCATTATCTGAAGGAGATGCTTCGCTTTTTTTATTGAATTCCCGCTCTTTTCTTCTTTTGTATTTTTCAGGGAGAAAAGAAATGAACTGTTCAGGAGTCACATATCCCGGTTGGTCAAAAGAGATGCCTGTAATGTTCATTTCTTCATGGTTTCCTATGAGAAAGTGGACCATGCCCCCTGCATTTTCGGCTTCCTTCTCTAGCTTCATGATTAGGTCCAGGGCTTTTCTGGCATCCGGGCCTCTATCCAGAATATCCCCGGTTTGTACGAGATGGGTTAAGCCCGCTTTCCAGTGCCCATCATCGGATATGATTCCCGTGTTTTTGAGGATTGTTATGAAATTATCATAATCACCGTGAATGTCTCCGACAGCAACGATTTTTTCGACTCCTGTCCAGATGCATTGTGTATCAAATGACTGGAGAGAAGGAACAGAGAAGAGAGCAACAAAGGAAATAATGAGTAATGAGAATATACAACCATGCTTTTTCATTTTATCCGGTTTTACAGCAGCCCCTTTTCTTTAAGCCATGAATCATTGAAGATACTGCTGAGGTATCTATTGGCTGAATCAGCGAATATAGTGACTATTCGTGCAGGCCTGTCGATTTTCCGGGCAAGTTTAAGACAAGCCCAGACAGCTGCCCCGCTGGAACCTCCTGCGAGAATGGCTTCTTTTTCCGCAATTTCTCTTGTCATTTCAAAAGCAGTCTTATCCGTTATCTGATAGACATCGTCTATAACTGAAAAGTCAACACATTTGATGAGGAATTCATCTCCAAGTCCTTCTATTAAATAGGGAGAGGGCTTTATTTTTTTGCCTGTATGAAAGTATTCATAAAATATTGATCCTACTGGATCGACTCCTATGACCTTGATATTCGGGTTTTTTTCTTTTAAGAACTGAGCGGCTCCGCATATAGTTCCTCCGGTTCCGATGCCAGCTACAAAGTAGTCTATTTTGCCCTCCATTTGTTCCCAGATCTCAGGTCCTGTTGTCATGTAATGGGCCTCATTGTTCTTTTTGTCGTTGTGCTGGTCTAAATAATAGCTGTTGGGAGTTTCTTCTGCAATTTTCGGAGCAAGATTATTGTAACTGTCAGGGGACTCGGGAGGGAGTGTTGAATCGACCAGAACCAGGTCAACTTTGAGGGCGCGGAGTATTTTTAATTTATCAGGACTTGTAGAGTCACGTATCACTATTTTAAGGTTGTATCCTTTCAGAGAGCAAACCACAGCCAGAGCCAGAGCTGTATTTCCGCTTGAATTCTCAACGATAGTATCACCCGGTTTGATTTTTCCGCTTTTTTCAGCATCTTCAATCATATATTTTGCGATTCTGTCTTTGACACTGCCTGCAGGATTGTAAAATTCGATTTTCGCAAATATATCTGATTTCACTCCTTTGGCGATTTGATTGAGTTTAACCAAAGGGGTGTTCCCTATGGTGTCTATGATGTTGTTATAGATTTTTTTTGTTTTCATGGATCTCAATGGTTTCTTAACCTAAAGTGCCCACGACTTTTTCTGTTGATTCCAATATTTCTCCGGATTTCACAACTTCCTTCATCTTTGTATGGTCTATATACAAAGGACGGTCTTTATCCAGGAAGCGGACATGTTTGCGGATCACTTTTTTTGCTTCAGCCACGCCTTTTCCAAATTTATATTTTCTGAAATCCAATGCCTGTGCGGCAGCCATAAATTCAATACCAAGTATACCATAAGCATTATCCAGGATCTGAAAGTTTTTGATAGCCGTATTCATGCCCATTGAAACAAAATCTTCCTGGTCAGCAGCAGCAGGGATGGATTGAATGGAAGCAGGCATACACAGTATCCTCTGTTCAACAATCTGCATATCAGCTGTATACTGGCTTAACATAAGACCGGAAAACATGCCGGCGCCTTTGATCAGAAAAGGAGGAAGCCCCACACTTAAAGTTGGATTGTTGAGCCTGTTCAACCGTCTTTCAGACATCACAGAGACCATAGTGATCGCAGCCCCTGCCATATCCATAGGAAGGGATACAGGAGTCCCCTGAAAGTTGGCGCCTGAAAGCTGCAGGTCATCCTCTGGAAAAAACACGGGGTTATCTCCCACTCCGTTTAGTTCTATTTCTACCTGGGAGCGGGCAAAGGCAAGGGCATCGTGCGCTGTGCCTATGACTTGAGGAGTGGATCTCATGGAGTAAGCATCCTGGACCTTGCACTGGATTTTTCCTTCCGCTAGGTCTCCTCCTTTTATCAGTTTAGAAATTGACTTGGCAGACCTCACAGCACCGGGAAAACCGCGTGCTTCATGCAGTTTAGGGGTGTAGGGTTTCATATTCGCCTTTAATGCTTCCAGCGACATAGCAGCGGCAATTTCCGCCTGTTTGAGCCATCTGTCCGCATCATAAAGAAAAAGGGCGCTCATGGCTGTAAGAAGATTGGCTCCATTTATCATGGAAAGCCCGTCCCTTGCTTTCAATCCTGGGATAGGTATCCCAGCCCTTTCCATAGCTTCTTTGCCGGACAGAAGTTCTCCTTTATGATACGCCTTTCCCTCTCCCATAAGAATAAGAGCTATTTGCGCCATAGGAGCCAGGTCTCCACAGGCTCCTACAGAACCTTTCTGGCAGACAAAGGAAGTGACGCCTTTGTTAAGCATACGCACGAGTGTTTTTGTGATTTCAAGACGGCATCCGGAATTTCCATGAGCGTGGACATTGATGCGGCTCAACATAGCTCCCCTGACATATTCAAGAGGGGCCGGATCTCCGATTCCCGCTGCATGATTGTAAACCAAATATCTTTGGAATTCCTCCATTTGTTCGTCACTCAAAATGATTTCAGAGAATTCGCCTATCCCAGTATTAACTCCGTACATGATCTCTTTGGCTTTGATTTTTTTCTCTAACATAGCCCGGCATCTTTTTATTCGTTTTTCTGCATCCGGATGAAGAGATACTTTTTCATTGTGCCTTGCGACTTTGACCAGCTTTTCGATAGTCAATCCGGTTCCATTTAAAATAATTGCCATTTTATGTTCTCCTTATAATATAAATTATTTAAATAAATTTAGATTGAATTCTTTAGCAAATTCAATAGCTTTTTCATAACCGGCATCAACATGACGGAAAATAGCTGTTGCCGGGTCGTTAAACAGGACTCTTTTTATGCATCTTTCTGCTTTTTCCGTTCCGTCTATAAGAAGCACCATGCCTGCGTGCTGGGAATATCCGATTCCCACGCCGCCGCCGTGATGAAAGGAGACCCATGTGGCGCCTCCGCTCGTATTCGCCATAAGATTGAGAAGGGGCCAGTCAGATATGGCGTCAGAACCATCTTTCATCCCTTCTGTTTCTCTAAAAGGAGAGGCAACAGATCCTCCGTCAAGATGATCCCGGCCTATAACAACCGGTGCTTTCAGCTTTCCTGATTTGACCAATTCGTTAAAAATGAGCCCTGCTTTCTCCCTTTCACCTAATCCGAGCCAGCAGATTCGGCAGGGAAGACCCTGAAAAGCCACTTTTTTTTGTGCCTCCTGGATCCAGTTGACCATTCTTTTGTTTTCAGGAAAGGCTTTGATCAAAGCCAGGTCTGTTTCATGTATATCTTGAGGATCTCCGGATAAAGCAGCCCATCGAAAAGGCCCTTTTCCTTCAAAAAATTGAGGGCGGATGTATTCCGGCACGAAACCCGGATAATCAAAGGCGTTCTTCTCTCCGCCTTGTTTAGCAAATTCTCTTAAATTGTTTCCGTAGTCGAAGACCCGGCTTCCTTTTTTCTTCATTTCCAGCATAAAAGAGACATGCCTGGCCATGCTTTTCAGAGAGCGTTTTTTGTACATATCCGGATCGGATTTTCTAAGCTCTAAGGCTTGTTCAAGGCTTAATCCTGCCGGAATATATCCGTTGATAGGGTCATGAGCTGAGGTCTGATCCGTCAGGACATCGGGGATGATGTTATCTTTAAGCAGTTTCTCAAGCATGTCTCCGATATTTCCTACAAGCCCAACGGAGATGGCCTTTTTTTGGTTTTTGGCATCCAGAACCATTTTTTTGGCTTCTTCATATGAATGCGTCATCCGGTCGATGTATTTTGTCTTTATTCTTTTTTTAATGCTTTCAGGATTCACATCCACTCCAAGAAAGGTGGCTCCTGCCATTGTGGCTGCCAGAGGCTGAGCACCGCCCATGGCTCCGAGACCGCCGGTCACCAATAGTTTTCCTTTTAAGTCTCCATCAAAATATTTTTCTCCACAGGCTGCAAATGTTTCATAAGTACCTTGTAGGATTCCCTGGGTTCCTATATATATCCAGCTTCCGGCTGTCATCTGACCGTACATGATCAGCCCTTTTTCCTTGAGTTTGTTGAAATGATCCCAAGTCGCCCAGTGGGGGACAAGATTACTGTTGGCTAACAAGACACGGGGAGCTTCAGAGTGAGACCGTATAATTCCAACTGGTTTCCCTGATTGGATAAGAAGACTTTGATCTGACTCAAGTTCCAGAAGGGCCTTTATGATTTTTTTTACGGATTCCTTGTCTCTGGCAGCCTGGCCGGTCCCTCCGTAAACAACCAGATTTTCAGAGTCTTCAGCAACATCAGGATTCAAGTTGTTGAGAAGCATTCTCAGAGGAGCCTCCGTCTCCCATGTTTTAGCTGATATTTCTGTTCCTTCAGGAGCTTTATAGTTAGGATGGTCCGCGTATTTTTTTATGAATTCTGAATATTTCATATCATCCTCCTTATTGTTTGTTCATATTTTTTAAAACCCTATCACAAAAGCTTTCTTTTTCGAGGGTATCTTCTATTTCGTTCAGGGCTTTTAAAAGACAGGCGCTGTTTTCTTTTTTGTTGAGGAGTGACTGCATGGACTCTTTCATCGATTTCCATACGGGTTTGATCTCATTCATCATTTTTTGACCGCTTTCCGTAAAGCCTATGATCCTTTTCCGCTTGTCATTTTTATCATTTGTGAATTTCACGAGGCCCTTTTTTTGAAGGTTGGTGACGAGTTGACTGACTGCAGAATGGGTAATATGGAGTTCTTTTGCGATTTCAGTTACAGACAAACGTTCTTTATTGTGAAGTAAGTAAAAAAGAGGAAACCAGCTCACTTCAAATGGAATACTCAATTTTTTATAAATATTTGATACATCTGTCAGGAACCGGTCACTCATGCGTTTGAGACGGGTACCGATGATAAGTTCGCCTGCTTTTCTATAAAAAGTCATGGAAGAATGCCTTTTTATGTATTTATGTTAGCACTTACATTATTTGTTTTTTTTTCTTAAATTGCAAGTGGAAATCATGTTTTTTGCTGACTTGTGAAGAAAGCTCGACAAAGTGATGTCTGAAAGGTAGAATATTGGTTCATAATATCATTAATAACGGAGTTCGCCATTATGACTCATAACAACTTTTCTTATGCTTTAACCAATCCTCTGTCTTTGTTGTTGAATAAGCCGGCCTATGAATTTCAGAGGTCTGACCTAATTAAAATAATAGAGAAAAAGCAGATCGAACGCATTACTTTTCATTATACTGCCATTGACGGAAGGCTTAAGGAATTGAAGCTCCCGATATCCAATAAAGAAAGTGCGGAAAGGATTCTTGCTAACGGAGAACGTGTGGATGGATCCTCTTTGTTCAAGGGGCTGGTGGAAGCATCTGTCTCTGATCTCTACATAATCCCTCAATACAAAACAGCCTTTCTCAATCCATTTGATAAAGGAAGCCTTGATTTTATGTGCCGTTTTTTCACGAAAGAAGGGGAGCTGGCTCCTTTTGCTCCGGATTCTATTTTAAATAAAGCGTATTCTCTTTTTAAAAACAGCACGGGCTTGGATATTCACTGCTTGGGTGAACTGGAGTTTTTTCTTATATCTGAGACAGAAAAGGATTTGTACAGGCAGAAAAGTCGAAATAATTATCATGAATCATCTCCCTTTGTAAAAAACGGTGCTATTTTAACCGAGATCCTCCGGTACATCACACAGCTCACCAATGCCGTAAAATACGCCCATTCTGAAGCAGGATATATTGACAGAATTGAATCAGAGATAGAGGAGATAAATGGAAAACAGGCAGAGCAAATGGAAGTGGAATTTTTACCGAGGCCTGCTGATGAAATGGCAGATGATCTGGTTTTAGGACGATGGCTTATCAGAAACATTGCGTACAAACACGGCTGCATTGCCACTTTTGCGCCTAAGATTGAGCATGGGATTGCGGGCAACGGTTTTCACATTCACATTCAGTTGATGAAAAAAGGAAAGAACATCATGAAAAGAGCCGACGGAAGGCTTTCGGGGGAAGCTGAACAACTGGTAGGAGGTCTCTGTGACTATGCCGACTCACTCACTGCGTTTGGAAACACCACGGCGTCGTCCTATTTGAGACTTGTTCCCGGGCAGGAAGCTCCCACAAAAATATTCTGGAGCGGTTTAAACCGCCAGGCCCTCATAAGGGTACCTCTAGCCTGGTCAAAATATAAGGATCTGGCAAAAAAAATAAATCCTCAAGAGTCTTCCCAGCTTAATGGAGACGTTGAGAGCAAAACTGTGGAACTGAGAAGTGCTGATGGCAGCGCTTTTGTTCATCTCCTTATCGCAGGTATAGTGATGGCAGCAGAATGGGGATTGAAGCAGAAAGATTCTCTGGATAAAGCGAAAAAACTCTATGTCAAAGGCCAATTAAGTAAAGACCAAAGTATTATGAAATCATATAAATCTCTTCCTAAGGGCTGTAAGGAATCAAGTAAAATACTTAAGGAAAAAAGAAATTTATATGAGAGAGAGGGAATTTTCCCAGCTTATGTCATCGATTATGTTGCCGCTCTTCTGGAAAAGGAGAACATGGATTTAACTAAATACAAAACAGAAGAGGGTCTGAGGAAGATAATGCATAGGGATTTGCACAAGCATTGACAAACTTGATCTATTTATAAAAAAGTGGCGATGTTTTAATATTATTTTCGTTGGCTTGTTCATCATTCAGGCTAAATAAAAAATTTTTGTTTAAAAACTTGAAATAAATAAATAATTTGTTATAATACAAAAAAAATCTTATTGTGCTGGCTGGGTAAGATTTCGTAATACCCTCCTTCATTATCCCCTTTTTGCTTATTTTCCCCAAAACCAACAGCCAGCACCCCTCACTCATCCCTATTTTATAAAAATGTGTTCTATTGAATGAAAATTAGATTCTGCGGAAGCGTTCGAATCCGGATGCTCCAATAAACTCAAGCCTGTCCTTTTTTTCTATTTCGTCAAAAAGAAGGTTTAATCCCAGAGTATCGCTGGATATGTGGCCTGCTATGATTATATTCAGATTCGCCTCCTTGGCTTTCTTAAGATGCTTTTCACCGATATGCATCCCGACAAGAGTGCTGATGCCGCTGTTCGCGATTTTATCGAATATATCTTCTGACCCGCCGGTTCCTCCGGTCATATCAACATATATTTTACCGCATTTGTTGTTTTCAGAGCCGTTTATTATTTTTGGGGGGGCCTGAAGCAGTGAAGATTTTTTGTATTCAGGCATTTTTTTCAGTATTTCCAGTAGTTCTTTAAGGTTATATGGTTTTTCTTTCTCAAATAATCTTTTCAAATAGTAAGTGACACAATTATCAGCCGGTGTGTGTATGCACATCATAGGGATGTTTAAGATTCTTGCGGCGTCAACAGCCCTGTTATGGTTAACAGGAAGAATCCCTCTTTCGACCTCGCTGATTCTTTTTTCCATGAGCTGTTCCGCAACGCTAATGGTGATCCCGTAAAGAGAAAGAAGGTCAGCCTGAAGTCTCATCACATCATAAAGCTGGGCAAGGGCCAATCCTTCAGGGTGATGGGATATGATACAGTCAATATTCTCATTTCTCTCTTTGTTTAATTTATGTGTCAGTAAGATTTCTCCGATTTCCATATCTATTCCCACTATGACCTTTTTGATTTCAGTATCTTGGTCCCCATATAAGATCCGTGTGTCGGAAAATGGGTTGAACAGCCTATCTTTATCATAAAATTCTTTGTCTTCATCACATAATTTTTCGAACTTTTGTTTTTCCATTGCCATAAACTTATCGATTTCTTTTTTGTCTCTTAAATCGTTTTCAATTCCTATGGATATAGCTTTTTTATAAAGTTTGTCCAATTTCATCCGATGCCTCCTTATTGTCGTGAAATAAAAGCTAACTACTTAGTATTTTTAAATATTTTGTTCCATAGGTCAACGGCGGTAAGCAAATCGTGTGACACAATCATGTATATTTTTCCGTCTTATATGTAACCATATATTGACATATTCATTCATTGAAGAAATACGGAATAATCTTAACCTAATTAAATTCTATAACTTACATTATTTTTTATTTTTGGCCCGTATCTTGAATACTATTCAATGCTGTGAGATCAAAAAACAGCCTGATTTTTTTCTCCAAATGAATGATTTTTGAGAATATAATTCAAGAGGAGAAGGGGAGGTGGTGGAGATGATTTAGATATACCCGGTGTTCAGCTGATGAAAATAAAAAAAAATCAACGAAAGGAGGAAAAAATGATTAAAACCATATCCATATTCCTTATAGGACTTTTATCATTGACTCTGATTCTTTCTTCAACAACAATGGTTTTTGCCTCTCCGGCAGATGTAGACGAATGCTATGATAATCATCAAAGATGCAATGAGAGGGCATTGATGGGCGATTATGGATTTATTAAGACGACTTTAATGCTGACTGCTTGTGATGTGGCCCTTTTTGGTTGCGTGGTTGCCATATCGATTTGACTCAATCTGAATCCAGGGCCCTCAAGAATTATTCTGAGGGCCCTTTGGAGGTATTCATGAAAAAGAATGCTTTGATTATTGTTTTAATAATGGTCATATCATCTGCTTTGGCAGGAGATTCTTTCAGTTTCAATCAAGAGAAGATCTTTAAAACTGAAGAGATAAAAATGGAAGAAGGGAAGGAATATATATATTATTTTCCTCTTCCTGTGGAGATTAAATACGACTTAGAAGAGATATATATACTTGACGCCTCTGATAGTGATATAAAGATATTTTCAAAGGCCGGAAAATATATACGTACCATAAGCTGCAAAGGAAAGGGACCCGGTGAACTTGATATGCCTTCAGGAATGGATCTGTTTGATAACAGAATTTATATTGCAGATAAAATGAACCGGAGAGTTCAGGTCTTGGATAAAGACGGGGACTATTTAGGCGGATTTAACATTGAATTCTTCCCAGATCGTATTGTGGTGTTAGGGAAGGACAGAATAGTCGTTTCAAAGCTCCCCCTTCTTGAAAAATCAGAAGTGATGATGACCTTCTGTTTCAGTCAACAAGGGGAGCTGTTATGGGAAGAATTCAACTCTTATTACTCAGGAAATAGAGTGTATGATGTCTTCCGCAACAGGATAGACTTAGGAGTAACAAAAGAAAAAGAGCTGATTATTGCCAGAAAAAATAATGACAGGAATATATACAAATACTCCTGTGAAGGAGTTTTACTAAACAAAATAAGCCTCGCAAAAGAATATCCCTCCAAAGAAGTTGTTCTTCCTGTAAAAAAGAGAAAAAAAATTGTCAATTTATACAGTGAGTTTGTTCTATCCGACAATAAGATTTATTTATTGACATCACAATACACTTCAGAAGGGAAAAACAAGGACCTCGTCCCCGGAAACAGGATATATGTATTTAATATGAAGGGAAATATTCTTGAAGTGATTGAACTTCCGGATAGATTTAAATTGATAAGTATTGATGAGAATAAAATATACGGTATCAACTGTGACAGTGAATTGAGGATTTTAAAGGTTATTGAAAAATGAAGAATGCATTGGCTCTGTTTTTAGTTTGCTTTGCTTTTTTCCCTGAGCTTTTTTATAAGGCTCAGAATATTTGTATTTGTTCCTCATTTGATGAGGCCGTTCAAAACAAGAGCGGGCCGTATCTTTTGGTTTTCTTTTCGACTTCGTGTCAGGTGTGCTGGGAAGATCTTATAAAAATGAAGTACTTTCTGCATAAACACAGCCTCGATATCAGGCTCGTCGGGGTATCCAAAGATTTAAAAGAAGACCTGGTGAAGTTTGCAGAAATGTATTCTATTGACTGCCCTGTCGTCAGTGACAGAAAAGGAGAATTATATAAAAAATATCAGGTTGATTTAGAGCCTTTTAAATTGATCCTATTGAACAGTCGAGTGTTTTATAGAGACAGCTATTATGAAGGTCTTCAAAAAAGAGAAGAAAACATAAAGAAAATCCTTCTTAAATTAAAATAAAGAGGTCTGGTATTCAAACCAGAATCCTTCACGTGATTTATGCCTCCAACTGGCGAATGAAGGAAGCTCTCTTTTTTATGATTAAAAACTAGGATTTTTTTTCAATACTAAAGACATCTTTAATGGCTTTGTAAAAGGAGTCTTTAGGAATAGCTCCTTGGGCCATTTGGGGTTTCCCGTTTTTTGGAATAAACAAAATAGAGGGAATGCTCATTATTCCAAATGCTTGGGCAAGTTCCTGTTGGGCTTCGGTATCGACCTTGTAGATGTTGATCTCATCTTTGAATTCTTTTTTGAGGTCTTCAAGTATGGGATTGACTATCTTGCAAGGGGCGCACCAATCTGCATAGAAATCAATAATACAGGGTTTGCTGCCTTTAAAGCTCCATTCTTTGGCGTTTTCAAAATCAAATATTTTTTCTTTGAAATCTTCTTTTGTCATATGCTCCATTTTTTTACCTCTTGTGATATCCACTTATGATATTCAAATTAAAGCGTTGAGTCAATTTCATATCAAAATGAATACAAATAAAATATGTTGACATAAAATACGCAACCTATTATAATTGCTACTAGCAATAATTGTCAATGGAAAATATATGGATCATGTAAAATTAATAGACGTCATTTACGCCCTATCAGATAAATGTTCAGGCCATCGAAACAGGCATTTAAGGGAATTTGAACTTTCCAAAGCTGAATTCAAAGGTCTTGTCTGTATGGATAAGCATCAGGAAATCACATGCAAAGAATTTTCAGAAAAAATGGGCCTCTCCTTATCCAGAGGAAGCCGTGTTATTGATAGGCTCTATAAAAGAAACTACATTCAAAGGACTGATTCTGATTCAGACAGAAGATGCAAGATGATTCGGTTGACTGAATCCGGGGAAGGAGTCAGAAATCGGATTGAGAAAGAAAAAAATAAATGCGAAAAAAAACTGATTTCAGTCTTTCCTGAGAATAAATTAATCAAGTTGAAGAAGGACCTCACATATTTGATAAGCAAGTTATAGATATATCATCACCCTTATTTTTTTTTGATTCCTTTGGCTGTACGATCTTCAAGAGGAGGAGCAGGCGTCATATGAGGGGGATTTTCTTCCAGTAGTTTCATTACTTCCTCAACCACTTTTTCGATCTGCGGATCACGGCCTCTCACCAGGAGGTTTGGATCATCCCATACTTTAAAGTCCGGAGTGACTCCTTCTCCTTCCCAGAACCAGTGCCCGTCATTGTCATACAATCTGGCGCCGGGAACAGTAATCCCTCCTCCGTCTATCAACTGGTGACCTGTGGCAGGGCCGACCAGGATTCCCAATGTGCGTTCACCAACGATGGGTCCGGCTTCCAGCTCCTGAAAAGCCCAGGGTAATCCGTCACCTCCGGACCCAGCCCATCCATTGATCAGCATTCCCATGGGGCCAGTGTTGGTCATGATGGGTTGGGTGTGATCTTTCCCATGCCTCCAGTGGAGGTTATACACAACGGGACGTTGCATCAGTTCCAGAAATCTATCAGCCAATTGTCCTCCGCCATTGAAACGCTCATCAATGATAAATCCCTTTTTATCCAGTTGACCGTAAAACATCCTAACCAACTCCAGCTGGCCCCTGCCAGCCGTATTGGACATATAAATATAGCCAAGCTGTCCGTTGGAAAGTTTTTCAACCATTTTGCGGTTGTTTTCGATCCATTCAAGGTATCTGAGTCTTGTCTCTTCCTCGGGTGACAGGCACTTAACCACCTTCTGCCAGCTGTCCTCATTCTTACCGGAACGGCTGATAGTCAGGGAGACTGTTTTACCGGAGAGTCCTTCAAATGAAGCATACGGTTCTTTATGCGCATCAAGGCTCACGCCGTTAACAGCCAGTATCGTGTCACCGGGTTTAACATCAACTCCAGGTTGATCAAAGGGGGAGCGAACCTCTGTATCCCAATGAGCTGGTTTGACAATGCGTTTGACCTGATATCTGTTATTGATCAATTCCCAATCAATTCCTAAAAATCCGGTTCTCAATCCGGATACTCTCTCCGTGTCACCGCCAAAAGTATAAGTATGTCCAGCGCTCAGTTCAGAGGCCAGATTGGAACAGATATGAGTGATATCCCAACGTGTACGGGCATGTTCGATCAAAGCGCCGTAGCGTTTGCGCAGGGCCGGCCAGTCAACGCCATGCATGTTTGGATCATAGAAAAAATCACGGTATCGACGCCAGGCATCGTCAAAAATCTGGCGCCATTCCTGGCGGGGAATCCAATTCATCACTAAGCCGTCCGTGGGGATAGGTTTTTCGATTTTTTGTTTAGGGGCAGGCTTTATGATCCCATACTTTCCTTGGCTTCGTACCAGGAGAGATTCTCCGTCTGCAGAGGATTGTGCTTCTTCAACAGGAGAAAGGATCGTTTCTTCCTTCCGTTCTTTCAGGTCATAATAAATCAAGGAGGCTGATCGTTCGCCGGAACCTGTATTGGGATATCTTATATAGACCAGCTTATCCTTGAGAGGGATTAATTCTCCTATATTCCCGGCTTTGGGAGGAAGAATCTCCAGCCTGGCTTCCAGGTCATCAAAGTTCATTTCAACGGTTTTGTCCGTTTTTTCATTTGTTTTATCCTTCTTATCAGCTTCTGCTTTATCAACGGGCTTTTTCTCCTCTTTAAGTGCATCATTTTTTGGAGATAAAAGAGAGGGTGTTTCCTTGGTGAGGCTCAATGAAGCTATTTGAGTTGAATTTGGATAGATCCAGGTTTCGTCCATATCAGAGTAAGCCGCTGACATGCTGCGGTTCGTCAGGTAAAAGAGATATTCCCCGTCTGTACTGAATACAGGATAAAAGTCTTCATAAAAGCCACTGGTCGCTTGGTGTGATTCCTTGTTCTTCATGTCATAGAGGAAGATGGCATCATGGGCGTTGTCCAGGCACTGAGTGAATGCCACCCATCTGGAGTCAGGAGACCAAGCAATAGGATAATAAAAACGTCCGCCATGACCTGTGTTCCATATTGTGTTTCCGATCACAACTGTTTCTCCGTTGGCAACATCCAATACTGAGACATCATTTGTCTCATCTATAAAGGCCAGTTTTTTGCTGTCCGGAGACCAGAAAAGTTTATAACCAAAACCCTTGGGCCTTTTGGTCAGCTGTTTGGGTTTTGTAAGACCGTCTGTCTCTTGAATATAAATCTGGTATTCACCGGAGCGGTCACTCCAGAAAGCAATGTATTGGCCGTCAGGTGACCAGGAAGGATGATGATCGAAAGCTCCGCTTGTTTGGGTCATGTTCATCACATAACCTTCGGAAACCGGTACATTGAACAGCTCACCTCGGGCTTCAAAAACCACTCTCTTTGCAGATGGGGATACCGTCACATCGCTGATTTGTCTGCTGACATCTTTAGAGCGGTTTATTTCCACTGAAAAATCACTGATCACTTTTACTTCTACGGGCTTATACTGATGTGTGTCCATATCCATCATGTAAAGAATTCCCCCATATTCAAAAACAATATCCTTGTTTCCCGCAGCCATGTAAGAGATATCAAAATCATTGAAATGTGTTATCTGTTGGATTGATTTGTTTTTTATGTCGTATTTCCAGATGTTCAAACGCATATTCTCCCCTTGATCAGAGAGAAAATAGATATGATCTCCCACCCAGGCAGGTTTACCGTCAATGGCATTATTATCAGTGATATTTTCCGCCGTATCTTTGAGCAGGTCATATATGATGATATCGGAAGCCATGCCTCCCCGGTAGCGTTTAAAGGGGAAGTTCTCTGTTATTTTTGTGATATAGGCGATACGAGTCCCGTCAGGGGAATAGCTGGCCAGCTCTCCATACGGAATCTTCAGTTTTTCAGGGTTTCCACCTTTTTTAGAAACAAGATAAAACTGATTTATACGACTCTGTCCGCTCTCACGACCTGATGCAAACAGAAGATGTTCCCCATCAGGATGCCAGTCTACCATGCGGTCATTTAAGGATTGATAAGTGATTCTTTCCGGTATTCCTCCTTCAGCCGGAATCACATAGACATCTGCATTGCCATTGTAGCTGGCTGTGTAGGCGATAGAATTGCCATCAGGTGAGAAACGAGGCCAGGATTCTTCTCCCGGTGAATGAGTCACCTGAATAGCTGTACTGCCTGTTTTAGGCATGATCCAGATATCACCTCCGTAAACAAAGGTGATTTGTGTGTCTGAAACATCCATGTAGCGCATAAGCTTGGCGCTGATCTGTCCATAGGCAAAAGGGCACAAAAATAAAGCACATAACAGCATAATCCCTGTCTTTTTAATCATAATATTCCCTCCTTTGGGTCGATAAAAAAAACCTATAATCATAACAATGTTTCGGTGCCTGAATTTCAGTTGGCTTTCAGCAAAATCAAATTGTAAATAATACAGTCAAGTCTTTATAAATAATACGATGAAAAAATTTGTATCAGATATTAAGATTGAGCAGGAATAAACCTATCATATTGGAAAGAAATGTGTCAATGGGAAAAAGAATGAAGGAACAGATTAAAGAGAAAGGAATAATGCCGAAGAGGGGACTCGAACCCCTACGAGCTAATGCTCACATGGCCCTCAACCATGCGTGTCTACCAAATTCCACCACTTCGGCTTGAGGTATAAAGAGAAACCAGAACTATTTCTTTTCTGGATTTGAGGTGCCTTTCTCTTCTTCTGTTTTTTGTTCTTTTTTTGTAGTCTGATCGGTTTGAGCTGGTTCCTGTTCCTTCTTGTCAGTCGTTTTCGTGACAGCTGGTTTTTCACCGGAAAGAGCAGACTTGCCTGTTCCTGAAGATAGGATCCAAAGGCCCAGGGAAGTCAGCATGAAGATGATAGCACAAGCCGTGGTTACCCTAGAGAGAAGATTCTGACCTCCTCTGGGTCCGAAAGTGGATTGACTGCCCCCACCTCCGAATGCTCCTGCCAGGTCAGCTGCTTTTCCTGACTGAAGCAGGACCGCTATGATAAGCACCAGGCTTACAACAACATGGATGATTGTGATTAATACATTCATTTTTGTTTTTCTTTATAAGCTTTTTTTGCCTCGTTTATGATTTCAGCAAAGGAGTTTGCTTCAAGAGAAGCACCTCCGACGAGAGCTCCGTTTATGTTCCTTTCCTTGATTAAAGCAAAGGCGTTTTTTGGTTTTACGGAACCTCCGTAGAGTATTATAACACAGGAAGAAGTGTCTTTTCCAACCATTTTTGCTACTTGTCCCCTTATGAATCCATGGACCTCTTCTGCCTGTTCAGGAGAGGCCGTTCGGCCTGTGCCTATGGCCCATATGGGTTCATAAGCAAGGATCACTTTAGAGAACAGATCTTTATCAATGCCTTTTAATCCTTTTTTCAGCTGCTTTTTTACTTTATTCATCGTTTCATTGTTCTCTCTCTCTTCAAGAGTCTCCCCAATGCATAGGATGGGATGCAGTCCGACAGAAAGGGCAGCTTTTATTTTCTTATTCACATTTTCGTCAGTGTCTCCGAAATACTGCCTTCTTTCAGAGTGGCCCACAATAACATAATCACAGCCGGCATCTTTGATCATGGAAGGGGAGATCTCTCCTGTATAGGCTCCGGTTTCCTCCCAGAATGTATCCTGTGCTCCTGTGAGAATGCTGGTGTTGGAGAGAACTTTTTTCACTTCACTCAGCGCTGTAAAAGGCGGCATGATGGCGATTTCCGCCTCTTTTTCCTTATTGAAAGCCTGTTTGAGTTGTTGGCTCAGACGAACAGCTTCAGGAATGAAACTGTGTAATTTCCAGTTTCCTGCAATAAACGGTTTTTTATTGGTTAAATTCATCATTTCTCCGATAAAGCTTCAATCCCGGGTAGAGTCTCGTTAGCGATGAGCTCTAAAGACGCACCCCCGCCCGTAGATATATGGGATATATTTTTTTCCAATCCTGTTTTTTTTATGGCTGCAGCAGAATCTCCACCTCCTACTATGGACAGAGAATCCGAAGCAGCGACAGCCTTTGCTATTCCGGTAGTGCCATGCGAAAACTCATCGATTTCAAATACTCCCATCGGGCCATTCCAGAAAATTGTCTTTGCGTTCTTAATGAATCCGGAGTATTTTTTGACTGTTTCAGGTCCTATGTCCAGCGCTATGTGGTCTTCAGGGATAGGAAACCGGGTCAAAGTCTTAAAGTCAGTACCGGGCTTGATCTCTCTGGCAATGATATGATCCAATGGAAGAAAAATTTTCACTCCCTTTTCCTCTGCTTTTTTTTGAAGCTCCAGAGACAGCTCTTTTTTGTCTTCTTCCACAAGGGATTTTCCCACGTCAAATCCCATGGCTTTAAAAAAAGTATAAGACATGGCTCCGCCAATGAGAATGGCATTGGCTTTTTTTATAAGATTCGCAAGAACGGGAATTTTGTCAGAAACTTTGGCTCCCCCCAGAATAGCTATATAAGGTCTTTGAGGAGATTCTATGATTCTTGAGAAATAATCCATTTCCTGCCTGACCAGGAATCCAGCGGCAGCTTTATTGACATATTGGGTGATCGCAACGATAGAAGCGTGAGCCCTATGGCATGCGGCAAAAGCATCATTGACATAGTAATCCACTCCTTGAGCCAGCTCTTGAGCAAAGGAATCATCATTTTGTTTTTCTTCTGGATGGAACCTGAGATTCTCAAGAAGAATGACTTCCTTATCACCTTGTCTCTGTTTTAATTGGGCAACCTCTGTTCCGGTACAATCAGGAGCCAGAGTAATTTTTTGGGCAATGAGTTGAGATAGCTTCTTGTAAACAGGATAAAGGCGGAATTGAGGATCTTTTTTCCCTTTAGGCCTTCCCAGATGAGAACCGATGATGATCCGTGTTTTTTGTTTTAAGAGATAGTGTAGGGTAGGAAGGACAGCTTTGATACGGGTGTCATCCGTAATATTTCTTTTATTATCTAGAGGGACATTGAAGTCAACCCGAAGGAATACTCTTTTGCCTTTAAGATCCAAATTTTTGAAGAAGAGCATTTTTCTCTATCTTGATATGTATTTACAGATATCTATTAATCTGCAGGAATATCCCCACTCATTGTCATACCAGGCAAGAATTTTCAGGAGATTGCCCTGGATAACCTTTGTGAACTTTCCGTCAACAATAGAGGAATGCGGGTTCGCCATATAATCGACTGAAACCAGTGGTTCTTCCGTAAAGTCAAGAATTCCTTTTAGTTTTCCTTGAGCGGCTTCTTTTAACACCTGATTCACTTCTTCTTCGGTTGAGTTCTTTTTCAGCTCAGCGACCAGGTCAACAACGGATACATTCGGGGTCGGCACTCTTATGGAGATCCCGTCAATTTTCCCTCTCAGGTCGGGAATAACCAGGCCCGTGGCTTTGGCTGCCCCGGTCGTGGTGGGTATCTGGCTTACCGCAGCAGACCTTGCCCTGCGCAGATCTTTATGGGGGGCGTCCAGGATTTTTTGGTCTCCTGTATAGGAGTGGATCGTGGTCATAAAAGCTTTTTCAATGCCGAACGCATCATGAATGATTTTAGCAGGAGGGGCCAGGCAATTGGTCGTGCAGGAAGCGTTGGAAATGATATGGTGTTTACCGGGATCATATATTTCCTCATTAACTCCTAAGACCAGAGTCACGTCTGGATCTATGGCAGGCGCTGAAATGATGACTTTTTCCGCTCCTCCGTCTTTGATGTGCTTTTCCGCATCCGGTCTTTTTCTGAACAATCCGGTGGACTCAATAACATTGGATATACCGAATTCTTTCCAGTTTATATCAGAAGGATTTCTTTCACTCAATACCTTGACTTCTTTTCCGTCTACGATAAGAGAGTTATCAGTGGCTTTGATGTCTGCCTCAAGAATACCTAATACCGAATCATATTTAAGTAGATGGGCCAGAGTTGCAGCATCCGTGATATCATTGACGGCGACTATGTCAATTTCCGGATCTTTATAAGAAGCCCGGAAAAAATTCCTTCCTATTCTTCCAAATCCATTGATTCCTATCTTTAGAGCCATTTATAATCTCCTTTTTTTGATTTATAGGTATAATATTAAAAAGCAATCTTTTATGGTAAAATTTTTAGATATACACTTATTATAATAATTATTTTTTTTTGAATTACAAGGAGCAATCATGAAAGTATTAAATTCTTCCCAGATGAAAAGAATTGACAGAAAGGCAATGGAAGATTTGGGGATCATAGGGCCTCTTTTAATGGAAAACGCCGGTGCTGAGATATCCAGGGAAATGATCAAACGGATCCCCTTCCTAGAAAAAAAATCAGTCACTATTGTGTGCGGCAAAGGAAACAATGGAGGAGATGGTTTTGTGGTTGCCCGTCATCTGTTCAATAAGGGATGTTCTCCTAAAATCATACTTCTGGCGAAAAAAGAAGAATTAAAAGGAGACGCTGAACTGAACGGCCGTATTGCTGATAGAATGGGGATTCCTATCACTGAAGTCCTCAGTCAGGAGGAATGGAAAAAGGTCAGGGAAGAGGTTATGGGGTCAGATGTCATTGTGGATGCGATTTTTGGTACCGGGCTGAAAAAGCCGGCTGAAGGAAGATACGCCCAGGTTATTGAAGACATCAACAAATCGGATTCCTATATTGTGGCCGTGGATATACCGTCAGGTATTTCTTCTGACAAATTCCAGATCATTGGTCCCAGTATAAAAGCAGACCTGACCGTTACAATGGCTGCTCCGAAAATATCTCATGTTTTCCCTCCTGCTGAAGATTATATGGGTGAAGTGGTCATAGCTGATATCAGTGCGCCGCCTTTTCTATTCGAGGACGAGTCACTGAACATGGAAATCACAGAGAAAGACCGTCTTGTTTCTTATTTCAAAAAACGTGACAAAAACACACACAAAGGCACATACGGGCATCTCTTTATATTGGCCGGCTCTCTTGGAAAGACCGGCGCCGCTGTAATGGCGGGGAAAGCAGCTCTGGAAATGGGTGCCGGGCTGGTGACCGTAGGAACACCAAAAAGCTGCCTTCCTGTAGTGGCGAGGTCTATGATGGAACTGATGACAGAACCACTGGAGGAAACCAGTGAATGTACCCTTTCTGAAAAAGCTCTGGATAAAATAGCGAGACTTTTAAAGGGAAAAGATGCTGTCCTCATCGGTCCCGGTATTTCAACGCACAAGCAAACAAGTAAACTCATTCGGTCCCTGCTGCCTTTAATTAAGGTTCCCGCTCTTTTAGATGCGGATGCTTTGAATTGCGTGGCATCCGATCCGGAGATATTAAAGTCCCTGTCCTGTCCTGTGGTCATAACACCTCATCCGGGAGAGTTTGCGCGTCTGGTCAAAAAAACGACGAAAGAAGTAGTGGAAAAAAAGTTGGAACTGGCTTCTGAATTTGCAAAGGAGTATGGTGTGTATGTAGTGCTCAAAGGGTACCGGACCATTATCACGACTCCCGATGAAAAGATTTTTATCAATCCCACTGGAAATCCGGGCATGGCAACCGGAGGTTCAGGGGATGTTTTGAGCGGGATGATAGCCTCTTTGATCATGCAGGGAGGAGATTTCTTGGATGCGGTTCTGGCATCTGTTTATGTCCACGGATTAAGCGGAGATATGGCGGTGAAAAAGACAGGAGAAAAATCACTTGTTGCTGGGAACCTTATAGACTTTTTACCTCAAGCGGTTCTGAGCATGGAGAAAGATAAGAAAGATCAGTAAGATATGCCAAAGAGACGTTTTATCACTCGATCTGAAAAAGAGACCATTTTTTTTGCGGAAAAAATGGCCTTGGAATTCCAGGGAGAGGAGATCGTCCTTCTCACAGGGGATCTCGGGGCTGGAAAAACTGTTTTTACAAAGGGGATCGCGCTGGGATTGGGTTTAGAGAACATTAACCAGGTCTGTTCACCTTCTTATACAATATTGAATGTTTATAAAGCAAAATATGATATCTATCATCTTGACTTTTACAGGCTAACAAGAGCAGAGACTGAGGATCTGGGTTGGGAAGATCATATAGGAAGCGGAGTGATTGTTATGGAGTGGGCTGAGAAAATCAATTATAACGGCAGAGCACTAAGGATTAAAATAGAAATAGGAGAGGAAGAGGAAAGGATTTTTGAAATAGAGTCCTAATTTTTTCTTTTTCTTATTTCTTTCAAAAGATTTTTTGTCGAAACAGTGGTATCAGCAGCTTCCATTATGGCAGAAATCACAGCGATTCCGTTGACGCCGGTTGACATGACACGGGCTGCATTTTGAGGATTGATCCCTCCTATGGCAAGAATGGGTATTTTTATATTTTTTCTAATATATTTGAGTTTTTCAAGTCCTATGGATTTTGACGCTTTGTCTTTTGATTCTGTATAAAAGACAGGGCCCACTCCGACGTAATCAGCCCCTTGCGATTCTGCTTTTTCAGCCTGTTTGATGTTCGTAGCTGTGATTCCGATTGTTTTGTTTTTTCCCATTATATCTCTGGCAAATGGAAGGGGAAGGTCTAGTTGGCCCAGGTGTACGCCATCTGCTTTGCAGGCTAATGCGATATCAATACGGTCATTGATGATCAAGGGAATATCATAGGGGACCAGCATCTCGGTTAACTGAAAAGCCGTATTTAAAAAAGTGCGGGTATCTGTGCTTTTTGACCTTAACTGCACGATGGAAACTCCTTCTTTGACCGCCTTTTCTATGGTTGATATGAAATTGGTTTTATCTGAATAATCGGTGTCAGCAATCAGACAGAGGCTCCAGTCAATCCATTTCATTTTAAAAGAATTATAACAACAGAAAACGTGATTAACAAGGAGCAAAGATTGTTGAAATAAGTTTATGGATTAGGTATAAATTGAAATAAAAAGAAAAGAAAAAGGAGTAATCAACAATGGAAATCCTAAGAAATACATCTGATTTTATATGGGAAAATCTTTATCTAAGGTTTCTTTTAATCCTTGTTTTGACTGTTATTGCTGCATGGATCGCAAGAATCATCCTGAAAAAAATTCTAAGACCATTGACAAAAAAAACCAATACAAAGATAGATGACCTTATTATCAGAAATTCATCTTCAATGATATTCTACATAATCCTTGCCATAGGATTGAAAGTCAGTCTGTCCTATGTTTCTTTAGAATCTTTTTATTATCACTGTATTGTAGAAACATTTTTAATTATCACGATAACCGTGCTTATCCTGAAGATAGTCAATGATCTTGCCCATCACTGGAAAAAGGATTGGGCTTTAAAGACAGCCTCAACAGCAGATGACAGATTGATCCCATTAATAGAAAAAATTATAAAGGTTGTTATCATAGCGCTGGCTGTGATATTTGTTTTTGATTCCTGGGAAATAGATATAAGCCCGCTGCTTGCAACAGCCGGCATTGCCGGCATTGCCGTGAGTTTTGCTGTTAAAGATTCCCTGGCAAACATACTGGGTGGACTTCAGCTTGTTCTGGATAAGACATTCAAGGTAGGGGATAAAGTGAAGCTTGAGTCAGGAGAGTTAGGAGTTGTTCTTGATATTGGACTTAGAAGCACCAAATTGAAAACATATGATAATGAAGTCATCTATATCCCGAATGGCTATCTGGCCAATGCAAAAGTAATGAATTACACGGTTCCTGACCTTAAACTGAGGGTGAATGCGGAGTTTGGTGTGGCTTACGGTTCTGACACAGATAAAGTGAGAGAAATTGTCCTGAAGACTTTGCAAGAGATGGATAATGTTCTGGAGAAGCCGGAGCCTGTCGTGGAATTTTTAAGAATGTCTGATTTTTCCCTGGATTTTATTGCAAGGGTTTGGGTGAAAAATTATCAGAAGGCTTATTCCATGAAGCTTCAAATGACAGATGAAATTCATAAGGCACTTAACAAGCGAGGGATCAACATTCCTTTTCCTACCCACACGGTGTATACAAAAAAGATGGATTAGAGAAGAAGAGATCCCCGGGAGGAATCTATGCTTGAAAAAATAAAAAGAAAAATAATTGAGGTTAAAGATTTTCCAAAACCAGGAGTTGGTTTTAAAGATATCACTCCTTTGATTGAAGATTCAGAGAGTTTCAGGTTCATTGTGGATAAAATATCTGAGCTGGCTGAAAAGAAGGGAGCTGACAGAATAGTGAGTATTGAGTCAAGAGGTTTTCTTTTCGGCAGCCCTGTTGCGTACAAATTATCACTCGGCATGTCCGTCATAAGAAAGAAAGGAAAACTCCCAAGAGAGTGTGTATGCGTGAGAGCTCCTAATGAGTATGCGGTCGAGTATTTTGAAATGCATAAGGACAGCATCAAGCCCGGAGAAAAGATCCTGATCATCGATGACCTTATCGCAACCGGTTCCTCATCAATAAGTGCTATCAATCTCATTAAGAAAATTGGAGGAACCGCTGTGGGATTTGCAGCTCTTGTAGAGCTCACTTTTCTCAATGGGAGACAGGCCATAGAAAAAGAGCATCCTGACGTCGAAGTCATGTCTCTTATTGAGTTTTAAAAGAAAGGAGGACAGGTGAAAAAGTATCTTGACCGGTTTTTTAAACTCAGGGAAAACAACACCTCCTTAAGAATCGAGGCAGCAGGCGGAGTGACCACATTCATGACCATGTCTTACATAATATTTCTTCAACCCGCAGTCCTTTCCGCTGCAGGAATGGATAATGGGGCTGTTATGGTCGCAACCTGCCTCTCGGCTGCTCTGGCAACTCTTTTGATGGGATTTATAGCCAATTATCCGATCGCCCTGGCTCCGGCAGTGGGGCATAATATATTTTTTGCTGTCATTGTGTGTGGAACCATGGGTTATTCATGGCAGGTTGCCCTGGGAGCTGTTTTCATATCAGGAAGCATCTTCTTGATCTTATCCATTGCAGGTGTTTGGGGAAAGTTAGTGGAGGTTGTCCCTGATTCCCTTAAATATGGTATTGCTGTGGGAATAGGACTTCTGATTTCTTTGGTCGGATTGGAATACGGCGGATTAGTGGTGGATACGCCGGATGTTTTAGTGGGATTGGGAAACCTGACGGATAAGGCTGTTCTTCTTTCCTTATTTGGAGTTCTTTCCATTGCTGTACTCATGGCATTAAAAGTGAGGGGAGCCATGCTTATCGGGATTCTGATGACCGCATTCGCAGGCATTCCTTTAGGTGTGGTCAAATATCAAGGAATCGTCTCTTCTCCTCCCAGTATCAACCCGACTTTGTTCAAACTGGATATTCTGGGGGCTTTCAACACAGGACTTATAACCGTGGTTTTCGTCTTTTTCTTTTTGGACCTTTTTGATACCATCGGTACTCTCATAGGAATAAGCGGGCAAGCCGGGTTTTTAAAGGATGGAAAGCTTCCGAGAGCCAATAAAGCCATGTTTTCAGATGCTGTAGGAACAGTGAGCGGTGCTCTTCTGGGGACTTCCACTGTTACGAGCTATATTGAAAGCGCTTCCGGAATATCTCAGGGGAGCAGGACGGGGTTATCTAATGTCTTCACCTCATTTCTTTTTATTATAGCTCTTTTTTTCTCCCCCCTGGCAAGGATGATCGGTGGGGAGTATATCTCTGACGGCGTTTTAATGAGACCGGTGATAGCCCCTCCTTTGATTATTGTAGGGTACTTGATGATGAAATGCGTCAAACAGATCAAATGGGGAGATATAACAGAAGGTGTTCCCGCATTCTTAGCTATCATCATAATGCCTCTGACTTTGAGCATTACGGAAGGCATTGCTTTCGGATTCATCGCTTATTCTGTCTTGAAGATAGTTTCTGGGAAAGGGAAACAGGTTCACTGGCTTATTTATCTTTTCTCAGTGCTTTTTATTATTAGATATATCATCTCGTAATCTTGCGAACCGATCTGAAATTCAGATATGGCTTGTGCTCGCTAAAGATTTTTAACGCCATTCTTCTTCGTTTTTCTCGGCGGTTCCGTAACTCCCCCCGTCCGTGGGTCAGACATACTCACCGTCCAGCTTCGCTGGATACCCTCGAAAAGCCTCATCCGAAGGCTAAATCTTTAATGTCGCTTCAGCCACACCTGAATTTCTTGAGGAGATATAATAATCCTGGTTATTCACGAGTCGAGATGGCTGCAGATGCGAGGCGCAGGGTATGAAGCTGTGGTCCTTCACCGCGAATGCCCTGCAACAATGCAGATGCTGTGAGATCGGCTCGCCTGTAAGGTAAAATCAGCCTGCATTAAATTTAAATACGAAACAGAAATAAAGAGATAAACTCTGTTTATCAAAATAACTTAAAAATCCAATTGATCATGTAGTGGTGATTGAAGGATGCAGGCTGATTTTATGAATAGCCTGGATTTTATTTTAGTTCGAAGGTGACCGTAACCGTAAAAATAACAGGCCGCGGACGGCCGTTAATGACCATGGGTTCATAGACCCACTGACGCACCGCATCTTTGGCCGCCTCATCCAGCAGTGGCTGTGATTTGAGCACTCTGACACTCTGAACACGGCCGTAGATATCAGTGGTGGCTTCAACGATCACAACTCCCTCCATTCTGGCCTGTCTGGCTATTTCAGGATATTCAGGGGGCACGCTGTAAATGAGTTTTGGTCTTTTAATTGAACCTCCCACTCTGACAGGGGCTTCGACCTGTCCGACAACACCACTTAAAACCCCGCCGACAACGCCGCCGAGCACACCGCCCTCAACGCCGCCTTCGACTCCACCTTCGACACCGCCTTCGATACCGAAGTCCGTCAGTTCTTCTTCAGCGATTTCGTCAGGGATATCGACCGGGGCAACGAGTACTCCAGGCTGGATATTGGTTTGAGCTTTAACCGGCTGTATTTTAGTAGTGGCTTTGGAGCTGCTGCGTTTTTTAGCAGGAGGAGGCGGAGGGGGCGGAGGAGGAGGCGGAGGGGCTAGGAAGGCGCTGTAAACCTGGACTTCAGGAAGGTCTCCGGGTTTAAGAAGAGGGAAGATGAGCAGCATCAATATCACCATTGCGTGTGCGGCCACGGTCAAGGGGAAGACCACAGCTTTAATGCCCGTATTTTTTTCTTTTCTAAAAAAGGAGTCTTTATACATTTTTGCCTCCTTTAAAGGTGATATGCTTTTTTTATCACTGATTTCAGAGCTTATATTGGAGAGCATTTTTTCCCAATAATGGCTGTTGGGTTCCTCTTCAGGGATTTCACTGGATAACCGGTCTATACGCTGAAACATCTCAAGGTCTCTTTGACATTCCGGACATGATTCGATGTGTTTTCTTACTTCTTCCATCTTTTTTTCAGGAAGCTCTCCGTCATGATAAGCGCTTATGAGTTTTTTCATTTCATCGTGATTCATTTTATCCCCCCTTTTAGGAATTCAGATAATGAGGATTTGAGTCTCTGGCGCGCTCGGTTAAGGCGAGACATCACCGTTCCGAGGGGAATATTCAAAGTATCTGAAATTTCTTTATAACTCATGTCTTCTAATACTTTGAGAATAAAAACGGATTTCATTTCATCTGGAAGGTTGTGTATTGATTCCCTGAGTCTTGTGTTTAACTCATGCATGTGAAGTGTGTCTAAAGGTTTGTCGTTTACCTGCGGGCCTGGATTCGAGGGATTTTTCCTGGTGTTGCTGTCCAGAGGAAATTCCCTTTTTATTTTCTTCAAATAGTTCAAGGTTTTGTTTACGGCAATTTTCCTTATCCAGGGGAAAAAATTCATCCCTTCTTTAAAACTTGATAGAGAAAAATAAGCATTAACAAATGTCTCCTGAGAGAGGTCATCAGCTGATTGATGCGTTCCGGTCATGATTCTGCATAAATAATAAATACTCTTCTGGTACTTTTTTATCAGGGACTCGAACGCTTCCATACTGCCTTTTTTTGCATTAGCGATTAACATATAATCCTCATTTTGTTGTGTCTGCTTCATGCTCGCTCCTATATATTATACAAATGGAATGTCCGATTATTCCCTAAATATTGCGTTCCCGCTTATAATATCGTTTAATATATTTCATAAGTCAAGAAAAAGGAGAATGGAATGACATATCCGGTTCAAATCATAGAGGAAAAAATAAACAGATTTCAGAAAAAGAGATTGCTCTACAGGCCGACACCTATCTCAAAGCTCAGCAGACTTTCAACGCATCTAAACGGACCTAATATATGGATCAAAAGAGAAGACCTTACAGGGCTTGCCATGGGAGGCAATAAGAGCCGTAAGTTAGAGTATATTATTCAGGATGTGATAGACAGTCAGGCTGATTCAATCATCACATGGGGGAGTATTCAGTCAAATTGGTGCCTTCAGACAGCTGCTGCTGCAAGGAAATTTGGGATAAAGCCCATTTTACTCCTCTTTGAGACCTATGAAACCCAGAAAATAATGGATGGCAATCTTCTTTTGGATTTCATATTAGATGCCGATATTCGAATAAAGTCGGCTCAAAAAGGCAGAGTTGTCAAAGCAGAGGAAGTGGAAGGAATCTTGGAAGAGGTTTTTAATGAAAAAAAGGAGCAGGGTCACAAACCTTATGTTATTCCCATCGGAGGCTCAATGACAGGAGGTTCTATGAAATTTCCCCTGGGAGCTGTTGCTTATGTGGATGCCTATATGGAATTGAGGAGGCAGATGAACTCTTTAGACAAAGGCTTGGACTCTATTGTTCTTGCTTCTGGATCAGGAGGAACCCAGGCAGGTCTGCTCGCCGGAGCTCAATTGTGCGGTGACAGCACCAGAATATTGGGCATCAGTGTCTCTGAGGACAGAGATAGTTTCAGTCAGGATATCAAAAAAGTTTCTGATGATGTGGTGGATTGTATGGGGCTTAAAATTGATTTTAAGGAAGAAGATATCATTGTCTTTGATGATTATAGAGCCGGAGGCTATGGGGAGCTGAATGAAGATGTATCTGAAGCCATAAGGCTTATGGCCGTTACAGAGGGAATTTTCATTGATCCCATATACACGGGAAAAGCCGTGGCTGCTCTTATTGACCTTATACACAAAGGCCGCTTCAAAAAAGAAGATAATGTGTTGTTCCTGCATACAGGCGGAGCCTCTGCCCTGTTTCCTCATAAGCAGGGATTAAAGAAATTTCTTTTATGAGTCTGGCCTGCTCAAGCCCGTTACTTTGATGTTTTCTTGAGATATTTCAAGAATTCAGCCTCTGTGGAAAGGATTAGCCAGGTCTTTTCATCCATGATTTTGCGGTAGGTTTCCAGAGTCTTCATGAACTGGTAGAATTCAGGATCGCGGTTGTAAGCCTGGGCATAGATCTTTGTTGCTTCTGCATCTGCCTTTCCTTTGATCTCCTGAGCCTGTCTGTAGGCTTCTGACTGTATTTTCTTAAGCTCCCTTTCTTTTTGTCCTCGTACTTCAGCACTTCTTCCATCTCCCTCCGAACGGTATTTGGATGCAATGCGCTGCCTCTCAGCAATCATCCTGTCAAAGACCTTCTGTTGTACCTCATCCACATAATTGATTCTTTTTATACGCACATCTCGCAGTTCAATACCGAATTCTCCGGTAATGGCTGATGATTTGCTCAATATAAGGTCAGCGATTTTTTCTCTGCCGGTATCGATTTTTCTGATCTCTTCTTTATCCAAGATAAATTCAAGTTCTTCTGTAATCTCAAATTCCCTGTTTGTGGAACGAACCAGTTCGATCAAATCATAACTGGCCACTATATTTCTGGTCTCACCGTCTATGATATCATCCAGCCTGGATTGGGCTCCTCTTTCATCACGCACGCGCTGGAAAAAAGTCAAGGGCTCTTTGACACGCCATCTGGCATAGGTATCCACCCAAATGTATTTTTTATCTTTGGTTGGAATTTGATTGGCGTCTCCATCCCATTCAAGCCACCTTTTTTCAAAAAAGTTAGCTTTGTGGATGAAAGGCGCTTTTACGTGAAGGCCTGCCTCTGTGACAGCTCCTCCGATCGGTTCTCCGAATTGGGTGATGATCACCTGGTTCATTTCTGAAACCACAAACAAAGCATCGGCCAGGATGATCAAAACAAGAAAGGCGGCTAGGGCTATTAAGGCATATTTTGTCTGGTTCTTCATTTGTCTGCCTCCTTTTTTCCGAGATTTAACAGAGGCAATATATTTTTCTGCTCCTCATCAAAAATAATCTTTGTGTCGATATTCGGCATTATCGCCTCTATGGCTTCAAGATAAAGCCTTTTACGGGTAACCAGGGGCGCGCGGGAGTATTCCCGGTAAACATCGATGAACCGCTGTGAGTCTCCCTGGGCATTATTCACTCTTTCCGTAGCGTATCCTTCCGCAGCTCTGATGGTTTGTTCTGCTTCTCCTTCTGCTTTGGGAATGATTTGATTGTATTCAGACCAAGCATCGTTTATTTTTCTTTCTTTCTCCTGGAGGGCTTCATTGACTTCATTGAATGAGGGCTTAACAGGATCCGGTGGGTTGACGTCCTGGAATATAAGCTGGCTGACATTTATTCCGATTTCATAAAGGTCACACAGGCCTTGAAGTTCCTCTTGAGCCTGGAGAGCGATCCGTGCCCTTCCGATAGTCAGAACCTCGTCAACAGAATTGTCCCCAACTATTTTTCTTACTACGGCTTCGGTCATACAGCGGAAGGTGTAGTCCACATCCCTGATTTTGAAAAGATAATTATAAGGATTATCTATCCTGTACTGGACGATCCATTCTGTAACAACTACGTTTAGGTCTCCGGTCAGCATTACAGATTCTTTTTGGGTACTCTGTGTTATCCTGTATTCACTACGTATTCCGGGTTTTTCGGTTCTAAAACCAAACTCCATTTTAAGCTGTCTTTGAACAGGGACTTTAATGATCTTTTCTATGCCCGGAAACTTAAAATGAAGGCCGGGTTCGGTAGTCCGTACGAATTTGCCTAAGCGGAGAATGATTCCAGCTTCTTCAGGTTGTATTTGATAGACAGAGCTTGCTATGAGAATAATGATAACGACTAAAGTCACACCCATTTTCACATAACGGGGATTGATTTTTGGCATTTTAAAATCCATGGTCGGAAATTCATTGGCCATTTATACCTCCTGCATTTTTGATTTGTTACGATGATAGCATAGTTAGCTGAGTTTATAAAGGAAGACGGATCCGGCGGGACTTTTATTTGACTGCAAAGGAGACTGCAAAGTCAAGTTTATTCAAAGATGTTGTGATGATTTTCATTTCAGATGGATTTATGGCTTTGATATTTTTCATTCCTGAACCGGTGAGGATAAGCACTATCCTGTCGCTGGGATTCAGTTTGTTTTCACGCTTTAATCTGAGAACACCGGCCAGGCTCGCTGCCGAAGCAGGCAGACAGAACAGACCTTCATACGAGGCCAAAAGGATCTGTGCCTTACTTATTTCCTTATCTGTGACATGAATCACTCTTCCGTTGAGTTCATAAATCATTTTCAAAACAATATTACCTCCGGGGGGAGCGGGATTATTGATAGACTGAGCCAGAGATTTTGCTTTTTTTATCCGTTTGTATTTGACATCGCCTTTGAGAAAGGCCCTGGCTATGGGAGAAGCTTTTTCAGGCTGGATCCCGATAAAAACCGGAAATTTATCGATCATGCCGCTCTGTTTTAATTCCTTAAATGCTTTCATGAGCCCTATGATATGGCCTCCGGAGCTCACAGGCACAAAAATATGAGTGGGAATTTTTCCGTTGAATTGTTCGAAGATCTCAAAAGCAGTGACTTTATATCCCTCGATACGGAAAGGGTCCACAGAATTCATGAAGTATATTTTCTTCTTTCTCCCTATTTCCAGGCTTTTATAAAAAAGCGCGCCGTAATCTCCTTTGACTTTGATGAGAATGGTTCCGTGTATGCCGGCTGAATAGAGTTTTTCATCAGAAACATCTTCACCGACGAGGACCAGTGTTTTTAATCCAGCTCTTGCTCCGTAGGCTCCGGTCGATACAGCCATATTCCCTGTTGATACTGTCCCTATTCTTTTTATTCCCAGTGAGGCAGCCCTTTGTACGGCTAAAACCGTACCCCTGTCTTTAAAACTGCCTGTTGGATTCAGCATTTCGTTTTTGGCGTATATATCCGGAAGAATAAATTCATCCCTCAATCTGTTCAGTTTTAAAAGGGGAGTGCTTCCTTCTCCAAGAGAAAATTCAGGCGAAAATTTTTTTATGGGAAGAAAATCGCTATATTTTTCCAGCGGATGATCTCTAATCGAATGGATTTCGCAGTTTGTATCAGGAGGAGCCACTAACAGAGGCTCCCGACACTTCGTGCAGAAAAGACTGAAGGGATCAGGGGGATATGTTTTTTTACAAAAGATGCATTCAAGCGACCTCATGATGGACTCTCCGGATAGTTTAGAGTTTTAAGATTACAGTTTAAAGTAATAAAAGAGAAAAAGCGAGCTCCGGGTGCCGGGAAAGGGGGGAGATGTGTAAAGAGGGGATTTGTGTTTTTAGCTTATTATCAGTAGAATCTGGATGATGGAAAAAGATGATTTTTACTTTATGAGGCAGGCTTTGAAAGAAGCTGAAAAGGCTAAACAAAAAAATGAAGTTCCGGTAGGAGCGGTCATAGTATCCGGCGGAAATATCCTGAGCAGGGCTCACAATCAGTGTGTTTCTCTCAATGATCCGACCGCTCATGCAGAGATCCTGGCTATAAGAGAAGCCTGTCAGGTTAAAGGAAATGAAAGGCTGAATGACTGTGAGCTTTATGTCACTTTAGAACCCTGTCCTATGTGCACGGGAGCCGTTGTGCTGTCCAGATTAAGGAGACTTGTGTACGGGGCTGATGATCCCAAAGGAGGCGGCATTCATTCGATTATGGAGTTTCCCTTTGAGAAAACCAATCATGCTCCGGAAATAGAAAGAAGTCTTCTGTCAGAGGAATGCGGTAAAATATTGAAAGACTTTTTCAAGTCAAAAAGATAAATCCTTTCATATCGTACAAATAAACCTTTTAAGTCCTTCATGATATTTGTTATATTGGACACACGGTTTTTTATGAAAAATACAGATTCTGCGGAGAGGTGGCCGAGTGGTTGAAGGCGGCGGTCTCGAAAACCGCTATCCGGAGTATTTCGGATCGTGGGTTCGAATCCCACCCTCTCCGCCAGTAAGAGATTTTTAAATTAATTCAGCAGGGAAAAAAAACGTTTTCATCAAAGAGCTGAAAGCAATCTTACTTTACTCTTTTTCTCATTTTTGGTAACGTACATATTCTGGTTTAGGATAGCAAATTCGGAGAGGTGTCCGAGTGGCTTAAGGAGCACGCTTGGAAAGCGTGTGTACGGTAACTCGTACCATGGGTTCGAATCCCATCCTCTCCGCCACTTGCCTTTAAGGATGTTACGAATTTTGGCCTTGCTGAAGGGATTAAATCATTGCAACATGTGGTTTTTTCTGATAAGATTTTTCATCTTTTATTCGTTCGCTGGAAATGGTTTTAGTTTTTTCTGGATTATAAATTCTTCAATGAAGGTGACTTTGTGGACGCAATAAATAATTTTCTTCTCACTTTGGACGGATATTTGGGGAATGGAACCTGGTTTCCTTTGCTTTTACTGGGGACCGGAATTTTCTTTACTCTTTATCTCCGTTTCCCTCAATTGAGATTTTTTCGTCACGCGATCAGAATCGTAACGGGAAAATATGAGAAAGATTCTTTCGAGGGGGATACGACACATTTCCAATCCTTAGCAACAGCTTTATCCGGAACAATCGGCACGGGCAATATCGGTGGAGTGGGATTGGCATTGTACATCGGAGGTCCGGCCGCTCTTTTTTGGATGTGGGCTACAGCTTTTTTTGGGATGACGACAAAATTTGTGGAAGTGACTCTTTCACATAAATACAGGGATGTGAATAAGGAAGGCAAAGAAGGGACTATATCGGGCGGGCCTATGTATTATATGGATAAGAAACTGAATATGAAATGGCTTGCCGTGATTTTTGCCATAGCCACAGTTATCTGTACGTTCGGGACCGGAAATATGCCTCAGATAAACAATATAGCGGTATCCATAGAATCCACCTTTCATATTAAACCCATAATCACAGGAAGCATACTTTCGGTCTTTCTGGCTCTTATAATAATCGGTGGTATCAAAAGGATTGCAAAAGTAACTGAAAAAATAGTCCCTTTTATGGCCGTTCTGTATGTCATCGGTGCCTTGAGTGTGATATTTTTCAATTATCAACAAATAATTCCCTCCCTTAAAGTGATTTTTGTGAATGTTTTTACCGGGACAGCCGCTTTAGGGGGATTTCTCGGTACATCCATCTCGTTTGCTTTCAACAAAGGAGTAAACAGGGGGATTTATTCAAATGAAGCTGGTCAGGGATCTGCAGCGATCGCCCACTCTGCCGCAAAAGCTGATGAGCCGGTTTCCGAAGGGATGGTGGCTATACTTGAGCCGTTTATTGATACGCTTTTGATCTGCACACTCACAGGACTTACAATAATGGCATCAGGAGTATGGACCAAGAAAATACCGAATACCTTTGAACGGGCGGATATGGAGATAATACAGGGTATTTATGAGAGAGATAACAATGAACATCTGTCTGCTTTAAGGGAATTCATGAAAGACAGAAGAAGTGACAGGGTCAAATCCTATTCAGGAGAGATAGAAATTGTTGATGGAAAGCTTGAGAGCCCCGACGATATTACCATCATACACGCACGGTCTTTTGCGGAAGATGTGACTTATCTAAAGGACGGAGAGGAAGTGACGGGTACTCTTGAAGCGGAAGATGGGAAGCTGGTAGATAACTCAGTTGAAGTCAAAGGAAAATCTCTTGTTCACAGCGCGGTCTTGACTGCTGAAGCTTTTAAATACGGACTTTTCGGCGAGTACGGAAAGTTCATAGTTTCGGTCGGACTCTTGTTGTTTGCTTTCTCAACCGTTATATCATGGTCCTACTACGGCAGCCGGGCTGTTACTTATCTTGTCGGAGAAAAATTTGTTATGCCTTATAGAATATTCTATATATTTGCCTTTTTTTCAGCGGCCCTTATAGATACGACGATCGTGTGGTCTCTCGCAGCCGTAGCCATTGTCCTGATGGCTGCCCCGAATCTGTTTGGCATATTGATGCTTCATAAAGACATGAAGCAATCAGTAGATGAATACTGGAAAAAATTCAAGAGAGAACACCCTGATGATGCACAACGCATTAGAGTCAGAGAAATGAGAAAAGGGTAGTTTGAATAAAAATCTTTTTTAAGATAAAGGAAAAAACAATGAACACAAAATTCTATGTAGATATGGAAGATATCTACGGAGCCCATAATTACAATCCCCTTGATGCCGTATTGACCAAAGGGAAAGGTATTTGGGTATGGGATATTGAAGATAACAAGTACCTTGATTTTCTCAGTGCTTATTCTGCTGTGAATCACGGCCACTGCCATC
The DNA here is from genome assembly GCA_964624145.1 of uncultured Eubacteriales bacterium. GTDB lineage: Bacteria > Acidobacteriota > Aminicenantia > Aminicenantales > Aminicenantaceae > WJMT01. The sequence continues at coordinate 23,227 of CAZUXT010000003.1, read as the reverse complement.
CCCGTTTAGTCAAAGCTCTCTGTGAGCAGGCAAAAAATTTGACATTGACGTCAAGAGCTTTTAGGAATGACCAGTGGCCTTTGCTCACGAAAGAATTATGTGATTTGAGCGGATTTGAAATGGTTCTGGCTATGAATTCAGGTGCGGAAGCTGTAGAAACAGCGGTGAAAGCAGCCCGGATGTGGGGATATCAAAAAAAGGGAATCCCGGAAAACCAGGCCGAGGTCATCACCTGTGAAAATAATTTTCACGGAAGAACCATTACCATTATAAGCTTCTCTACGGAAGAGCACTATAAAAAGGATTTCGGTCCTTTCACTCCCGGGTTCATACAGATTCCTTATGGAGACACGGATGAACTGGAAAAAGCCATAACTCCCAATACAGCCGCCTTTTTAGTAGAACCTGTTCAAGCTGAAGCCGGAATCATCATTCCTCATGAAGGATATCTGAAAAAAGCAAAACAGATATGTGAAAAAAACAATGTATTGTTTATTGCAGATGAGATACAAACAGGCCTGGGAAGAACAGGCCGCTTGTTTGCTTGCGATCACGAGGGAGTCAAACCGGATATGGCCGTGATAGGAAAATCATTAGGAGGGGGATGCTATGCTGTTTCCGCTGTTCTTTCCAACAGGGAAATCCTTGGTGTTTTCACACCGGGATCACACGGCTCCACATTTGGAGCGAATCCTTTGGCCTGTGCCGTCGCCAGGGAAGCACTGCGTGTGATGGAGGAAGAAAAGTTTTCTGAAAACTCAGAAGAGCAGGGTCAGTATTTTTTAAAGAAACTGAAAACAATAAAGAGCAAGTACATAAAAGATGTCAGAGGAAAGGGTCTCCTTATAGGAATAGAATTGAAATCCGAGGCTGGCGGAGCCAGGCGTTTTTGTGAGGCATTGAAGAAGGAAGGCCTGCTCTGCAAAGAAACGCATGAAGACATGATTCGTTTTGCGCCGCCTTTGATCATTAAAAAGAAAGAGTTAGACTGGGCCTTTAAAAAAGTTAAAAAGGTCTTTAAGGAAACAGAATAAGTTATTTTCTTCTTTTGACAAAAGTATAGGCAATCAATACCTGACCCAGCAGGATAACCATTCCCCCTAAAAAAGTCCGGTTTGATGGGGTTTCTCCGAGAAAGAGAAACGCAAATATGATTCCGTAAACAGGTTCCAGTGTATGGATGAGACTCGCTGTTTGCGCTTTTATTTTTTTCATTCCCTTTATAAAAAGAGTGTGCGAAAGAGCAGTGCAGACCACTCCCAATATGACGAGAAGGAGTATGTTTTTTCCGGTCAGTGGAAAGGATATGAAAAACAAAAGGGGTATTAAGAAGAGAGTTGAGAAAAAATTCTGGTTAAAAGCGATGACAAGACTTGAGTGTTTCTGAGCGAGCTTTCGGTTGATAATGGTCAGAAGAGAAAAAGTAAATCCTGATAAAACTCCCCATAAAACACCCATATAAGTTGAATTTTGAAGATCGAATTTTGGTATAATCAGAAACACTCCGAACAAACAAAAAAGGGATAAAAAAATGTTCGTCTTCACAATCCGATCTTTGGTGAACAGAGGTTCGAGAAAAGTAGTGAAAACAGGATAGGTTGAAAAGGATAATAATCCTATCGCTACGGTCGATATCTGGATGGACTTAAAAAAAGACACCCAGTGGACTGAAAGAATGAGTCCTAAAAGAACAAAATAGAGCGCATCTTCTCCTGGAAGAAGCGGTTTTTTTCTGCCGGATATCCAGAGGAGGATGGCCAGAGAGAGGGCTGCAAAAAAAACCCTTCCTAAAACGATTATGAAAGGAGAGATGGAGAGCCATTTTCCAAACAGTCCGGCTACTCCGAACAGGAGCACGGCCAGATGTATTTCATAAAGGCTCACCCTGTCATTCATAGTCTCATATAAGATACATGAACAAGGATCATAGTGCAAAAATTGTTTTTGTTTTAAAAGTTATATGTGTTAAAATACTGTCTTATAAATTGAGAAGACTTCCGCATCCTTTCCCGGATTCAACGGATATAAAATGAGCTATTTAGTCTATGCAAGAAAATACAGGCCTGTAAGCTTTGATCAGGTTATAGGGCAGAAAGCGGTTGTTCAGACTTTAAAAAACGCTATCAAAAACAACCGCCTGGCCCATGGATATATTTTTTCGGGCATGAGGGGGGTCGGCAAAACAACTGTGGCCCGGCTCCTGGCAAAATCACTCAACTGCGAGCAGGGGCCTACCCCGGAGCCATGTCTGAAATGTGAATCTTGTGTTGACATACAGGAAGGCCGCTCAGTAGATGTGCTTGAAATAGATGGTGCGTCCAATAGAGGGATTGATGAAGTAAGAGCCTTAAAGGAAGGCGTTCAGTACAAGCCTCTCCACAGCCGTTATAAGGTCATTATCATAGACGAGTTTCATATGCTGACTCCTCCAGCCTTCAATGCTCTGCTCAAAACACTGGAAGAGCCTCCGCCAAATACCATTTTCATTCTTGCCACAACTGAGCTGCACAAGGTCCCTTCGACCATTGTGTCCAGGTGCCAGACTTTTGAATTCAGGAAAATATCTCTCAATGAGATCACCGCTCATTTAAAGGAAATCACTCAAAAAGAAAACATATCGATTTCAGATTACGGCATCAGGTTGATCGCAGAATCAGCGGAGGGAAGCTTAAGGGATGCTCAAAGCCTGCTTGATCAGGCTGTTTCTTTTTCAGGTGAAAAGGTAAGTGACGAAGATCTGAAAGAGATCCTGGGGACTATAAGCCGGGAGCTTCTTTTTGAAGTCGCTGAAGCCATTCTTAAGAAAAAAGACGAACGGGTCTTTGACCTGGTTGAAAAAATTGTCAATAAAGGATATGACCTTCGGTTTTTCCACTCGGAATTGATCAAACACTTCAGGAATCTTCTCTTGGTGAGCTCATTAAAAGATACAGGGGATTTGCTGACGCTCGACGATTCGGAAACAGAAAAAATAAGAAAACAGATTGAAAACACCCGTTCGGATGAAATTTTGCACTGTCTCAATGCTCTTCAGAACGGAGAACAGGGATTGAGGTATTCGTCACATCCCAGGATCTATTTTGAAGTATTGATCGTAAAAATATGTCAGTTCAAAAACATAGTGCCTATCAAGGATATCATTGAAGAAGTAAAATCACTTAAGGCAAAAATAGGATTGGACACTCAAGCATCTAAAAAGAATGAAGACGGGGGATCCAAAAGAACGGTGAAAAAAGCAGGGGATGTTCGGAGCGCAAAGCCTGTGCCGGATGTAGATGAAAAAAAACAGGACCCCTTGAAAAACGGCAAGAAAGATAATGTTTTAAAGGAGCCGAAAGTGGAGGAATTTCTCAGCACATTTAAGGCGCGAATATTATCAGTTGATAAAGAGGGAAAAAACCATTAAGCAAAAAATACTATATGAAGGAGAGGAAAAATGAAAAGCGTCGGAAATTTGCAGAAAATGCTCAAACAGGCCAAGGAGATGCAGGATAAGATAAAAAAAGAAATGGATGAAATGAGAGTGGAAGGAAGCAGCGGAGGGGGGATGGTCGAGATTACTTTGGACGGAAATAAAAACATTGTTTCTGTTAAGATCGATCCGGAAGTCGTCAATAAGGATGACGTAGAAATGCTCCAGGACTTGATAAGTGCGGCTTTTAATGATGCGTGCGCACAGGTTGATGACCAGGTCAAAGAAAAAATGGGAGCTCTGGGCGCCGGGCTGAAGATTCCGGGCTTATCGTGATGTAAAATGAAAGGACAACCCCCTTTAACAAGACTTATCGAAGAGATAAAAAAAATACCGGGGATCGGATTAAAAACGGCCCGGAGAATTGCTTATTACATAATAGGTCTTGAACAGGAAGAGGTGGACCATTTGGCTGATTCAATAATAGACGCAAAAAAAGGGCTTTTTTACTGTTCTGTCTGCAACAATCTGACCCATGTGGATCCCTGTTTTTACTGCACGGATGAAAGCAGAAATGATGATGTTTTATGTATTGTGGAGGAACCGTTTAATATTGATTCCATAGAGAAGAGTGGGATTTACCATGGAAGATATCATGTGCTTTTGGGAGCTTTGTCCCCTTTAAAAGGGGTGGGCCCCGATGAATTAAATATTGGAAAAATTAGTGAAAGAATAAAAAATAATAAATTTTCAGAAGTCATCATTGCTACGAATCCGACTGCTGACGGCGAAGCCACAGCAGCCTTTCTGTCAAAAGCATTGAAAGACTTTGATGTCAAGTTAACCAGGTTGGCAATGGGCCTTCCTGTCGGTTCTGATATTGATTATGCCGACCAAGTGACCATTAAAAAGTCTCTGGAAGGGAGGACAGAGATCAAATAATAAAATAATAAAAACGTCTTAATAAGAGAGGAGATTGTTATGAAGAGAAAATTTGAACCCATTGAAGGCAATACAGCAGCAACACACGTGGCTTATGCTTTTAGTGAAGTGGCTGCCATATATCCCATAACACCATCATCCTTGATGGGAGAGCTTGCCGATTCATGGGCCGCACAGGGAAGAAAAAACATTTTCGGACAGACAGTAGATGTCATTGAGATGCAGTCCGAAGGCGGAGCATCCGGAGCTGTACATGGAAGCCTTTCAGCAGGGGCTCTGACTACCACATTCACAGCTTCTCAGGGATTGATGCTTATGCTGCCGAATATGCACAAAATCGCAGGGGAAATGCTTCCTACCGTATTTCATGTATCTGCAAGGTCACTGGCTTGCCAGTCATTATCTATATTTGGTGACCATTCAGATGTGATGTCTGCGAGAAACACAGGATTCGGACTGATCGCATCCGGCTCTGTTCAAGAAACCATGGACCTGGCTATAGTCGCTCATCTCGCTGCCTTGAAATCTAAAGTACCGTTTGTCCATTTTTTTGACGGCTTCAGGACTTCGAATGAGATACAAAAAGTAGAGATGATTCCTTATGAGACCATGGCAGAGCTTGTTGAGATGAAGTATGTGGAGGAATTCCGTTCGCACTCCATGAATCCGGAAAGACCGTATCTTAAGGTGGGAGCTCAAAATCCGGACGTGTACTTTCAGGGTCGTGAGACCGTGAATCAGTATTATGACAGAGCTCCTGATATCGTGCAGGAATGCATGGATAGAGTGGCAAATAAGATCGGACGGTCCTATCATCTGTTTGATTACGTAGGGGCACCGGACGCTGACAGAGTCATTGTTTCCATGGGATCAAGTGTTGAGACGATTGAAGAAGCTGTTAATTATCTCAGAGGAAAGGGAGAAAAAGTAGGTGCTATTAAGGTAAGGCTCTACAGGCCTTTTTCTGCAAAGGCCCTTCTGTCTGCCCTGCCTGACAGTGTAAAGAAAATCGCTGTTCTTGACAGAACCAAAGAACCCGGTTCCTTAGGCGAGCCCCTCTATATGGATGTAGCCACGGCTCTGAAAGAAAAAGAGATCGATGTGATCGGAGGAAGATACGGACTTTCTTCCAAAGAATTCACTCCGGCTATGGTCAAAGCTGTTTATGACCATCTTGAAGGAAAATCCACTCACGGATTCACAGTCGGGATCGAGGATGATGTCACAAACTTGTCACTGCCTGTCGGGGAACCTCTTGATTCTGAACCTGAAGGAGTGGTCCGGTGTAAGTTTTGGGGATACGGCTCGGACGGAACCGTATCCGCCAACAAGAACTCCATCAAAATCATTGGAGACAGCACGGATATGTACGCACAGGGCTATTTTCAGTATGATTCTAAGAAATCAGGCGGAGTCACCATCTCCCATCTTCGTTTTGGAAAAGAAAAAATCCAGTCCCAGTATTTGCTGAATACGGTTGATTTTGCAGCCCTTCATAAATCTTCTTATATAGGGAGATATGACATTCTTAAGGGAATAAGAGAAAACGGAACCTTTCTGCTCAATTCAAACTGGAAAGCAGAAGAAGTCTTTGAAAACCTGACTGAAAGCATGCAGAAGACCATCATTGATAAAAATATTAAAGTTTATAACATTGATGCTTTAAAGATAGCGAACGAGGTGGGATTGAGGAACAGGATCAGTACCATCATGCAGGTTGCTTTCTTTAAGATCTCAGGAGTTCTTCCGGAAGATAAAGCACTGAAGTTGATTAAAGACGCCATCAAAAAGACATTTATGAAAAAGGGCGAAGATATTGTCAAAATGAACTGGAAAGCCGTTGACAGAACCTTAGAGGCACTTGAGGAGGTGCCCATCCCTGATAAGATAGGAAAATCAGCCCCGGAGATAAAACTGATACCTGACGATGCCTCGGATTTCGCTAAAAGCGTTATTGATCTCTCCATGCATTTTGAGGGAGATAAGATCAAAGTATCCCAAATGCCCCTTGACGGAGCTGTCCCCACAGGAACAACGAAACTGGAAAAAAGAGGTGTCGCCAACCTGGTGCCCAGATGGATACCTGATAACTGCATCCAGTGTAATCAGTGTTCTCTGGTATGTCCTCATGCCACCATTCGCCCCAAACAGATAGATCCTGACGATTTAAAAGATGCACCTGGTAATTTTGTGACTTTAAAATCGCGCACCAAGAATGACAGAGATTTAAAGTACAGACTACAGGTCTATATCGAAGACTGTGTGGGATGTGAAAATTGCGTGGAAGTCTGTCCCACTAAAGATAAAGCCCTGGAGATGGTTCCCATAGGAGAAGCGAGAAAAGCCGGCGAGGTGGAAAACGAGAAATTTTTCGAAGAACTCCCGGATAATGTTCTGGACGGAGTGAAGAAAACAACGGTAAAAGGAAGCCAATTTCTCTTGCCCTATCTTGAATTCCACGGAGCGTGCGCCGGATGCGGAGAAACACCTTATGTCAAGCTGGCCACCCAGCTTTATGGTGACAGGATGATCATCGCCAATGCAACGGGGTGTTCTTCCATATGGGGAGGAACATTTCCTACGGTTCCTTACTGTAAGGATAAAAACGGAAGGGGACCCACATGGGCGAATTCTTTGTTCGAAGACAACGCTGAATACGGATTCGGGATGCGTCTTGCTGTGAATTCCAACAGAAAACAGCTTCTCTTTAACATCAACAAGCTGCTTGAGATGGGGACGACCAAGGAGCTGACACAAGCCCTGCAAAAAAGCCGAGAACACTGGACATCGGTGGAAGATGAAGCCAAAAGTGCTGCGGAAGAAGTCATAAAAGCATTACCTGAGGCGCAGAAAAAAGCTTCCGGAGAAAAGGAAAAAGTCTTAAGGAAGATAATTGAGCTGAAAGACTATATAGTTGATAAGAGCGTCTGGTCCATTGGGGGTGACGGCTGGGCCTATGATATTGGATACGGAGGCCTGGATCATGTTCTGGCAACTGGAAAGAATATCAATGTGCTTGTTCTGGATACGGAAGTCTATTCCAACACCGGAGGTCAGGCGTCAAAAGCGACTCCTACCGGTTCGGTAGCCAAATTTGCTTCAGCAGGAAAAGCGACAAAGAAAAAAGACCTTGGCCGTATGGCCATGTCCTATGGTTATGTCTATGTCGCAGCGGTTGCCATGGGGGCCAATCAGAACCAGTGTTTGAGAGCTTTCCTGGAAGCTGAGTCCTACGACGGACCTTCGTTGATCATTGCCTATGCTCCCTGTATCAACCATGGTTTGGATATGACGAAAACCCAAGCAGAAGAAAAACTAGCGGTAGACACAGGCTACTGGATTCTCTACAGATACGACCCTAGACGGGCTGAAGAGGGGAAAAATCCCTTGGTTCTTGATTCAAAAGAACCCAAGCTTGAATATCAGACATTTCTTGACAATGAGATCCGGTACAGGACATTGATGCAGCAGCATCCTGACGCAGCAAAGGTGCTTTTTAAAAGAGCAGCCCAGGAAGCCGAACAGAGATACAAAGATTACAAAAAAATGTCTGAAGAATAAGAGATTAATATATAAAGCTGACTTTTGTACTTATATGAAGAAGAAATATACGGATTTTATAAGCATATTCAATGATGTTCTGGGCCCTGTAATGAGAGGGCCTTCCAGTTCGCATACAGCAGGTTCGTACCGCATCGCTCGTATTGCAAGAGATCTGCTGGGTGAAGCGCCCGTTGAAGCGGTTTTTACATTTGGAAGAGGCCGGTCTTATGCTCAGGTGTATCAAGAACAAGGAGTTGACAATGCCTTTGCCTCCGGATTGATGGGATGGGGGATAACCGACGAACGCTTCTTAAAGGCAAAAGACCTTTTTTTGAAAAAGGGATTAAATATTCTTTTCAAAGAAGAACATTTGGAAGAGAAACATCCTAATGCCGTACGGATAGAATTGAAATCAAATCATGGAAAAAGGCTCAAGCTTGAGGCCAGATCTACAGGGGGAGGAGGTGTCCTTCTCAGTTCTCTTAACCAATGGACTGTGGATATAGACGGGAAATCTCATGTGCTTCTTATCGAATGCGAAAAAGGGGTTAAACAGAACATGTTGGGTCTTTTTGATCTTGAACCGCGAATGAAGGAGGATATCCGGTTCAAAAAAGAGAAAGCGCTTGTGTGTTTTAAGAGTAGTGAACCGTTTGATGAAAAATCGGTTTTAGAGCTTAAGAGCGGTTCCGGTATAACAGGCCTGTGGAAAGGCCCCCCGGTTTTTTTCACGAAAAAGGGAGATGAGTTTTTCTTAAGTGCTGCGGAAATCATTGATAGAGCTGAAAAAACAAAGAAATCACTCGGGGAACTTGCGGTTGAGTATGAATCGAAACTACTCGGCCTTTCGACGGAAGAAGTTTTCA